>JALOLD010000129.1 GCA_025456145.1 Thermoanaerobaculales bacterium | reverse complement strand
TTCGCCTACCGCTGCGTGATCGGGTACGAGGAGATGCCGGTGACCCGGGCGCTCGAGCTGCTCGCCGCGTTCCTCGCAGGCCAGCTCGGACTCTCGCCCGCGCAGGTCCGCCCCTAGTCTGCTGTCTCGGCCCTCGACCTGCGCTTGGCCCGGATCAGCATCACCGCCGTCAACGCGACGGCGGCGGCGGCGACCGCGAACGGCCACACGGGCACGCCAGATCCGTCAGCGGGCCCTGCCCCGGATCTCGGGTGGACCGAAAGGTAGCTGTCGATCGAGTACCAGTTGTAGATCACCCCGCCGTTGGTGGCCGGCGACTTGACCCAGCCCGCCCATTGCTTGTCGTCGTAGGCCTGGAGCCACTCGGGATAGGTGAGCGAGAGGATGACGCTGTCGCGGTAGAGCAACGCCTCCATCTCGTGCACGAGCGGCAGGCGTGCCTGCGGATCCACCGTCGTCGCCTGCCGGCTATAGAGCCGCTCGTACTCGGGATCGACCCAGCCCGAAACGCCCCAGCCGCCTATCTGCGCCGCGGTGAACGTGGACAGCACGTAGTTGGGGTCCGGGTCGCTGCTGCCGTACCACACGAACGTGTCGTAGTCGGGCGCGTACGTGGCTCCCTTGTAGTTGTAGATGGCGCTCATCAGATAGCCCTCGTCGACCACGTCGAGCTTGATGCGGAGTCCGAGCTGCTCGAACCAGCCGGCGATCAGCTTGGCGGCGACCTGATCGGTCGGGGAGTTGCTGCGGGCGAACAGCCGCAACGCGACGGGTGCGCCCTGCTTGTCGAGGCGCACGCCGTCCTTCAGCGGGTAGCCGGCCGCGGTGAGCAGCTGGCCCGCCCTGGCCAGGTCGAACGTCCGGGCCAGGCCGGCCGGCGGCTCCCAGTGGTAGTCCATGTCCTTCGCGTAATAGTCGGGCGGAAGGATGCTCGTAGCCGGGCGCGCGTAGCCCTGATGCGCCAACTGGACGATCTTCCCCCTGTCGACGGCCCAGTCGAGCGCCTGCCGGAAGGCGGAGTCTCGGAGGACGGGGTTGCCCAGGGAGTCCGGCGAGTCGTAGCAGTTGAAGGCGAGCATCGTGAAACCGTTGAAGGCCCCTCCGATGGCCGCGACGTCGCCGGAGGCGTTGAGCTTGCCCATCGCAGCGGGAGGAATGCCCCATGCCGCCTGCAGGTGGCCGGACTGCACGTCGGCCGCCATCGTGTCGGCGTTGGTGTAGTACTCGAAGAGGACCTTGTCGACCTTGGGCGCGCCGCGCCAGTAGCTCTTGTTCGCCTGCAGCTCGACATGGCTGCCCTTCTCCCATTCGACGATCTGGAACGGCCCGGTGCCGACGACGGGGGGGTCGTTCTGGTAGCTGGTTGCGGCCTTCTCGGGGTCGATCTCGGACCAGATGTGCTTCGGCAGGATGTACACGAGCATACCCAGCATGTTCGCCTTGGGCTTGCTGCAGACGAAGCGCACCGTGAGGGGATCGACGACCTCGACTTCCTCGATGTAGTCGGTGTAGGACGTGAAGTACGCCATGCTGTTGTCGATGATGTAGTCGAAGGTGAACTTGACGTCGTCCGCGGTGAAGGGCACGCCGTCCTGCCACCTGACGCCCTCGCGCAGATGGAAGGTCCACACCTTGCCGTCGGCTGAGCTCTCCCAGCTCGTGGCGAGCTCGGGGCGCGGCTGCAGGTCGCCCGGCTCCCAGCCGACCAGACAGTCGTAGTTCAGGTGGTAGAGCTCAACGCTGTAGCCGGCGAACGGGTTGAGGTTGTCCGGCTCGACCGTCCAGCCGACGCGCAAGGCGACTCCGGAGTCCGGATCCGGCGAGCTCCCTTCGGCCGCCGCTGCATGAGCAGCCGGGACCAGGAAGACGAGCAGCAAGAAGGTGAAGACGGCGATCGCGGACAGCCGTCCTCGTCGAGCGCGGCGCACAGTGGCGAGTCTCATGGTTCTGCTCCCTGATTCATCGTGACCATGGCGGGGCCGGAGGAACGCTCGTCACCGCCTCCACCGGACGGCCCCCATCCCCCTCACGGGCGGCGCCCAGCTGCGGGTACTGTCGATGGGCTTCGGCCGGCGTGATGACCCCCTCCCTGATGTCTTCCATGACCTTCTCGACCGGGCGCTCGGACGGTGGGCCAAAGCCCCCGCCGCCGCCCGTGCGGAGGAGCACTCGAGTCCCCTCTGCCAGCAGCATCCGCGTCACCTTGGCCACCGGCTCGCTCGCGCCGTCCGGGTACTCGAGGACGCAGTGGTTCGGACGGGCCGCGTGACCGCCGGCCAGTCCCCAGCCCGGCGACTTGGTGCGCTCCACGATGCAGTTGAAGTACGCGTCCTCGAGCAGCCGGAAGTCGACATCCACACCGAGTCCGCCCCGGCAGCGGCCCGCGCCCGCCGAATCCGGCGCCAGCTCATAGCACTCGACGATCAGCGGAGCGCTGAGCTCGACGACTTCGATGGAGGTCACCTGCAGGCCCGACAGCGGCAGGATGAACAGGCAGTGCGCTCCATCGGCATCGTGGGTCGCGCCCTGTCCGACGGGATGATCGGGGCCGATGGACCACGGCGTGCCGTCGCGATACTCGCCCCACCAGCCGACACCGCAGAGATCTCCGCCGCTGCCGGCCGCGACGGACTCCGGCATGACGTCCGCGACCGCGGCCTGCAGGCCCTCGACCGCCATGTCGCTCGCCCACCCGTAGACGAAGATGGGCGCCGGCGGCTCGGGGCAGAACATGCTGCCCCGCCGCACCCGGGTGGCGATGGGCCGGAAGTGGCCTTCGTTCGGCGGCTCATCGACCCCCGCCAGCGCGTAGACCGCGATGCGGCTGGAGGCGACCACAGCGGGGAGCGGGCAGTTGATGGGGCCTTGCTGCACCGGAGGGGCCTCGGAGAAGTCCACCACGACGTCGCTGCCGTCGACCTCCAGGGCGACGTCGTAGACGACCATGTCGGTGCCGATACCGTCGTCATCCATGCTGCACGTGGCCACGTACCGTCCGTCGGGGATCGCCTGGAGCCTGCTGCGCACGATGGCTTCGCCGTGCGCGAACATCCGCTCCACGCTCGCGGCGAAGACCTCCCGGCCGTGTTTCTCGACGAGCCTCGACAGCGACACCGCTCCCAGGCGGGTGGCGGTGATCTGCGCGTTCATGTCACCCTCGAGAGCCTCCGGATACCGGGTGTTGGCGAGAATGGTCCTGTACATGTCCTGCTGAAGCTCACCGCCGCGGTAGAGCCTCACCGCCGGGAAGATGACGCCCTCCTGGAAGACGTCGGTCGTGTTGAGCGGGTAGACGTCGATGGCCGCGATGTCGGACTGGTGGGCCTTGATGACCGCGTAGCCGACGAGGTCGTCGTCGAGGAAGGCCGGGACGATGATCACGGCGTCCTGGGGGTGACACCCGTTGTCGTAGCCCGCCGTGCTCCAGATCACGTCGCCCGGCTCCAGCTGCTCCCGCCCGCCCAGACGCTGCAGGGCGGCTTCCACGCAGAAGCCGAGCGTACCCAGGAACGCCGGGAGCGTGCGTGCCTGCGCGAGCAGCTTCACGTCGCGGTCGAAGAGCCCGCACGCGAAATCGATCATGTCGTAGATGATGGG
>JALOLD010000086.1 GCA_025456145.1 Thermoanaerobaculales bacterium | reverse complement strand
ATCCAGCGCATGGTGCGGTCGCACAACACCTACACCCGCTTCCCGCACCGCCTCGGCCACGACCCGATGACCAACCTCGAGTCGACCTCGCGCAACGGCAAGGTCGTGCAGCACACCGACTTCAACCCGGACCAGGAGTACCTCGTCGACTACTCGGTCTTCGAGGACCGCACCGAGCTCCAGTTCCCCGGCTTCCGGCCGCTCACCCTGGCGGTCGAGTACCGCGAGCAGAACCGCAGCGGCCACACCCAGGCCTTCACCACCAACCACTGCGACACCTGCCACATCAAGAGCCAGGCGCACCGGCGCGACCAGGACACCAGCGACGCGACCATCGAGGCCGCGTTGGCCTGGAAGAGCGGCGTCGTCCGCGCCCGCTTCACCGACCGCCAGCTCCGCGAGGCGGTGCCCTCGGTGATCGGGACCTTCGACAACAACCTTCACCCGGAGCTCCAGACGCCGGTCTTCGACAACCGGATGCAGTACGACGACGACGTCGGCCCGGTGCCGGTCGACCTCAAGCCCGAGATCGACAAGAGCATCACCCGCCTCGACTTCCGCTGGGCGAGCGAGAACGGCCTCGCAATCACCGCCAACGGCGTCTGGTCGGAGACCGAGAACCGCGGCACCCAGAACACCGCCGAGTACGCGGGCTATGTCGTCACCGCCGCCAAGCGCTTCGGCGACCACCTCAACCTGCGCTGGCACGGCAAGGTCTACCAGGCCGAGACCGACAACGTCTTCATCGACACCATCGAGCGGACGACCATGGCCGGGCCCCAGGCCGGTCTGACCTACGAGGACATCTACGGCATCAACTTCGACCACACCCGCTACTCGGTGCTCAACCGCGACGGCCTCGAGTCCAAGCTCGACGCGAGCTACCGCTTCGGCCGCAAGCTCGGCACCCTCCGCGGCTTCTGGAACCTCGGGGTGATCGACCGCGAGTACTACGAGGTGTTGCCCGGCGAGAAGGAGACGACCACCAACCTGATCGGCGCCAGCTACCGCGTCCGCCCGGCCAAGGGGCTCAGGCTCGACGCCGAGCTCAAGCACGCCGAGGTCGACAACGCCTTCACGCTGATCAACGGCACCTGCTCGACCCTGGTGTCGGACCGCTACCCCAACCCGTGGAACCCGGAGACCCCGCAGTACCACGACCAGCACGACACCCGGATCGCCGAGACCACCGCCTCGGCCTCGAGCTGGAGCCAGGCCGCTTTGACCCTCGGCTGGTCGTTCGGCTCCTCGACCCTGAGCGGCCGCTATGCCTGGTGGGACGGCGACAACTCGGACGGCGACCTGACCGACTGGTCGAAGAACCGCCAGACCGCGACCGTCACCTTCTGGTCGCCCGGCGGCGAGAGCTGGGACTGGTACGCCGCCTGGGCCTACCAGGACATGAGCCTCGACGCCCCGGCGTGCATCCCCGTCTTCGACGGTTGAGCCGGCACGGTCATGGGTGGCCAGGATGGCTACTCCCGCAACCTGCTCAGCTACAACGAGGAGAGCAACAGCCTGCTCGCCGGCCTCAACATCCACCCGTCCGACCGGTGGGCGCTCGGCTTCAACGTCGGCTACACCACCGCCGAGGGCGGTCTCGACCCGTTCGAGCTCCCGGCCGACGACTATGTCGCGATCACCCCGACCATGTCCTTCGACTTCTCGGACACCCACAGCTACTCGAACATCGACGTCAGCCGGCTCAACGCCGACGCGATGTTCAAGCTGAAGCTCACCGAGCACTTCTGGGCACGGCTCTGGTACAAGATCGTCGACTACACCGACGACGACCCGATCCTCTACGACACCACCGGCACCGTCCAGTGGACCACCATCACGGCGGGCTGGTCGTTCTAGGTTCTCCTTCCCCGATTTTCCCTCAGCCCCGCCGAACGGCGGGGCTTTGTTACGGCCCCGCCGCCGGTCAGGGCTTCGAGCCGAGCCGGTCGTAGAGCACCGGCAGCACCATCAGCGTGAGCAGGGTCGAGGTCACGACGCCGAACACGACGACCACCGCGAGCGGCCGCTGGACCTCGGAGCCGACCCCGGAGGCCCAGACCATCGGCAGCAGCCCGAGCGCGGTTGTCGCCGCGGTCATCAGCACCGGCCGCAGCCGCATCTCGGCGCCCTCGAGCACCGCCTCGCGGCGTCCCCGCCCCTGGCCCTCGAGGGTGCGGAAGAACTCGACCATAACGAGGGCGTTGAGGATCGCGATCCCGAACAGGGCGATGAAGCCGACCGATGCCGACACCGAGAGGTACATGCCGAAGAGCTTGAGCCCGAAGACTCCGCCGACCAGGGCGAGCGGGATGTTGGCGAGGATCAGCAGCACCGCCCGGGTGTCGCGGAAGTTGAGGAAGAGCAGGATGAAGATGAAGACCAGCGCCACCGGCACCATCATCTTCAGCCGCGCCATCGCGCGCTGCTGCTGCTCGAACTGGCCGCCCCAGGTGACGAACGAGCCGACCGGAAGCTCGACCTCGTCGGCGATCCGTCCCCTCGCCTCGGCGACGAAGCCGCCGATGTCGCGTCCGACGACGTTGAGCTCGACGACCACCCGCCGCTTGCCGTTCTCGCGCGAGATCTGTGCCGGGCCCTCGACGACCCGGAAGTCGGCGACCTCGCGCAGCAGCACCCGCTCGCCAGCCGGAGTGGCCAGGGGCAGCTCGCGGAGGTTGTCGACGTTGGCGGTGAAGGCCTGGGGCAGGCGGACCACGACGTCGGTACGGCGGTCGCCCTCGGGCACCGTCGTGACCACCCGGCCGCCGATCGCGGTCTCGATCAGCGAGCGGACGCTGGCGACGCTGATCCCGAGCCGGGCGAGGCGGCGCCGGTTCATCGCGATCTCGAGGTAGCCCAGGCCCTCGACCGCCTCGACCTTGACGTCGACCGCCCCCTCGACCTCGCCGAGGACCGCCGCGATCCGCTCGCCGGTCGTCGCGAGCTCGTGCAGGTCGTCGCCGAAGACCTTGACCGCGATCTGCGACTTGACCCCGGACAGCAGCTCGTCGACCCGCATCTGGATCGGCTGGGTGTAGCCGAACTCGACGCCGGGGATCTCGGCCATCCGATGCCGGATCGCGTCCACCAGCCCGGCCTTGGTGTCGGCGGTGGTCCACTCGGACCTCGGCCGGAGGATCACGTAGACGTCGCTCTCGCCGACCCCCATGGGGTCCGACGAGATGTCCGACCGCCCGGTCCGGCTGACCACGTGCACCACCTCGGGAAGCTCCATGATCGCCCTCTCGATCCGGGTCACGGTGTCGAGGGCCTGGGTCAGCGAGACCGACGGGATCTGGAACGGCTGGACGACGATCGACCCCTCGTCCATGCTCGGCAGGAACTCGGTGCCGAGGGTCGGGACGATGACCGCGGCGACCAGGAGCAGCCCGAGGGCGACGCCGGCGACGACCCGCGGGTGGTCGAGTGCCCAGCGCAGCTGCGGGCAGTAGACCCTGCGCACGAGGTCGGCGGGGTGAGGCACCCGGCCGCCGCCGAACACCGGCGCAGGCCGGAGGAGCAGCGAGGCGAGCACCGGGATCAGGGTCATTGAGAGCAGCAGCGCACAGCCGAGGGCGATCGAGATCGTGAAGGCCAGCGGCGCGAACATCTTGCCCTCGAGCCCCTGGAGCGTGGCGATCGGCAGGAAGACGACGATGATGACCGCGACGCCGAAGACGATCGGCCGCGCGACCTCCACCGCCGCCCGGAGGATCAGCGCCGAACGGTCCTCGGCTTCGGCGCCCTCCCGACCGAGCAGCCGGACCGCGTTCTCGACGAGGACGATGGCGCCATCGCCGAGCATGCCGATCGCGATCGCGAGCCCCGACAGGGTCATCAGGTTGGACGACATGCCGACCAGGTCCATCGCCAGGAAGGTGGCGAGCGCGGCGACCGGCAGCTGGATCGCGACCAGCACCGCCGAGCGGACGTGCCCCATGAAGAAGAGCAGCACCAGCACGACCAGCGCCGCCCCCTGGAGGAGCGCCGATTCGACGGTACCGAGGGCGGTCCTGACGAGCTCGTCGCGGTCGTAGAACGGCACCACCTCGACATCCGCCGGGAGCGACTGCCCGGCGACCGCCAGCTTCTCCTTGACGCCGGCGACGACCTCGCGACCCGAGCCGCCGCGCAGCATGAGAACGATGCCGGCGACGGTCTCGCCGCGGCCGTCGCGGGTGATCGCGCCCTGCCGGATCTCCGGGGCCACCTCGACCGCCGCGACTTGGCGGAGGAGCACCGGCACGCCGCTGCGGTAGGCGACGACGGTCTCCTCGAGGTCCTCGGCCGAGCGCACCCAGCCGTCGCCGCGGACCACGAACTGCTCACCGCCGCGCTCGACGAAGGCGCCGCCGGCGACCCCGTTGTTGGCCTCGACCGCGGTCGCCAGCTCGTCGAGGGTGAGGTCGAAGCGGCGCAGCTCCACCGGGTTCGCGACGACGTGGAACTGCCGCACGTGGCCACCGAAGGAGTCGACCCCGGCGACCCCCGGGACCGTCCGCAGGATCGGGCGCAGCACCCAGTCCTGGAGGCCGCGCAGCTCCATGAGGTCGCGCCGGTCGCTCTCGAGAGTGTACTGGAAGACCTCGCCGAGCCCGGTCGAGATCGGTCCGAGGCTCGAGCTCGTCCCCTCGGGCAGCTCGCCCGCGACGGTGAAGATCCGTTCGAGCACCAGCTGGCGGGCGAAGTAGATGTCGGTGCCGTCCTCGAAGACCACGGTGACCATCGACAGCCCGAACTTGGACAGCGACCGCAGCTCGGTCGAGTGCGGCAGCCCGGCCAGGGCCTGCTCGATCGGGTAGGTGACGAGCTGCTCGATCTCGAGCGGCGACAGCGTGGCCGCCTGGGAGATCACCGTGACCTGGATGTTGGTGACATCGGGAAAGGCGTCGATGGGGAGCGCCCTGAAGGAGCGCCATCCGGCGCCGATGAGCAGCGCCGCGAGCAGGATGACCACCAGCCGGTGGCCGAGCGACAGCTCGATGAGGCGGCGCATCTCAGTCGCCCTCGCCGCCGCCGATCAGCGCCGACTTGAGCAGGAAGACCCCGCCGGTCGCCACCCGATCGCCGGTGGCGAGCCCGGTCACGACCTCGTGGTACCCCCCGTCGAAGGCGCCGAGCTCGACCCTCCGCGCCTCGAACGAGGCGCCGCCTCGGCTGACGAAGACGACGTCGTCGCCGGCGAGGTTGATGACCGCCGACTCGGGCACCGCCGGCGCGACCCGCGCCTCGCCCTGGGTCAGCTGACCCTCGACATAGAGCCCGGCGTAAAGCTGCGACCCGGGCTCGACGATCCTCGCGCGCACCCGGATCGTCCGGGTGTCCGGGTCGACCTGGGGAACCCGCGACAGCACCGTCGCGCGACCCGGCCCCTCCGGCCGACCGACCGGCGCGAAGACGACCCCGTCGCCCTCGTGGACCCGGGGCGCCTGGTCGGGAGCGATCTGGAGCTCGAGCTCGAGGCGTTGCGGGTCGCCGACCACCAGCAGCGCCTGCAGCTCCTCGACCCACTCGTGCTCCTCGACCGCGAGCTCGAGCACAACGCCGTCGACCGGCGCCGCCACCGGGAGGTGGGGGTCGGTCGTCCGGGTCTCGAGCACCCTCTCGAGGGCCGCGTCCGGGAAGCCGTGGTCGACGAGCTCCTCACGGAGGACCTCGAGCTCGAGATCGACCGCGAAGGCCTCCTGCTCGCGCTGCTCGAGGTCGATCCGCGAGATGCCCTCGACGGCGTAGAGCTCGCGGCCCGCCTCGAGGGTGCGCAGCAGATCGGACTGCATGGTGAGCAGCTCGTGCGAGTGGAGCGAAACGAGCGGCTGCCCCGCCCGCACCCGGTCGCCGGGGGCGACCGAGATTTGCTCGACCCGGCCGCCGACCGGCGTCTTGAGCGTCAGCGTCGAGCCGGGCACCCGCACGACCCGGCCGGTCAGCCGCTGTCGGTCGCTGAAGCTGCGCTCGCCGACCTCGCCGACGACCACCCCCGCACGGGCCATCTGCTGCGGGTCGAGCTCGACGACCTCGGACGCGGCGAGGGTCAGAGAGAAGAGCACGAGCGGGCTCAACACGATGGCGCGCATGTCAGTCCTCCTCGGCGGGGCCGGAGACGGGGAGCGGGAAGATGGTCGGGTCACCGAGCAGCAGGGCAAGCTCGAGCCGGGCGAGCAGCAAGGTGAGCCTCGCGTCGATCGCCTCTTCGACGATCCGGTCGAAGCGGCTGAGGCCGTCGATGTAGCCGAGGTAGCTGATCGCTCCGAGCCGGAACTGCTCGCTCAGGCTGTGGTCGATCTGCGGGATCTCGGCGAGGGCGGGCTCGAGCACCCGCAGCCGGCTCGCCGCGCCGTCGGCGGCGGCGAGCGCCGCCTCGGCGCGGCGCCGGGTCTCGAGAACCGCGGCCTCGAGCGCCGCGTCGGCGCGATCGACGAGCGCCCTCGCCTCCTCGCGCTGGCGACGACCGGCGGCGCCGAGGGGCAGAGGCACCGCGATCCGGAAGCCCCAGGCGTCGTAGGCAGGAAGGCCCTCGAGGGCGGGAACCCGCTCCCACTCGGCCTCGATCTCGGCGCGGCCCCAGGCGGTCGCCGACATCAGCTCGGCCGCGCTGCGCTCGAGCCCGGCGTCCCCTTCGGCCCGCCGCAGCAGCGGTCCCCGGCCGAGGTCCTCGGGGGTGACGGCGGTCGCTTCGGGCGTCCGGGAGAGGGCGGCCAGCGCCGCGAGATCGCCCTCGCGGACGACCACCGGACGGTCCCCGGCGAGCTGCCGCACGGTGGCCTCGGCGGCGGCCACCTCGCTGCGGAGGCTCGCCAGACGCGAGGTCTGGCCGACGTGCTCGAGGTCGAGCTGGCGGACCTCGGCGCCGGCGATCTCACCGAGCTGGAAACGCGCCTCCTGGAGGGAGAGCGCGCCGTCGAGGCGGCGCAGCCGCGCCGCGGCGAGGGCCTCCTTCTCGACCGCGGCGGCGAGCTCCAGGAAGCGCCGGCTGACCTCGGCTGCGGAGTCGAGGGCGGCGACGCCGAGGGCGGTCTCCGCCCAGCCGTCGGCGGTCCGCACCAGCTCGCGGGCCCGGCCGATCTGGCCGGGCAGGTTGAACGGGGTGCCGACCCGCAGGTAGTCGGCGGCGTTGGGCTGCCGGCCGGCGCTGTCGATCCCCTCGCTCTGCCACTCGAGATACGGGCTCCCGGAGGCCGCCCCGGCCGAGACGGCCGCGGCGCCGGCGACGATGCCCGCCTGCTCCGCCCGCAGCCCCGGCGATCCCGCGAGGGCCGCCCTCTGCACCGCGGCGAGCCGACCCGCGGCGTCCGACCCGACGACCCCCTCCCCGGCCGGCCCGGCCGCGCTCCAGGATCCCGCCAGCGCCAGCCACATTCCCGCCATCACCACCCGGGCGTTCACCGTCGAGGCCTCCTCACCGCCGGCCCGCTCGCGGCGGCGCCGGCCGGTACCAGTATCCCGAGGCCGCGGCCCGATCGCAACAACCACCAGTATCCTGGAACGTCGCTCGCTCGATCGATTCCCGAATCGTCCGCCCCGACAACCACGCCGGTCGTCGCGATCGGCCCCGACCGGCGCTGTAAGATGGCTGGCGAGGCCTTACAGCATGTCGAGGTCGTCGTCCACGCCCTCTGGCTGGCCGGCGCGCTCGAGCCGGTCGACCGCGCCGCCGGCGATCTCGCGATGCGCATGATCGGCCGCGGCGTGACCACCGCCCCGGTCGCGGTGGTCGAGATCGACGACGCGTCGATCGCCGGGGTCGGGCCGCTGCCCTGGCCGCGCTCATCGATCGCCGCGATCGTGACCGCGAGCCGGGACGCCGGCGCGGCCGCGGTGATCGTCGACCTGCTGCTGACCGACCCCGGCCCCGAGGAGGGCGACCGCGATCTCGCGACCGCAATCGGCGCCGGACCGGCGATCGTCGCGGCCGCCATCGCGCCGGACGGCGGCTGGGTCCTGCCCCACGCCCGGTTCGGCGGCGCGGCCCGGGCGGCCCACGTCCACGTCGAGGTCGCCGCCGACGGCGTCGCCCGGACCATCGTCGCCACCAAGCAGGCGGCGGGGCTGTCGCTGCCGGCGATCTCGCTCGCGGCGGCGCGGGTCCTCCGGCCTGATCTCGAGATCCGGCCAGGGCTGCCGCTTCGACCCGACTTCCGGCCCGACCCGTCGCGGATCGTCCGGGTCCCGGCCGCCGGCCTGCTCGGGGGGCCGGGTCCGGCGGGCTCGCTGGCCGGCCGCCTGGTCTTCGTCGGGGTCACCGCCACCGGCGCCGGCGACCGCCTCGTGGTCCCGACCGATCCCGGACCGGCGCCCTCGCCGGGGGTGCTGGTCCACGCGTCGGCGACCGCCTCGATCCTGCGCGGCGGCCTCGTCCGACCGGCCGGGATCGGCTGGGTGCTCGGCGGCAGCCTGCTCGCCGCGCTCGGGGCGAGCTCGTTCGCGATGATGGCGGCCGGTCGCCTGCTGCTGCCGGTGGCTCCGCTGGCGCTGGCCCCGGTGATCGCGGTGGTCCTCCGCGAGGCTGCCGAGTCGCGCGCCACCCGGCGCGAGAGCGCCGTCCTGCTCGAGTCGCTGCTCGCCCACCTGCGCGCCGAGCTGCCCGGCCGGCCGCCGACGAGCGCGGTCGCCAGCCTCGAGGCGCTGCGCGAGCTCCAGGCCGCGGTGCTCCGCGAGGACGGGGCCCGGCGGGCCCTGCTCGACGCGATGGCCGACGGCGTCGTGATGTGGGACCGCCAGGGCGTGGTCCTGATTGCCAACCCGGCGGCGAGACGGCTGTGGGGAGGCGACCCCGCCGTCGCCGACCTCGAGGCGGCGGCCGCTGGCCGGTCCGCCTTCGTGCAGCGTCCCGGTCGTGAGCTCGCGGTCAGCGCCGTCGACCTCGAGCCGGGCGGGCTCGCGATCCTGCGCGACGTCACCGCGGAGCGCGAGCTCGAGCGCCGCCGGCGCGACATGCAGCGGCTGGTCTCGCACGAGCTCAAGACCCCGCTCGCCTCGATCGCCGGTCTCGGCGAGACGATGGAGCGCTTCGAGCTGGCCCGCGACGAGCAGCGCCGGGTCGCCGCGCTGATCCGCACCGAGTCGACCCGGCTCGGCGCGATGGTCGCCACCTTCCTCGACCTCGAGCGGCTGGGGAGCGGCGGCTGGGAGCTGCCCGAGGACCCGGTCGACCTGGCCACGCTGGTCGCCGAGCGGCTCGAGGTCCTCGGCGAGACCGCCCGCTCGCGGGGCCAGCGGGTCTCCCGCCGGCTCGGCGCGTGCCCCCCGGTCCGGGTCTCCCCGATCCTCCTCGCCCGGGTCGTCGACAACCTGGTCGGCAACGCCCTCGCCTACTCGCCCGACGGCGCCGAGGTCGAGGTCGGTGTCGCGCGAGCCGACGACGACGCGGTCCTCACCGTCGCCGACCACGGCCCGGGCATCCCCGCCGAAGCGATCCCCCACCTCTTCGAGCGCTTCTACCGGGTGCCCGGAACGGCCCGCCCGGGGTCGGGTCTCGGGCTCGCGGTGGCGCACGAGGTCGTCACCTGGCACGGAGGGTGCATTACGGTGGACAGCACCGTGGGCCGGGGGACGACCTTCACCGTTCGCCTGCCCGGAGAGGTTTGAGCTCATGAAGCAGCGGATCCTGGTGGTCGACGACGACGGGGCGATGCGCGAGATGATGACGCTCGCCCTCGCCAAGGACGGGTACGCGGTCACCGCCGCCGCGACCGCCGCCGAGGCAGGGAGGGCGATCGCGGATACCGCCTGCGACCTGGTGGTCGCCGACATCTACCTCGGCGATGGATCGGGCCTCGACCTGGTCGAGCGCCTTCACCGCGACCGTCCCGCCGTACCGGTCATCCTGGTGACCGCGCACGGCTCGGTCGAGACCGCCGCCCAGGCGCGAAACCGGGGCGTCTTCGACTACCTCGCCAAGCCCTTCGAGCTCGACCGGCTGCTCGCCCGGGTGCACGCCGCCCTCGACGCCCCGCGACCGGCGGTCGCAGCGGCCGCCGGCGGCCCCGAGTCGATGATCGTCGGCAGCGACCCGGCGATCGTCGAGGTCTACAAGGCGGTCGCGCGGGTCGCGCCGCTCGACGTCCCGGTGCTCGTCCGGGGCGACACCGGCACGGGCAAGGAGCTGGTGGCGACCGCGCTCCACCGCTTCGGCGCCGCCCCGGACGGGCCGTTCGTCGCCATCAACTGCGGCGCGATCCCCGAGACCCTTCTCGAGAGCGAGCTCTTCGGCCACCGGCGCGGCGCCTTCACAGGCGCCGACCACGACCGGCCGGGGGCCGTCGAGGCGGCGCGCGGCGGCACTCTCTTTCTCGACGAGGTCGGCGAGCTGCCGACCGCGCTCCAGGTCAAGCTGCTGCGCTTTCTTCAGTCGGGGGAGATCCGACCGGTCGGCTCGAGCCGGCCGGTCGAGGTCCCGGTGCGGGTGGTCGCCGCGACCCACCGCGACCTCAGGGCCGAGGCCCGGGCTGGCCGCTTCCGCGAGGACGTCTACTACCGCCTCGCCGCCTACGAGATCGAGCTCCCCGCGCTGCGCCAGCGGCGGTCGGACATCCCGCTGCTCGTCGAGCACTTCCGGCGCCGCCACGCCGGGTCGTCCGTCGCACCGGCGGGCGACGAGGTGCTCGAGCTGCTCGGTCGCCAGCCCTGGCCGGGCAACGTCCGTCAGCTCGAGCACGTGGTCCAGCGCGCGATCATCGACTCCGGCGGGCTCGGCGACGCCGACGCGGTGGCCGCGATCCTCGCCGCGATGGACGACCGGGACGAGGGCGTCGAGCCGGCGCCGGCGATCGGCGACGACCTGACTCTCGGCGAGCTCGAGCGGCTGCACATCGAGGCGGTGCTGCGCCGGTGCGGCGGCAACCGGACCCGGGCGGCGCGGATCCTCGGCATCGAGCGCAAATCGCTCTACCGCAAGATGGCCCGGCTCGGGATCGCGCCGGCCGCGGAGGTGGAGCGATGAGGCCCGGGACGCTCCTCGTCCTCGGCGCGGCGGTTCTCGCGGCCGTCGCCGCGACCGATGCGATCGGGCCCGCGACGACCCTCCTGGAGTACGACGTCGTCGGCCTCGACGGCAAGCTGTGGCTCGAGGGCGCGGCCGAGCCGACCCGGCTCGCGGTCGGCGATCGCGCCGTCTCGGGCGACCGGCTGCGCACCGGCTCGTCGAGCCGCGCCCAGCTCCACGTCGCGTCGCACGCGACCGGCTTCCTGCTCGGCTCGAAGACCTCGTGCACCCTCGCCCACGACCGCCCCGGCGTCCTGCTCCACCTTGAGCGCGGCCGGCTGCGGGCGGTGTTCGACGCCCTCGCCGGCGCCGAGCCGCGGCTCGTCACCACGCCGTCCGCGGTGCTCGCGGTGCGCGGCACCGAGCTCGGGGTCGAGGTCTCGAAGAACGGTACGACCCGGATCGTGGTCTTCGCCGGCGTGGTCGAGGTCTCCGACCCGGCCGGCGCCCACCCGCCGGTCATGGTCGAGGCCGGTCAGCAGACCCGGGTCGCCCCGAGCCGCCCGCCGGCCGCCCCGACACCGAACCGCGTGAGCCCCGAGGACTGGGATCGGGGGCGCGCCGCGCCGCCTCCATCGGCGACCGGCAGCGGCTTCGAACGGGTCTCCCCCGATGGCGGCGCGGGGGCGGAGGGGGCCGGCGCCGAGGCCGGCCGTGGCGGGTCGAAACGCCGCGGCGGGTGAGTCCGGACGACCCGGCGCCGGGTCCCGAGCGGCGCACGGGTCGGCCCTCCCCGGTGGCACGGTCCTTGCCCTGACGGTCGGCGACCGGAGATCGACCACCGACCCTCCGGCAGGACACCGAGGAGGTGACACCATGAGAAACAGGCTAGTGCTCACGATCGCGATCGCTCTTCTCGCCGCCGGTACGGCGGCCGCCACCGGCGGCGCCGACCCGACCAGCGCGGTCGAGCTGGCGGGCCCGGTCCTCGCCTACACGGCGAGCTCCGGGTCGGGGATGCCCATGCTGACCGTCGACGACGCGGTCCTCGGCGCGGCCGACGTCGCCCTCGGCCCGGTGTGGGTGCTCCGGCAGGCCGGCTTCAGCGCCGAGGTCGGCGACCAGGTCGAGCTCGTCGCCTTCGCCTGCACGAGCTGCGCCGCCCCGCTGGTCGCCGCCTGGGTCGACAACCTCAGCAACGGCAGCTCGGTCGTGCTCCGCGACGAGGACGGCCGGCCGGTGTGGACCGCCCGTCAGCAGCGGCGCGGCGGCAGCGCCCGTCCGGGCCAGGGCGGAGGCGGCGGCGCCGGCAGCGGCGGGTCCGGGGGCAGCGGTTCGGGCGGCGGCGAGCCGGGCGGCTCGGGGTCCGGCAGCGGCAGCGGCCCGGGCGAGCCCGGCGGCGGCGGCGGGCTCGACATGACCCAGGTCGCCACGGTGACCGGCGAGGTCGCCGACTTCACCGGCCCCGGCGGCCCGGACGAGCCGATCCTGGCCCTGGTCGCCGACGGCGAGACCTTCCTGATCACGGTCTCGCCCTACCAGCCGATCGCGGCGGCGGGGCTCGTGATCGAGCCGGGGCTCGTCCTCACGGTGACCTTCGCGCCCACCGAGTGCGTCGCCGAGCCCCACCTCGTGACGATCGCCGTCACCGACGTCGCCACCGGTCTGACGATCCAGCTGCGCGACCCCGAGACCGGCTTCCCCATGGCCCCGGGGGGCGGTCACAACCGGCCGCAATGGCCGTAGGCCCCGTCTCCCGACGACACGACGACCGCGCCAGCGCCCCGCCGACGGGGCGCTGCTCGTTCGCCTCGGATGACGGTTCAGATCACGGTGCCGTCGGGGATGATCCCGTTCTTCGGGATCACGACGATCCCGTCGCGGATCGACCAGCCGTCGCCGTCGGCCTCCTCGACCCCGGCCGCGTTGAGGATCCGGACGTTGCGGCCGATCCGCGCGTTCTTGTCGATGATCGCGTCGGTGATGACCGTGCCCTGGCCGATCCCGACCGGCGGCGAGCCGGGCGGCGCGTCGGGGTAGTGGGAGTCGACGCCCATCACCAGGGTCCGGGTCAGCCGCGCGCCGATGACCAGCGAGCGCAGGCCGACCACCGACTGGTCGACCTCGGAGTCGAAGACCTTCGAGCCGTCGCCGAGCAGCACCTCCTTGAAGCAGCACCCGTCGAGACGGGCGCCCGGGAGGTGGCGCGGCCGGGTGTAGATCGGCCAGGTGTTGTCGTGGAAGCTGAAGGGCGGGTTGAAGCGGACGAGGTCCATGTGGGCGTCGAAGAAGGCGCGGATCGTCCCGATGTCGCGCCAGTAGCCCTTGAAGAAGTGGGCCTGGATCCGCCGCTTAGACACCTCGGCGGGGATGACCTCGCCGCCGAAGTCGACGAAGTCGTTGTCGAGGGCCTCGAGCAGCGCCTGCTTGCGGAACAGGTAGATCCCCATCGACGCGAGGTAGGGTTGGCTCGCGTCGACCCCCTTCTCCTCGAGCAGCTCGGGGGCGACCTCCATCCCGGCCCGGGCCTCGGCGGTCCCCGGCTTCTCGCGGAACTCGAGGATCCGCCCGTCGTCGTCGACCCGGGCGGCGCCGAAGCTCGCGATCTCCCCCTCCGAGCACGGCATGACGCCGATCGCCACGTCGGCGTCGTGGAGCATCAGATCGGCGAGCAGGTCGCGGTAGTCCATCCGGTAGAGATGGTCGCCGGCGAGGATCAGGACGAAGTCGCCGTGGAGCTGCTCGAAGGCGCGGACGTTCTGGCGCACCGCGTCGGCGGTGCCCTGGAACCAGCTGCTGTCGCCGTCGGTCTGCTGGGCAGCGAGGATCTGGACGAAGCCCGAGGAGAAGATGTCGAAGCGGTAGGTGCGGCCGATGTGGCGGTGGAGCGAGACCGAGTTGAACTGGGTCAGAACGTACATCCGCTGCATGTGCGAGTTGATGGCGTTGGAGATCGGGATGTCGATGAGACGGTACTTGGCGGCGATCGGCACCGCCGGCTTGCTGCGGTGCTGGGTCAGGGGGTAGAGCCGGGTGCCGCGGCCGCCGCCCAGGATCAGGACCGTGACGTCGTGAGCGAGGTCTTCGACTCGAGGCATCGCCACCACCCTTCGTCGCAATTGCATCGAGTCTATCAGCAACGGCCGGGGCTGTCCGGGGCGGGCCGCCACCCTCCCCGGAGGAAGCACGGCCCGCCGCGGGCGGAGGCGATCCGCGGACCCGCGGGTCGCGCCGCCCGCCGCCTCGGGGGGACGACAAGGGTGACGGGGGTCACCACGCGGGCTCGCCACGAGACCCCGCCGGGGCCCGCCCGGGCTCGCCGCCGGAAGCCACAAGTCGCTCTCCCGCAGCACCTTGACTTCCGCAGCAGTGCACGATGGACGTCCGGCGCCGGGCCCGCGGCGAGCCGAGCACGATCTTGCACTTGAGATCACGTACCGTTACTATCGTCGCGCATATGAGACAATGGAATCCCTTGGACCCTACCGTCAACCTGAGGACCCTTCCGTGATCGGCTCCTCGCTCCTCGACCCCCTGGGCACGCCGCTGCTCGCGCTGCTCACGACAGTCCACGTCGCGGTGCTGCTGCTGCTGCTCCACCGCAGCGACGGCAGCCTCCGCGGCTGGAGCCTGCTCATCCCCTCGCTCGCCCTCTCCGCCTCGCCGTGGCTGCTGCCCACTCCGGCCGGGGTCGCGGCCGGTCTGGCCCTCCACCTCGGCTGGTTCGCGGCCTGCAGCCGCCTGACCGGGACGCCGCCGGCGGCGGCGAGGCCCGCGCAGACCCGCGCGGCCGCGGCCCCCGCCCCAGCCCCGGCGGTCGCCCCGCGGACCGGCCGGCCCGCCCCGCCGTCGCGGTTCGTCCAGGTCCCGGTGATCGGGGTCTTCCCCGAGACCGACGACATCACGACCTTCCGGATGGCCCGGCCGGAGGGTTTCGACTTCGCCGCCGGGCAGTTCACCAGCGTTCGCGTCAACATCGACGGCAAGCCGGTCATCCGCTGCTACTCGATCTCCTCGGCCCCCGAGGCGACCGGTTACTTCGAGATCTCGGTCAAGCGGCAGGGGCTGATGTCGGGCACGCTCCACGCGACCGTCCGCCCAGGCTCGCAGCTCTCGGTCATGCCGCCGTCGGGCGGCTTCGCCTACCCGACCGGCGACGACCGGCCGCTCGCGCTGATCGCGGGCGGGGTCGGGATCACGCCGCTGGTGAGCATGCTGCGGCACGCGGTCCACGCCGAGCCGACCCGACCGGTCACCCTGCTCTACTCGGTCCACACCCACCGCGACGTCGCCTTCCGCGACGAGCTGCGCTTGATCGCCCGGCGCCACCCGCAGGCCCGGGTGGTGATCACCGCGACCCGCGGCCCGCACGACGCCGGGATGCTGTCCGGCCGGATCGACCGGCGGATGATCGAGGGCCACGTCGCCGACCTGGCCAACACGGTGTTCATGATCTGCGGCCCGGGGCCGATGATCGAGGCGATGTCCGCCACCCTCGCCGAGCTCGGCGTCCCGGCGGGGCAGATCCGCAGCGAGGCCTTCGAGGCGGCGGTCGCCTCCACCGCCGCACAGCCCTCCGCCGCCGACAGCGCTGCGCCCGCCGCCGCGTTCGCCCTCCGTCTCGTCGACCGCGACACCACCGTCGAGGTTCCCGATCGCACGACCCTGCTCGACGCCTGCGAGGCGGCCGGGATCGACCTGCCCTCGGCCTGCCGGGCCGGGGTCTGCGGCACCTGCAAGGCCCGGCTGGTCGACGGGAGCGTGCGCTGCGACTCCGAACTGCTGAGCGACGACGAGCGCGCCGAGGGCTACATCCTACCCTGCGTCTCGTGGCCCGAGAGCGACTGCGCGATGGAGGCCTGATGGGCGAGGCCGCGGGCGTTCGCGCGGCCGCCGAGGGCGCCCGGCCGGTGACGACGCCCCGCGCGGTCGAGACCGCGACGGCAGGAGCGACCCGGCCGCGCGAGGAGTCTCGGGCCGGCGCGCGTTCCAAGATCCCCAAGATGCTGCGCAGCGGCCTCGGGCTCGCCGTCATCGCGTCGCTGGTCACCAGCGCCGTGATTCTGCTCGGTTTCGGCGGCGCCCGGTACTACTTCTCGCCCCTCGACGTACGCGCCTACACCGATCTCCACCCCGTCCTACGCCCCTCGGGCGTCGTCGGCAACCTGCTCGGCATCGGCGGGCTGGCGCTGATGGTGGTGATGCACGTCTACACCCTGAGAAAGCACCTCGGCTTTATGCGCCGCTGGGGATCGCTGACGACCTGGCTCGAGCTCCACATCTTCTGCGGCTTCTTCGGGCCGGTGCTGATCACCCTCCACACCTCGTTCAAGTTCAACGGGCTCATCTCGGTCGCCTACTGGTCGATGCTCGCGGTCGTCGCCTCGGGCTTCGTCGGACGCTACCTCTACGTCATGATCCCGCGCTCGATCCGGGGCCGTGAGCTCGACGGCGAGGAGCTCGCGGCGCGCGCGGCCGAGCTCAAGGCGAGGGTCGTCGACGCCGGTCTTGGCAGCGACGTGGCCGACCGGATCCACGCCTTCGAAACCGCGGTCGTCCCAGCGACCGCCGCCGACACCACGTGGTCGGGCCTCGCCTTCGGCGAGCTCGCGGCCAAGCTCCGGCTGGCCCGGCTGCGCCGCTACGCCCGGCGCCACTCTCCGGACCGGGGGCTGGTCGACGACGCCCTGGCGACGATCGCCGAGCGCGCCCAGCTGCTGCGCCGGATCGCCTATCTGAAGAAGACCAAGAAGCTGTTCGATCTGTGGCGGGTCTACCACAAACCCCTGGCGATCGTCATGGCCCTGATCGTGGTCCTCCACGTCGCGACGGTCGCCTACCTCGGATATGCGTGGGCAATGTGATGAACACCACACCTCGTCCCCCGATCGTCGCCGCCCTCGTCCTCGCCGTGGCTGTGGCCTGCGCCCTGCCGGCCGTGGCGCAGGACGTCGGCGTGCTGCTCTCCCCCGGACCGCTCAGCGAGGCCCACGCCAAGCTCGAGGGCATCAAGGCCTGCGAGTCGTGCCACGAGCCGGGCAAGGGCGTCTCGACCGAGAAGTGCCTGGCCTGCCACAAGCCGGTCGCCGAGCGGATGGCGGCCCGGAAGGGGGTCCACCGCGACGTCACCGGCGACTGCGCGGTGTGCCACGCCGAGCACGCCGGTCGCGACGCCGACATCCGGCCCCTCGACATCGACCGCTTCGACCACCTCGAGGAGACCGGCTTTCCCCTCGACGGCATGCACGCCGCCCTCGCCTCGGACTGCAAGCGGTGCCACACGACCCGCTCCTTCCTCACGGTGACCCCCGACTGCGCGTCGTGCCACAAGGACCCGCACGGCGGCGCCCTCGGCGTCGCTTGCGCCTCCTGCCACGGGACGGCCGCGCCCTTCAAGGAGACCGGCCGCGGCTTCGACCACTCGACCGCCGCCTTCCGGCTCGACGGCGCGCACGCCGAGGTCGAGTGCGCCAAGTGCCACACCGGCGGCCGCTTCCGCGGCCTCGCCTTCGCCGAGTGCAGCGACTGCCACCGCGATCCCCACGGCGGCGCGCTCGGGACCGGGTGCGCCGGCTGCCACGTCAGCACGACCGCCTTCGCCACGACCTCGGTCGACCACGCCGCCACCGGCTTCCCCCTCGAGGGCCGCCACGCGTCGGTCCGCTGCGCCGAGTGCCACGGCTCGGGCGCGCGCTCGGTCCGCCGGCCGGTCCACAACCGCTGCGCCGACTGCCACCGCGATCCCCACGGCGGAGGCTTTACCGAGGACTGTGCGGCCTGCCACACGGTCGCCGGCTTCGCCGGGGCGACCCTCGACCACGCCGCCCGGACCGACTTCGCGCTGACCGGCCGCCATGCCGAGATCCCCTGCGTCGCCTGCCACAAGACGCCGACCGGCCAGCCGGGAGCCGGCGAGCGGACCCTCGACTTCCGCGGCCTGACCACTGCCTGCGCCGACTGCCACCGCGACCCGCACGACGGCAGCCTCGGCACTGCCTGTGCGAGCTGCCACGGCACCGCCTCGTTCCGGGTCTCGACCTTCGAGCACTCGTCGTCGCCCGAGTTCTTCCGCGGCAAGCACGCGACCGCCGAGTGCTCGAAGTGCCACACCGCGGTGCTCGACCCGAACCGCCCGGACAGCCTGGTCTCGAGCCGCACCTACCGGGGGCTGTCGACCGCCTGCTCAAGCTGCCACACCGACCCCCACCTCGGCCAGCTCGGTGCCGACTGCGCGCGCTGCCACACGGTCGACGAGGTCGCCTTCGCGGCAGCCCGATTCGACCACGGCGCGACCGACTTCGCGCTCACCGGCCGGCACGCCGCGGTGCCCTGCGAGACCTGCCACAAGCGCGAGACCGGCGACTTCCCGGGCGGCGCCGGGACGGCGGTCCGCTTCACCGACATGTCCGACGCCTGCGTCGCCTGCCACCGCGACGTCCACCGCGGCGAGCTCGGCGCCGCCTGCCAGAGCTGCCACCACACCGGCTCGTTCGCCCTCGAGACCTACACCCACCGCGGCGAGGCCGAGTTCTTCATGGGCGAGCACGAGGGCGTCGCCTGCGAGCGTTGCCACAAGGCGCTCGCCGAGCCGCCGAGCGACGACCCCGGCCACACCATCGTCTTCTCGGACGTCGACTCCGGCGACTGCGCGTCCTGCCACGCCGATCCCCACCGCGGCACCCTCGGCGGCGACTGCGCGAGGTGCCACACGACCTTCGCCCCCTTCGCCAACGCCTCGCGGGACTTCCACAAGGACACCCTGCTGCCCCTCGAGGGACGGCACCTGGCGGTCCCCTGCGCCGACTGCCACTGGAACGCGCAGCTCGAGGGGACGCCGACCACCTGCTACGACTGCCACTGGATCCGGCGCCAGGACGACCGCTTCCACACCGCCCTCGGGGTCGACTGCGAGCAGTGCCACCGGCCGATCTCGTGGACCGCGGTGAGCTGGGACCACGGCGGCGCTACCGGGGTGCCGCTGGTCGGCGCCCACGCGACCGTGGACTGCGAGGCCTGCCACGTCGGCGGGCGGTTCGAGGGGGGCACGCCGACCGACTGCGTCGCCTGCCACCTCGCCGACTACCAGGGGGCCGACGACCCGAACCACGTCGAGGCCGGCTTCCCCACCGACTGCGATCTCTGCCACAGCCCGGCGGACGGCGAGTGGGAGGGCGGCGACATCGACCACGGGCTGTTCCCGTTGGTCGGCGCCCACGCCACGCTGGACTGCACCGAGTGCCACTCGGGCGGGGTCTTCCAGGGGCTGCCCTCGGACTGCGTCGACTGCCACAGCGACCGCTACCAGCAGGCGGCCGACCCCGACCACCCGGCGGCCGGCTTCGGCACCGACTGCGAGACCTGTCACATGGCCTCCGATCCCTCGTGGGACGACGGCCGCTACCCGCACAGCATCTACCCGCTGGTCGCCGCCCACGTCGAGCAGCCGTGCAACGCCTGCCAC
>JALOLD010000128.1 GCA_025456145.1 Thermoanaerobaculales bacterium | reverse complement strand
AGGTACTCGGCGACCTGCTCGGGGGCGCGGCCGACGAAGCGGGCGGGGTCGAGGAGGGCCTCGAGCTCGGCCCGGTCGAGGGGCACCTCGTCATCGGCGGCGACCAGGTCGAGAAAGGGGTTGGCCTCGCCGCGCTCGAGCACCGCGGCGGTGGCCTCGCGCGAGGCGAGGCGGAGCCGCTCGTGGAGGGCCTGGCGGTCGCCGCCGCGCCGGACGCCCTCCATGAGGATCACCTCCGAGGCCATGAAGGGCAGCTCCTCGGCGAGGTTTCTGCGGACCATGGCCGGGAAGACCTGGAGGCCCGAGGCGATGTTGTGGAGCACCCGGAGGATGGCGTCGGCGGTCAGGAAGGCCTCGGGGATCGCGAGGCGCCGGTTGGCCGAGTCGTCGAGGGTCCGCTCGAGCCACTGGGTCGCGGCGGTCTGGGCGGGGTTGGCGGCGAGGTTGACGAGCCAGCGGGCGAGCGCGGTGACCCTCTCCGAGCGCATCGGGTTGGCCTTGTAGGGCTGGGCCGAGGAGCCGACCTGGCCCTCGGCCATCGGCTCGCGCAGCTCTTTGAGCCGGGCGAGCAGACGGATATCGGTGGCCATCTTGGCCGCCGACTGGCCGATCCCGGAGAGCACGTCGAGGACGAAGGCGTCGACCTTGCGGGGGTAGGTCTGGCCGGTGACCGGGTAGGAGCTGCCGAAGCCGATCTTGGCGGCGACCCGCCGATCGAGCTCGAGCACCTTGGCGTGGTCGCCGTCGAAGAGCTCGAGAAAGGTCGCCTGGGTGCCGGTCACGCCTTTGACCCCGCGCGCCCTGAGGCGCTGCCGCTCGAAGCGCAGCCGCTCGAGGTCGAGGACGAGGTCCTGGAGCCACAGGCAGGCGCGCTTGCCGACCGTCGTCGGCTGGGCCGGCTGGAGGTGGGTCATGCCGAGGCAGGGCTCGGCCGCCCACGCTCGAGCGAAGTCCGCCAGCGCCGCGATCACCGCCATCACACGGGTCTCCACCAGCGCCATCGCGTCGCGGGTGATGCAGAGCTCGGCGTTGTCGCCGACGAAGCACGAGGTCGCCCCGAGGTGGAGGATCGGCTTGGCCGCCGGCGCGCGCTCGGCGAAGACGTGGAGGTGGGCCATGACGTCGTGCCGCGTCTCACGCTCGACCTCGGCGACCCGGTCGAGATCGGCGGCGGTGACCTCGAGGCTGGCGCGCATCTGCTCGAGGGCCGTCTCCGGGATGGCGAGCCCGAGCTCGGCCTGGGCCTCGGCCAGCGCGAGCCACATCCGCCGCCAGGTCGTGTAGCGGTGGCCGGGCGAGAACAGGCGCAGCATCTCGGGCGAGGCGTACCGCCCCGCCAGCGGGTGGTCGAAACCGTCGATGGTGGTCATGGGTGGAGTATAGCGTCCGACGCGGCAGCGGCAGCGGCAGCGGCAGCGGCAGCGGCAGCGGCAGCGGCAGCGGCAGCGGCAGCGGCAGCGGCAGCGGCAGCGGCAGCGGCAGCGGCAGCGAACGGTCAGTCCATCCGTGGTGGTTGTCAAACCGAGGCCGCGGCCGGCGGACGCGGACTCGGACTCGGACGCGGACGCGGGGGGAGCTATAGTCCTCCACCGGAGGCAGCGATGGTCCACGTGACATCCGAGATCGGCCGGCTGCGCCGGGTGCTGGTCCACGAGCCGGGGGCCGAGATCGACCGCATGGTGCCGCCGATGATGGAGGAGCTGCTCTTCGACGACATCCTATTCGGCGAGCGGGCGCGCGACGAGCACGGCCGCTTCCGCCGGCTCCTCCAGGTGCTCGGGGTCGAGGTCGTCGAGGTCGCCGACCTGCTCGCCGAGACCCTCGCCTCCCCCAAGGCCCGCTCGTGGCTGTGGCGGATGCTGCTGCCCCAGCTGCCACCCGGGCTGCGCGACGCCCCGCCCGCCGACGGAGACGAGATGCTCGAGGTGGTGGTCGGCGGCCTGCTGACCGGCGCGACCGACGGCGGGATCGAGGTCGGCGATCTCTTCCGGCTTCCCCCGCTGCCCAACTGGTGCTTCCAGCGCGACCCCCAGGTCATCGTCGGACCGGGGGTCGTCTTCTCGGCGATGGCGACCCCGGCGCGCTGGCGCGAGGGCATCCTCGCCCGCGCCATCTTCCGCTTCCACCCGGAGCTCGCCGCGACCCCGGTCCTCCACGACCCGATGCGCCCGGAGCCCGGGATGGAGCACGTCTTCGGCCTCCACCGGCCGCGCCTCGAGGGCGGCGACGTGCTCGTGCTGTCGCCCGAGATCGTCGCGGTCGGGGTGTCCGAGCGCACCAACTCGCACGCCGTCGACGCCCTCGCCCGGGCCCTCGCCCGGTCCGAGCGCGGGCCGCGCTGGCTCGAGGTGGTCCAGCTGCCCCGGCGCCGCGCCTACATGCACCTCGACACGGTCTTCACGCCGGCCGACCGCGACGCGGCGCTGGTCTTCGCGCCGGTGGTCTGGGGCGACGGACCCCAGGCCGCCGACGCCTACGAGATCGACCTCCACGCCGACGACCTCGGCCCGCGTCATCGCGGCCGGCTCGGCGACGCCCTCGCCGAGCGCGGGCTCGGGCTCGAGCCGATCCCGTGCGGCGGCGCCGACCCGATCGACCAGCTGCGCGAGCAGTGGACCGACGGCGCCAACACCCTCGCCCTCGCCCCGGGGATCATCACGCTCTATGACCGCAACGTCGCCACCGCCTCCGAGCTCGACCGCCGGGGCTGGCGGGTCGTCGCCGCCGAGGACGTGCTGCTCGGCCGCGCCGAGGTGTCGCTCGACGACGACGGCCGGACCTGCCTGCTGCTCCCCAGCCACGAGATCTCGCGGGCCCGCGGCGGCCCCCACTGCCTCTCACACCCTCTGGAACGCGACGAGATCTGATCTCGGCTCCGGCAGCGCGATCGCTCGTCTCCTCACCCCTCGGGAATCCTCGGGGAAGGCGCTCGCGACTTTCACGGGGATTCCCGAGGGCGGACGGGTGGGGGGTGAGGGGGCGGGCCCGGTCGCGAGGGGAGCACCAGCGGCTTGTCCAAAGACCCACCGTCCCGCCCGGCGGGACGCGGCCTCGATCCGCGCGGGGGAGGAGGCGGTGGTCTCATCCTCCGCGCGGATCGCGGCCGTCTGCCGCAGGTCCGACCTGCGGCGGTGGGTCGACTAGGTCGCTTTGCCGGGCAGGCGGAGCTGCCGCCAGCGATCGTGGTACCAGAGCCACTGCTCGGGGCGGTGGCGGATCGCCGCCTCGATGACCCGGTTGAAGCGGGTGGTCAGGGGCAGGTCCTCGAGCTCGTCGGGCTCGAGCCCGGCCGGGTCGATGGGCTCTCCGAAGACCACGGTGTAGCGCGCCGGAGCGTCCCAGTAGCCGAAGATCGGCACCACCGGGGCGCCGGTCCGGCGGACGAAGCGGGCGAGCACCGGGTGGGTGACCGCCGGGTGGCCGAAGAAGGGCGCCGAGAAGTCGACCCCGTGCGGCCGCTGGTCGATGAGGATGCCGACCGCGCCGCCCGCCCTGACCGTCTGCATGACCTCGCGGCTGACGTTCGCCTTGCCGAGGGCGCGGTTGCCGAAGGTCGCGCGCAGCCGCTCGAGCTCGGCGTCGAGGAGCGGGTTGTCGAGGGGCCGGTGGATCACCGACATCCCGCCCGGGACGAGCAGCCCGCCGACCAGCGCCGCGACCTCCCACGAGCCGAGGTGGGCGGAGAGCAGGAAGAACCCCCTCCCGCCGTCGACCGCGGCGCGCAGGTGGGCCTCGCCCTCGACGGTGACCTCGGCACGCAACCCCTCCGGGCTCAGACCCTGGATCCGGATGGCGTCGAGGGAGACTCGGCCGAAGTGACGCGAGACCGCCAGGGCGAGCTCGCGCCGGCGGTCGGGCCCGAGCTCGGGGAGGGCCAGGGCGAGGTTGAAGTCGATGATCTCGCGGCGGCGCCGCGACAGCCGGTAGAAGAGCCCGCCGATGGCGCCGCCGAGCCGGGCCGAGGCGGCGGGGCTGAGCGCCCGGGCGGCGGTCCGGGCGAGCCGGTAGAGCGAGAACTCGACGCGGTTGCGCAGCGCCGACCGTCGCCGTCTCACGGGACGATCCCGGGCCGCAGCCGCCACAGCTCGTCCCAGCTCCCGCCGAGCGGCGTCATCGCGACCTCGACGACCCAGACCGCGGCGTCCGCCGGCAGCTTGACCGCGTCCTTGGCGGTGGTCGCGACGACCGCGCCGAGCTCGGCGGCGCGAGCCTCCACCGCGGCGACCTCGGCCCCGCTGAAGCGGTGGTGGTCGGCGAACCACCGGGTCTCGACGACCTCGGCGCCGCACTCGGTTAGCAGCTCGGCAAACGCCTCGGGCCGGCCGATCCCGGCGAGGGCGACCACCCGCGCCCCGGCGAGCGTCTCCGGGCCGGCGCTGCCGTCGGGCCGGCGGACCATGGTCGCGGCGAGGCGCGCCCCGAGCACCGGCATCCCCGGGGCGATCCGCTCGACCTCGAGCCGCAAGGCCTCGAGGGCGGTCGCCGGGTCCGGCCCGAGCTTGGTGACGAGCACCGCGTCGGCCCGCCGCAGCCCGGACGGGGGCTCGCGCAGCCGGCCGAGCGGCGGCAGCCGGCCGCCCCCCCAGGGATCGCCGGCGTCGATGAGCACGAGGTCGAGGTCGCGCTCGAGCCGGAGGTGCTGGAAGCCGTCGTCGAGGACCAGGAGATCGGCGCCCCGGGCGATCGCTTCGATCCCGCCGCGCAGGCGGTCGGCATCGACCACCACCGGCACCCCGGGCAGCCGCGCGGCGAGCTCGAGGGGCTCGTCCCCCGCGGCCTCCACCGCCAGCCGGGGGTCGGGGCCGACGACCACCACCGGCCGGGTGTCGGTGCGGCCCCAGCCGCGGGTCAGCACCGCCGGGCGACGGCCCCGGCGGGCGAGATCGCGGACCAGGGCGACGACGGTCGGGGTCTTGCCGGTGCCGCCGAAGGTCAGGTTGCCGACCGAGACCACCGGCGCCTCGAGCCGCGCCCTCTCGAGCAGGCCGCGCCGGTAGGC
>JALOLD010000038.1 GCA_025456145.1 Thermoanaerobaculales bacterium | reverse complement strand
TAGCGAACCCATGCGCCTGAAGAGCCGGATGCGGGAGTTCCGCACGTCCGGATCTGTGGGGGACCCGGGCGGGTAACCGCCCGGGTCTACCCGACACCTATCTTGCCCCCGGTGCTGGCACCGAGAATATTGAGCGATGGACGTCAGGAACCCTCACAGTGTAAGAACTCCTTCCCGTTGGTGGTGCCCCCCACAAACTTCGTTCCGGCCAATATGCACTTCTCAAAGACCGTGTTTTCAAACGTACAATCGATGAATCTACATGCTCGCAGCTCAAGCCCGACGAATCGGGATTGGCCAAAGACACAATTACGAAACTCGGCCCTCCGAGCTCCGTAAGCTTTGGCTCCCCTGCCACGGAGTCTCGATCCGGAGAAATCACACGCTTCAAACAACGCATCGTTGAGCAATGGGGCGGCGATGTTCACACCTCCGAAGTTTGTCTGATAGAACCTGCTCGAGACCATCCGACAAGTGTCGAATTTGACCTTCTCGAGATTGCAGGTGGTAAACGAGCATCGGGAAAAAGAACAGGAAAATCGTGAGAATGAAAGATCAGCCTCTTCTATCTCGATATCTTGGAAGTCAAAGTCACTCAGCTCTTGAATTTGGCCGATTAGACCGACAGTCATCCCTCGGAGGTCTACTGGGCCGACCAGTTGTCGGTTTGTCATAAGCGACTCTAGGGCAGGCCAAACAGTGGCCAGAAAATCGCGTGACGTCCAACGAGATAGGAGTATTCTTGAGTTCAAGGTCCAATCCACTGCGCTGGTATGAGGGGAATTATGAGATCTGCCATGTCCTCGTATTTGCCGAGATTCCGGACCTTGGAAGGACCGCCGACCTCAAAGATAACGCTTCCTTGACCTAAGGTGGGCAAGTACAAATCTGGACGTAGGGCATTTCCTGAGTCCGGAATGGTACGGTCAATTCGGACACCAGTGATATCACCGAACTCGTCCTGGAAGATCGAGTTCATCCTACGATCAAGGAACCGACCCCGAATCCCCTTGGCAAAATTCGGATGAGTGTTTTCAGTCGCACGGTACAACTGCGCCCAACGATTCTCACTTGTTCGAAGCCAGCGATCAACAACCGCCCCTTGCCGGTTTACGGCGATAGAGAGTTCCCGCTGGGTAGAAAGAACGGGGCTCTCTGAGCCCTGTTTCGAGATGTTTCCAAACGCATCGTCAAGCAGGCGGCGAGCCTCTTGAAGGGGAACATCGGAGTTCTTCAACGCTAGAGCAGCTTCGTCGGAGTACTTGAATGCTCCGATGACCGGCGAGAGAGCGACCACGTCGCCGACGGTTTTCATCAGGTGGTCGGGGGAGCGCTCCCAGTTGGTGATGTCATCCTTCAGTGTTCGGATGTCCATCGGGAGATCGGCGCCGACGACTCCGAGCGCGAGCTGCCCCGAGACTCCGAGCAGGGTCGCTTCGTCTGCCGAGCCGCCACCCAGCATCTGCTCTCGGGTTCTCTCCATGTAGGTCGAGCCGGCTGACAATCGGGCTTCCCGCCTGGGGTTCAGCTCACCGTCGATCCAGCCGGCGATGAGCTTGTTCTGGATGCTCGGCGACATCTCGGAGATGTCGGACGGATTGAGGACCGAACTGCCGGCGCTGTCGCGCCCCCAGAAGAGCGACGCGTTCTTCTCCAGGGCGCCAAGTGGGACACCGAATCCCCCGCCGAACTCGTCGAGGAGCTGGACCTCGCCTGACGGCTTGTTGCCGAAGAGGCCCTTTTCCGTGGCGGCGTGGCCGATGAGGACGCGTCGGGCTTCGGGGTTGATGGGACCGACCCAGTTCTTCTCGACGACCCAGAAGACCTCGCCGTCACCGCTCACCTCGATCGACTCGCGCCCATCCGGATCGACCCACACGGTCGGATTCCCATACGCATACAGGTACCGGTGCAAGCTCGGCGGGTTGGTGAGATCCGGCTCCGCCGGATCCTCCGTCAGAAACCTCCCCACTTCGGGGTCGTAGAAGCGTGCCTTAGCGTAGTAGAGACCCGTTTCGGGGTCGTACTCGTGGCCGGTGAAGCCGAAGGGGTTCCAGTGACTACCACTCTGCGCGCGGTAGTTGCCCCAGGCGTCGTAGGTGGAGCGGTTGAGGGGGAGCCCGGCGGGGTCGGTGAGGGCGATCGGGGAGCCGAGGGCGTCGTGGTGGTAGAGGGCGCGGCCCTGGGAGAAGTGGTCGACGGCGAGGAGGCGGTCGGGGCCGTAGCGGAAGGTGGCGACGGGGTCGCCGAGGGCGGAGTGTTGCTGGAGGAGGGCGTGGCCGTCGTAGGTGGCGTTGAGCAGGCCGGCCGATCCCCACTTGGCGACCCGCAGGCCGCGGTAGTCGAAGCTGAAGGTCCAGGCCTGGCTGCCGTCGACGTCGACCTCGAGGAGCTGGTCGCGGGCGTCGTAGCGGAGGTCGAGGACGGTGGCGCCCTGGGAGCGGCGGGTGCGGTTGCCGTTGAGGTCGTGGGCGTAGGCGATCGAGGCGGCGGGGTCGAGGAGGTCGTCGACGGTGGTGAGGCGGTTTCGGTTGTCGTAGGCGTAGAGGCGGTCGTCGAGGAGAGCGCCGAGGGGGTCGAGGGAGCGCTCGGCGATGCGGTTGCCGACGGGGTCAAAGCCGTAGGTCGTGGTGCGGTCCGGGTAGGCGACCCGGAAGAGGCGGTCGGCGAGGTCGTAGGCGTAGGTCGTGGTCTCGGCGGGGCCGCCGTTGATCTCGGTCTGGCGGGTGCGGTTGCCGTTGAGGTCGTAGGCGTAGTCGAACGTCGCGATCGGTGCGCCACCCGGGCCGAGGTGGTCGACCGCCTCGAGCCGCAGGGCGTCGTCGTAGGCGAAGGCGGCGGTCGTGCCGTTGGGGTAGGCGATGCGGTCGAGCAGGCCATTGCGGCGCCAGGTGTAGCTGGCGGGGCTGGCGGCACCCGGCAGGGTCACCGTGTCGAGGCGGTTGAGGGCGTCGTAGGCGTAAGCGGTCAGCTCGCCGTCCGGGTCGACGAGGGAGGTGCGGTTGCCGTTGAGGTCGTAGCCGTAGTCGAGGACCTTGCCAAAGCCGTCGACGACCCGGTCGAGGCGGTCGAAGCGGTCCCACTCCTGGTGGGTCGTGCGCGTGCCCCCCGCGTAGGACTCGACCGCGTCGAGGAGGTTCGAGCTCGGGTCCCAGGCGAAGGCGATCGACTGGAGGACCTCGCCCACTGGGTGGGCGGGAGCCGAGTAGAGCCGGAGGACCTCGCGGTTGAGCTCGTCGTATAGCGACGTGACGGTCTGGCCCTTGGGGTCGGTGGCGGAGAGGAGGTTGCCGTTGGGGTCGTAGGCGAGGTCGCGCCGGGCCCCGTCCGGGTAGCGGACGGCGCGCAGCCGGTCGAGGGCGTCGTAGTCGTAGTAGACAGCGCGGTCGTTGGCGTCGAAGGTGGCGGTGAGGTTGTGGAGCTGGTCGTACTCGTAGAGGGTGCGGTTGCCCAGGGGGTCGACCACCCGGACCAGGCGGTTGCCGGCGTCGTAGACCCGGGTCCAGGTCCAGGCCTCGCCGAGCGGACGGCGAACGTTGGTCAGGTTGTCGGCGAGGTCGTAGCCGAGGACGGTGGTCTCGCCGGCGCCGTTGGTCTGGCTGGCCAGCCGGCGGCGCAGGTCGTAGCCGTGCAGCGTCTCGGTCCCCTCGCCGTCGAGCGAGCGCACGACGTCGCCCATGGCGTCGCGGGTGAGGGTCTCGACGACCTGCTCGGGCCGCTCGACCCGGACCGGGAGGTTGCGCTCGTCGTAGACGGTGCGGGTGGCGTGGCCGTTGGCGTCGGTGACGAGCTCGGGGTTGCCGGCCGGGTCGTAGACCGTCGCCGCGATGAGGATGCCGTCGCGGTGGGTCTCGACCGTCCGACCCTCGCGGTCGACCACCCAGCGCGACGGGATGCCCCGCCGGTCGACCTCGGCCACCCGGGCGCCGAGGGCGTCATAGGTCGAGGTCAGGGTGTACTGGGCGGCCGGCGGGCCGGCGAGCGGCGGGTCGCGGACCTCGACCACCCGGTCGAGGTCGTCGTAGACGAAGGTCGTGGTGTGGCCGTTGCGGTCGGTGGCGGTCAGCCGGTTGCCGACCAGGTCGTAGGTCGCCGACTCGGTGGATCGGACGCCGTCGACCGCGGGGTACTCGACGAGGACGAGCCGGTCGAGGAGGTCGTAGTGGGAGTCGGTGGAGTTGCCCCGGCCGTCCTCGAGCTGCACCCGGTTGCCGGCCACGTCGTAGGTGTAACCCTCCGAGCGGACGGCGGGTCGCGTCGTCCTGATGAGGCGGTCGAAGGGGTCGAAGATGTTGAGGTCCTGGTGGCCGTTGCCGTCGGTCCGCACGACCGGGTTGCCGCGCGCGTCGTAGGCGAAGGCGACGAGCGGGCCGATGTCGTCGCTGCTCGCCAGCAGGCGGTTCGCGGCGTCGTAGACGTGGGTGACGTGGCCACCGTTGGGCTGGAGCTCGTGGCGGAGGTTACCCATCGCGTCGAAGACCCGCCGGGTCACCACCTGCCAGGGAGCGCCGGTGTCCGGGTCGGTGAGGTGCTGTGTCGTCCTGGTGCGCCGATTGAGCGCGTCGTGGTCGTGGGATATTCGGCTGCCCCGGCGGTCGATCTCCTCGGCGATGTTGCCGGCGAGGTCGTAGCGGGTGCGGGAGGAGTGGCCCTCGGCATCGGTGACGACGATCGGCCGGTCGAGCTCGTCGGAGGTGGTCAGACGTTCCCGGTTGGCGTCGGTCCAGCTCCCGTCGGCCTCGATCCGCTGGTTGAGGCGCAGCTCACGCTCGAGGTTGCCGTTGCCGTCGTGGAAGAAGCGGGTGGTGGTCGGCGACCCCGGCCGCCACTCGGGACCGCTCGTCTCGATCAGTCGACCGAGCTCGTCATACCGGTGCGTCGTGACGCGCCCCTCGGCGTCGGTTGCTCGGAGCACGTTGCCCTCGCCGTCGAGCAGGGACGAGATCGTGGCGGCGAGGCCGTCCGGGTCGCGGGTCGTCCGGATGACGCGGTGAAGCTCGTCGCGGTCGAAGCTCGTGACCCGCGCCTCGGCGGGTGGCGCGCCGTGCGGGTAGAGGCTCTCGACGGTGACGTTGCCGACCCCGTCGTACGCGTAGTCGGTGAAGCGGCCGTCGGGCTCCTCTCGTCGGTAGACGCGCCCGGCCCGGTCGATGGCATAGGTCGTGAAGAACGGCTGGGTGGCGGAGTCGGAGAAGGTCGACTCACGTTCCTTGTTGCCGGCGGAGTCGTACGCCACCGTCCTCGACGCCCCGAGCGGGTTGACGACCCGGACGAGCCGTCCCTCGGCATCGAAGACCGACACCGTGGCGTGGCCGTTGCCGTCGATCGCGGTCACGGAATTGGACGCGTCGTCGTAGATCGTCTCCTCGAGCGGGCGCCAGTAGACTCCGAGATCGACCTCGACCTCGGGGTGGGTGACCGAGGTCAGGCGGCCGAGGGTGTCGTGCCCGAAGGTCGTGACGTATCCCCTCGGGTCGGTCCGGCTCACCGGCCGGCCGAGGACGTCCCAGGCGGTCGTCGTCCGGACGACCGAGGTCCCGCCGTCGATGTCGGTGACCGTGATCTCGCTGCTGACCAGGTTTCCGAGGCTGTCGTAGGCGAAGGTCGTGGTGTGGCCGCGTGGATCGGTGGTGGACAGTCGGTCGCCGTTTACCGGGTCGAAGGTGTGGGCGGTGGTCAGGGTCGAGGTCGCGCCGACGGCGTCGGTGACCTCGATCGAGGCGGTCAGCAGCCGTCCGGCGCCGTCGTAGGCGAAGCTCGTCGAGCTGCCGTTGCGATCGGTGTGCGAGGCGACCCGGTTCTTGAGGTAGGGCGGGTCGAAGGCGGTCGGCGGGACGTAGCTGTTGACGACGGCATAGCTGTGGACGACGCCGTCGACGTCGGTCACCTCGACGGTCTCGCCGAGCAGGTTGCCGTGCTCGTCGTGGTCGAAGAGGGTCGTGACGCCGTTGGCGTCGGTGCGCGAGGTCATCACCACGTCGTCGGTCGCCCAGGCGATGTGCGTCGTGTGGCCGAGCGGGTCGGTGATCGCGGTCGGGCTGCCGTAGCGGTTGAGGGTGTAGGTCGTGTCGAAGGGGTCGGGGTTGCCGTGGGTGGGCAGCGTCCCGACGCCACCGTTGCGGGGGTCGCGCACCCAGGTCGTCAGCGTCGAGGCGTCGGCGGCGAGGGCGTCGGTGTCGTAGAAGAGCTGGGTGACGCCGCCTTCGGGCTCGGTCAGCCGTCCGACGAGAAAGATGTCGGCGGCGCCGCCGACCAGGCCGAGAGGCTCGTTGCTGTACTCGTACAGCGTCGTCGCGCCGTTGAGGAGGTTCTGGACCTCGGTGAGCACATCGCGGAAGGCGACGATCTCGTAGCCGTAGCGCTCGACCCGGGCGTCGCCCTCGCGCCGCGCCTCGACCAGGTTGCCCCGCCCGTCGTAGCTGAAACGGACCTCGAGGTGCTCGGGTCCCTCGACCCGGGTGAGGACGTCGCCCGCCCAGTAGCGGAAGATCCGCCACTCATAGTGGAAGACGAGCTCCCTGCCGCCCGGCTCGACGACCCGCTTGACCCGTGGCAGGCCGTCGCCGCCCTCCTCGTACACCAGGGTCGTCCGGTTGCCGCTCGGGTCCTCGACGAAGTCGAGCAACCACTCGCCGGTGGGCAGGCCGGTGAGGGTGGTGACCGGCAGGAAACGATAGCGGATACCGGCGGTGGTGTAGTAGTCGATCTCGTGGGTCGCGCCGTCGCGCACCAGCGTGCCGTGGTGGCCGGCCGGGGGCTGCCAGCCGCCCGCCCCGTCGCGGGTGAAGCGCATCCCCGAGCCCTCGGTGCCGATGAGCAGCAGCTCGGCGCACGGCGTTTCGACCACCCTGGCGAGCCAGCTGTGGGTCCAGCCCTGACCGAGGTGGCCGGGCGACGCCGAGGCCGACGAGTAGGTCCGTTGGAAGTCGAGGGGCACTCCGCGGCCGTGCACCGAGAGGTCGTCGCGGCTGATCACCAGGTGGCCGTCGAGCAGGTCGACGCTCTTGACCATGGCGTGGCCGACCGGCAGCGTGTCGGTGATCTGATAGCTCGACACCGCCCTGGCCGACTTCGCCTCGACCCTGCCGGTGACCTGCGACACCCCGGTCAGCTCGAGGTCGTACTCGCTCGGCAGGAGCGTCAGGTCGGCGGGGGTCGCCGACGACGGGCTGACCGTGAAGTGGTGCTCACCGGCGGCGAGGACGAGGTTGTCGATCAGCACCTCGGGGGCGCCGGGACCAGCCGGCGTGTTGCGGACCGCGGTCAGGGTCACCGCCGCCGCGTGGTTGAGAACGAACGAGAAGACGGCGTGCTCGGGGCAGGTCGTCCGGCTGAGGACGTCGAGCTGCTGGCTGACCACCAGCCACTGGGTCAGCTCGGCGAAGATCGGCTGGCTCACCGGCACCGGCGCGGCCGCCGACCGGACCTCGGCCGGGTGGGCGGGGTTGAGGACGACGGTCGCCGCGTGGTCGTGCTCGGGCTCGATCGGCTCGCCGCGCGGCACGGTCGCCTGCCCGGGTCCGGTGCGCCCCGAGCCCGGCCACAGAGTGGTCGACTCGGTGTCGAGATCGCGGACCTCGAGGACGACCGAGCGCGCCGAGTAGTCCGGCGGTTCGACGGTGTAGGCGACGGTGAGCGGCTCGGCGAGACGGCCGTCGCCGGTCAGCGCCACCGGGCTCGGCGTGAAGCCCGCGATCTCGGGGAGCACCCCCCAGACGTCGGTGACCTCGGCGTCGAGGGGGGTGGTGAAGGCGAAGCCGGTGGCGCAGTGGGTGAAGCTGCTGCCTTGGACGCGGAGCCGGTTGAGCCCGGGCTGGACGCCGGTCGTCACGAAGGTGGTGTAGGACCAGTCCACCGGGTCGAGGATCGGTGGGGTCGCCGAGCCGCCGTTGCTGACCGGCAGGCCGAGGTCGGCGCCGCAGGTGGCGATCCAGCTCCCGCCACCGGCGTAGTACGGCGGGTCGCCGGCGCGCGGCTCGGGCTCGTAGGAGTCGATCCACAGCTCGACCGGCCAGCTGAAGAGCCCGCCCGGCGTCGCGGCGTTGACGTTCCGGCCGTTCTCGTCGGCGAGGAAGCTGCTCGAGACGAGGAGCCGCTCGGCCGCGTCGCACGCGCCGGTGATCGGGTCGAGGTTCCAGCTCGGCGTGTAGCTGAAGCCGAGCGGCGGCAGCCCCGGCGCCGCGGCCCTGACGGTGTAGGTCGCGCCGACGACGTTTCCCGCGATGACCCCGGCGGAGACGCCCGCAAACGACGTCCGCTTGGCCAGGCTGGGCCCGCCGCAGCTGCCGAGGACCGGATGGCCGCCGCACGGCGGCTCGCCGGAGGAGGAGAGGTTGTCGAACACCGCGGCGTCGAGCCGGAGCGCCGCGGGCAGCTCGTTAGTACAGGCGGCGACGATCGCGAGCGGCAGGACATCGAAGCTCACCTCGACGTTCGACACCGGGTTGCCGTGCTGGTCCTCGACTGCGAGGTACATGGTGTCCGACCAGCGGGCGACCGCGCCGACAAAGGTCGTGGCCGCGGTGTCGGTGCGGCGGATCGAGACCGGCTCGTCGGAAAAGGCGACCGCCCAGAAGGGCTCGGAGACCGGCAGGTCGACCGGGATACCCTGGCCGTCGTAACCCTGGCCGACCGCGTCGACGAGGTGGAGCAGGGCCTGCGAGACGTGCTCGTCTCCGGGCTCGCGCAGCGCGTAGACCGGGTTGGCCGAGGTGTCGGGTCCGAAGCGCAGCCCGACCCGGGCCACACCGTGCTCGTCGGTCGGCACGGACAGCGTCGTGTGGAGGGCGCCGGCGTCGTCGACCAGCTCGCCGCCGCCGGCGGTCGAGGTGAAGAGGACCGGGACCCCGGCCACCCGGGCGCCGTGGTGGTCGATCGCCTCGACCCGGAGCTCGGCCGGAGCGTCGTGACCGACCGTGCCCTCGACGCCGTCGAAGCCGTCGAGCTTGCGGACCGCGACCACCGCGGTTGGGTCGGTGTTGACCGGGAACGAGGTCGGCGGCCACAGAGCGAGCCCGAACTCCTGCTGGGCCTCGACCGGTGGGTCGGCGGTGCTGCCGCCGCCGAGCGGCTCGGCGACGAGCTCGCCGGCGAGCTGGTAGCGGGCGCCCCCGTCGCCCGGCGAGAGCAGGAGGTAGCCGACCCCCTCCCAGTGGAGCAGACCGACCGCCTCGGCCGGCACCAGGGCCGTGCCGCCGGCGAGCACCCAGCCCTCGATCTCGTCGAGCACCGCCGCCGGGAAGGGCAGCGTGGGCAGCACGGTGGGCAGGTTGCCGGCGTCGACGGTCAGCACCTGGACGCCCAGCGAGTCGGCGAGGATGAGCGCCAGGTCGGCGCTGACCGCGGTGACGCCGAAGTCCGAGAAGACCGTTCGCTCGGCGGCCGAGGCGGCGAGGTGGGTGAGGATCCGCCAGGCACGGCGCGACGCGCCGTCGCCGCCGGCGACCCGCGGGCTGCGGACGTCGACGTCGACGAACAGGCCCTGCCAGTCGAGGGACTGGACGAGGCCGAGGGCGCCGTCGATCTCGACCTGGTTGCCGACAAAGGTGACGCTCGGCCGCCGGTGGCCGTGGCCGAGACCGGTCAGCGCGGCGAGCTCGGCGGCGAAACGCCGGTCCTGGGCGAGGTGGTCGTCGGCGAGGGCCGAGAGCAGCTCGAGCGAGCTTCCGGGGGAGTCGCCGACCGGGGCGTAACCGGTGTCGCCGGCGGCCACCGCGATCACCGTCGGCACCCCGGTGACCTCGCGGTTGGAGAAGCCGACCGTCGCCCCGGACGGCGTCGTGACCGTGACCTCGAGAGTAAACGGCCGCCCCATCCCGGCGCCGGCCTGCCCGCGGACGACCTCGCCGCCCCGACGGATGAGTTGGGGCGTGACGTTGAGGAGGTAGGGCGGGACCGCCCACAGGTTGCCGTCGTAGGCGGCGACGATCTGCTCGTCGTCGGCGGTCGCCGGCGCGTACCACAACGCCGCCTCGCGGCCGACCAGCTCGGCGAGGTCGAGCTCGGCGTCGAGCAACACGAGGCCGCCGTCGCGCGCCACCAGCCGGAGGTGATGGACCGCGTCGGCGGGCGGCGAGAGCCCGACCCAGCTCACCCCGACGACGTGGCCCGGCATTGAGGCCGGCAGGATCGGCAGGTCGTCGGCCTGGACCGCGGGCGGCTCGGCGAGCGACGCGTAGGTCGCGGGGTCGCCGAGGTCGTACAGATAGGCGTCGACCTCGGCGGCCAGCGCGGTCCACGGATCGACGCAGGCGAAGGGGTCCTCGAGGTCGGGACCGCACCAGTCGCCGGCGAGGTACGAGGCGAGGAAGGCGTCGGCGTCGAAGCCCATCTCGTCGAGGACTCTGCGGGCCGGCGCCTCCTCGCGAGCCTCGAGCTCGGGGTCGAGGACCGCCCAGGTCTCCCCCGATCGGTCGAGCTCGAGCCCGCGGAAGTTGGCGTAGGCGATCCAGACCTCGCACCAGAAGCGCTCGACGCGGTAGGCGGCGGGCGCCGTGCCCCCGCCGGCCGGCGCCCAGGCGATCCCGATGTCGGCGAGCAACGCCTCGAGGGCGGTGTGGTCGGCGAGCCCGAAGTGGCCGAGCAGCCGCGCGGTCGGCAGCTCGACGACCCCGCGGGCGAGCCGCGCCGGGTAGCCCGAGGCGCGCAGCAGCTCGGTGAGGAGCAGCGCCTGGTCGGCGTCGTTGCCGCATTTCGAGGCGAGCACTACCGCCGGGCTCTTGAGCAGGCCGAAGGTGTGCTCGGCCCGGATCTCGTTGAGCACGAAGCGGTAGATCGCGACCGGGTCGTGGCCGAGCTCGGCCGCCTTGGCAACCACCGGGTGGAGCGGGTCGGTCGGCCAGACGTCGTCGGGGTCGGCCTTGAGAACGGCGAGCGCGGGCCCCGACGGCGGCTCGTGGTAGCCGTCGGGTGGCTGCGCCGCGACGACCGGCTCGCGCCGGCTCGCGGGCCCGTCCTCGATCGCCGGTCCGGTCGAGCGGATCGTCCAGCCGGCGGTGTCGTCGGCGCAGGCGAGGAGGCGGCCGACGGCGCCCTCGTCGAGGGGCCCGCGGGCCGCCAGCGCGGCCTCGAGCCGGGCGAAGACCGCCGCGAGCTCGGCGTCGATCGCGTCGAGACGGGCGAGGCCGGCTGCGGCGCCGTGCTCGGCGAGCCGGGCGCGGTGGCGGTTGGCCTCGTCGGTCCACAGCGCCCGCTCGATCGAGAGCTCGTCGGTCAGCGAGCGGGCAGTCGCCTCGTCCGGCGTGGCACGGCTGCCGGCGACCGCGACGAAGGCGCGAAGCTCGGGGAAGTGGGAGGTGCAGCGGTCGCCCGCCACGACCGGGGCAGCAACTGCTGCCAGCAGCGCGACGAGCGTCGCCGCCACGGCCAGGCGCCGACCCGCCGCCCTCACGACCCGCCTCCCTCGGTCACCCATCGAGCCTGCCACAGGGCGACCAGATCCGCCAGCCGCCGGCGCAGCTCGGCGACGCAGGGCAGCGGCTCGGGCGCCGCCGCGGCGAAGGCGCGGCCGAGGTCGACCAGCGCCCCCTCAGCTGCCGTCGCGTCGTCGCCCGCCACCGCGACCCGGTCGAGCGCGGCGAGCACGTCGCGCAGCACCGCCCGCACCCCGGGGTCGTCGGCCCCGCCGGCGCACTCGAGGAGGGCGCGGTGGAGATCGCGAAGCTCGCCGGCCCGGTCGGAGGCCTCGACGTCGACAACGACCGTGCCGCCGTCGACCGGTTGCCATCCGCCGCCGTCGGCCACCGCGACGGTGTACGGGATGCTCACGGCGCCGGCCTCGGCGGCGATCCACAGCGTCCGCTCCGCCGTGCCGCCGGCCGCGATCTCGAGCTCCCAGCGCACCGGGGCGAGCGACGTCGGCTCGCCCCAAACCTCGACCAGCAGCTCCTCGGGAACCTCCGCCTCGAGACGGACCAGCTTCGGCCGGTCGGCGGTGTTGCCGACCGCGAAGCTGACCGGCAGCGGCTGCCCGGCGACGGCCCGCCGCGGCTCGCCGGGGAGGGCGAAAACGAGGGCCTGCTCGAGGGCGGTCAGGGCGGCGGCGTTGGCCGGGTCGAGGACGTCCCACGGAAGGACGAGCGACTCGCCGCGGCCCCACCGGCGGGCGGCTGCGGCGATGGTGTGCCCGGTGTCGTGGGCGAGTGGTTCGACCGAGGTCACGGCGAGGCCGCCGGCGCTCGTGCCCGGGGCGAGACCGCACCCTGCACCGAGCCATGTCGAGGCTTCGACCGGTGACGGCGCGCCGGGTTCGGTCACCCAGACACTTGCGTCGACCGCGAGCCAATCGGGCAACGCTCCACCATGTGCGCTGTGCAGCTCGAGCGTCAGCCGGTCGCCGCTGCGTTGGGCGACGAGGTCGACCCAGCTCTGCCCGGCCGCCTCGAGGCGGTCGCCGTCGTCGAGCGTGCCTGCCACCCGAGCGAGGGCCTCGTGCGGCGTCGTCACCCCCACCTCGACCGCCCATGGTCCGGGAGTCTCAGCGATCAACTCGAGGGTGAGGCCGCGCAGACCGTCGCAGACCGGTTGACCACCGCTCCCTCCAACGAGCAGCGGGAAGCCGCCCGCCGGATCGAGCCCGCGCGGCCCGAACAGGACCGCGTCGGGGCCCAGGTCGATGATCTCGGTCATCGGCTCGACCGCGAGCTGCGGCGTGGTGCCGCCAAGCTGGCGGACTCCGGTCGCGTCGAGGAGACAGCCGAGGCAGCCGTCGCCGGTCATCCCGTCGCCGAGCACGAGGAGGCCGCCGCGGCGGTAGGCGGTCGCAGCCAGCTCCGCGGCGAGGTCGGGAAGATCGAGCACGCCGCACGCCGGCGTCTCGAGCGGCGTCGCGCCCGACGGCGCCCACAGCACGACGAGCTCGTGACGGGCCCGCCGGAGCTCGGTGAGGAAGGCGCAGCCGTCGGTTACGCGAGTCACCCGACCGGCGTGGTCGGCAAGCCAGCCCTCGAGCTCGTCGCCCCCGGCCGCCGACCGGTCGAGGAGCAGCACCGACGCCCCGGCGTCGAGGGCGGGCGGTGGGATGACCAGCCCGGCGGTCGGGTCGTCGAGGATGGTAAAGGGGACCTCGACGCGGGCGGTATTGCCGGCGCAGTCGGCGGTCTCGACCACCAGGAGGTGCGGCCCCGGCGTCTCGACGACAACCGGCGGGATCGCCGGCTCACCGTCGAGGCTCGCCGCGACCTCCGTCAGATGCGGCTCGTCGACAGTCCAGGCGAGAGTGACCGGGGGTTCGAACTCGTCGCCCGGGGCGGCCCCCTCGACCGTGATGACCGGCGCCGACGCGTCGACGACGAAATGGGTCGAGAAGGTGGCGGTACGCCCGCACGCGTCCTCGGCGTCGACCCGGAGCTGGTGGTCGCCGTCCGCCGAGACGACCACACCCGACGCGACCGGCTCGCCGTCGAGCATCGCGCGCAGCTCGACGAGGTGCGGGTCGGCGGCGGTGAAGAGAAGGGTCACCGTGTCGGCGCCGCACTCGCCGGGAGCTGGCGCGGTCACCGTGAGCTCGGGCGGCGCGAGGTCGAGGTCGACGTCGACCGCCGCCGGCGTGGTCTCGTTGCCGACCGCGTCACGGGCGACGACCTCGAGATGGTGGGACCCGTCGTCGAGGGTCAGCGCGACCGTCCACAGCCCGTTACCGGCATCGGAGAGAGGGACGCCAGTCGGGTCGTGGTCGACGTGGACCCGGACCGACTCGACCCCGGAGAGGGCATCGGCCGCCCGTGCCCGAACCTCGATCGGCAGGCAGGCGAGGCCGGCCGACGGCGCCTCGAGAGCCAGGGTGGGCGGGGTCCGGTCGACGATCTCGACCACCGCGCTCGCGAGCTCGACGGCGACGGCGCCACCGTAGACGACGCCGGATGCGCCGAGGCTGAGCCGGTGCTCGCCGAGGGCGAGGCCACCGGTGTCGAAAGCGTGCTCGAGAGCGAGGCTCGCGCCGGCCGCGAGGTCGGTGACGACCTCGTGGCTCGCGACGACGCTGCCGGTCGCCGGATCGACCAGCTCGAGACGGAGGACCAGATCCGGGTAGTCGGTGGCGATGAGGTTGTCGACCGTCGCCGAGACCGCGAGCGCCTGCGGCGGCTCGACCTGGGCCGGGTCGGCGGCGATCGTCCCGCCGAGGCCGTCGCCCGGCGCCACGGTGTCGAACGCGACGCTCTCGGCGGCGGTGTGACCCGCACAGTCCTCGGCCGTCACCTCGAGGAGGTGAGCGCCGACCGTCGTCACGGCGAAGGTCGGGTCGACCGGCGACCCGTCGAGGGTCGCGGCGGCGGAGACGAGGTTGGCGTCGCTCGCCTGCCACTCGCCGGGGACGCCGGTCGCGTACACCGCACCGTCACTGATACCGGCAACCGTCACCTCGGGCTCGACGGTGTCGATGATGAGGTGGCGCTCGTCGGTGGTCTCGCGGCCGCAGGCGTCGCCGGCCACCACGACGAGGTGGTAGGCGCCGTCGCCGACCACCGTGTGGCCCGACGCGATCGGCGCGCCGTCGAGGGTCGCCTCGAGCCCGGCGAGGTGCGGGTCGTCTGCGGTGAAGACGATGGTGACCGGTTCGTCGACGCAGGCGCCGTCGTCGACCGTGGTGACGGTGAGCGACGGAGCGGCGGTGTCGAGGTCGATCGCCACCGAAACCGGTGGGGTGGGGTTGCCGGCGCCGTCGGTGGCGACGACGGCTAACCCGTGCGGCCCGTCGGAGAGGGCGAGCGGCGCCGACCAGACCGCGCCGCCGGTGTTGGCCAGCGGCAGCGGCGCCCCTCCGTCGACCGCCACGGTCACCGCGGCGACGCCGGTCAACAGGTCGACGGCCTCGGCCGACACGGTGATCGCCTCGCAGGCGAGACCGGGCGAGGGTCCGAGGAGGGTGAGCTGCGGGGCGATCAGATCGGCGAGGGTGAGCGGCGCCGAGCCGATGGCGAGCTCGAAGGGCTGGCCGAGGAACTGACCGCGGGCGGTGAGACGCGCCTCGTAGCCGCCGAGTGGCCAGCCCGCGGTGTCGGGAGAGAACGACAGCCCGTGGACCTGGCCTGCCGCGAGGTCGGTGGTCTCGCCGTGGCCGGCGACGACGGCGCCGCTGCCGACCTGCACCACATCGAGGGTGAGCAGGACCCCCTCGAGGGCGGTGCCGAGGTTGGTGACCTGGCCGGCAACCGCGAGCCCCTGCCCGGGCTCGATGACGGGTGGCGTGGCCGACGCCTGACCGCCGAGGGCGAGCACCGCCTCGACGACCTCGAACTGGATGGCGAGCTCGGCGGTGTTGCCGGCGCAGTCGACGCCGGCGACGACCAGCGTGTGCGGCCCGGCAACGCCGAGCACCAGGGGCGAGACGACCGGTGCCCCGTCGAGGGCGGCGGTCGCCGACACGAGGTTGATGTCGGCCACCGTCCACTCGACGACGGTCCCCGGGACGACGACGGCGCCCTGGCTGACCCCGGTCACCGTGATGACCGGCGGGGTCGAGTCGACGACGAAGCTTCGCGCGTCGGTGGCGGTGCGGCCGCATTCGTCCACGGCGGCGACCTCGACGACGTGGAGGCCCTCGCCGGCGATCGGCGCGCCGGAGGGGTAGGGCTGGCCGTCGAGCAGCGCCTCAAGCGAGGCGAGGTGGGCATCCGATGCCGAGTAGACAACCGCGGCGGGGCCGGGCGTGCAGCTGCCGTCGGCCGGTCCGGTCACGACGAGCTCGGGCGGGAGGGTGTCGGCTTCGAACTCCACCGCTTCGCCACCGCTCAGGTTACCCAGGACATCCTCGGCGTGGACGGAGACGGCGTGCGGGCCGTCGACGCCCGGAGGCAACGGCCGGGTGGCCGTGTAGCGGCTCGGGTGAGCGGCCGGGTCGGCGAGGTGCATCGCCACCGCGGTCGGCTCGTCGTCGAGATGGAAGTAGACGCGCTCGACCCGGCTCAGCGCGTCGACGACGTCGGCGGTGACGACGATCGACTCGCAGGCGACGCCGCCTCCGGCTGGCTCGACGACCGTCACCGCGGGCGGCGTCAGATCGGTCACGGTCAACGCGGCGCTCGCGAGGTCGAGCGCGAACGGACCGGCGCCGGCGTCGCCCGCGGCGCCGACGATGACGACGTAGCGCTGCAGCTCGAGGCCCGAGGTGTCGAAGGGCACGTCGAACGAGTGGCTCGCGCCGGCCGGCAGCGACGCGCTCTCGATGGTCTCGCTGAGAACCGCCGGGGTGATCGGGTCGACCAGCCTGACCGAGAGCTCGACCGCTCCGAGGTCGGTCGGACCGGTGTTGGCGACCGTAACCGATGCGGTCACCGGGTCGCCGGGCTCGACCGTCGCCGCCGACAGCGCGAGCTCGGCGGCGAGCCGGACCTCGCCCGGCACCACCGTGAAGGCGGCCGGGTCGGCGGTCGCGACGACGGTTACCGCGTCGTGGACGACGACCAGCTCGGCGCGGTAGGGCCCGGGCGCCGCGCCGGCGGTCGGCCAGCTCCAGTCGAGCTCGGCGACGCCGCCCGCGTCGATCACGATGCCGGGCTCCACCGCGGTGGCGACGGTCTGGCCGGTGGTCTCGTCGACCACGGCGAGCCGCGCCGCGATCCCGTCGACGAAGGTCGGCCCGAGGTTGGCGATACGGCCGTGGACCGCGACTGGCTGACCTTCGGGGTACGACGACCGGTCAGTCGAGACGGCAGCGGCGAGGAACAACGGCTGCTCGAGAGTGAACGGCGCCAGGGCCTCGGCGACCGTCTGCTCGCCGACCCACGCCACCGCGCGGACCCGGTAGAGCCCCGGGTAGAGGCCGATCAGCGGGTGCTCGACCCCGAGCTCGATCCAGTCGCCGCCGAAGGCCGGGAGGTCGCGCTCGGCAAGCATCGCGACCAGCCGGCCGGCCGAGTCCTCGAGCCGGACCTCGAGCCGGACATCGGTCGGGGGTGCGGCGCTCGCCAGCCAGGCGCCGCCGGTCAGCTGCTGACCGACCAGGTAGACCGGGAGGTCAACCCGGGCGGTGATCTCGTACCCGCCGCCGGCCAGCACCCGCAGCGGGGCGGTTGTCACATTGTCGGTCTCGTCGGGCTCGACCACGAGATCGTCGGGGTCGACCGTGAGCCGCCAGGTCCACGGGCCAGCCGGGGCAGCGGCGGTCCATGCCGCACGGATCGTGGTCGACTCGCCGGCGGTCAGCGCCAGGGTCGTCCGGTAAACCTCGATGAAGGCGCCATCGGGCGCCTCGAGGTCGAGGGCGACGACGACCACCTCGACCACTCCGGACGGGCCGTGCAGCCCGACGACTCCCTCGGCGACGACGACGTCGCCGGGAGCTGCGGCGGCAGGCAGCGATGCCAGGGACACCGCCTCGAGATCGGGCACCGTGGCCGGGTCGAGCTCGACCGAGATCGGCGCCGAATCCACCGAGGTTCCGAGCAGCTCCTGGCGTACGGCGTAGCTGTTGGGGCCTGGGTGGACTGGGACATCCGGGAAGGTGAAGGAGTTGGACCCGTTGAGCTTGCTCGTGACCGGCGCCCCGTCGTGGAGCAGGGTGACCGTCGACCCGGCGACCGCCTGGCCGCGGATGTCGAAGGGCGTCTGCGCCAGGGTGATCGTGATCGGATGGCCGGAGGTCGTCGGCGAGGTGATGACCGGTGGCGGCGGGCTCGCGCAGACGGCGGTTGCACCCGCCGGCTCGGAGAGCGCCGACTCGACGTACGTACCGCCCACGTTGACTCGGGAGGTCATGGCGTAGACGCTCGCGACGCCGACCGGCGCCGTGACGTCGGTCGCCGTCGTCGACGAGGACCCCGCGGTCATGACGAGCGTCCACGGGCCGCCCGCCTGGTCGGCGCGGTAGACCCGGAACGAGTGGAGCGGACCGGGCTGGCCCGCGGCCGGCTGCCAGGTCAGCCGGATGCCGCCGCAGTCGACCGGGATGGCGGTCAGCGCGGTCGGCGGCAGCGGCTCGTCGGGGCCGAGGGCGACCGAGACCTGGGCGACGGACGATGTCTGCGCCCAGGCGGTGCGATGAGCGACCTGGTAGAGGTGGGCGCCCGCCGGGACGCTCGCATCGAGGTAGTGCTGATCCGTCGTCCGCTCGACCGCGGTGACCGCGACCTCGGCGAGCACCGGCAGGCAGGCGGCGGTGCCGCAGGCGCCGGTCACCGGTAGCCGGACCCGGACGCCGCTGGCGGCCACGCCCGCCGGGATGGCGACCGTCGGCTGGCCGGACCAGGCCGTCGTCGCCAGCCACAGCCAGCCCTCCGGGGTCAAGACCTCGACGTCGAAGAGCTGCGGCGGATCGGTCGCCGACCAGGTCACCGCGAGCTCGCCGATCTCGAAGGGCCCGGTCCAGATCCAGGCCCACCACTCGGGCCGCCCGAATGACGGCAGGCGCTCGGGGGCCCAGCCGGTCGACGGGCTGCCGTCGACCACCGCGGCCCAGCTCGCCGGGTCGCCGCCCGTGGCGCTCAACGTGTGGGTCGCCGGATCGTAGGGGTGGGGAGTCAGGGTTTCGTTGACCGTCGTCCCGTCACGCGCCACCGAAAAACCGGTGCTCTCCGGGTCGTCGGTTGCCGTCCAGAGCAGCATCACATCGCCGTTGTCGGGGATCGCCGCGAGGTTGTGCGGCCAGTCGGGCGGGTCGCGGCTCACCTCGAGCAGCGGCATGGTTCCAGGGCCGGTGTTGTCCCAGGCATCCCGACTGATCACGGAGAAGACGTTCGCGCCGTCGGCCAGCGCCGCGTTCTCGACCTCGAACATCCCGCTCGCATCCGCCTCGACCGTCGCGACGAGCGTCGTCTGGCCAGCGGCGGTGCGCCAGATCTCGATCTCGCCGGAGGCGTGGGCGCCGCCGCCGGCCAGAGTCACGAGCGACCGCCAGGTCACCGGTGCGACCCAGTGCCAGAACGGCGTGACGACCGGCGCGGCGACCGGATCGGAGGCCGTTCGGTGGCCGGCCTGGTCGATGGCGACCACCCGGTACTGGTAGACGCTTTCCCGTAGCCCGAGGTCGAGGAAGGACAAGGTGTCGGGCGGCAGCGGCGCCGGGTTGACGACCTGGCCGTCTCGCACGATGTCGAAGCCCGCCAGATCGCCCGCCGGGTCGGGTGGCGCGATCCAGGTGAGGTTGACGTCGCTGCCGCCGACCCGGGCGGTGACCTGGAGCGGCTCGCCGGGCGCCAGGTCGGCGACGGTGAGAGCGATGACCGGCGGCGCCGGGTCGGGTCCGCCGGCGTCGGCGGCGACCGCCCGCAGCTCGTAGACGCCATGCTGCGGCGGTGAAAAGAGGGTGACGTAGGGCGGGCCGGTAAACGTCGGCGCGAGGGGCAGCCAGTCGGGGCTCGGGGCCAGCCGGTGCTCGATGTCGAGGCTCACGACGTCGCCGTCGGGGCACTCGACGACGACCTCGACCGGGCCCTCGATCTCGTCGCCGTCGAGCGGTTCTGAAAAGACCGCATGCGGCCGTCGGGTGTCGATGGTGATCGGCCCGGCCGGGCTCGACAGCGCCGAGAGGTTGCCCGCGGTGTCGGCGGCGGCGACCACGTAGGTGTGGCTCCCATCGGCGACGTCTCGATCGACGTGGCTCGTGCCGGGCAGAAGGTAGGGGGTCGGGTCGCCGACGATCGGCCCCGGGGCGTTGGCGAGCAGCCCGTTGCGGTAGAGGTAGAAGCCGGCGAGATCGGGCGGGGTCGGCGTCTGGGTCCAGCTCAGCTCGACGTCGTTGGCGAGCCCGTCGGGGTCGAGGGCGCTCAGCGTCGCCTGGAGGTTGACCGGGCCGGGGTCGGGGGCGGTGTTGTCGACGACCACCGGGATGACCGCCTCGCCGAGGTTGCCGCGAATGTCCGCGGCGACGAGCCGCAGCTCGTGGTCGCCGTCGGCCCACGGCGGGAGGAGGGTCGTCCAGCTCGCGAGCCGACCGCCGATCACCGGCGAGGTCGAGGTGGCGAGGGTCGTCCACTCGGGCCCTGCGGCGGGCCGCGCCGCGAGCTCCCAGCCGGCGAAGTCGTCGGCCGAGAAGGCGGTGCCGTGGACCTCGACCTCGCCGCTGACCCGCCGTCCCCAGCCCGGCGAGGTCAGGGCGGCGGCCGGCGGCGTCAGATCGATCACCACGACCGCCGGCTCGGAGGGCTCGCTCTCCCGGCCGTGGGCGCCGACCGCGACCACTCGGTAGGAGTAGACGCCGTCGGGGCGCCCGGGGTCGGTCGCCGTCGTCTGGCTGATCGGGGTCGCGGTCAACCGGACGCCGTCGCGCTCGAGGTGGTAGCCGGTCGGCGCCGGTCCGGCGCCGCCCTGCCAGGCGAGCGCGACATCGCGACCGTTGACGGTGGCGGTCAGCCCGATCGGTGCGCCCGGGGGCGTCACCGCGACCTCGACCGAGACCTCGACCTCGGCCCCGTGCCCGGCTGCGTCGACCGCCCGAAGCCGCAAGGTTGCCGGGCCGTCCGCGGGCAGAGGAGCCCACTCGACCAGCCGGTCGCTGGTCGCCGCGATCCCGGCCGCGAGCCGCCGCACCGTCGGGCCGGCGGTGATCTCATCGAGGGTCCAGAGCTCGAGGTTTTGATCGGCGACGAGCCCGGTGATGTCGACCGGGTCGGTGATCAACGAGCCGTCCGCCGGCGTCCACAGCTCGACCACCGGGGGCGTCGCGTCGAACGTCACGACCCGCCTGTCCTCGGTGGTTCGACCGAGCTGGTCGAGCGTGGTCAGCCTCAGGGTGTGGATGCCGTCAGCCGGCGGCGGGCCGGTCCACGGGAGCTCGACCTCGCCGCCGGCGGCAAGGGGCTGCTCGGCGACCAGGACGAAGTCGCCGGGCGCCGGGTCGGCGCCGGCGGCGATCCACCAGGCGAGGCTCTCGGGGTGGGCGGCGACAACGACGCCACGCAGGATCAGCGGCTCGGCGACCGGGTCGACGATCGACCCGGGGCCGGGAGCGGAGATCGAGACCGATGGCGCCGTCGCGTCGACGACGAAATCGTGCCCGGCCGTGATCGAGTTCAGCGCCAGGTCGATTGCGTTGACCTCGACCCGGTAGGCGCCATCGGCGAGGCCGTCAAGGGCGATTGTGGCGTCAGAGGGCCAGTCGCCGAGACCGGCGGCGAGCTCCACCGTCGACCCGTCAGGGTGGACGAGGGTGACCGTCCAGGCGTCGGCGTGGAGGTCCTCGGAGAAGCCCGAGACGGTGATCGGCAGGGCGGTGAGCGTACCGTCGGGCGGCGAGGCGAGGACGAGGGTCGGCGCAATCCGGTCGACGACGACCGTGGCCCAGTCGTCCTCGTATTCGCCGGTCAGCGAGTCGTACACATCGAGGACGAACGTGTAGGCGCCATCGGGTACCGGGCTCTGGTCCCTATCGAGCCCATCCCACGTGACGGTGTGGACGATGCCCGGCGGCAGCACCTCGAAGACGACGAGCTCGACCCAGTCGTACTCGCCGAGGAAGACCTCCGCTTCGTGAATCAGCTCGAAGGCGAACACCGTGGTGTCGGCCGCGCCGTCGCCGTTGGGGGAGAAGTAGATCGGGTCGGCGCCGAACGAGGCGATCAGCAGCCGGTCGTCGACCTGGAGGGTCATCGGGTCGACCGCCGCCCGGTTGCCCGGCTGGTCGAATGCCCCGACCTCGAGCACATAGTCGCCAGGATCGAGGTGAGCCACCGATACCCGTGCGAGCACTGCCTGCGGGTCATAGGAAGGCCGGACGCCCTCGGCGATGACCGTCGCGCTTCCGGGCGGGGCGCCCTCCAGGCGGATCGTCGCCTCCCAGCGCTCGAAGTGCGGGTCGGTGACGAGGCCGCGAATCTCGAGCGAAACCCTCAGCTCGTCACCGTCGATCGGGCTCGTGATCACGAGGGTCGGCTCGACCGTGTCCACCGTGACGGTCGGAAACGGCATCGGCGTCTGGTAAACCGCGCCGCACACCGAGTCGAGACGGATCCGCACCCCGTAGTCGCCGTCGGCGACGAGCTGGCCGCCGAGATCCCGGCCGTCCCAGGCGACCGCGATCTCGCCGCCGGCGCCGACGTTGCCCGAGTGGACCGCGATCTGGCCGCCGCCCGGGTCGAGGACCTCGGCGGTCCAGGCGGCGTCGGCGGTGGAGCGGAAGCGGACGACCGTCGAGGTCGGCCGGCCCGTGGTGTTGACCGGCGAGAAGACCGGCGGCTCGATCCTGAGCTCGCTGACCGCCGCCACCGCCTGGCTGACGAACTCGACCGACGGGCAGGCGGCGTTGCCGGCGAGGTCGACTATCTCGCCGGCCAGCAGGTGGGGGCCGGGCACGAGGCCGGCGACCGCGATCGCCGAGCCCCCGCCCGACGGGCTCGCGACGATGCCCGCGGTCGACCCATCGATGAGGTAGCTCTCCCGGTAGGTCGGCTCGGTGATCGTCGTCGCGATCGGAAACGCCCCCTGGTCCGGGCACAGGCTCTGGCCGGAGGTCGGGCTGGTGATCGTCGCGGCCACGGTGCGGTCGACGTGGAGGGTGGCCGAGTGCGGGCAGCCGGCGAGCAGGCCGTCGTCTCCGGGGCCGAAGAGGTAGCGCTCGCTGACCGTATGCGGCCCTTCGCCGAGCCCGGCCAGGTCGAGGATGACCCGGCCGCTCGTCCCCGGAGCGAGCTCGGGCGCGCCGGCCGCGACGGCCCCGTCGATCAGCAGCTCATAGCCCGCGACCGGGGTCCCGTTGGGGTCGACCGCCGGCACCGTGACCTGGAGGTCGACCAGGGTACCGGGCGCGTGCCAGCCGAGGTCGCACGACCAGCCGACACACTGGTCGGGCCGCCCGCCCGGTCCGGGTCGATAGCCCATCATCCCGAGGGCCGGCGGCGCGCCGGCCGCGCAGCTCGAGCGGCTCAGGGTGAAGCTCGGGCGGCTCGTCGCCCCGGCCGGTCCGGCCCGCAGGAACGCCGCCGGCAGCGAGCTCTGGAGCGCGTTCCACGGGTCGCGACCCTCGACCCGCACCCATGCCGCCTCCTGACCGCCGAGGGCCAGCTCGAGGAAGGCGCACCCCGTCGTGACCAGGGTCGACATCCCCGGTCCGAGTTCGCCGACCTGGGCCACCGGCCACCACGCCGCCGGGTCGTCGGTCCCGTACAGTACGATGCCGTCGATCGCTGCGGTGCTGACGTTGTGGACCCGGAAGTGGTCGCCCGCGGCGTCGGCGCCCAGGTGCTCGACGGTGAGGGGCGCTATGGGTACCACGAGGGTCAGCGGGCTCGCGATGTCGACGCCGTCGCGGTTGGTCGCGACGAGGCGCACCTCGTAGGGTCGCAGCGGCAGCCCGGGGTGCTCCCAGTAGACCGGCAGGAGACGCGCCTCGAGCCGCGCGATCGGCGCGACGGGATCGCCGGTGAGCACGGTCGGACGCCGCCACACCGGGCTTTCGGCAACGGTCAGCGTCCCCGGCTGCCAGCTGCCGGGGGGACCGCCGCCCGAGCCCGGCACGCGGAACTCGAGCCGCAGGGTCGACCGCCAGTCGCCCCACACCGTCGACTGGACGAGCAGCGTCGTGTAGTCGGGCCAGAGCACGGCCACCGCCTCGTCGACCAGCCCGTCAGCGTCGCCGAGGTGGTCGATGTCCGGCCGGTCCGGGAAGACGCAGGGCTCGTCATCGGTGCGGCACGGCGGCTCGGCGACGGCGAAGGCGAGGCGCTCGTCGCGGCGCAGCCGCTCGGCCACCGAGCGGTTTCCGGCGAGGTCGATCGCGACCTGGCGGACGACCCGCTCGGCGAACCACTCGCCGCGCACCGTCGCCTCGCGCACCGCCGGTTCGCTGGTCGTCGCGAAGACCGTAGGGTCGGTCAGGGGCGTCCACTCGCTCTGGTCGACGTGGCGCACCTCGAAGGTGGTCCGGTCGAGCGACTCATCGGCGACCGACCACGTCACCGGGTGAAACAGGGCCGAGCGAGCGAGCTCGGTCGGCGGGTGCCAGCCGGCGGCGGTGGCGATCTCCTCGGGGGTCGGCCTCGTGCCGAGATCTCCGATCTCGAAGCTCGCCGCGGGCGGCGTGTTGTCGACGGTCACCGGCCACTCGGCGCCGCGGAAGACCAGCCGGTAGGGGCCGTCCGGCACCGGCCGGCCGGCGTCGTCGAGCCCGTCCCAGGTCGAGACCCGCGGCCCGGGCTGGCTCGCGCCGACCGGTAGCCGCCGGAGGAGCGCACCGTCGGGATCGAGGATCTCGAAGAGGAGCTGGGCCGGGCGGAGGACGGTGTAGTGCCAGACCAGCTCGTCCTGGACCCCCGGGCTCGAGACCGGCGAGATGTGGCGCCCCTCGGTCCACAGCCCGGCGATGTCGCTGACGCCGTTCCAGGTCACCCAGCGCGTAACCGACCGCTGGTTGCCGGCGAGGTCGACCGCGGTCAGCCTGACTCGCCACGTACCCTGGGTGGGAGGGATCCAGGTGCCCCAGGCGCCGCCGAGGATCCGCTCGCGTGACGGCTGGCCAATCGCCTCGAAGGCCGTCGGGTCGGCCGCCGGCGCCGCCTCGAGCCGGAAGTGGTCGAGGTTGCGGTCGAAGGCGGTGACGAAGAGGTCGATGCCGGCGCCGCCGAACCGGACGACCGGATCGAGGGCCACCGCGAGGTTCGCCGCCGGCGTGTGGAAGAAGAACTGGTTCGTCGACGAAGGGTCGACCGAGGTGTGGAAGAAGCGATCCCGCGGCGACCACGCTGGCGTGTTGCTCCCGTACGAGTACCCGAAGGCGAACCACGGAACGGCGTGCCCCCGCCGCCAGTCGAGAAGGGCGGGCTCCCGGTCCGGGAGCTCTTTGAGCAGCGGGATGATGTGCTCGTCGATCTCGACTGCCCGGCCTGACCGGGTCAGGCGGTACCAGACCATGTCGCCGAAGCCGGGGTTGGGCAGATCAACGGTCTCGACCGTCGAGCCGTCCCGAAGGTCGGCGATGAACAGCTCCTCAGCCTTGTCTCGGGTGCAGTAGAAGAGGTCGTTCTCGAAGTCGACCGCCGCCGACACCTTCGGCCGTCCGCTGTCCCAGTACCCGACGCCGCAGTGCCGGTCGAGGCTCAGCTCGCGCACGCTCGGCGTCGGCTCGAGCTCGATGTCGAGCACGAGACCGATCGGCGCCGAGGGGACCGGGCCGGGGTCGTGCATGCTGATGACGGCACGGCCCTCCTCGAGAGCCCAGTGGAGGGTCAGGTCGTACTCCCAGGCGTAGCCGTCGCCGGTGCTGTACGGGCCGAGCTGGTGGACCTCGCCGAGGTCGTCGACCCGTTGCAGCACCACATACCGGTTGACGGCGTTCCGGTTGACCCAAAGAAGCCACCGGCCGTCGGGCGACAGGTGCGGGTCGCCGCCGGAGAGCGGCGAGGTCAGCGGGATGACCTCAGCGCCGGGGAAGCGGACGAGGGCGTAGGGGCCGAGCGACTCGCGGACCAGGAACACTCGCTCGTCAGCCGACAGCCCGCGCGGGCGCAGGTCGCCGGCGGGCCAGTCGGGCACGTCCTCGAGTCGACCCTCGGCGAAGCGCCGCGCCCGGGTCACCGGACCGACCCCCGTAAACTCGCCGAGGTAGACGACACCGTCGACCGGCGACGGCGCGGTCGAGTTGAAGCGGGCGTTGGGGTGGTCGGACAGCGGCCGCAGCAGACCGGAGATGAGCGGCTGCCGGATGTCGTCGGTGATCGCCACCTGGTTGAGGTCGATCTCGAGCCAGGTCGCCAAACCGTCGGCCCGCAGCTCGAAGACCCCGTCGCGCAGGGCGGCCCCGTCGTCGCGACGGCCGTCCCACTCGCTGCGCCCGCCGGGCTCGACGGCGAGCCGCCGCACTGTCTCTCCCCACGCGTCGAAAACCTCGATCTCGGTCACGCCCTCGCGGACGAAGACCGCGGTCGAGTCCTTGACCCCGTCGCCATCGGGCGAGATGTAGCGCTCGACGACCCACAGGTCGGCGTCCTGGACGGTGACCGCGACCTCGGCCTGGTTGTTCGACTCCTCGAGCTCGACGATTGAGCCGGCCGGGTCGGCGCTGACCCGCAGCGTGGTGTCCCCGGCGGTCGGCGCGCCGGGCCAGACCAGGGTGACGGTCGCCGCGGCGCCGCCCTCGATCGACGGGATCGTCGTGGAGTCGACGACCGAGCCGCCGGCGACCGCCAGCTCGACCCCGACGTCGGTCGCCTCCTGGTCGCCGGCGTTGAGCACGGTCACCTCGAGGCCGACCGGCTCGCCGGTGTGCGGGTAGGCCGGGTCGAGCCGCAGCTGCCCCGAGGTCACGACGAGGTCGGGGATGGACTCGACGTCGAGCACCCGGAAGTCGCGGTTGTCGTCCTCGTCGAACTCGGTGACCGTGTCGTCGCCGTCGACCTCGAGCCAGACCAACCGGTCGGCCATCTGGTCGACCGTCCAGTCGGCGTTCACGGTCGCCGACTCGCCCGGACCGAGGCCCGGGACAAAGGTCTCGCCGGCGAGGGTCCCGCCGCCGATCTCATCGATCCACAGCCGCACGGCAAAGGCGCCTGTCGGGTTGTCGGTGGGGTTGGCGACCGTTGCACCGATGTACACGACACCGTGCTGGAGGGCGGGCTCGGGGTCGAAGGTGATGGCGGCGTGGCTCGCCACGAGGTTGGGCAGCAAGCTCGGTCCGACCGATAGGACGAGCTCGGCGGTGTTGTTGCTGCGGTCGGCGTCGTCGACCAGCCGCGCCGGGTCGACCTCGACCGAGAGCCGCAGCGCCGGGTCGGCGACCGGGGGGCGCCAGTCGAGGGACAGCGGCCGTACCTCCCCCGGCTCGAGCGGCTCGGCGACCTCGAGCAGCCGGATCGGCAGGGTGACCGGCGGATCGCCAGCGGTGGAGGAGATCCCGACCTGGAGCCCGGTCACCGGCTCGGTGCCACGGTTGACGAGCTCGAGGTCGAGGCGGACGAGGTCGCCCGCGACGACGCCGGCCGCCGGCGTCGCGGTGAAGCTCCCGGGCACCAGCGCAGGGTCGAAGACCTGCGCCACCCCGAGCGAGAGCACGACGCGGTTGTCCTCGGGGTGTGGATCCCCGAGCAGGTCATCGGGATCGGCGACCACGGCGAGCCGGTAGGGACGGGCCTCGCCGAGGACGACCGTCAGCTGGAAGGGCGCCTCGCCGCGGCGGGGAACCGTAGCGGTGGTGCTCGCGAGGGAATCCGGCTTCCCGTCCTCGAAGACCGCGATCACCGCGTTGACCGCGGGCAGGTCGGCGTGGTTCCGGACGACGCCGTCGATCACGATGGTCGCCGGCACAAGCCCGATGAAGCCGGGGCTCGCCATGACGTCGCCGGGTGCCAGCCCGAGGTCGACCGCCCACTCGCGCTGGCGGAAGGTGACGCCGAGCTCGGCGGCGTTGTTGCCCTCGTCGCTTTCGGCGAGCTCGCCATCAGGATCGACGACGAAGCGGAAGGTGTAGTCGCCCGGGTGGACGTGGTGGCGCAGGTCCCAGGAGTCGGTGACCGTCGAGAACAAGGTCGCGGGCACGGCCGGCAGCAGGCCGTCGAGGGTCGCGACCACGATCTGCGCCGAGTCGAGGACCTCCCACCGATAGCCGACCCCGGCGGCGACGTCGACGCCGCCGGCGCGGACCGCCGCGGTCAGGGTGAGCTGGTCGTCGACGAAGGGGTCGGCGGGGTCGACGAGGAGCTCGCTCGGCGACACCGAGAGGTCGGGCTGGACGAAGGGGGCGAGGGCCTCGATCGCGATGGCGGTCTCGAACGCCCTGCCGCCCCAGCTCCCGTCGCTGCGCTGCCGGCTCGCGATGAACGACACCGCTTCGGCGAGGATGTCCTGGCCGAGCCCCTGGCCCCGCGCGGCGAGCAGGAGCTGGGCGGTCTGGATGACATCCGGGTGCGGGTCGCCGACGCCGCCCTGGCTGCGCCGGGCGAGCAGCCAGCCGACGGCGCTCTGGACCTCCGGCCGGCCCCACCCCGCCGGGTCGGCGGTCAGGGCGCCGGCGACCGCCTCGAGCGTCGTCGCGGTCGCGCTCGCCCCGCCGGCCCGCCAGGGCCACCCGCCGTCGGCGCTCTGACGCGAGGCGATCCAACCGTAGGCTGCCTGGGCCGCCGCGGTCCGCCCTCCCGCCGCCAGCGCCCGCGCCACCCGCGCGGTCGTCGCCGGGTCGCCGGCGTAGCGCAGGCCGCCGCCCCACGCCCCCTCGTCGAGCACCCACGAGGCGAGCCGGTCGAGCAGGGCGTCGCTCGCCGGGTGCTGATGGCGTGCGAGGGCCTCGGCCCGCCACGCCTCGATCTCGGTCGGACCGACCGGCAACGCCGCAAGGGCATCGAGGGCAGCGGCGACCACGCCCGGGTGACCGCCGTACAGGTCGAGGGCGGCGGCGGCGGCGGCGGTGTCGCGGCCCGTCGTCTGCGGGTTGTCGGCCCAGCGACCGTCGCCGTCGGCTGCCCCGAGCAGCCAGGCGACCGCGCCGCCGAGGTCGACGATCGGCGGCCCCGCCGCCGGCAGGCTGTTTTGGCCGACGCCGACCAGCCCGCGGCCCCCGGTCTCGGCAAAGAAGCGGCGCTGCCAGATCAGGCGAGCGCTCGCGAGGAGGTCGAGTGCTTCCGCGTTGACCTGGGCCCCCGGCTCGACGAGGTAGACCAGCGCGATTCGCAGCTCGTGCGGCGCGTCCTCGGCGGCGGGGATCCGCTGCCCCTCGGCGGCGATCACCTGGTCGACCGTGACCTGGGTCGGGGCCGCGGCGACGATCGCGCCGAGCTCGGGGTACTGGTCGCCGGCGACCCCCGGGTTGACGAGCAGGGTGAAGGGCTCGACCTCGCCGGCGCCGAGCATCCCCATGAGGTAGAGGTCGAGGGCGCTGTAACGCGCCTTCACTCCGGTCGCGGTGAAGCTGCCGTCGCCGTTGTCGCGCCAGTCTGCGCCGTACATGTAGGACGCATCGCTGTCGAGCAGATAGCTCCAGTGGCTTCCGTCGACGCCGAGCAGCGCCTCGCTCGGCGTGCCGCTCCCGTCGTCATACGAGCAGTAGGCGAGCCAGCGGTGACCGAGCTCGTGGGCGAGCACGGTGAGCAGGAGGTCCTCGTCGAGGGTGCCGTCGGGTCGTCGGACGAGCTCGAGGGAGTTGGCGTCGATATAACCCTGCAGCCGGCTGCTGCCGAAGAGCTGCGAGTGGTCGAAGAGCTCGAGACCGAGACCGGCGGTGTCGTTTCGCACGCTCCAGAAAAGCCCGTGAGTCGGGTCGCCGTGCTGGCCCCACCCGGCGTCGAACGCGAAGCCGGTGACCACCGCGAGAAAGTCGTAGGCGTCGGGGTTGTGGGCGAAGAAGGACTGCGCGACCCAGCGCCGCGCGGCGACGTTGTCCGCGCCGCCGGGAAGCGACCGGTCGTAGGTCTCGGGGTAGGCGTAAGGCAGAACGTAGACGTCGCCGACCCATGTCCCTTCGGCGAGCGGGGTGACGTCGGCGGTTTTCGGGTCGGGCGAGGCGCCGATCGCGCTCCCGACGTCGACGACGCACCCGCCCTCGCCCCCGGTCGCCGTACCGGCCGCCGCTGCGCAGGTGAGCGCTAGGGCGAGCGGCACGAGCGACCGGCGGTCGATCATGGGATGGGGCGGTCCCCGGCGCTCGGCCGTCCAGTCGAAGGGGGAGGGGGCATCACCCGTCACCCTGCGACCGGGTCGGAAGGTGGGCGTGCGGCGAGCCGAGCGGCACGCCGGCCGGCGCCCGCTCGACATCGGCTGGATCGGTCGACAGCTCGCGGACCACCGTGGGTCCGCCGCGAGGCGCGGTCACGCGGAGCAGCCGCCAACCGGCGCCGGGCGGCGGCGGGACGACGACGAGGGTCGCCGCCTCGGCGCTGACCTCGACGAGCCGCAGCCCCGTCCCGTCGAGGGCCTCGCCGGCGTGCAGCACATGGAGCCGGCCGCCGTGACGGACCACGATGCGTCCCTCGGCGAGATGGCAGCGCACGATCTCGACCGGCGGCTCGCCGGCGCCGAGGCTGACCGCCGTGCCGGTCGGCGCCGCGACGGTCGGCGGCGCGGCGATCAGAAGCGACGCAGACACAAGGAGAATCGACAGGCTAGCGGTCGCCGCAATGGGGACGAGCCGGTTGCGGCCGAGCGGTCGCCTCGCTGCTGTCGTCGCCGACCCGGCGGGCAGCAGGCGGCCGCTCTCAGCCACCACCGCCCCCGAGGAACAGCTCGAGCAGCCGCGCGACGTCGCGAGGCGGTCGATCCGCGGCTTCGGGCGTCCCCTTCGACCCGTCGCACGCGGCGGCGTCGGCGGGGTCGATCAGCTGCCCGCCGAGGAAGGTCGCGTCGCCGGTGACATTGTCGACCACCGAGAGGTAGACCGCGCAGTCGAGCCAGCCGCCGATCGGCTCGACGAGCAGGCTCGCGGTCTCGAGGTCGAGGCCCCGGGGCAGGGCGACGACCGACGGCTCGTGACGCCGGACGGTGACGACCTGCCGCCAGGCCTCGGTCCCGGCGCCGTCGAGGATCCGCAGCCGCAGCTGGGCGTCGCCCGCGCCGATGTTCCAGAAGCCGATGTTCGACCGGAAGCCGGACCCGCCGGGAGCGCCCCAGAGCGAGACCGACGGGAACACCGCGGTCCAGTCGCCGAGGAAGCCGGTCAGCGGGTCGAGGGCCGGCACTCCCTGGCCGTACGATCCGCCACCCGCGGCGGCGGTGGCGATGCGCATCGAAGCGGCGAAGGTCCGGCACTCGGCAGGCAGGCCCGGGTTGGCGCCTCCGGAGGCCTCGAGCAGCAGCGCCCCATTGCCCTCGAAGCCGAACAGGTCGCCGGCGAGGTCGGACCAGCCGAGGGTCGCCCCGGCGGGAAGGGCGAGATCGACGCTGGTGTAGCCGCCACCGGCCGAAAGGCGGGCGGTGACGACGATCGGGGTGTCGTGCGGGTTGGTGATCCGGAGCGCGGTCAGCCAGCGGGTCCCGACCAGCCCGTCGGTCCGGCTGACCACCGGGAAGAAGTGCGTGGCGCTGACGAGGTCCGACGCCGACAACGGCGGCGCCAACGCCAAGATGAGAAAAAGACCCAATTTTCCCAAGACGCCCTCATGAACTGGAATTGGCATCGTAGGCACATCCCAACTCACGTGTCAAATCCGGATCCTCTCGGTTGAGGAAGCGCCCTCTGAGATTAGTTTGGGATTCCCGCCCCTAGCGGATTGCCAGGATGGGTCGTTCGGCGGTGGCGCCCTCAGCTCGCGGAGATCACCTTCGCCAGGTCGCGGTTGGTTGCACCGAGGGCGAGGAGGGTCTTGACGAGCAGGTCGAGGGAAACCGTCGGATCGCCGGCCTCCATCTTCGCGACCCTGGACTGGCTCGACTTGATGAGCGAGGCGAGCTGCTGTTGCGAGAGGTTCTTCTGAGCTCGGCGTGCTCGGAGACTGTCGCTGAGACGGAGCTTCAGATCGACAAACGCCGACTCCTCGGGGCTCAGTCCGAGGAAGTCATCGGCTGTGCCGAACCTCCAGCCCTTCTCTTCGAGCCGCTTCTTCTTGCTCCTATTCATCGTCATACTCCCGGAGCCGTGCTTTGCTCGTCGAGATCACACGATTCGGCGTCTGCGCCGTCTTCTTCTGAAAGACGTCAACGATAATCACGGCATCATCGTCGGTTCGGTACACGATTCTCCATGTCGATCGTCCATCGGCGATTCGAAGCTCGTGACACCTCGGTCCGATATCTGGCATCGGTCGCGATTGAGGCATTGAAAGGCGATCTCCACGTTGAAGACACCTCAGCAAGAACCCCGCTTGGAGACGCGCATCCCTCGAAAACGGAGGCGATTTCACACTTCCTCGAAGCCACACGAGGGGTTTGTCATCGCCGTTCATCCTGTCGATGAGAATATGTCAGATTCGACATGGTGTCAAACATGGGTCCGGCAGGGATGCAGATTTCATCGGTGACCGTTATGGCAGGGAGCCGTCGCCGGCACTGCCGATCAGATCCCCCGCTGCGCCGCTACCGTGCACGATGAAGCGCGCCGCGCTCGCGAGCGATCAGCGGCGAGGGGAAGAGGCGGTGGCGATCACCGCCACCCGGCGCGGAGGACGCGCTCCATGTTGCGGCCGAGGACCTTCTCGACCTCGGGCTCGGAGAGACCGGCGCTGAGCAGGGCCTGGGTGAGCAGGGGCATCTTCGAGGGGTCGTCGAGGTCGTCGGGGGGGTCGGTGAAGCCGTCGAAGTCGGTGCCCAGGGCGACGGTGTCGATGCCGCCGGCGTTGGCG
>JALOLD010000037.1 GCA_025456145.1 Thermoanaerobaculales bacterium | reverse complement strand
CCGCTGCCGCTGCCGCTGCCGCTGCCGCTGCCGCTGCCGCTGCCGCTGCCGCTGCCGCTGCCGCTGCCGCTGCCGCTGCCGCTGCATCGGACGCGGACGGGGACGCGGACGGGGACGCGGACGGGGACGCGGACGCGGACGCGGGAGATTCGGTAGAAACCGCGATTGGAAGGGGGAGCGGACGCCGCGGAGTGCTATCCCAGCCAGGCGTCGATCGAGGCGATGGTGACGGGCCGGCCCTCGACCTCGACCTCGTCGCCGACCCGACAGCCGAGCAGCGCCTCGGCGAGCTCCGAGCCGTTGGCGAAGATCCGCCGCTCGACATCGGCGTCCCAGGCCCCGAGGATGGTGACCGGCTCGGCGGCGTCGCCCGCGAAGCGGACCACGGTGCCGATGTTGACCCGCGAGGTGTCGGCCTTCCCGGGCTCGAGGACCCGGACCTCGCCGAGCTCGCGCTGGAGCTTGGCGGCGCGTGCCGACTGCAGCTCCTGGCGGTCGCGCAGCATGTGGTACTCGAAGTTCTCGCGCAGATCGCCCTCGGCGGCGGCCGCGTTGATGCCCTTGAGGGTCTTCGGGATCTCGACCTCGAGCAGCCGGGCGAGCTCGGCGCGTCGGTCCTCGATCGCCCGCTGGGTCGCGACGAGCAGCGGACCCTGATCGGTCTCGCTCGGGCCGTGCGCCTGGTGCGCGGCCTGCTCGACGAGCTTGACCCGCTGAGGCTCGACCCCGGGGGCGCGGGCAACCCGTTGGCTGAAGCGCAGGGCCTGCCCCTGGTTGGCGCTCTCGAGGAGCAGCCGGATCGCGACCTTGCCGCCGTCGAGCAGCCCCTTGCAGCGGCCGCGCAGCGGGGCGAAGTCCCTGCGGGTCAGCCCGTCCGGGATCTTCTCGAGGAGCGACGGCGACATCCGCCGACGAATCGCCTCGGGGGCCGCCTCGTCGGTCATTCTTTCGCAGGCCCAGACGAACTGGGCGGCGTGCTGGACGTGGTTTCGGAAGACCGCCTCGACGGCGGCGTCGAGCACCTCCGAGGCGCCGGCGGCCTCGAGGGCGGCGGCAATGTCGTCGAGCACCGACGGCGTCTCCTCGTGGAGCAGCCAGTCGCCCCAGATCGCGGTCCAGTCCTGGTGTCGCTCCCTGAGTGCCTGCAACGCGGCGACTCGGGCGGCGCGGTCCTGGATGCCGCGGAGCAGGGCGAGCGGCCGGGCCTCCTCGAGCACCCTCGAGCGGGCGGCCGTGGCCGCCTCGCTGCCCTCGGGTAGCGCCTCGAGGGCCGCGGCGGTCTCCCAGACGAGCCCGGGGTCGTCGACGAGCCCCTCGATCGACGCCGCGAGGATCCGGGTTGCCGCGGTCGCGCCCTCGCGGCCCCGCGCGGCGATCCGCTTGGCGATCGCCAGGCGGTGCCGGGGCTCGGCGCCTTCGAGCTCGGCGAGGAGGGCGTCGGTGGCGTCGTCGGCGCTCTCGCCGGCCGAGTAGCGCAGGCGCGAGCCGGTCCCCGAGGTGAGGATCCGCGGGTGCTTGCGGGCGCGGCCCCACCACGACGTCCAGCCGGTCGGGTCGAGCACTCCCTCGAGGCCGGCCTTGATCGAGGTCACGTCGACGTCGTTGCCGAGGCTCTCGATGAGCTCGACCAGCGCGCCGCCGGGGTCGTCCCGCACGAAGGCCGCCAGCGAGCTCGGGTCCTCGACCTTGCGTCGCCGGAAGTCGCCCTCGGGCAGCGGCCTGAGGTAGCGGCTGACCGCGCCGAAGGGGACCGAGACCGGCCGGCGACCGCCGAGATCCACCTTGATGTTGTCGAGCTCGAGGTTGAGCTCGATGACCCGGCCGACGCCCTGACCCGCGACCTCGACGACGGTGCCGCGGTCGTGGTCGAGCCAGCTCTCGATCGCGGCAAGGGCCTCGGTCGGCCGGCGTTGCGATGTCAGCGGGTAGCGCGAGACCACGGCCTCGAGCGACGGAGAGTCGGCCCGGGTCGCGGTCAGCGCCCTCTGCAGCCGCTCGACGAGCCGCCCGCCAGGCTTGTCGGCGAGCCGTACCTGCTCCTTGAGAACGGCGAGGGTCTGAAAGGGGTCGTCGCGCTCCTCCAGGGTCTCGGAGAGCAGATCGAGGAGGGTCAGGGCGAGGTTCTTGCGACCCGCCTCCCAGAGCAGGTGGCGGACCTCGAGCAGCTCGTCGACCCGGATCCGGTCGCGGTCGAGCGCCTCGAGCCACAGCTCCTCAACCCGGTCGAAGTCGTCGCTCGAGAGGGCGTCGAGAAAGGCTGGGCTGACGGTCGACTGATCGGCCATGGCGTCTCTCCTGCCGCGGCGCCGAGGCGCACAACGGACCGAGATTGTAGCAGGACCCGTCGGTCTCATGGAGGTCAGCGGCTCGGAAGGCGGCGGATGATCGCGGTCGATCGGCCGACCGGGCGCGGCTGGGGTAGAGTTGGCGTCGGAGGTCACGATGTTCAAGCCGCTCCTCGCCATGCTCGTGCTGATGCCCGCGGCCGCGCTCGCGGCCGAGCTCGACCTGCTGCCCCTCGGGGACCCGACCCTCGCCCACGAGCTCGGCGTCGCGGCGGCGGGGACGGTGGTCGACGCCGGGTCGGGCGAGGTCGTCGAGCTCGACGCGCTCGCGCGACGCCTCGCCGCCGCCGACGTCGTGCTGCTCGGTGAGGAGCACACCGCAATGGACCAGAAGCTCCTCCACGCCCGGATCGTCGAGGCGATCGCGGCGACCGGACGGCCGACGGTGCTGGCGATGGAGTTCTTCCAGCGGGGCGACCGGGAGGCGCTCGCCGCCTGGGGTCGGGGCGAGATCGATGACCGCGGTCTGCTCGAGGCGACCGCCTGGTACGAGCGCGGCAGCTACCGCTGGGAGTACTACCGGCCGGTCATGGAGGTCGCGCGCCGCCGAGGCCTGCCGATCGTAGGCGTCAACGTGCCGCGCGAGATCCCCCGCGCGGTCAACCGCGGCGGGCTCGCGAGTCTGAGCGAGGACCAGCGGCGCGAGGTCGGCGAGGTGTCGACCGACGGGTCGCCCGAGCACCGCTACCTGATCTCGCGGTACTTCGGCGACACGGTCGCCGCGCTCCCGCCCGGGTGGTTCGACAACATGTACGCCGCCCAGTGTCTGTGGGACGTGGTCATGGCTCGCTCGCTGCTCGCCGAGGCGGCGGAGGGAACCACGGTGGTACTGATCGTCGGCTCGGGCCACGTCGCATACGGCCTCGGGATCCAGCGCCGCCTCGACGACGAGCGGTCGGCCGCGGGTCTGCCGCCGCTCGAGGTCGCGACCCTGTGCCCGGTCACCGCGCCGGCGCCGGAGCCCGACGGCGAACCGACCGGCCACCCGATGGGCGGCGGCGGGCACGGGATGGGCGATGCGGCCGCACCTTCCGCCCAGTTCGCCCGTTCCCTCGCCGACCTCGTCGCGGCCTTCGAGGACAGCGGCGGGATCGAGGCCTACCCGACCCTCGGGCTGCGCCTCGCGGCCGGCGACGACGGACGTCCGGTGGTGTCCGCGGTCTGGCCCGACACCCTGGCCGAGGACGTCGGCTTCGCCTCCGGCGACGTGATTGTCGACGTCAACGGGCGGCGACCCGGCGGGCTCGCCGAGCTCCGCTTGATGCTCGCCGAGATCGAGTGGGGCCAGCGGCTCGGTCTGCTCGTCGAGCGCGGCGGGGCGACGCTGGAGATCGCGGCGCTGCTCGTCCCCGCGGTCGACACGACCGAGCCCTCGACCGCGCCCGGCTACACCGTCGAGACGGTGGGAGAGCTCGACCCGGCGTCGCCGGCAGCGGCCCGCGACCTCGTCCTGCCCGCCGACCGCGCGGATCGGCGGCTGGTCAGCCAGGGGGGCGTAGCGGCGCGGATCGAGGTGCGCCACGGCGAGGTTCTCGATGAGGTCCACGAGCTCGGAGCGGACGGGCGGGTGAGCCGCAGCCTGCTCCGGGTGGCGCGGGACGACGGCACCGTCGAGCTGCGCTTCGAGCGGGACGCCGACGGGCGGGTGACCGGCGTTGCCGCCTTCGACCGCCTCGGTGGGCGGGTCAGCCCGTAGCCTGGGTCTTCGGGATCCGCAGCACGTCGCCCGGGTGGATCTGCGAGCCGGTCAGCCCGTTGACCCGGCGGAGATCGGACACCGACACGCCGAACTGGCGGGCGATGTCGTACAGCGTGTCGCCCTTGCGGACCCGGTAGGTGGCGCCGTCGCGCGACGGCACGGCGGCGCGGCCCGCCGCCGGGACCGTGAGGGTCGCGCCGGGGTAGATCCGCGAGCCGGCGAGCCGGTTTGCCCGTTGCAGCTCCTTGACGCTCACGCCGTGGCGCGCGGCGATCGCCGACAGGGTGTCGCCCGAGCGCACGGTGTAGGTGCCCGACCATGTGACCGGCCCCGCGGGACCCGGCGAGGCCTCGGCCGGTCCCCCGGTGGCGTTCGACGGAAGCTGGAGCCGCTGTCCGGGCCGGATGACGTCCCGTCGACCGAGCCGGTTGGCGGCGCACAGTGCGTCGACCGAGACGCTGAACGAGCGGGCGATGTCCCACAGCGTGTCGTTGGGCTGAACCACGTACACGCCGTCGTCGGCGGCCCGCTGCTCGGGCGCCTCGGCGGAGATCCCGAGCCGTGGCACGATCAGGTTCTGGCCGGGGTGGATCAGATTGCCGCGGAGACCGTTCGCCTGCTTGATCGCGCTGACGTTCGAACCGTAACGGGCCGCGATGGTCGACAGCGACTCGCCCTTGCGAACCGTGTGGACCATCCGCGGCGCCCACTCCGAGCTGGGCGTCCCGGCGAGCACCGCGGCCACCGTCGCCCCCCGGCCCTCGGGGAGCCACAGCGTGGTCGTCCGTCCGGCCGGGGTGAGATCGCGGCGGATCGCGGGGTTGAGCTCGCGCAGCTCGTCGATGCCGAGGCCGGTCCGGTCGGCCAGGAACTGGAGGTCGAGGGCGTCCGGGACGTCGACCCGGTCGTAGGTCCACGGCTGCTCCGCGGGTGCGGTGAAGCCCCACCGGCCGGGGTCCTTGGCGATGATCACCGAGGCGATGAACGCCGGAACGTAATTCCGGGTCTCGCGCGGCAGGTAGCTCTTGAGGACCCAGAAGTCGCGGCTCCCCGAGCGGCGGATCGCCCGTCGGACGTTGCCCGCCCCCGAGTTGTAGGCGGCCAACGCCAGGTGCCAGTCTCCGAACTCGCCGTGGAGATCGCTCAGATAGGCGATTGCGGCGTCGGTCGAGAGGACCGGGTCGCGCCGCTCGTCGACCAAACTGCCGACCTCGAGCCCGTAGTGCCTTCCCGTGGACGAGATGAACTGCCACATCCCGTGCGCCCTGGCCCGGGAGTAAGCGGTCACCGAGAAGGCGCTCTCGATGAGCGGGAGGTAGGCGATCTCATCCGGCAGCCCGGCCCGCTCGAGCTTTTGCCGGATCATCGGGAGGTAGGCGCCCGACCGCGCGAGACCGGTGCCGATCCGGTTCCGGTACTCGCCCTCGCGGGTCAACGTCGCGAGGAACTCTTCGACGGTCGTGTTGAGAACCAGCGGGTACTCGCTCCGGGGCAGCCCGTCTGGGTCGACCGGCACCGTCAGCTCGGGCTCGTCTTCGGGAATCTCGATGGGCGGCAGCGCCACGACCTCGCCGAGGTCGCCGGCGTCGAGGGTGAGGTCCTGCTCGATGGCCTCGGCGTCGGAGATCAGGCCGGCCACGAAGCTCAGATACGCGGGATCGTCGGCGACCCCGTCCGGCGGATCGAGCACCGCGCACAACGCGTCGTCGATCCGGTCGAGGGCGGCGGCCGGGTCGCCGAGCTCGGCGAGCTCTCTGGCCTCGGCGAGCAGGTCGTCGGCGGTGGCGCCGGTCGACTCCCTCCACCGCTCGAACGACTCGTCGACCGCCGGCGCCGGCGCCGGCGCGACGGGGGCCGGGGGCTGCTCGGTCGAGGTGCAACCGACCAGGGTGAGACCGGCCAGCGTCATTGCCATGAGCGATCTTCGGAGCGCGGCGGACCGACGACCGCAGGCGACTCGTCTCGATCCGAGGCGGGTCTCGGGAGGACGGTTCATCGCGACCTCACCTCGTGTTTTCCAAGTCGACGGCGAAGCGGATCGACAGCCGATCGTGCTCGGCCACGCCGTTGAGCTCGAGCACCGCCGGGGTCAGGGTGGCGAGAGTCTCGCCGTCGGCGCCCTTGACCCGGATCGCGACCTCGAGCCCGCACATCCGCTCGAAGACCTCGCCGGCGAGCCGCTCGTCGAATCGCTGCCGGATCTTCTTGGTTCCGCCGACCACCCCCGAGATGAGCGAGTCGATGTCGATGTCGTTCGACGCCGAACGGCGGCGGCCGGAGGAGCTCTCGGCGAGCGTCCCGGCGCGCAAGCCCTCGAGCTCGGCGAGGATGTCGAGCTGGTTCGAGACGTGGACGCGCTTGACGGGCGGCGGAGCGGTCGGCGCTGCCGCGGGCTGCTGGGCGAAGTCGACGTGCTCGGTCGGGTCGAGGTGGGGCTCGCTGCCGGCGGTCGCGGGCGCCGGACGATCGACCGGCCGCGCTGCCGGTCCGACGGTCGGCCGGTGCGCCGGGGCGGACGAGGGAGCCTGCCTGAGATCGATCGGCGGCGCCGGCGCGTCGAGATCCGGCGGCCCGCCGACACCGTCCAGCGGTCCCCCGGTGGCGATCGGCTCGGGCAGGTCGGGGGGAGGAGCGAAGACGTCCGACTCGGTCGCCGGCCGGGGCGGCCGCAGGGGCGACGCGGGAATCGGTGGCGCCACCCGGGTCGGAGTGTGGGGCGTCGGTGTCGGGTTCGGGTCGTGGTTCGAGACGACGCCCTCCTCGGCGGCGCGGGCCAGTGCGGCCGCCGAGATCGACTCGGGTCGGTGGGTGGGGATCGCGGGGCGGACCGGCTCGGCGGGCGGTGAGACGCCGCCCGGCTGGGAGGTTGCCATCCGCTTGCGGAGCTTCTTCAGGGTCAGCTTGGTGATCGCCTTGAGGGTCTCGAAGACCCCGGCGCCGTTGATCGCCGATGCTTCGTGGAAGGTGAACCGGCTGTGCGGGTTGAGATCGCTGTTGAGCTCGTCGACGGTGAGGATGTTCTTGAGGTCGCGCTTGTTGTACTGGAGGACGAGCGGCAGATCGGACATGTCGAGCCCGAGATCCTCGAGGTTGTTCACCAGGCTCGTGAAGCTCTCGATGTTGGCCTCGCGCATCGGACGCTGGGAGTCGGCGACGAAGACCAGACCGTCGACGCCCTTGAGCACCAGCTTCCGGGTCGTGTTGTAGAAGACCTGCCCCGGTACGGTGTAGAGCTGGAGGCGGGTCTTGAAGCCGCCGATCGTCCCGACCTCGATGGGGAGCAGGTCGAAGAACAGCGTGCGGTCGGACTCGGTCTCGAGGGACACCATCTCGCCCCGCGAGCTCGGCGTGGTTTTCGCGTAGATGTAGGACAGATTCGATGTCTTGCCGCACAGACCCGGACCGTAGTACACGATCTTCGCGGCCATTTGCATCGTTGCCCAGTTGAAGAAAACCATGTCAGGGGGCGCTACCTTTACAGCCGCTTCAACGCTAACACACCGTGTTTGACGGGGTCAATTCAGCCAATCGGCTTCGGATCCAGCCCGGTCGACGGGCGCTCACGTCGCTCCGCACGGCTGACCACCTCGCGGGAATCCAGGGCTGGCGACCCGAGGTTGGCTGTGCCGGCCCTGTCCGCATTCCGGTGCGGAAGTGTTACACTGAACGAGGCTTGCGGGCCGAAATCACGGAGGTTTCTCGGGCGTTGCACTCGGGCCTGGAGATCGTGGTCCTGCCCCGGGGGAGTAAGCTGTGGAGCTGAGTCGCCGCGCGCTCAAGGTGCTGTGCGCCGTCGTCGAGCTGTACACCCGCTCGGGTGGGCCGGTGGCGTCCCGCGAGGTCGCCCGGTACTCGGCGCTCGGCCTGTCTCCGGCGACCATCAGGAGCACCATGGCCGAGCTCGAGGAGGCCGGGTATCTCGACCGGCCGCACAGCTCGGCGGGGACCGTGCCGTCCGATCTGTCGCTGCGGCTCTATGTCGACTCGTCCTCCGGTTCGCGCCGGCTGTCGCCGGTCGTCCGCCGGCAGGTCGAGTCGCGAATGAAGGAGATGGGGCGCGAGCTGGTCGAGGACTTCGCCTGGGTGGCCCGGCTGACCGCCGAGGTCACGCACGAGGCCGGAGTCGCCCTGCGGCCGTTCGGTTCGGGCCGTGTTCTCGACGCCGTGTCGTTGGTCGCGCTCGACGGCAGCAAGGTGCTCGGGCTGGTCGTGACCGCCGACGGCGCGGTCGAGAAACGGTTGCTCAACCTCGAGCGGGTGATCGACCTCGAGCGTCTCCAGGAGATCGCGAACTACATCACGACCCAGTTCCGGGGCCTCAACCTCGACGAGATCACCCGCCGGGCCCGCGATGCCGGCGACTCCGACCCCTCCCCGCCGCGCGACGAGCTCGAGCGGAGGGCGATGGAGGTCATCGCCGAGCTCATGCCGACCGCCGGAGGTCGGGTCGAGGTCCAGGTGGCTGGCGCGGACAACCTCCTCCAGACCGAGGAGTTCGCCGCGATCGACAGAGTGCGGTCGCTGCTCGCGGCCCTCGACGACGACGAGCGCATCGTGCGCGAGATCCGTCACGCTCTGGCGAGCTGCTCGACCCGGGTGCTGATCGGTTGCGAGTCGGCGCTGACCGCCTCGGGCGAGCTCGGGATGGTCACCACGCTGTTCTTCAAGGACGGGAGGCGGGCCGGAGCGCTCGGGGTGGTCGGACCGCGACGGATGGACTATCTGAGAATCGTGCCGGTTGTCGAGTTCATCGGCGCTTCACTCACCAAAATGTTGCAGGAACCTGGAGCGATGAATGGCTGACACGAAGGACACGCCCGGCGTGGTCGACGACGGCGGGCTGGAGAACGTCGAGATCGAGTTCGTCGACGAGCAGAGCGGCGCCGGGCAGCCGGTAGAGCCGCCTCTCCAACAGCCGCCGGTCGAGGTCAGGGGGCTCGAGCCGGTCGACCTCGGTCCCTCGGTGGAGATCGAGATCGAGAGGCTGGAGAGCGAGCTCGACGAGCTGCGGGACATCCACCTCCGCAAGCTCGCCGAGTTCGACAACTTCCGCAAGCGGACCGAGCGCGAGCGCCTCGAGGCCAGGCGGCACGCCAACGAGGAGCTGGTGCGCGAGCTGCTCCCCGTGCTCGACAACTTCGAGCGCGCGCTCGAGCACAGCCTGAGTGCCGACAACGGCGCCTTTCGCGAAGGCGTCGAGATGATCGCGAAGCAGCTCTGGGACACGCTCCAGCGGCAGGGGGTCGAGGTCATCAATCCGCTCGGGCAGAAGTTCACCCCCGAGTTCCACGAGGCGGTCCACCGGGTCGAGGACCCGGCGATCGAGCCCGGCACGATCGCGACCGTGCTCGCCAAGGGGTATCTCGTCAACGGCCGTCTGGTTCGGCCGGCCATGGTCGGGGTGGTCGCCGAGCCGGCGAGTGGGGGCGGCAACGGCGTGGCCGTGAACGGATCGTCAGATGAGTAAGATCATCGGTATCGACCTCGGTACGACCAACTCCTGCGCCGCAGTGGTCGACGTCACGAAGCCGCTGGTGATTCCCAACCGCGAGGGCGCGCGGACGACGCCGTCGGTGGTCGCCTTCACCTCCGACGACGAACGGCTGGTCGGCCAGATCGCCCGCCGCCAGGCGATGACCAACCCGATGAACACGGCCTACGCGGTCAAGCGGCTGATCGGGCGTAAGTTCGAGTCCGACGAGGTCAAGTGGGCGCGGACCCTGGTGCCCTACGCCATCGTCGAGGCCGACAACGGCGACGCCAGCGTCGAGATCAAGGGACGGCGGTACAGCCCGCCCGAGATCTCGGCCTTCGTCCTGCGCGAGATCAAGGAGTTCGCCGAGGAGTTTCTCGGCGAGGAGGTGAGCCAGGCGATCATCACCGTCCCGGCCTACTTCGACGACTCCCAGCGGCAGGCCACCAAGGACGCCGGGACGATCGCAGGTCTCGAGGTGCTGCGGATCATCAACGAGCCCACCGCGGCGTCGCTCGCCTACGGGTTCGGCAAGAAGACCAGCGAGACGATCGCGGTCTACGACCTCGGCGGCGGCACCTTCGACATCTCGGTGCTCGACATCGGCGACGGGATCTACGAGGTCAAGTCGACCGCCGGCGACACCTTCCTCGGCGGCGAGGACTTCGACTCGAGGATCATGGAGTTCATCCTCGAACAGTTCAAGCTCGACACCGGGCTCGACCTGTCCGACGACATGATGGCCATGCAGCGGATCAAGGAGGCCGCCGAGTCCGCCAAGTGTGCGCTCTCGACCAACGACGTCCACGACATCTCGCTGCCCTTTATCGCGGCCGACCACACCGGGCCCAAGCACCTGCAGATGCGGATCACCCAGAGCCAGCTCGAGGAGCTCGTGTTCGATCTCGTCGAGCGGACTCTCGATCCCTGCCGCAATGCCCTCGAGGCGGCGCGGGTCGATCCGGCGCAGATCGACCAGGTGATCCTGGTCGGCGGCCAGACCCGGATGCCGCTGGTGCAGCGCATCGTCACCGAGTTCTTCGGCCGGACCCCGTGCCAGGACATCAACCCCGACGAGGTGGTCGGGATCGGCGCCGCGATCCAGGCCGGGATCCTCCAGGGCGAGGTCAAGGACCTCATCCTGCTCGACGTGACGCCCCTGTCGCTCGGTATCGAGACCCACGGCGGGCTGTTCACCAGGATCATCGAGCGCAACTCGACGATCCCGACCAAGAAGAGCATGATCTTCACCACGGTGGCGGACAACCAGACCAGCGTGACCGTGCACGTGCTCCAGGGCGAGCGCGGGATCTCGGCCGAGAACCGGTCGCTCGGCCGGTTCGACCTGGTCGGCATCCCGCCGGCGCCGCGGGGCGTGCCGCAGATCGAGGTGACCTTTTCGATCGACTCGAACGGCATCGTCAACGTCGCGGCCCGCGACATGGCGACCGGCAAGGAGCAGAGCATCGAGGTCAGCCCGGCCGGCGGGCTGTCCAAGGCCGAGATCGACGCCCTCATCGCCGAGGCCGACATGCACCGGATGGACGACCAGAACCGCCGCGAGCTCCGCATGCTGCAGAACCGGCTCGAGGGCCTGATCCACACCAACGACCGGGTCTTCAAGGAGTTCGGGGCGGCGCTCGCCCAGGTCGAGCGCGACGAGGTCCGGGGTACCCTCGACCGCGCCAGAAAGGCTCTCGCGAACGAGGAGCGGTCGGTGCTCGAGGAGGCGATCCTCGCCGTCCAGTCCGCCGGCCAGATCCTGACCCAGGTCATCATGGTCGATCCGATGGCCGCCCTCGGGATCAAGATGAAGGGTGGCCAGGACGAGGTCGTGGACGAGGAAAGCTGACAGACTGACCATGAGCCACAACCAGCCACGAGACTACTACGAGGTCCTCGGTGTCGGTCGCGACGCCCCCCTGGACGAGATCAAGAAGGCCTACCGGGCCCTCGCCGTCAAGTACCACCCGGACCGGAACCCGGATGACGCCGAGGCCGAGGAGCGGTTCAAGGAGGCGTCGCAGGCCTACGCCGTCCTCTCCGACGCCAACCAACGGGCCCGATATGACCGCTTCGGCCACCAGGGTGTCGAGGGTCAGGGCTTTGGCGGGTTCGACCCCGGAGCCTTCGGCGACTTCGCCGACATCCTCGGCGACCTCTTCGGCTTCGGCGACCTCTTCGGGGGGCGCTCGGGGAGCGGGCGCCAGGCGCGGCGCCGCGGTCGCGATCTCCAGTACACGCTGAGAATCTCGCTCGAGGAGGCGGCGCGCGGGGTCGCCAGGACGATCCGGGTCCCCCGGCTCGAGCGCTGCGAGGCATGCTCGGGAAGCGGATCGGAGCCCGGGACGACGCCCGAGCCGTGCGGGACGTGCGGCGGTCACGGCCAGGTCATGTTTCGCCGCGGCTTCCTGTCGGTGGCCCAAACCTGCCCGAGCTGCGCCGGTGCGGGTCGGCTCAACCGCCACCCGTGCGGGCCGTGCGGCGGGCGCGGCCGGGTCGAACGTGAGGCGACGTTGAGGGTCGACATCCCGGCGGGAGTCGACAGCGGCATGCGGCTCCGGCTCTCGGGGGAGGGGGAGGACGGCGCCCTCGGGGGTCCGTCCGGCGACCTCTTCGTGGTGATCGCGGTCAACCCGCACGAGGTCTTCGAGCGCGACGGAGACGACCTTCACATGGTGCTTCCGGTCTCGGTCTTCCAGGCGATGCTCGGAGCCGAGGTCGAGGTGACGACGATCCACAACGAGGTGGCGAAGGTCAGGATCGACGCCGGCAGCCAGCCCGGCGAGGTGATCCGGGTCGGCGGCGCCGGCATGCCGGGCCTCAACGGGCGGCGGCGGGGGGACCTCCACGTGAGCCTCAAGGTGGTCGTTCCACGGAAGCTGACCGCGGAGCAACGGCAGCTCGTCGAGGAGGTCGCGAGGCTCGGCGGCGGTGTCGCCCCGGAGGACCAGCGCAGCCTCTTCGAGCGCCTCAAGCGCGCCTTCGCCGGCGACTGACCGACGCCCGGTGGATGACTACGTCGAGCTCCGGGGCCTGATCGCCGAGATCGACGAGGACGGCCTCGCCGAAAGGCTGTCGGGTTGGCCGGTGCTCGGCATCCTCGTCGAGCCGCGTGAAGCCGATCGTGCCTCGGTCGCCGTGTGGATCAGGGCCGGCGACCCCTACCTCGAGGAGCGGGTCGCCGGCATCGTGACCGGCTTCGCGACCGGCGGCGTCGATCGTTCGGCCCACCGGGACGCCGACTGGGCGGCGGCATGGCGGGCGTCCCTCGCTCCCTTCGAGGTCGGCGAGAGGTGGTGGATCGACCCCCATCCGGATCGGGCGACCGACGCCCCTCCCGGGCGGCTCAGGCTCGCCATCGAAGCGAGGGCCGCCTTCGGGAGCGGCACCCACGAGTCGACCCAGCTCGCGCTGCTCCAGCTCGAGCGGCTGGGTTGCGAGGGGTTGCGGGTGCTCGACGTGGGAACCGGCTCGGGGGTGCTCGCGGTCGCCGCCGACCGTCTCGGCGCCGCCATGGTGGTCGCCGTCGACACCGACCGGGTCGCCGCCTGGGAGGCCCGGTCGACTGCCCGACGCCAGACCTGGAGCTGTCGCCCCCTGATCGTCGCGGGTCCGGTCGGCTGCCTCGTCGGCGTCGCCTTCGACCTCGTCCTGTGCAACATGATCCACAGCGAGCTCGGCCCGCTCCTCGGCGAGATCCGTCGCCTCACCGCGGCGGCGGGCCGGGTCGTCCTGTCCGGCATGCTCGCCTGCGAACGGGAGGCGGTCGAGACGATGCTCGGCGAGGAGGACCTGGAGGTCAGAGCCGAGGCATCGATCGGCGAGTGGATCGGTCTCACCGCGGCCCCCGCCGGTGCGTCATGAAGCAACCGCCCTGGCTTCTCGCACCCGAGGGAGGGCTCGCGGTCGGCGCAGTGGTGGTCCTCGACGACGTCGAGACCCGGCACGCCGCAGGGGCGCTGCGGCTGGCCACCGGCCGGCGCGTGACCTTGACCGACGGTGCGGGGCTGATCGCCCAGGGCGAGCTCACGCTGCCGCGGCGAGGCCCCGCGACGGTCCGCGTGGACTCGGTCGTCGCCGCCCCCCGGGCGACCGCCGAGCTGACCATCGCGGTGGGGGTGCTCGCCGGGCCGGCGATGGACGTGGTCGTCCAGAAGGCGGTCGAGCTCGGCGCCAGCCGAGTCACGCCGGTGTGCTGCGAGCGCAGCCAGCTCGACCGCCGCCGGGCGGAGGCGCGGTCGGAGCACTGGAGGCGTCTCGCCCTCCAGGCCCTCAAGCAGTGCCACCGGGCCCGAGCGCTGGCGGTCGCGCCGCCGGTGCGGTTCGGCGAGCTGCTCGAAGGGGTCGATCCGAGCCGGGGCGTGGTCGCCGCCGCGGATGGCGGGCCGGTCTCGGGCTGGGCGCCGGTCCCCGATCCGGTGCTGCTGATCGGGCCGGAGGGCGGTCTGTCGCCCGGTGAAGCGCGGGCTCTCGACGAGGCCGGGTGGCAGCGGCTCCGGCTCGGACCGCACGTGCTGCGCGCCGAGACCGCGGTCATCGCCGGCGCGGCGCTGATTCTCGATCGTCTCGGGGGCTGACCGGAGGAAGATGAAACGATGCATGAGGCGATGACCTGGATCGACTCGCATGCCCACCTCACGATGTTCGACACCGACGAGGTCGAGGAGGTGCTCGGGCGTGCGGCGGCGTGCGGGGTCGGCGGAGTCCTCGTTCCCGCGACCTCTCCGGATGACCTCGACGTGGCCGTCCGCCTCGCGTCGGACCACCCCGGGTCGGTGGTCGCCGCGGCCGGCATCCATCCCCACGATGCGGCGGCCCTCGACGACACGGTCAAACGGCGGCTCGAGCGTGCGCTCCGGCTACCCGGGGTCGTCGCGGTGGGCGAGATCGGTCTCGACTATCACTACATGCACTCGCCGCGGGAGGACCAGATCGCCGCGCTCGAGTGGCAGCTCGACCTGGCGGTCGAGGCGGGGCTGCCGGTGGTGCTCCACAACCGGGAGTCCTGGCACGATCTCGAGCCGGCCCTGGCGAGGCGTTGCCCGGGGTTGCGGGGGGTCGCCCACTCCTTCGCCGAGGGGCCGGACGAGGCGCTTCGGGTGGTCGAGCTCGGTCTCGTGGTCGGCATTTCCGGGATGGTCACCTTCGCCCGAGCCGACAACATTAGGCGCATGGTGGCGCCGCTGGCGCCTGATCGGGTCATGGTCGAGACCGACAGCCCCTTCCTGGCGCCGGTCCCCCACCGCGGTCGTCGCAACGAGCCGGCCTTCGTCGTCGAGGTCGGACGGCGGCTCGCGGAGGTCTGGTCGGTCGGGGAGCGCGCCGTCGCGTCGGCGTCGACCGCCGCCTTCCGCGGGCTGTTCCGGCTGCCGGACTCCTGGCCGGCGCCGGGCTGAGGCCGCGACGACGGAAACGACGACCCGGCCCGCGTGGCCCGGATCAGGCCGTCCCTCGAATCCTCGATCAACCGATGCTGGTGCGGGGGTTACGCCTTCTTCGGTCGCCGGCCTCGGCGTCGCTTGACGTCCCTGACGTTGATCAGGAGCATCCCATCGGCGGGGTCCCGGGTGACCTCGAAGCGCTGGCTGTCATCGACGGTCAGGCCGTACTGGTGGAAGAACTGCGGCGACTTCAGACTCACCGACCGGCGGCGTTTCGAGAGGGGGAGGGCGCCGTCCTCATCGCCCTTGCTGCTGAGCCTCGCCCCGATGATCTTCCGGGTCTTGTCGAAGAAGAGAACCGCGAACTTGGCCTTTTCGAGACCGAAGGCCTCCACCGACGCGGCGTCGAACGAGATCAGCCCGCTCGGTCTGATCGTCGCCCGGGGTCGCGTGCCGGCCGCTTGTGGTGGAACAAACCGCTCAAAGGCCATCGGCCACCTCCGAAGAGATCACTTTTACGCTAGCTATAAACCGATCTAATGTCAAGAGAATTCGCACGGGAATTCGAAAGTCGTCGGCGGCGGAATCGAGTGAATTCTCGTCCAGCATTCGACCGAATGTTCGGCCTGGAAGTTCCACGTCTTGCCGCCTCGATTGGCGGAGAGACTCGGGCGCCAGGATCGTTACGGACGGAACTCCAATTCGTGGCGATGTTTGCATCCGCCAGGGTCGGCGTTCGCGGGCTCACAAGCCTCCGAGTACTCGGCCGTTGAACGGATCTTTTTTCCTTTGGCCGCTGACCGTGGCGTCGGCGCAATCATCGCGATACACTACCCGAGATGGCCGATGATTTCTTCGCGCCGACCCAATGGATCGAGCTCGATCCGTCAGCTCTCGCCCACAATGCGCGCGTCTTCCGCTCGGCGCTGGCCCCGACCACGAGGTTGCTCGGCGTCGTCAAGGCCAATGCCTACGGGCATGGGCTCGAGGTCGTCGCCCCGGAGATCGCGAAGCACGTCGACTGGCTCGGCGTTCACTCGGCAACCGAAGCCCGCGCCCTGCGCGAGATCGGGACCGCGCTTCCGATCCTGGTTATGGGCTACGTTCCCCCGGTCGATCTGCGCGACCTCGACAGCGGTATTCACCTGCTGGTTTCGTCTCCTACGGCGCTGAAATGGGTGGCCGATTATCGTGACCGATCCGGCGTCTCGCTGCCGGTCCATATCAAGGTCGACACCGGGGCGAAACGACAGGGGGTACCAGAGGGAGCGATCGGCGATATGGCGCGTACTGCGGGCCGTTACCGTCTCGAGGTGGTCGGGGTGGCGACGCATTTCGCCAACATCGAGGACACTTTGGAGCACCAATTCGCCCGCACTCAGCTCGAGCGATTTCAGCATGCCGTGGCGGAAGCGACGAGCGTTCTCGGTGTGGAGCCGCCGTTCATTCACGCGGCCTGCTCGGCGGCGTCGCTGCTGTTTCGCCAGACCGATTTCACCCTCGTGAGAGTCGGGATCTCGCTCTATGGGCACTGGCCGTCGCGAGAGACGAAGCTGTCGTGGATCCTCGAGCACGGACGGGGAGGCGTCGAGCTGCAGCCGGTGCTGTCGTGGCGTGCTCAGGTCGGTCAGCTGCAGCCGGTGGGGAAGGGCGAGAGCGTCGGCTACGGCCGAACCTGGACGGCGCTGCGCGACACGGTCCTGGCGGTGATTCCCGTGGGGTACGCCGACGGCTACCCGCGCGCCCTCGGCAACCGGTCGAGGGTCGCCATCCGCGGCTGCGCGGCGCCGGTGGTCGGACGGGTCTGCATGAACATCATGATGGCGGACGTCACCGACATCCCGGGGGTCGAGATCGGCGACCGGGTGACCCTTCTCGGCGCCGACGGCGGCGCCACCGTGACCGCCGAGGATCTCGCGGCGCTCTGCGGGTCGATCAACTACGAGGTCCTCGCGAGGCTGTCGCCGGAGATCCCGCGGCGGCTCGCATCGTGAGGCCGACGTCGCTCCGGGTCGGGTTGCATAGATGAGCGGGCGGCGGTATCCCTCGGCGAGCATCGTCGTCCCGACCTTCAACCGGCTCGCCGACCTCCGGCGGGTGGTCGCCGCGGTGCTCGACCAGGCGGCGCAGCTGGGGTCGCCGTGCGAGCTCGTGGTGGTCGACGACGGGTCGATCGACGGCACCGGAGAGTGGCTCGAACACGGTCTCGAAGCCGGCTCGGCAACCATCATCCGCCAGGCCAACGCCGGCCCGGCCGTCGCGCGCAACCGCGGCGTCGCCGAGGCCCGGGGCGAGATCGTGCTCTTCCTCGGCGACGACACGGTACCCCAACCGGGCTGGCTGCTCGAGCACCTCGAGACCCATCGTCTCGCGGCCCGCGATCTCGCCGTCCTCGGCTACACCTCCTTCCCGGCCGAGCTCGACAGCCCGTTCCTGCGCTGGATCAACGAGTCCGGCGCCCAGTTCGGATACCGCCTGATCGAGGACCCGACATCGGTTCCCTTCAACTTCTTCTACACCTCGAACGTGTCGCTCCCTAGGGATCGGTTTCAGAAGCTCGGCGGCTTTCGCGAGGACTTTCCCGCCGCGGCCTGGGAGGACATCGAGTTCGCCTACCGGGCTCAGCGCGACGGCCTCGGCTTGCGCTACAACCCCCGTGCCCGGACCATCCACCACCACCGGATCGACCTCGGATCGTTCTGTAACCGTCAACGGAGTTCCGGCCGATCGGCGGCGATCTTCTCGCGGCTCCACCCCGAGCTCGCGGGCTTTCTCGGCGTCGGCTGCGAGGGCGGGGTCGGTCGGCGGACCCGAATCGAGCGACGGCTGCTGGGCGTCGCGGCCTCGCTCGCCGAGCGGGTACCGGCCCTGGCGTCCGACCGGGTCTACCGGCGCCTGCTCGACGGCTGTTATCTCGAGGGTCTGGGAGCGGCGCTCGGTGCGCAAAAATAGGGATCGAGACGCGATCTCGATTTGGAGGTTTGCTTCTGGACAACGCCGCGGGGCTGGCGATAGAATGGGATCACAGAATGAAATTGGGAGGGTACCGGAGAGGCTTTCCACCTTAGACCTACCTCTATCGAGGCCAACCTCAATCGGCCAACCATGATCATCCTTTCGTTTTGGTCCTGCCTGCCGAGCTGAACCGCCCCTCCCGCCTCCATTCTGCCGCCCGGCGCCGCGCCGGGCGGTTTTTCGTCACCCGGAGTGTCCGACCGAGCGCGCGGGAGGCGCATCGCGGGTCGATCGTGGGAGGGCTCTCACGCGGACGGCGCCGGCGAGTCGGGTCAGGCGAGGGCCGCGGACCCGAAGTCGACAAGGGTGCCGGGATCGACGCCGAGGCTCTTCAGCGCGGCGAGCCACCGCTCGTCGTGCGGGGTGTCGAAGATGATCTCGGTGCGCAGCGGGGCGACCAGCCACGAGTTCTCCTCGATCTCGGACTCGAGCTGCCCGGGGTGCCAGCCTGAGTATCCGAGGATGAGCGAGTACCTGCCGCCCCGCACACCCGAGGTGCAATCGGCGAGGGTGGTGGTGTTCCCGGAGATCGCGAGGCCGCCGGGCAAGGCCAGGTCGTCGCCGAGCGGTGGGAGCTCGCCCGACTCGAAGAGCACGAAGCCGTGGCTCGGCTCGACCGGTCCGCCGGCCAGAACCGGGGGCGCCGCGCCGCTCGGCGGGTCGAGGCCGAGCTCGGAGAGGATGCTCCCGATCTCGACGTCGAGCGGCCGGTTGACCACCAGACCGAAGGCGCCCTCCTCGAGGGAGTGGGCGCCGAGCAGCACCACCGTCCGCCGGAAGTTCGGGTCGCCCAGCGAGGGCATGGCGATCAGCAGCTGACCGACCAGGGACGTCGAGGTTTCCACCACCTCATGCTATCAGACGCGTCGAGCCATCGCCCGGGAACGATCGACCGGGTACCACCGAGGGCCCTGGCGGGCGGTCGGCTCGGACGTCCGGGGGGGTCAACGAGCCTCGATTCGAACCACCCGGAGCACCGGGCCATCGGCCGCGAGCCCGGGCGGCGCCGGCGGCCGGGGAGGTCCGAACTCGAGGGTGAGCCGAACCGTCTCGCGCTCCCAGACCATGACGACGATTCCGTCCTCGGAGGCGGCGGTCGAGATCGGCGCGCCGAGGGCCCGGGTGGCCGACTCGGGTGGTGATCGCCAGTCGAGCTCGTCGGACAGCCGCAGCCGGAACGGTGTGTAGCGGAGCAGGTGCTCGTTGTGGAGCATGATGTGCGCCAACGCTCCCGCCTCGTCGAAGCCGTACACCGAGGTCAGGTAGGGGCCGGCCCGTGCGGTCAGCGCCGAGCCCGGCGGCGCGGCCGGGGCGCCGAGCCGGCGCTCGACCTCCTCCTGGGGCTGGCCGATCTCGACCCCGAAGGCCCCACCGGTCTCGATGTCGACCTCGACGACCCGATGGAGCTCGTCGAGGATCGACTGGACGGCGGGGTCCGCGAGAAAGCGCCGCTCGCCGGGAAGGGTCACCGCGAGATAGAGATCGGTGGCGCCGCTCGCGACGATCTCGCGGAAGATGGCATAGGCCCGCTCGCTCTTGCCCGTGAGGTAGGAGGTCGCCTCGAGATAGAGGGCGGTCTCGACCCGTTGTGGGCGTAGGGCGACCGCCTCGACGAGCAGGGCGTCGGCCCCGGCGTAGTCGCCGAGGTGGAAGCGCGCCCGACCGAGCTCGGCCATGACGATGTACCGGTCCTCGGGGTCGTCCACCCCGAGAAACGGCTCGAGCAGCTCGACGACCTCGGCGTACCGGTGCTCGCGTCCGAGCTCGCGGGCGCGCTCGACCGCCGGCTCGAGCTGCTGAGCCGAGACCACCGCGGCGCTCAACCAGGCGACGGACATGATCAGCTTGTGCATCTGCTCCGACCCTAGCACGGCCGCGATCCGCGATGACGTCGACCGCCGGCGGCGTCGATTGCTCCGACCGTCCGGGCCATGCCTATCCCCATGAGTCAGGGTGGGGGTGATTTCGTCCCCGATCCCGATCCCGATCCTGATCCCGATCCCGACTCACGCGCGCCCCGGCCGTCGGTATCTCGATCCAGTCGATGGCCGAGCTGCGGGCGGGAGGCCCTCGTCACCAGCTCCTTCTTGCTCGCCTTCGTGTCTTGGTGTCTTCGTGGTTGCGACGGATTACCTGATGTCGCATCGGGATCGGGAACGGAAACGGGATCGGGATCGGTCAGAAACTGAGTGATCCGGATAGGTATGGTCCGGGATATCATCTCGACCATGGCGGAAGACCCGCAGGGAGAAGCCGAGATCCTCGTCGAGGGCCCGCCGGAGGGTTTCGGGGCCGAGATCGGGGAACGCCTGAGCGCCGAGATCGGGTCATGCCCGGATGTCGCGTTCGCCCACCTCGCCCGGGTCACGGTCGTCGGCGATTCCAGTGGGCCGCAGCCGAGCCTTTTCGTCTGGCTCGTTCCTTCGGCGATGGGCTCGCTCCGCTCATCGCTCAACCTGGTGTCAGAGGCGGTTGCCCGGGCGTTGCCCGATGACCTCTACCTTGACGTGCTGATCCTCAACTCGGCGCCCGAGCTGCTGTCCGATGTCGAGGGCGCGGGCCGCCTCGTCGCCGAGCGCGATCCGGACGAGCGCCGACGCGCGTTGACCGCCGCCGGGCTCGAGCAGGGCCGAGCGAGGTCGCTCGAGGACGCGGTGATACCATGAGGTCGTCCGGGTGCGGATACCCGGCGCGTCGAAGGGCTCGGCGGGAGGGGGCATGCACATCGAGCGGGTGGAACAGGGACCGGTCACCATCGTCGTGGTTCAGGGTGTGATCCGGCTCGGCGAGTCCGCCACGACCTTCTCGAACTTCCTCCGTGAGGTCCTCGAAGAGGGCTCGAAGCCGGTGATCGTCGATCTCGAGGGGATCGACCACGTCGACTCCACCGGGCTCGGCGAGCTGGTCGGCCACCTCCAGCGTTTCGAGGAGCAGGGCCGCCGAATGGCCTTCGTCAACCCGGCGCGGCGACTGCGCAAGCTCTTCCAGCTGACCCGCCTCGACGAGGTGGTACCGATCTACGACGACCGCGCGAGCGCCGTCGCCGCCCTGACCGACGGGTAGCTCTACTCGAGCGGGATCTCGTGGCGCCAGCCGAACGGGTCGTCCAGCGAGCCGTTCTGGATCCCGACCAGGGTGTCGTGGAGTTTCTGCCAGCGGTCGTCGAAGGGGAAGGTCCACTCGCGGTCGCCATCGACGATCCGGTTGATCCAGCAGATGACCGCGGCGGTTCCGCAGCACGCCGCCGACGCCATCTCGTCGAGCTCCTCGAGGGCGATCTTCCGCTCCTCGGTGGCCCATCCGAAGCTCTTCTTCGCGATCTCGAGCAGCGAGATCCGGGTTATCGACCGCAGGACGCTGGCGGAGTCGGGTGTCACGAGGGCGCTCTTGGTGAAGCCGAGGAAGTTGGCCGCGCCGATCTCCTCGATGTAGCGGTGCTCCCGGGGATCGAGGTACAGGGCCTCGGCGAAGCCGTGGTCCTTGGCCTCCCGTCCCGGCGAGAACGAGCAGGCGTAGTTGCCTCCGGCCTTGACGTGGCCCGAGCCCATCGGCGCCGCGCGGTCGAGCCGGCTGACCAGGAACTGCTTGCCCTGATCGGGACCGAAGCCGCCCTTGAAGTACGGTCCGACCGGGGAGACGAAGATCCGGAAGACGAAGGAGCGGGCCGGTTTGACGCCGATGTTGTCGCCGATGCCGAGGTAGAGGGGCCGGACGTAGAGCGCGGCTCCGCTCCCGTAGGGCGGGATGTACGGGTGGTTTGCCGCCACGACCTCCTCGATGCCGCGGATGAAGAGCTCCTCGGGGACCTCGGGGCCGCACAGGTAGTGGGCCCCCTCGTTCATCCGACGGGCGTTTTCGGCCGGTCGAAAGGAGTAGACCCTGCCGTCCGGGCCGCCGTGGACCTTCATGCCCTCGAAGAGCTGCTGCCCGTAGTGCAGGCACTGGCTCCCCTCGGAGATCTGGATGTCGGTCGACTCGAGCAGCCCGCGGACCCTCCAGAAGCCGTCGCGGTAGACCGCCTCGAAGCGGTAGGGGCACGGTCGGTAGTCGAAGCCCAGGTGGGCGAAATCGAGGTCGGCCTTTCGGCTGCTTCCCGGGAAGTAGTACCTCGGTTTGCTCATGAGCTCCTCCGTTTCAGGTCGACACGACCGCTGTGATACGTCGCCGCCGAGTCGAGGTTGCGGCCGATCGGCTCGGGTCGAGCCCGGGCAGTATAGCGGCTCCTCCGCTATGTGTCGCGGGGGTTCTCCGGAGCGCTCGGGAGCCGTCGTGCTCCGTGGGGAGGCCGGGGAGCGCAATGCGGTCGACCGGCGTGGTCGGCGGCGGCGCCGATGCCGGGCGAGCTGTCGCCCGGGTGGATCAGGGTGTCATCGGGAGTGATCGCCTTGGAAGACCCCTCCGAGACGGCTCGGCGGTGGCGGCCGCCGGCGCCCGGGCTCGACGCGACCCGCGAAGCGGCCTCCAGAAGGCCGCCACGTCGGCCGACCTCCGTTGCAAGTTGTTGAAGGAAAGGAAACTTAACGGAATCTTGACGGGGCGGATGGGAAGGGGTGTGGATCGGAGGTCCGACCCGCTTCCGGGCCACCGGGGGCGGACGCCGGCCGAGGTCCGAGGTATCATCCGGTCGAGCCCGACTGGCATCCGGTTTGCAACGATTCCGACGACTCAGCCGCGGAAAGGGGACCTCATGACCTCGACCGACCTCATCAGACACGCCACCACCGGCCTGCTGGCCGTCGCCGCGATCGCCCTGATCGGCTGCTCCTCGGCCGAGCCGACCGACGATCCCGGCGTCTACAAGCTCGGTGAGTTTCAGCGGATCAACCGCGGGCCCGAGGCCGAGGTGGTCGTCGGTTACCGCTATGCCCAGGGCAACCTGGGTGCCGAGTGGCTGCTGCTCGAGATCGCCGCGACCTCGCCCCCCGGCCAGACCGCCCGGATCCAGCGCGACAAGGTCTCGTTGCGAACTCCGGCCGGCGCGACGCTTGCCCTCGCCAGCCAGCAGGAGTTCAACGAAGCGTACGCGAGCCTGCAGGCGGTCGAGCGCGCCGCCGACGTGGTGCGCGACCCGATGGGGTACTGGCCGCCCCGCAAGGAGCCCTGCGCGATCCGGTTCTTCACCGAGCCGGGGCGGGGAGTGTCCTTCGACGAGTTCACGGTCAACGACTTTCGGGCCTGCGAGGGCCGCTTCTGGTTCAGGGTCCCTGGCGGCGTCCAGGCGGGCCGATACGTCCTGGAGATCGACCTCGAGGAGAGCGAGATCCGGGTCCCCTTCACTCTCGCGAGCCGGTGATCCCGGGTCGTCGGCTGCCCGGCGGCCGCCGCCGGGGACGTCGTAGCTCTACGGGAACACCCCGAGCTCGCGGTAGGACACCGCGATCTTGTCGATCGCGGCGATCATCGACGCCGTGCGGAGGTCGATGCCGCTGCCCTTGGCCCGCCAGATCTCGCGGATCTCGTGGTAGGCCTCGATCATCGTCTCCTCGAGCCCGGAGTTGACGAGATCGATCTCGCTCGGACCCCTGGCGATGTCGGCGATCTCGGCGTCGGAGAAGATCCGGTCGGTGGACCGCTCGATCGCCGCCAGGATCTTCCGGCTCGAGGCCTCCACGAAACGCTTCTGCATGCGGCCGAATCTGACATGCTGGAGGTTCTTGAGCCACTCGAAGTACGAGACGGTGACGCCGCCGGCGTTGATGTAGGCGTCGGGGATGACCAGCACGCCGCGCTCGAAGAGGTGGTTCGAGGCGTCCGAGCTGACCGGCCCGTTCGCCGCCTCCGCGACGATCTTCGCCTTGATCCGAGGGGCGTTGTCGATCGTGATCGCATTCTCGAGGGCGGCCGGGACGAGGATGTCGCAGTCGAGCTCGAGCCCGGCCTCTCGGCTCGGCAGGTCGACCGCGCCGGGGAAGCCGAGCATCGTGCCGGTCGCCCGGCGGTGCGCCATGAGCTCCTCGACGTCGATCCCGTCGGGCTTGGAGATCGCGCCTTCGTACTCGACCGCGCCGACCAGGATCGCACCGCCGTCCTCGGTCAGGAACTTGGCGGCGTGGTAGCCGACGTTGCCGAGCCCCTGGACGACCACCCGTTTGCCCTCGAGACCCGGCGACAGGCCGAGCGCGCGCATGTCCTCGACGACCGTACACGCCTCGCGCAGGCCGAAGAAGACGCCGCGACCGGTGGCTTCGACCCGGCCGCGGATGCCGCCCTGTCCGACGGGCTTCGCGGTGACGCAGCCGAGGCCGTCGATGTCGTGCGGGTTGAGCGACATGTAGGTGTCGGCGATCCACGCCATCTCGCGGCCCGAGGTGGCGAAGTCGGGGGCCGGGACATCGAGGCCGGGACCGATGAAGTTTTTCTTGTTGAGCTCGAAGGTGAAGCGGCGGGTGATCCGCTCGAGCTCGCCGACCGAGTACTCGTGCGCCGAGATCCTGACCCCGCCCTTGGCGCCGCCGAACGGCACGTTGACGATCGCGCACTTGTAGGTCATGAGCGCCGCCAGCGCCATCACCTCGTCCTCGTTGACGCTCGCCGCGTAACGGATCCCGCCCTTGGTGGGCAGCTTGTGCTGGCTGTGCTCGGCCCGCCATGCGTGTACGACCTGCAGCCGGCCGTCGTCGCGCTTCAGCGGAAAGGTGAAGTGGATCACGCTGTTGACGCTCTTGATCTGCTCGAGCAGGCCCGGCGGATGGTCGGTCAAGGCGGCGGCGCGGTCGAAGTTCTTGTTGACCTGCTCGAAGAAGCTCAGCTCGGTGGTCATGGCGCTCCTCCCGGGGATCGTGTTGAACGGCGAGCCGAGCATAACACTGACGGCCAGGCGGTCGGGCCGGGTAGGGTGGGACGAAACCGAAAGGCCACGGCCGGCCAAGAACGGACGACGACCGGCTCCGACACGGGGTCGAGGGAGGCGAGAGATGAAACAGACGACCCTCTGGGTGGTGTTGGCCCTGCTGATCGGCCTCGCCGGCCACGGCTCGACCGACGACGGGAGGAGCGCGACGATGAGCGAGCAGATCCGGGTGTACTCGGTCGAGCGGGGCGAGATGGTGGAGACCCGTACCGTGGTGAAGAGCGACGAGGAGTGGCGGGCCGAGCTGCCCCCCGAGGCCTACCAGGTGACCCGGCGGCACGGCACCGAGCGGGCGTGCTCGGGGAACTACTGGAAGAACGACCGCGAGGGTGTCTACCGCTGCATCGGCTGTGGCAACGACCTCTTCGTCTCGACCACCAAGTTCACCTCCGGAACCGGTTGGCCGAGCTTCTTCCAGCCGGTGCACGAGGCGAACATCGGCACCGAGGTCGACCGCAGCTACGGCATGGTGCGCACCGAGGTCCACTGCTCCCGGTGCGGCGCCCACCTCGGCCACGTCTTCGACGACGGCCCGAAGCCGACCGGGCTGCGCTTCTGCATCAACTCCGCCGCGCTCGAGTTCGTCGAGATGGAGGTGGAGCCTCCGCCGTCGAGGTAATGGTTCGCACGCCCGGTGAGCGGCGGTGCTCAGTGGGAACCTCGGTCGTCGCTCTGGATGCTGCCGCGGACGTTGCATCGGACACGGACGCGGACTCGGACGCGGACGCGGGAACGGGCACCGGGAAGGGGAGGGGACAGCGCCTGTACCATTGACCGGGGAAAGGGGATCGGGAGACGCCATGCAGACGATCCGAACCACCTTCGACAATGGCCGCGGCGCGAGGCTCGCCGGGCTCATCGAGAGGCCGGTCGAAGGGCTCCCGATCGCCTGGGCGATCTTTGCCCACTGCTTCACCTGCTCGAAGAGCTACAAGGCGGTGCGCCACATCTCGCGCGCCCTCGCCGCGGAGGGCGTCGCGGTGCTGAGCTTCGACTTCACGGGGCTCGGCGACAGCGAGGGCGACTTCGCCGACACCTCGTTCACCTCGAACGTCGACGACATCGCAGCGGCCGCGCGCTTCCTCGCCGACTCCCACAGTGCACCGACGCTGCTCATCGGCCACTCGCTCGGCGGCGCCGCGATCCTCATGGCGGCGGCTCGGGTCCCGTCGGCCACCGCGGTCGTCACGATCGCGGCGCCGGCGAGCCTCGACCGCCTCGCCGGGGTCCTCGCACCGGCGAGGGCCGAGGTCGACCGGGTCGGCTCGGCCGAGGTGGTGCTCGGCGGACGGACGATCCGAATCGGACGGGCCCTGCTCGAGGACCTCGAGGGGGTCCGGATGGAGCACGCCATCGAGGACCTCGGCAAGGCGCTGCTGGTCATGCACTCGCCGGTCGACCGGGTGGTCGGGATCGACAACGCCTCGGCGATCTTCCGCACGGCGAAGCACCCTAAGAGCTTCGTCTCCCTCGACACCGCCGACCACCTGCTCGGCGATGCCGCCGACTCGAGCTACGCCGCCGGGGTGATCGCCAGCTGGGCTCGGCGTTACCTCCCCGGCAGGATCGGAGGCTGAGCTCTCAGGCTCGCTCGGTTGGAAGCGCGAAGGGCCGGACGCTCACTCGGGAGCACCTGCCGTCACGCCGGGACCGATCCTCACCCCGTCCCGCCGACCGGGAGGTCGTCGCCGGCGAGGACGTTCTCGACCTTTGCGGTCGCCGCGAGGGTCTTGATGAGCGTGGCGACCGCCTCGCTCGCCTTCTGCTGACGGAGGAAGTCCTCGATCTGAGGGGTCGCCGCCTCGAGGCTGATCCGCTCGGCCGGCCGCTTGTCGCTGATCGTCGCGACGTGGAAGCCGAAGCGCGACTGGACGACCTCGGAGATGGCGCCCGGCTCGAGCCCGAACACCGCGTCGGCGAGCTGCTTGACGAGCTTGTCGCGGGTGACCCATCCGAGATCGCCGCCGGTCGGCGCCGACGGTCCCTCCGAGAGCTCGCGCGCGACCGTCGTGAAGTCCTCGCCGCTGGTCAGTGCCCGCTGGCGCGCCGCCTCGGCCCGGGTGCGTTTCGCCTGGAGCACCGCGGGGTCGGCGTCCTCGCCGACGATGAAGATCATGTGATAGGCGTGGACCCGCTCGTCGGCGTCGAACAGGGTCGGGTTGGCGGCATAGTATTCGGCGATCTCCTGCTCGGTGACCACCACGTTGCCGGCGATCTGACCGCCGATGAAGGCCTTCATGATCTCGATCTCGCGGATCATCCCGAGGAACTGGTCGTAGTTCGATCCGGTGTTGCGGAGCTTGGCCTCGAGCAGGGCCCGACCGCCCGCCTGCTGCTCGGCGACCTGGGCGGCGCGCGCCACCTCGAGCTCGTCGGCCCGGATGCCGAACCGGCGCGCCTCCTGGATCACGAGCTTCTGCTCGACCGCGCGCTGGGTGGCGATCTTGGCGAGCTCGTGGGGGTCGACCGGTTGCCCGCGGTCGTCGAGCTGGACCTGGATGGTCTGCATCAGCATGCTGATCTCGACCGCGTAGATCGGGTCGCCGTTGACCCGCAGGATTACCGGGTTGGGCGCGGGTGTCGGCTGCGCCTGAACCGAGGGCGTCGTCGGGTCGACCTGGGGGGCGAGCTCGGCGGTGGCCTGGCCCGCGCACGGAGCAGCCGCGGCGAGCCCGGCAACCGCGACGACAATGAAAATGGATCGCATGGTTGAGTCCGTTTCCGCGCCCCGGCCGGTGGCCGGGCACGCTCACCTAGACTAGCATCCCCGCCCCGCGGCGATCTTCAACGCCTTGTGAATCCTCGGGTTGGCGCGGCCTCGAGGAGGCCGGCCCAGGCCCCGCGGTCGCCGGTCGCGACGACCTCGAGCCGGCAGCCGGCGGCGCCGGCGATCAGGCCGACGGTTTCCGGATCGACGAACAGCCACGGGTAGCTGGGGCCGGCGATCCCGCCGAAGCGAAGGCTGAAGGCGACCTCGCCGGGGTAGCGATCGCCACCCTCCAGCTCGGCGAGCAGCTCGGGCGCCTCTCCGGCGAGCACGCCGGCGAGATCGGCCGAGTCGAACACCAGACGGCCCCCCGGCTCGAGGTGGTCGGGGAGCCGCTCGAGAAGATCGCCAAGACCGCGCAGGTCGCCGACTACCCCGAGGCCGTGCATCAGCATCAGCACGGTGTCGAAGCGCTCCCCCGCGACCGCCTCGAGCTCGCCGCGGCGAGGATCGGCGACCCCGCGCTCGCGCATGATCGCCACCGCCTCGGCGAGCGGGTCGAGGGCGACGACCTCGAGCCCCCGCTCCTGGAGCTCGAGGGCGTGGCGGCCGGCGCCCGCGCCGAGATCGAGGACCCGACCGCGGCAGTGCTCGAGGGCGCGCCGCTCGAGCTCGGGCAGCGGCTCGCCGACCGGACGGTAGAAGACCGCCACCGGGACCGTCTCGTCCTCCCAGAGGTCGCTCGAGACGACGAGCTCGGCCGAGGTGTCGCCTCGGTGGTAGGCGGCCAGCGCCCGGCCGAGCGGCCTCCAGGGCGCCGCGACGTCGCTCACCGGGCCGGCCACGGCTCGCCGGCCGGCAGCGGCGGCCCCATGACCCGGTAGACCGGCAGCAGCCCGAAGCGCTCGTCCCAGTACGGCGTTCTCCGAAACCACCAGAGGTACCGGGCCCGGGGGTCGCCGGCGAGCGACGGGTCGGCGAGGGCGGCCTGCCACTCGGCCCGGACGGCGTCGTCGGCGAGCAGCTCGGCCGCCGCCTCCTCGAGCCGGTCGGGCCCGATGTAGCTCTTCATCTCGAAGACCGCGTTCAGCACCCCCCAGCGCAGCAGCGAGTCCGGCGCCTCGGGCTCGAAGAGCTGCACCGCGACGGCGAAGTCCGGCTGGTCGGCCGGGATCCACAGGCTCCCGGCGGGGACCTCGCGCCGCTCGGCCTGGCGCGTCGTGACGAAGTCGGTGACCATCACCGTGCCCTGGAAGGGGCGGTCGGCGAGGACCGGCTCGGCGACCCGGATCGTCTCGACCTCGATCGTGACCGGCGCGGCGAGTCGGTAGGCCAGCAGGTGGTGCCCGGCCACCGCCGCCTCGAGCTGCGGCCAGCCGGCGTGCACCAGATAGCCGCGGGGGCGGGCGAGCTCGAGCTCGGGCTTGACGGTGTGGCGGAACGTCACCTCGGTCGGCACGATCTCGTCCCGGTGGTAGGCGATCAAGGGGCTGCCGGTGACGAACGACGGCTCGGTGGTGGTTCGGTAGGACGGCCAGGTGAGGGGCTCGACCTCGTCGCCGGTGGTCCATCGGACGACCACCGACGACGGCTCGGCGTCGACGGCGCCGACCGCCCGCGTCCTCGCCTCGGCGGTCGCGACGGCCCTGACCAGGCCCTCGCCCGCCCGGCCGGCCTCGAGGATCAGAGCGTCCATGAAGTCGCGGTTGGCGAGCACCCGGTCCCGGTAGGGCTTGTGCGAGTGCATCTCGACCAGGATCGACGGCCGGTTGACCAACGGGAAGTAGCCGGTCGAGTAGCGCGGCAGCTGGATGTCCGCCCAGTCGACCCCGCTCGTCGGGTCGTCCCAGTCGACGAAGGCGAGGTAGGGACCGTTGGGGTGGCCGGCGGCGGCGGTGGCCTCGAGCACCCGGGGCAGGTGCTCGGCGACCCAGGCGTCGACGGTGGGGTCCAGCAGCGGCGCCTCGGCGACCATCCAGGTCAGGACCCAGGCGTGGTCGGCGCCGTCGGTGACGTGGTTGTCGACGTGGAGGTGGGGTCGCCAGTCGGCGACCAGCCCGGCCAGCGCCTGCGCCTCGGGGCTGGCCAGCCGGAGGAAGTCGCGGTTGAGGTTGAGCCCGGCGGTGGTGGTGCGAAAGCCCATGCCCTCGACCGGTCCATCCTGATCGGGCCGGTTGTAGGGCGACACCCGCTCGTGGCCGTCGAGGTTGTAGATCGGGACGAAGAGCGTCACCGCGGCCTCGGCGAGGTCCGGCCGGCGGCCGAGCGCGATCTCACGCAGCAGCATGAGGCTCGCATCCTTGCCGTCGACCTCGCCGGCGTGGATGCAGCTCTGGAGCAGGAGGATCGGCTTGCCGGTGGCGGCTGCCGCGGCCGGCGTGAAGGCGCCGTCCGACGACACGATCACCAGCGGCAGCTCGCGCCCCTCGGCACTGGCGCCGAAGGAGGTGACGCGGATGATCGCCGGCGCCGCCGACTCGACCCGGCGCAGGTAGGCCATGGTCTCGGCGTAGCTCGCGGTGGCGCGGAAGTCGGTCCGCTCGGCGACGGTGAGCCAGGGATCGGGAACCTCCGAGGCCGTAACGACGAGTGCAATCTGGGTCAGCAGAGCGATGACGAGGGGCAGTCTTCTCATGGGCTGACACTCTACCGCGTCCGTGTCCACGTCCCAGCCCCCGCCCGCGTCCGCGTCCGCGTCCGATGGCAGCGTCCGCGGCACCAGGTTCTGTGGGCACCGGCCTTCCGGGCCGCGCGGCCTGGACGGCCGGGCGGTCCGGCGTCGCGCCACCGACGCGGTCGCTCGTGGCGAACCGGGGGGACTGCGACCGTGCCGGCGCCGCGAGCGGCGGCCTGCATCGTTGCTTCGGCACCTGCTCAGAGGCGCGTGCGGGTGGCGTCCCGGATGCTGTCGCTGCCGCTGTCGCTGTCGCCGGTCTCGGACGCGGACGCGGACGCGGACTCGGACTCGGGTGATGGCGCTGTCGCTGACGTCGGGCACGGACGCGGACGCGGACTCGGACGCGGGTGCTGCCGCTGCAGCTGCATCGGGCACGGAGGCGGACGAGACGTCACTCCGGGTCGAGGACGGAGGTGGCGAGAAACCGCGCCAGCGCCCGGTGGCCTTCCTCGTTGAGGTGGCCATCGTCGGGGAGGATCCACTCGAGGTGGCCGTCGAAGAAGGCGGCGGTGTCCGCGAGCTCGAGGCCGTGTCGTCGACAGATGCCGTCGAGCGACTGCTGGAGCTTCGCCTGCGCCCGGTCCCGAGCGGGCCAGGGCTTGTCCACCGGCGGGACCAGGTGGACGACGATGAGGCGTGTACCCGCGTGAGAGGTCCGCAGTGCCAGGTCGCCGATCAGCAGATCCAGGTATCGCTCCGCCGGCCTGAAGAGCCCGTCGTCGAGCACCGCTTCGGGAACGCTCGTCTCCGCGGGTTCTGAGTTGGGATTCTCTCGGGGAACGCGCCATTGCTTCAGCGTCGAGGACTCGGGTGGGGGATTCGGGCGCCAACCCCACGTTTTCGAAGCCATCCGGACCAGATTCGAGACGTACAGGGCTCGAAGGACCAACGGCTCGCGGTGGTGGATCAACGTGTCGACCCTGGTGCGGATCTCCTGGTAGTCGACGCCGTCGATTTCCGGGGGGTGAGGCAGCAGCCGTGTACGACCGAGCTTCGCGAGATCGCGGAGGTCGTTGACGTAGACAAAGAGCAGCGCCGTGGTCGGCCGAAGATCGGCGCCCCAGAGACGGAATGAAAGGTAATGCTCGTAGGGGCAACGCCCCTGGGCCGACATGTCGTAGGCGGCGACATCGTGGTCGATCCGGAGGAAGTGCGAAACGGTTTGATCGGCCGCGACGCCGTGGCCATAGATCAGCGAGTCGCCGAGCAGGACGACATCGGCAGCGGCGATCCCAGGAGGGTTGCGGAACCCCCGGCCGTCCGTCCGGTGCGACCAGAACCGACCAGCCGAGTAGGCTCTGGTCTCGGCGTCGGCGCGCATGAAACGCGCTCCGGTGATGCCCTCGACGACGAAGATACCGCCGGGGAGGGTGTCGTGCCTTGAGAAGGCGGCATGACGGGCGCGTTCGCCGAGCAGCTCGGGGAACAACCTGATGGCGATCTCGGCGCCGAGCAACGCGAACGCGAGGGCGGCCAGCGCCGTGAGGCAACGAAGCACCACGAGGGAAGCCCGGCGGGGTCCGGCGGCCACGGCGCGATCATGGCACAGCTGTCCGCGCCAGCGGCGGGATCGACCGCCCGGGCGTTCCGCCATCGGGCACGGGCACGGGCACGGACGCGGAGGATGCCGCTGAGGCTTTGTCGGCGCTTCGGGGAGGCGTGCGGGTGTTCACGGGTAGAGGAGCCGCCAGGTCATCGCCCTGACCTCGTCGAGGAGCGCGAGAGCCCGCCGCGAAGCGGCGGCCTCAAGGACTCCGGCTGCGAGAAGCAGCCTGAGTTGGGCGTCAGCTTCCTTGGCGGAGCCGTAGGCGATCCGCCAGTGCTGGAGCCGATCCCTACCAGATCGGCCATGACCTTCGGCCAGATTCGCCGGCACCGAGCTCGCAGCTCGTACGAGCTGATCGGCAACCGACCTCAAGGGAGCAGGTACGCGCAGCACGATCGAGATGGCGATGCCTGCAGCCTCCATCGCCTTGCGGTAGGCGATCAGGCCGGTCGTCGGGAGCGCGTCGTGCATGGTCACCTCCGGGGTG
>JALOLD010000127.1 GCA_025456145.1 Thermoanaerobaculales bacterium | reverse complement strand
GAGGCGAGGTCCTCGCCGACCACCAACGGGATGACCGGCGACGCCGACTCCCCGGTGTCGAAGCCGAGGGTGCCGAACTCGCGCTTCATGTAGTCGGTGTTCTCCCACAGACGCTGGCGCCGTTCGGGCTCGCGCTCCACGATCTCGAGCGCCTTGATCACCGAGGCGACCGACGCCGGCGGCGGCGCGGCGGAGAAGATCAGCGAGCGCGCCTTGTGCTTGATCCAGTCGATCACCGCGCGCTCGCCGACGACGAAGCCGCCGACCGCGGCGAGCGACTTCGAAAAGGTCCCCATCACCAGATCGACCTGCCCGTCGAGACCGAAGTGCTCGGCGGTGCCGCGCCCGCGCGCGCCCATGACCCCGATGCCGTGCGCGTCGTCGACCATGAGGCGGGCGCCGTAGCGGCTGGAGAGCCCGGCGATCGCCGGGAGATCGGCGAGATCGCCCTCCATCGAGAAGACGCCGTCGACGACGATCATCGCCGCGCTGTCGTCGTCGATCGAGCGCAGCCGCTCCTCGAGGGCCGCCATGTCGTTGTGGGCGTACTTGAGCACCCGCCCGTAGGACAGCCGTGCGCCATCGAGGATGCAGGCGTGGTCGAGGTTGTCGAGCACCACCGTGTCGCGGCGGCCGATCAGGCTCGAGATGACCCCGAGGTTGACCTGGAACCCGGTCGAGAAGCACAGCGCGGCGTCGCGCTCCATGAACGAGGCCAGCCGCTCCTCGAGCTCGACGTGGATGTCGAGGGTGCCGTTGAGGAAGCGCGAGCCGGCGGTTCCGGTGCCGTAGGCGGCGAGGGCCCTCGTCGCGGCCTCCTTGATCTCGGGGTGGTTGGTCAGGCCGAGGTAGTTGTTCGAGCCGAGCATGATGACCCGCCGCCCGTCCATCGAGACGACCGGGTCCTGACCCGAGGCGATCATCCGGAAGTACGGGTAGAGCCCGAGCGCCCGTACCTGGTCGGCGTCCTTGAAATCGAAGCACTTCTGGAATACGTCCACCACGACTCCATCGGTGCGGCCCGCCGCACCGCTGACCGGTCCGTTCGTGGGCGTCAGCTTAGCGCACCCAGCCCATCATCCGATACCACTGCCAGGCGACCTCGGCGCCCCGCTGGAACGGCGTCCCGTCGCCGACCCCCAGCCGCTCGAGCGACTCCACGGTGCGCGAGGTCCAGTGACGGGCGAGCAGCTCGCGGCTCTTGTCGAGGGTCAGCGGCATCCGGCGCCAGCCGAGGCGCTGGAGAGCGCTGCCGGCGAGACCGGCGGCGGTCACCGCGGCGGGCGGCACCGGGAGCAGCCGGACCCTCCGGCCGTCGGCTGCGGCCATGGTCCGGAGCAGCCGGTCGAGACGCTGGGGCGCCGGCTCGCCGAGGTGGTAGAGGCCTCCCGGCGCCTCGGCCGCCGCGGCCGCGATGACTGCCCGGACGACGTCGCCGACGAAGGCGACGGTCAGCCAGCGCTCGCCTGCCGGGATCGCGGCGACCCCCCGCCCGGCCATCCGGAAGAACTCGAGGATGTCGGTGTCGCGCGGCCCGTAGACCGCGGGCGGGCGGAGGATGCACCAGCTCCGATCGTCGCCGAGGGTCGCGACCTCGGCCTCGCCGGCGAGCTTCGACCGGCCGTAGTCGGAGATCGGCGCCGCCGGGTCGTCCGGCGCGAGCCCGGCCGGGTCCGGCGACGGCCCCGCGGCGGCCAGCGACGAGACGTGGACGAGACGCGCGTCGGCGGCCGAGCGTCGGATCGCCTCGACGAGGTTGGCGGTCCCGACCCGGTTGCCGCGGTCGAAGTCGTCCGCCCGGGCGGCGCGCAGCACCCCGGCGAGATGGACCACCGTCCCGGCGCCGCGGACCAGCTCCTCGAGCGAGCCCTCGTCCTCCAGTGATCCCGCCACCGGATCGACGGCGGCGCCGTCGATCCACCGCGGCCGGTCGGGGTCACGGACCAGGACCCGCGGCCGCAACCCGGCTGCACACAGCGTGTCGACCAGGTGCGAGCCCACGAACCCGGTTCCACCGGTGATCGCGACCGGCCGCGGGACTCGGCCCACCCAGTCGGCGACCTCGGAGGGTGCGACGAGCGGGTTGGCGGGCGAGTAGTCGGATGCGGACGCGGGCGCGGACGCGGACGCGGGATCAGTCGATCCCGACATACTCCGCCCAGGAGGTGCTGGTCTCCCACACCCGGACGCGCTCGAGCTCGAGGCCCTCGGGGATCTCGTACACCGCCCCGGACGGGCTCCGCACCGTGCCGTCGGCGCGGATCCGCTCGTCGATCTGCTCATACAGCCAGCGGACGAGGACCTCGGTGGTCGGGTCCTGGCCGTCGAACAGCAGCACCCGCTCGCCGATCGCCTTGAGCCCGTCGAGCTGGGGGTCGTCGGAGTTGAGGGCCATCGCGTGGTCGAGCCGCTCGACCAGGTCGACGACCAGCATCTTGAGCGCCTTGTAGTCGCAGACCATGTCGTTGTGGTCGAGGGACCGGCCCCGGGCGACGACCTCGATCTTGAGGCTGTGACCGTGCGGAAAGCGGCACTTCTCCGGGTGCTTGCTCAGTCGGTGGCCGTACTCGACCTCGAAGGTCTTGGCGATTCTGAAGAAGGGCATCGTCGGTCTCTACACTCCCCTACCGCCCCCGAACAGGTCGAGGTGCAGTCGCGGAGTGTAGCGAAAGCCGTGCTCCGAGCACAAGGCGGCGACCATCGGCGCGCGGGAGGCGACCTCCGCCGCGCTCCGTCCCTCGGCCATCAGCAGCACCCGGGTCGGATCGACGCCGCCGAGGCCGTCGAGCACCGCGAGGATGTCGGCGAGGTCGTCGGCGTCGCAGACGACGAGCTTGACCTGGTGCTCGGGGAACCGCTCGATCAGCCGGCGCGCCGGCTCGAGGTCGCCGCGCAGCCTCCGGTGCCGCTCGCGCCAGCTTCCCTGGGGATCCGAGCTCGCGGTCTTCGGCGACAGCGACAGCAGGTCGCACTCGAATTCGGGGTCGACAGTGCCCGCCGTCTCGACCGTGACGTGGAGCCCGGTCTCGCGGAGCGCCCGGGTCAGCGCGCCGATCTCGCGCTGGAGGAGCGGCTCGCCGCCGGTAACCACGACATGCCGGACCCCCGACGCCCCGGCCCCGGCGACCAGCTCGGCGACCGATCGCCGGTCGCCCTCGGGAAGCCACGAGGCATAGGGCGTGTCGCACCACCGGCAGCGCAGGTTGCACCCCGAGGTCCGGATGAAGTGGGACGGCACCCCGACCAGCATCCCCTCGCCCTGCAGGCTCGTGAAGGTCTCCGCTATGAACATGGGGACATGGTACAGGCCCTCACCCGCGTCCGCGTCCGTGTCCGTGTCCGGTGCAACGGCAGCATCCGGAGCAACGACCGAGGTCCTCCCTGAGCACCGCTGCTCAGCGGGCGTGCCGGGCTCGACATTGTGCTCAGCGGCGCGCTCACGCCCGCAACGCCTCGCGCACAATGTCCAGCCGGGCACCCCCGGGAGGCGCGCCCCTGAGCATCCGCTCCCGCCACGATGCAGGCCGCCGCTCGCGTCGCCGGCGCGGTCGCAGCCCCCCCGGTTCGCCACGAGCGACCGTGCCGGCGGCGCGACGCCGGGCCGTGCGGCCGCCCAGGCCGCGCGGCCCGGAAGGCCGGTGCTCCTGAGAAGCCGTACGCCTCTCCGGAGCGCCGACACAGCGGCAACGGGAGCGGGAGCGGGAGCGACCGC
>JALOLD010000036.1 GCA_025456145.1 Thermoanaerobaculales bacterium | reverse complement strand
CCGGACGTAGCGTCGGGATCGGGATCGGGATCGAATGGAGGTCACACCGCGAGCGGAGTGCCCGCATCACCAATTCCTTCGTGCCCGCCTTCGTGTCTTCGTGTCTTCGTGGTTGCGACGGTTCTGTGCCTCTGTGGTGAATCACGAACGCTCCCGGCCCATCGCCAAACCAATGCGATGGCCCTGATCTGGCTGCGACGGCTTCGTGATCTCCTTCGTGTCTTGGTGTCTTCGTGGTTGCGACGGCCCTGTGGCTCTGTGCCTCTGTGGTGAATCACGAACGCTCCCGGCTCTCCGCCAAACCCCTGCGATGACCCTGATCTGGCTGCGACGGCTTCGTGATCCCCTTCGCGCCTTCGCGTCTTCGCGCTTGCGACGGTCTACCGGACGTCGCATCTCGATCCATCGACGGTCCAGCGGTGGGCAGAGCGCCCGCATCACCAGTTTCTTCGTGCCCGCCTTCGTGTCTTCGTGTCTTGGTGGTTGCGACGGCCCGCTGGACGTCGCATCGGGATAGGGATCGGGATCGGTCAGAACCCGAGCGATCCGGATGGGCATGCTCCGCTTGACCTCGCGGCGGCCCTCAGAAGGGCTCGGAAGTGGCATAATCGCGGGGACCTCGTTGTTTCGACAGCGACGCAACCGGGTGCCGCCGCGCACCCGCGAGGGAGCATCCCAGGGTGGCACAGCCTTCGTCCCAGTACGGTCCAGACAGCGCCTCGGTCCTGGCGAGCCCGGAGTACGTCGACGAGCTCTACCGGCGGTGGCAGGGCGACCCGACGTCGCTCCCCGAGAGCTGGCAGCACTTCTTCGCCGGCTTCGACCTCGGCGCCCGGGGCGGTCCGGCGGCGCCCGACGGAGCGTCGGACCAGAGCAAGGTCGACAGCCTGATCTTCGCCTACCGCAACGTCGGCCACCTCATCGCCGACGTCGACCCGCTGGGTGACGGATCGGGCGAGGACCCGGTCTTCGACCTCGCGAGCTTTGGCCTCGACGAGGGCCATCTCGACCGGACCTTCGACACCGGGCACCTCGGCGGGCCGCAGCGCGCGACCCTGCGGGAGATCGTCGCGACGCTGCGCGAGATCTACTGCCGCAAGATCGGCGTCGAGTACATCCACATCCAGGACCGGGCCGTCCGGCGGTGGCTCCAGGGGCAGATGGAGCCGGTGCGGAACCGCCCCGTGGTGGCCAACGAGTCGAAGCGGCGGACCCTCGAGCAGCTCATGCAGGCCGAGGTCTTCGAGACCTTCCTCAACGCCCGCTACCAGGGCCAGAAGCGCTTCTCCCTCGAGGGCACCGAGGTCGTCATCCCGGCCCTCCACCGGCTGATGGAGTGCGCCGCCGACGCCGGCGTCGAGGAAGTGGTCGTCGGGATGGCCCACCGCGGCCGGCTCAACGTCCTGGTCAACATCCTCGGCAAGCCGATCGACGTGATCTTCCACGAGTTCGAGGACAACCTCCGGATCACCGAGGACGCCGACGGCGACGTCAAGTACCACCGCGGCTACTCGTCGGACTACGTCACCCCGTCGGGGAAGCGGCTCCACATCAGCCTGACCGCCAACCCGAGCCACCTCGAGGCGGTGGACCCGGTGGTCGAGGGCCGCGCTCGCGCCAAGCAGCGCCGGCGCGGCGACACCGAGCACCGCACCCGGGTCGTCCCGCTGCTCCTCCACGGCGACGCCGCCTTCGCCGGCCAGGGCCTGGTCGCCGAGACCTTTAACCTCTCGCAGCTCCCCGGCTACCGCACCGGCGGCACCGTCCACATCGTCGTCAACAACCAGATCGGCTTCACGACGACCGCCGCCGAGGCGCGCTCGTCGCGCTACCCGACCGATATCGCCAAGCTCGTCGAGGCGCCGATCTTCCACGTCAACGGCGACGACCCCGAGGCCGTGCTGTGGGTCGTCGAGCTGGTCCTGCGCTTCCGCCAGGAGTTCCACCGCGATGCGGTGGTCGACATCATCGGCTACCGCCGGCACGGTCACAACGAGGGCGACGAGCCGGCCTTCACCCAGCCGCTGATGTACCAGACCATCGCCAACCGGCCCTCGGTGCGCGAGCTGTACCAGCTCCAGCTCGAGGGGGAGCGCGCGATCACCCTCGACGAGAGCTCGCACCTGCGCGACCGGCTCCAGCAGATGCTGGTCGACAAGCACCGCGAGGTCCAGGAGTGCTGCCCGCTGCCGGCCGACGACACCCACGCCTTCCACGAGCTGTGGACCGGCCTCAACAACCCCTACAGCTTCGACCCGGTCCCGACCGGCGTCCCGGTCGAGACCCTCGACCGGATCGCGACCGCGCTGACCACCGTCCCCGAGGGCTTCGACCTCAACCGCAAGGTCGCCCGGCGCCTCCAGGGGATCCATCAGGCGGTGGCCGAGCGCGGCGCCGTCGACTGGCCGCTCGCCGAGCTCCTCGCCTTCGGCAGCCTGCTCACCGAGGGGGTGCCGGTCCGGCTGTCCGGCCAGGACAGCGTGCGCGGGACCTTCTCCCAGCGCCACGCCGCGTGGTTCGACGTCCGGACCCAACAGAAGCACGTCCCGCTCAACCACATCAGCCCCGGGCAGGCGCGCTTCTGCGTCTACAACTCGATGCTCTCCGAGGCCGCGGTGCTCGGCTTCGACTACGGCTACTCGCTGGTCGAGCCCAACATGCTCGTCCTGTGGGAGGCCCAGTTCGGCGACTTCGCCAACGGCGCCCAGGTCATCATCGACCAGTTCATCACCCCGGCCCTCGACAAGTGGCAGCGCGGCAGCGGCATCGTCATGCTGCTCCCGCACGGTTACGAAGGCCAGGGCCCAGAGCACTCCAACGCCTACCTCGAGCGCTACCTGACGCTGTGCGCCGAGGACAACATCCAGGTCTGCAACCTGACGACGCCGGCCCAGTACTTCCACGCCCTCCGCCGTCAGCTCAGGCGGAACCTCCGGCGACCCCTGGTCATCATGGCGCCGAAGTCGCTGCTGCGCTCGCCGGTCTGCTCCTCGCCGCTCGCCGATCTCGCCGAGGGTTCCTTCCGCGAGGTGCTCCCCGACCCCGCGCCGCCGCGCCGCGCCCGCCGGCTCGTCCTGTGCAGCGGCAAGCTCTTCTACGACCTCGTCGCCGGTCGCGCCGAGGCCGGGGTCGACGACGTCGCCGTGGTCCGCATCGAGCAGCTCTACCCCTTCAACGAGGTCCTGTTCCGCGAGGCCACCGATCCCCATCGGGAGGCCGCCGACGTCGTCTGGGCACAGGAGGAGACCGCCAACCGCGGGGCCTGGAACTATCTCCTGCCGCGCCTCCAGGAGGTTTTCCCGGATCACCCCGTCCGCTATGTCGGTCGCGCGCCGAGCGCCTCGCCGGCCACCGGCTCGCTCCGGGTCCACCGCGAGCAGCAACGGGCGATCGTAGAGCAGGCGCTCGGCCGATGACGGTCCACCCGATGACCCATTCCGACCGCCCCACGCCACGTGTGGCCCGCGATCCGGGCCAAGGAGCCCGCCATGCCGGTTGACGTCAAGATCCCCGAGGTCGGCGAGTCGATCACCGAGGGCTTTCTCGTCGAGTGGACGAGCCCGGACGGCGCCACGGTGGCCGCCGACGACGCCCTGCTCGTCCTCGAGACCGACAAGATCACGATGAACGTCGTCGCCGAGACCGGCGGCCGTCTCGAGATCCTGGTGCCCGCCGGTGAGACCGTCCGGGTCGGACAGGTGGTCGGCCGCATCGACACCGACGCCGCGGGGGACGCACCGTCGAAGGCGCCGGCGCCGGTTCCGGCGGCCGAGCCCGCGGCGGCGGTCGCGGCGACGCCGTCCGCCGACGTATCCGGGCTGTCGCCTGCGGTCCGACGGCTCGTCGAGGAGCACGGCCTCGACCCGGCGGCGATCGAGGGCACCGGGCGGGCCGGGCGGATCCTCAAGGGCGACGTTCTCGCCCACCTCGAGCGGCGCCAGGACGCCGGACCGGTCCCCGCCCCCGCTCGGGAGGAGGCGCCGGTCGCTGCGGCGGCGCCGGCCCGGTTCCCCGTCCCGCCATCCCGTCCCCAGCCGGGCCCGAGCCCGGGCCTCCGCCAGAGCCGCCAACCGATGTCGAGGCTCCGCCAGCGACTCGCCGAGCGGCTCGTCGAGGTCCAGCGGACCACCGCCATGCTGACCACCTTCAACGAGGTCGACATGAGCCGGGTGATGGCGCTGCGCGAGCGCTACCAGGACCGCTTCGTCGAGCGCCACGGGGTCAAGCTGGGCTTCATGTCCTTCTTCGTCAAGGCGGTGGTCGACGCGCTCAAGGCGGTGCCCGAGGTCAACGCCTTCATCGAGGGCAACGAGATCGTCACCAACCACTACTTCGACATCGGTATCGCGGTCTCGAGCGAGCACGGCCTCGTGGTGCCGGTCGTCCGCGACGCCGACCGGCTGTCGATGGCCGGCATCGAGCTCGCCATCGCCGAGCTCGCCGGCAAGGCGCGCAACCGCACCCTCGAGCTCGCCGACCTCTCCGGCGCGGTCTTCACGATCACCAACGGGGGGATCTTCGGCTCGCTGCTCTCGACCCCGATCCTCAACCCGCCGGGCAGCGCGATCCTCGGGATGCACGCGATCAAGGAGCGGCCGGTCGCGGTCGACGGTCAGGTCGTGATCCGGCCGATGATGAACCTCGCGGTGTCCTACGACCACCGGCTGATCGACGGCAAGGAGGCGGTGACCTTCCTCAAGCGGATCGTCGACGACCTCTCCGACCCGGAGCGCCTGCTCCTGGAGATCTGACGATGAGCCTCCACGACCTCGTGATCATCGGCGCCGGGCCCGGCGGCTACGTCTGCGCGATCCGGGCCGCCCAGCTCGGGCTCAGGGTCGCCCTGGTCGAGCAGGGCCCGACCCTCGGGGGGACCTGCCTCAACATCGGCTGCATCCCGTCGAAGGCGCTGCTCGAGTCCTCCGAGGTCTTCGAGGCGACCTCGCGGCACGCCGCCGATCACGGCGTCAGGGTCGGCGAGGTCGGGCTCGACCTGCCGGCGATGATGGCCCGCAAGGAGCGGATCGTCGGCGAGCTCACCGGCGGCGTGGCCGGGCTGATGAAGAAGAACAAGGTCGAGGTCGTCGTCGGCCGGGGCGAGCTCGCCGGGCCCGAGCTGGTGAGGGTCCACGGCGAGGCCGGGGTCACCGAGCTCGCCGCCCGGAACATCTGCCTCGCCATGGGCTCGGCGCCGGTCGAGCTGCCCTTCCTGCCCTTCGACGGCGAGCGGGTCGTCTCGTCCACCGAGGCCCTCGCCTTCGACGCGGTTCCCAAGCGCCTCGCCGTGATCGGGGCCGGCGCGGTCGGGCTCGAGCTCGGCAGCGTCTGGCGGCGGCTCGGCGCCGAGGTCACCGTGGTCGAGATGCTGCCGACGATCACCCCCTTCGCCGACCGGCAGATGGCCAAGACCCTCGAGCGCGCCCTGGTCGAGCAGGGGCTGGCGATCCGGCTCGACACCCGGGTGACCGGGGCCGAGGTGCTCAAGACCAAGCTCAAGCTGACCGTCGAGCACGCCACGAAGGGCGTCGAGATCATCGAGTGCGACCGGGTGCTGGTGGCGGTCGGGCGCCGCCCGTTCACCGCCGGCGCCGGGCTCGAGGCGGCGGGCGTCGCCCTCGAGGCCGGCGGGCGGGTGGCGGTCGACGACCACCTGCGGACCAACCTGCCGACGGTCTGGGCGATCGGCGATCTGGTACGCGGGCCGATGCTCGCCCACAAGGCCGAGGACGAGGGCGTCGCGGTCGCCGAGCGGATCGCCGGGCTGCCCGGCCACGTCAACTACCAGGTCATCCCCAACGTGGTCTACACCGACCCCGAGCTCGCCATGGTCGGCCGCACCGAGGCCGAGCTCAAGGACGCCGGCATCCCCTTCTCCACCGGTCGGTTCATGTTCCGCCCCAACGGCCGCGCCAAGAGCCTGGGCAGCGAGCTCGGGATGGTCAAGATCCTCGCCCACGCCGAGACCGACGAGCTGCTCGGCGTCCACATGGTCGGCCCCCGGGTCTCCGAGCTGGTCGCCGAGGCGGCGATCGCGATGGAGCTCCGGGCCTCGGCCGAGGACCTCGCGAGGACCTGCCACTCCCACCCGACGCTGTCGGAGGTGGTCAAGGAGGCGGCGCTGGCGGTCGGCAAGCGGTCCCTCCACAGCTGAGCCCGCCCGTCCCCCATCGGGGAGTCGAGAGGGGGCGGCCGATCAGGGGCTCAAGAGACGGTAGGTCGGGTCGTCGGTCCGGTTGTCGACGATCGAGACATAGGCGCCGACCCGGCCCAATCCCGAGACCACCCGGACCTCGACGATGCCGTCGGCCAGCTGCTGCTGACCGAGGATGGCTCTGACCACCCGGTTGATCTGGAGGTTCTCGAAACCGCGCAGGGTGCGCTGGGTCGAGCCGAGCTCCGCTCCGCTTTGAGCGAAGATCGTGATCCTGACGGTCGCCGCCTCGCCCCACACCTCGCACAGCCCGAGGTTGGTCCGGAAGGCCGCATCGTCGACCACGCCGCCCGCCACCGCCGAGGTCGGGCCACCCGTCGACAGCACATCGCCGCTGCCGAGGACCGGGATCCCCTGGCCGTAGCTGCCGCCTCCGCTCGCCGGCGTCGAGGTCCGGCTGTCGACGACGAGCCCGCTGCCGCGGATCTCGACGGAGCCCGCCCCGGTGGTGCTGAAGACCTCCTGCAGGACGTCGTCCCAGGCGACCGAGGCGCCCGCCGGGACGGTTTCCGTCGCCCGGTCGAAGACCACGGTGCCATCGGCGTCGCGCGGGGTGAAGAAGAGCTCGAGGCTGGCCGGCGCGGTGCCGCGGTTGACCACGACGACCCGGCTCGACCAGTAGGTGTCGCCGGAGCCGGCCGCGCTCGCCACCGCGGGCAGGAAGCGGGAGCCCGTCGGGTGGAGGCTGCGCGACCCGCCACCACCCCCTCCGCCCCCGCCGCCGCCACCACCGCCGCCACCGCCACCGCCGCCGCCTCCTCCTCCTTCGTGGAACAGATAGGCCTGGATGGCCGAGTTGGTTCGGTAGCCCACGTAGGGCAGGAGGCACAGGTTCTCCGCCGTCTCCCCGGCGCAGCTCACGTCGACCCGGGTGACATCCTCGCCGTGCAGCCCTTGGACGACCTCGACGAAGGGCTCGGTCGTGCTCTCGATGTCGGTGTGGAGGATCGAGTAGGGGCACGACTGGAACCGCACCGACACCTCGTAGGACTGGGCGCGCGGCACCGGCGCCCACTCGACCACGGTCGGGGACGGCACACCGGGGCCGACAACGCAGTCGGCGACCTCGTTCCCCGAGTAGGTTTCGCTGTCGTAGGGTGCGAGGAACCGAAGCCAGATCCGCACCGGCACGTCGACGACGTCTGACGCCCCGGGATCGGTGACCACATGGAGCTCGTTACCGAAAAGGTCGCCCCCGTTCCATCCACTGGCCGATGAACGTTCGACCTGGACGCCGATGTAGCCGGACTCGCTCGCCGCGATGCCGTCGATGGCGTAGGTCCACGTCCCCAGATCGACCGTTCCATAGGTCCAGGTCCCAGAGCCGTAGTCGACGTGGTACGCGATGGCGCTGACGATGTCGGCAAACACCTCGCCGGGGGGCAGCCCGTCGTAGGTGATCGAGCCGGACACGTCGGCCGCATCGGCCGGCCCGGCGAGGAACGAGACCGCGATCAGGAACGCGATGAGGAGCGTCGTCCGGCGCATCGTCGCCTCTTTTCTCCCTTTTCCCCGTTACCGGGGAGCGGGCCCTGTCGTGAAGGGTAGACAGCGCGATTATAGCGCGGGTGCGTGGGCCGGTTCGAACGAGCCCTCCTTCGACCCCCACCCTCCGCCGGCCGCGAGCGCACGGACCCGTCGATCGCGTAAAATGGCCGCGATCGTGGTTTCGTATTCTCAGCTCTCCCGCGTTTTCTGGACGATCATGCTCGTCCCGTGGTGCAGCCTCGCCGGATGTGCTCCACCGGCCCCGGGGGCGGGCTCACCCGAAAGCCTCGCCGTCACCCGGGGCGCGCTCGTCCGCCGCCACCTGCTGACCGGCGAGATCGAGGCCGTGGAAACCTCGCGGATCAAGGTCCCGCAGACCCGCGACCATCGGCTCCTGATCGAGCGGATCGTCGCCGACGGGAGCACCGTCGCCGAGGGCGACACGGTCCTCGAGTTCGACAACTCGTCCTTCACCGCCAACCTCGACCAGCAGCGCACCGCGGTCCAGCGCAGCCAGCGGACGCTGCTCCAGGTCCGGGCGGCGGGCGAGGCCCGGCTGCGCGAGGCCGAGGCGGCGGTCGAACGGGCGAGGATCGCTCTGGCCAAGGCCGAGCTCGATGCCTCGGTCCCGGCCTCCGTTCGCAGCCGCTACGAGCACCGGACCTTTGAGCTCGCCCTGACCAAGGCGGCGGCAAACCACGACAAGGCCCTGGCCGATCTCAGGTCGGCCGCCACCTCGGTCGAAGCCGAGACCCGCGTCGCCGAGGAGCAGCACTCGAAGGCCGCCCGCGAGCTCGCGGTGGCCGAGGAGACGCTCGCGTCCCTGGTTCTGAAGGCGCCCCGCTCGGGAATCGTCGTCGTCGACCAGAACCCCTGGGAGGACCGGAAGTTCCAGGTCGGCGACACGGCCTTTCCGGGCTGGACCGTGCTCGGCATCCCGGACCTCGGCCGACTGCGGGTCCGGGCCACCCTGAGCGACGTCGACGACGGCGCCCTCGAGATCGGCCTGCCCGCCCGCTGCACCCCGGACATCGAGCCCCGTCTCGTGCTCGACGGAGTCATCACCGAGATCACCCCGATCGCCCGAGAGCAGCGGATCTTCTCCGAGCGACGGGGATTCGACGTCACGGTCGACCTACCCGGAGCCTCCCCTCCCGTCCTCCTCGTCCCCGGGATGTCGGTACGGGTCGAGGTCGATCAGGTCTCGCCGTCGAGCCTGCTGATCCCGCGCGCCTCCCTCGACCTGTCCCACCAGCCGCCGCGCGCGCTCCTCGACGACGGGAGCTGGGCCGAGGTCGAGCTCGGCGAGTGCTCGGCGACCCGCTGCATCCTGCTCGGCGGGCTCGACGAAGGGTCGGCGCTCCGGTCGCTCGCAGGGTGGTCCCCGTGACCGCGCGGCGCCGGCGCGCCCTCGCCGCTGCCGCCCTCGCTGCCGTCGCGCTGGCCGGGCGCGGGATCTGGGCGCTGGTTCGGGTGCCGCCAGGCTGCGTCCGGGTCGAGCGCGGCGATCTCGTGGTTGGCGTCGAGATCACCGGGACCCTCCGGGCGGTCGAGTCCTCGGTGCTCGGTCCGCCGCAGATCCGCGACGTCTGGCAGTTCAAGATCGCGATGATGGCCGATGAAGGCGCCGAGGTCGCGGCCGGCGACCCGGTGCTCGGCTTCGACCCCTCCGAGCTCCAGCAGAACCTCCGAACCAAGCTCGCCGATCTCGACGCGGCGCGCACCGAGGTCGAGAAGAAGCGGGTTGACCTCGCGATGACCGAGGCCGACGACCGGCTCGCCCTGGCCGAGGTCGAGGCCCGGCTGCGCAAGGCCCGGCTGGTCGCGAGCCACCCGCCCGAGCTCCACTCGAGCATCGAGCTCGCCAAGGCCAGGCTCGACCTCGAGCTCGCCGAGCTCGAGGTCGAGCTCGTCGGGCGCCGGATCGAGGCGACCCGGAGGGCCGGCCGGGAGGAGCTCGGCGTGATCGAGTCGAGCCTCGACCGGGTCGCCTCCGAGGTCCGCCAGATCGAGGACGGGATCGGGCGGATGCAGCGCACCGCACCCCGCGACGGCATCGTCATCCACGTCACCGACTGGCGGAACGAGAAGAAGAGGGTCGGTGACACCTGCTGGGTCGCCGAACCGGTGGTCGAGATCCCCGACCTGACGAGAATGGAGGCCGACGGCGAGGTCGAAGAGGCCCAGGCCGGTCGGGTCCGCGAGGGCCAGAGCGCGCTCCTCCGGCTCGACGCCCACCCCGATCGGGAGTACGCCGCTGCTGTGAAGAGCCTGTCCCGCGCCGTCCAGGAGAAGAGCTGGAGAAACCCCAAGAAGGTCGTCCGGCTGACCCTCTCACTCGCCGAGACCGATCCCGAGCGGATGCGGCCTGGGATGCGCTTCCGCGGCGCCATCGAGGTCGATCGTCGCCCCGACGCTGTCCTGCTTCCGGTGGCGGCGGTCTTCGCCGACCGCGGCGACACCGTCGTCTATCGCCGCGGCGCGACCGGCTGGCGTCGGACACCCGTCGAGCTCGGCGAGCGGACCGCCGACTCGGTCGAGGTGCTGCGCGGCGTCGCCCCCGGCGACCTGGTCTCGCTGAGGGTCAGACCGTGAGCCGGACGACCATCGCCGCCGCCGCGATCACGGCCATCGCCCTCGCCGCCGCCGCGGTCTGGACGATCGGCGCGGTGACCGCGCCCGGCCCCGACGTCCCGACGATGACGGTGCGTGCGGCGCCCTTCCGAGTCCGGGTGACCGCCGAGGGCAACCTGGCGGCGGTGAATGCAACACCGCTCGGCGCGCCGATCAAGCCGCAGATGCCCTTTACCCTGGCCTGGATCGTCGAGGACGGGAGCGTCGTCGCCGAGGGCGACGTCATTGCCCGGTTCGACGCCGCACAGCTCGAGAAGGACCGTGACGACGGCCTCTCCGACCGGCGGATCAGCGACCACCGGATCGGGGCCGCCGAGACCGGCCGGGAGGTCGGCGTCGACAAGCTCGACCGCGATGTCGAGGTCAGCGAGCGCGAGCTCGAGGTGGCGCGCGAGTTCCAGTCGACCGACTCGATCGTTTACTCCAAGATGGAGATCGTCGAGTCGGAGATCGACGCCGAGCTCGCCGAGACCCGCGCCGACCACGCCCGCGACGCCCAGGACATCCAGGACCGGCTGTCCGGGGCCGAGATCGAGCTGCTGAGCATCGAGCGGCGCAAGGCCGCGATCCGGGTCGAGCAGGCCGAGGAGGGTCTCGCCGCCCTCGAGGTGCGCTCCCCTCACGCCGGCCTGGTCATGCTCGAGCGCGACTGGCAAGGCAACCCGGTCCGGGTGGGCGACACCGTGTGGCCCGGCGAGCCGCTCGCCAAGATCCCCGACCTCGGCGAGATGCAGGCCGAGGTCTTCGTGCTCGAGGCCGACGCCGGCGATCTCGAGCCCGGCCTGCGGGCGACGGTCTGGCTCGAGGCCGACCCCGCGACGTCTCACCCGGCGAGCCTCAAGAGCATCGACCCGATGGCCGGCCGGCGCAACCGCCGGGTCCCGGTCCAGTACTTCCGGACGGTGCTCGCCCTCGAGCAAACCGACACCGCGACGATGAAGCCCGGCGCCCGGGTCCACGCCGAGATCACCATCGCCGATCTCGAGAGTGCGATCACCGTCCCCAAGCAGGCGGTCTGCAGCCTCGAGGGGAAAAGCGTGGTCTACCGGTGGCGACGCTCGGGATTCGAGCCCGCCGTGGTCGAGCTCGGCCCGGCGGCCCTCGGCCGGGTGGTCGTCCTGTCCGGGCTCGAGGACGGTGACCAGATGGCGCTGCGCGACCCGACCGCGGCCGACGAGGGTGGCGACGAGGGCGACCGGCCGGCCGGGCCGGTCGTCCCGGGAGGCGCGTCGTGACCCTCCGGGACGCGCTCCGCACCGCCGCCGACAACCTGTCGACTCACAAGCTGCGCTCGGCGCTCACCATGCTCGGGATGATTTTCGGGGTCGGGGCGGTCATCGCCATGCTGTCGATCGGCGAGGGCGCCGAGCGCCAGGCGATGGAGATGATCGAGCGGCTCGGCGTGCGCAACATCCTGGTCCGCGACGTCGACCTGCGCGACGAGGAGCTCCAGGAGGTCCGCGAGAAATCGCCCGGCGTCTCGCCGCGCGACGCGGTGGCGATCGCCGACGCGATCCCCGGGGTCGAGCTGACCTGCGGTCGGATCGAGATCGAGCCCTTCACGGTGCTCTCCGACGGGCGCACCGTCAAGGCCACCGCTCACGGGGTCGACGCCTCGTTCGCCGGCCTCACCAACCTCGAGATCACCGCCGGGAGGTTCGTCGACCCGCTCGACGTCGCGGGCCACGCCCAAGTGTGCGTCATCGGTGAGGGGGTGAGGCGCGAGCTCTTCGGCTATGACGAGCCGCTCGGCCGGTTGCTCAAGGTCAACCAGGTCTGGCTCGAGGTGGTCGGCGTGCTGCGCGGCGCGGGGGCCTCGTCGACCGTCCAGGGCGTCGCCGTCGGCTCGACCGACAACGACATCTACCTCCCGGTGACGACCGCGATCCGCAAGCTCGACCTGCCGGCCCTCGAGGCGCCGCTCGACGAGATCATCATCCGAATCGCGCCCGGCGTCAGCCCCGGCGAGACCGCCCGCCTGGTCGACGAGCTGCTCCGCCGGCTGCACGGCGGCGAGTCCGACTACGAGCTGGTGGTTCCCGAGGCGCTCCTCGAGCAGAGCCGCAGGACCCAGCGGCTGTTCAACATCGTGATGGGCGCGATCGCCGGGATCTCGCTCCTGGTCGGCGGTATCGGCATCGCCAACATCATGCTCGCCACGGTGTTCGAGCGGACCCGGGAGATCGGGGTGCGCCGCGCGGTCGGCGCCCGCCGGGAGGACATCCGCACCCTCTTCCTCATGGAGAGCTTCGCGATCAGCGTCCTCGGCGGTCTCATGGGGGTGGTCGTCGGCGTCGTCATCTCCAGGCTGGTCGCGGCCTCGGCGGGATGGTCGACGGTGGTCACCCCGTGGTCGGTGGTGCTCGCCTTCGGGGTGTCGATGGCGGTCGGGATCGGCTCCGGGCTCTACCCCGCGCTGCGCGCCGCCGACCTCAACCCGATCGACGCCCTGCGCTGGGAGTGACCGGAACCGACCGCCTCAGCCCCGCGAGCGGATCCAGCGCCAGGTTCTCTCGAGCCCCTCCTCGATCGCCACCGCCGGCGACCACCCGAGCACCCGGCGTGCCCGCTCGATGTCGAGGACGAGCTCGGGGACGTCGAAAGCCCGCCCCTCCTCGTACCTGACCTCGACCGCGCGCCCCGTGACCTGGCGAACCAGCTCGACGAGGCGGTTCATGGTGATCCCGTTCCCTCCGCCGAAGTTGAAGGCCTGACGGCCCTCCGGGGTGGTCGCAGCGAGCAGACAGCCGCGGGCCAGGTCGCCGACATAGAAGTAGTCCCTCACCACCGATCCGTCCCCCCAGATGACGATCGGCTCGCCGCGCAGCGCCTTGCCCAGGAAGACCGCCACCGCCCCCTGGACGCCGCGCGGGCTCTGGCGCTCGCCATAGGGCACCGAGGGACGCACGACCACATAGTCGAGCCCGAACTGGCTTCCGTGCATGGCGAGGAAGTCCTCGACGGTGGTCTTGGTCAGGCCGTAGGGGCTGATCGGCCGGCGCGGGTGCTCCTCGGGGATCGGCAGCGTCTCGGCGGGTCCGTAGGCGGTGCCCCCCGACGAGAAGAAGACGACGCGGCCGACCCCGGCCTCCTCGCACAGCTCGAACAGCCGCAGCGACGGCAGGAGGTTGAGCTCGACGTGGGTCCTCATGTCCTGGCTCGAGGCCAGGCTCTCGCCGGTCCAGGCGAGGTGGAAGACCACGTCGACGCCCCGCAGGGCGGTACCCAGGGCGCCGCGGTTGTCGAGCTCGGCCTCGACCAGCCGGACCCCGGCGGGCACGGTGAAGTACGGGCTGACCGCCCGGTCGACGACCACCACCTCCCACCCGGCGCCGAGGAAGGTCTCGACGAGGTGCGAGCCGATGAACCCGAGACCTCCGGTGATGAGAACCCGCACGCAGCCTCCATCCGACGCCGGGCGGACCGCCGGTTGCTCTTTGGAAACGCAGTCTTCAACGCCGAGGGCCGCCCGGCCATTCCGTTCCGGGACGGCTCGGGAATGCCGGCCCGGGCGGGCGACATCTCCCAGGGTGCAGCCGGGGCTCGAGAGCATCGATGTACGCTGAGCACCGGGACCGGCCGAGCTCGTCGGTCCGGCCCGGGAGAGGGGTTTCCGTTTGCCGGTGCGGTTGTCCATCCAGATCGTGACCTGGAACAGCGCCGGGCTCGTCGGGGCGAGCCTCGACAGCCTGGTCGGTCAGAGCTGCCCGGACTTCGAGGTCGTCGTCGTCGACAACGGCTCGTCCGACGGCTCGCACGAGCTGGCGGCGCGCTACTTCGACGGCCGGCTGACCGGCCGTGCCATCGCCGAGCCGGTCAACCTCGGTTTCTGTGGCGGTCACAACCGGGCCCTCGCCGCCTCCTCGGGCGACTGGGTGCTGCTGCTCAACCCCGATGCCGAGCTCGCCCCCGACTTCGTCGCCCGAGCGCTGACGGTCGTCGGCCGCGTCGACCCCGATGTCGGGACGATCGGACCGAAGATCTCGCTCCCCGACGGCCGGATCGACTCGACCGGGCTGGTCGTCGACCGCTTCCGCCGGGTGCACGACCGGGGCCGGGGCGAGCCCGACGACGGCCGCTTCGACACCGAGGAGGACGTCGCCGGCTGCACCGGCGCGGTCGTCCTCCACCGGCGGGCGATGCTCGACGACATCGCCAGCGAGGGAGAGGCCCTCGACGAGGCCCTGTTCGCCTACTACGACGATCTCGACCTGGCCTGGCGCGCCCGCGCCTCCGGCTGGCGCTGCCGCTATGTGCCCGAGCTGCGGGCGATCCACCGGCGCGCGGGGCGGAGCGCCCTGCGCGCCCGCGCCGCCGACTCGCCCCGCGCCGCCGAGCAGGCGCTGATGATCCGGAATCGGATCCTCGTCATGGCCAAGTGCGAGCCCCTCGGCGCCCTCCTGTCCGGGCTGCCGTGGCTTCTCCCCTTCGAGCTCGCCCGCGTCGGGTTCCTCCTGCTCAGGGCGCCGGGCGCCCTCGCCGGCTACCCGCGGGTCCTCCCCGCGCTCCCCCGGGCGCTTCGCGATCGCCGGCACATCCGCGCCGCCGCCCGGCAGCGCCCGAGCCACCAAAGCGGCGCCCGATGAGAGTCCTCCACGTCATCGACAAGTCGTTCATCGGCGGCGGCCAGACCGCGGTGCTCCGCCTGCTCCAGGGCTCGCGCGATCACGGCGTCCACACCGAGCTCGCCTGCCGGGCCGGCGGCCCCCTCGTCGAGGCGGCGGCCTCGCTCGGGGCGACGGTCCACCCGGTTCCCTTCGACAAGCGGTTCCGCCCGGGACCGGCCCGGGCGGTGGCCGGGATCGCCGCCGGCTCGGCAATCGACGTTGTGCACGGCCACGGCCTGGTGGCGACCGCCTACTGCACCCTGGCCCGCCGTTTCTTCGGTCTCGCCTCGCCGCTGATCTACGACCAGCACGGCTTCCACCACCACAACTACGGCCGGCTCACCGTCGGGCTGCGCAAGGCGGCCGAACGGGCCGTCTGCCGTCGCGCCGATGCGGTGATCTCGGGCTGCACGAGCGACACCGAGCGGCTGCTCGAAGAGGGGTATGTCGACCGCGACCGGCTCCACCTGATCTACTACGGCATCCCGGTCCCCGAGGCATCGCCCGCCGAGGTCGAGGCGGTACGGCGGGAGCTCGGGCTAGTCGACGGCGTGCCGGTGGTCGGGATCGTCGGCCGGCTCCACCCCCAGAAGGGGATCGATGTCTTCCTCCGGGCCGCGGCAGCCGTCGCCGGGCGGGTTCCAGCCCAGTTCCTCGTGGTCGGCGGCGGCGAGCTCGAAGCGCCGCTCAAGGCCGAGGCCTCGGCCCTCGGCCTCGACGGCAGGCTCCGCTGGGCGGGGAGCCGATCCGATGTCCCCTTCCTGCCCCTGCTCGACGTCGCGGTGATTTCGTCGAACTGGGAGGGTCTGCCCTTCGTCCTGCTCGAGTACATGGCCACCGGACGGGCGATCGTCACGACCGACGTCCCGGGCTGCCTCGACGCGGTGGGCCCCGACGAGGCCGAGATCGTCCCCCGCGGCGACGACTCGGCCCTCGCCGATGCGGTGCTCAGGCTGCTCGAGAGCCCGGCCATGGCGGCAGCCAGGGCCGCCGCGGCCCGCCGGCGGTTCGAGGCGCAGTTCAGCCTCGAGACCATGACCGGCCGCTTCACCGGCCTGTATGAGGAGCTCCTCTCATGCGCCAGTTGAGAGTCTCGATCACCGCGACGCTGTCGTTCCTCGCGACCGTGTCGTGCGGTCCGGCGACGAATGCCGGGACCGGCGACCGCCCGGCAGCCCCGACGAGGCACGAGGCCCGCGTCACCATCGACCCCTCCACCCCGCGCCACGACGTCAGCCCGCTCCTCTTCGGGATGCACATCGAGTGGGTCGAGAACGGTCTCGGTCTGCTCGACCCGACGACCGGGAGGCTGCGTCGCGAAGCCGTCGAGCTCCTGCGCCCGCTCGCGATCCCGCTCTTCCGCTTTCCCGGCGGGATCCACGCCGACTACTACAACTGGCGGCTCGGCACCGGACCGGCCGGGGAGCGCGGCCGCAGCCGCAACGCCTTCAGCGGCGCGGTCGAGGAGCACCGTTTCGGGAGCCCCGAGCTGGTCACCCTGCTCGAGGCGCTCGGCGCCGACGCGCTGATCACCGCCAACCTCGGTACCGGCACCGCCGCCGAGGCCGGCGCCTGGGCCGCCCACCTCCGCGAGCTCGGACGTCCCGCACGGTTCTGGGAGGTCGGCAACGAGACCTATCTGTGCGACCCCGAGAAGGACCAGCCCAACGGCCGCGAGATCCACCGCTCGGCGGGCGACTATGCGGCGGCGTTCCCGGCGTATCGCCGCGCCATCCTCGCCGCGACGCCGGATGCCAAGGTCGGGGCGATCGCCCACCTCGACTCGGGCGCCTTCCCGCTCGCCCCCGCGGCCCAGCGCGGCTGGAGCGAGCAGATGCTCCGCGGTCTCGACTCCCCCGCCGACTTCATCGCGGTCCACAACGCCTATGCGCCGGTGATCCTCGACGGTTCGGTCGACTTCGAACGGGCCGCGGACCGCGACCGGGCCTATCGCAGCCTGTACGCCGCCGCTCTCCAGACCGCCGACAACCTGCGCCGGGTCGCCGAGATGGTCGACTCGGCGTCGCCGGTCAACCGCGGCGCCCCGATCGCGGTGACCGAGCTCGGCCCGTTCTTCGGCCTCAGCTCCGATCGGAAGACCCACGCCTGGTACGTCGACCAGACCCGGACCCTCGCCGCCGCCCTCTACACCGCGTCGGTGCTCCACGTCCTGATCGACGATCCCCGGGTCTTCATGGCCTGCTACACCAACCCGATCCACCGCTGGTTCGGAGGTCTCGTCACCGACACCGACGAGGGTCTGATCACGACGCCGACCTACCACCTCTACTCGCTCTACCGGACGAGGTTCGAGAGCACCCTCGTCGCCTCGTCGGTCAGCGGCCCGGTCTTCAGCGCCGAGCGGCTGGGGATCGTCAACCCCCACCGCGACGTCCCGGACCTCCTCGCCCAGGCCGCGGTGGGCGACGACGGACGCCGGCTGACCGTGATGCTCGTCAACCGCAGCCTCGATCGGACCCTCAGGACGACGGTCGCGGCGAGCGGGTTCGACGCCGCGTCGGCCGACTGCCGGGTGATCGGCGCCGCCTCCCCCGCGACGGTCAACGGCCCCGCCCTCACGCGCTCGACGGTGGCCCGGGGCGGAATCGCACCCCAGCCCCTCCCCTGCGCGCCCGCGCCGGAGATCGTGCTCGACATCCCACCGAGCTCGATCGTCAGCCTGGTCGCCGAGCGCCGCTAGGCCGGGCCATACCTACCCGGATCGCTCAGGTTCTGATCGCGTCGCAACCACGAAGACACCAAGACACGAAGGCGAGCACGAAGGAGCTGGTGACGCGGGCCTCCCGCCCGCAGCTCGGCCATCGACTGGATCGAGATGCCGACGGCTGGGGCGCGCGTGAGTCGGGATCGGGAACGGGATCGGGAACGGGATCGGGAACGGGATCGGGATCGGGAACGAAAGCACCCCACCCTGACTCAAGGGGATAGGCATAGTCCGGGCTAGGACGGATCAGAGACGGCGACCGTTGCGCAGCACCTTGAAGGTGCTGAGCAGGATCTTCGCGTCGAGCGCCGGCGACTGCTCCTTGACATAGCGGATGTCGTTCTTGATCCAGTCGTGGAACGACACCTTGTCGCGCCCGTTGACCTGCCACAGGCCGGTGATCCCGGGGGTCGCCTGGAGCCGGATGTCCCGCCACACCGGGGCGAAGTCCATCTCCTCCATGACCAGCGGCCGCGGCCCGACCAGGCTCATCTCCGACTTGAGCACGTTGACCAGCTGGGGCAGCTCGTCGAGGCTGGTGTCGCGCAGGAACCGGCCGATCCGGGTCACCCGCGGGTCGTTCTCGAGCTTGAACATCGGCCCGTCGACGTCCTTCTTGGCGGCGAGCTCGCGCTGCATCTCGTGGGCGTTGACGACCATCGTCCTGAACTTGTACATCTTGAAGCTCCGGCCACCCCTCCCGCACCTCTCCTGGGAGTAGATGACCGGGCCCCCATCCGAGATCCGGATCGCGGCGGCGATCACCGCGAGCACCGGTGACAGCACCACCAGCATCGCCGCCGAGGCGGTGAGGTCGACCAGCCGCTTGACGACGAAGAAGAAGCGGCGCCGGTTGACGATGCTCGGGACGAACCGGCCGTGGCGGAGGATCACCCGGAAGCCGTCGTCATGGGTCAACGGGACCAGCGAGATCCCGCCTCTGAGGTCCTTGGCGTTGACGACCACCCCCTGGCGGAGCCGCTCTCCCTTGCGAACGACGCCCCGCTCGGCGACCAGGCTGCCCTCGACCGAGGCCATCCGACCGACCCTCGAGGCGACGCCCAGGAAGCTGTTCTCGACCCGTGCACCGGTCTCGACGTGGCCGTCCGCACCGATCGCCACCGGCCCGACGATCTCGGCGCCCTCGGCGATGTGGCAGCGGTCCCCGAGGAGGACCGGACCGACGATCCTCGCCCCGTCGGCGATCTCGACGTCCCGGCCGACCCACACTTTCTCACCGATCTGCCGGCTGTTCCGGAAGACGAAGTCCTGGTCCTCGCCGGGCAGCAGGAGGGTCCGCCGGTTCGCCTCGAAGTACTGGAGCAGGCCGATGATCTTGGGCAGCGGCCCGTCGACCGGCATCGCCTTCGCGGGAACCCCGGCGCGCTGCAACGCCGGCAGGAGCTGCTCGTTGATGTCCATGTACCCGGAGCGTTCCGGGATCACGGCGAGCGCCTCCGGGTCGACGACGTAGATCCCCGCCGAGCACAGGTGCTCCCGCCGCTCGGGGTGCTGCCCGGGCAAGCAGCGGGCCGGGTCCCGACGGTCGCGCGAGGCGTGCAGGATGATGTACTCCCTGATCCTCCCGTCCGGGTCGAGCTTGAAGTTCTCGAGGCTCGCCGGCCTCGGACCGCACCTCTCGACAACCGCGGTCAGGGCGGCGCCGCTCGAGCGGTGGCGGTCGACCACGCCGCGCAGGTCATACCCCGGGAGAAAGGCGCTCGAGGTGAGGACGAGCACGGTGGAGTCGCCGACGAAGCCCCGCAGGTTACCGAGCGCGCCCGCCGTGCCGAGGGGGATCGGCTCCTTGACCACCCGCACCCGGACCCCGAGATCGCACTGCCGGTTGACCCTGCCGGCCATCGCCTTGAGCAGGGCGAAGTGCTCGCCGGCCGAGACCGCGACCTCGCTGACCCCGGCCACGAGCAGGTGGTGGACCAGGTGGCAGAGCAACGGCTCGTTGGCCACCGGAAGCCCGAGCTTCGGGTAGTAGTTGGCGAAGGGAAACCTCGCCGACCCCGGGTCTCCCGCCAGGATGACCGCCTTCGTCACGCTCACTGGACCTCCGGCACGCTCGATGCTTGCTTCAGGTCGAACAGCTGTTTGTAGAGACTGAACAGTAACACAGTTGAACAAGGAATAAAACCTCGTCGACGGTGTTGACATTTCACAACGATGAAACGCCTCCCCCTCGCTCTCGTCCTGGCCGGCTTCGTTGCGCTCCCCTCCCCCGGGGCCGTCGCCGCTGCCGAGCCGGGCGCCACCACCGTCGAGCGCGGCCGGGCGGTGATCGAGGGCATCCGCCGTCACGCCTGCGACCAGGCGCAACGACTCCCGGCGGCACGGCAGACCCTCCTCTCGCCGGGCGCTCAGCTGGCCCGCCTCGCCCTGCGATCCGCCTGCTCCTCCCCGTCGCTGGCCCCCGGCCCCGAGCCCGGGTTCGGCGCCGAGCCGAAGAGCCTCAGCACGCCCGGCGACGGCGAGCTCCTGGCCCGCGAACGCCTGGTGACCGGGTTCGGGGTCGCGGTCGACCTCGTCGCCTACTCGTCGTCGGATCTCGCGGTCGGCGGTCTCCTCTGTTACCCCGACGACGGTCTCGCCCGGTCGGCCGTCATCCACCTGCACGGAGGCTTCGGCGGGATCTTCGAAAACCCCGACGGCGACATGCTCCAGACCTGTATCAACTGGGCGCTGCTCCACGATCGGACCGCGTTCGCCCCGTCCTACCGCGGCCAGGACGGCGGCGAGGGCCAGCTCGAGCTCTGCCTAGGCGAGGCCGACGACGTGGCGGCCGGCGCGATCATGCTGCGCTCGCTCGAGGTCGCCGATCCCGCGCGGGTCGGGCTGGTCGGCGGGTCGGTCGGCGGCTGCGTCGCCCTTCGGGCGGCGGCGAAGATCCCCGACCTCAAGGCGGTGGTCGCCTTCGTGCCGCCCTCCGACTGGAAGGCGCTCGTCGACTTCCACCGGACAAGCTGGACCCCCGAGGTCGAGCCGACCTGCGAGGGTGGCTCGATCGACTGGGACATCGGGGGTCCGGCGCTCGCCGAGGTGATCGACAACGTCATCTGCGGCCGTCCCTTCTGCCCGGATGCCGACTACGCGGCACGCTCGACGATCCCGGGCATCTACGTCCAGACCGCACCCACCCTGGTCGTCTCCGCCGAGGCCGACAACGTCGTCCCCCTCGACCAGCAGCTGCTGTACTCGCTCCTCCGCCAGCAGCTCGGCCACCACATCGACGTCTACGTCGTCGGCCACTGCGACCCTCCGGCATCGCCGGCGATCACCCTGGACAGCCACATCATGGTCCTCGACGCCTTCCACGCCCTGTCGCCGCCGACCATCTCGAGCGGTCTGCTCTTCCTGATGGAAGCGCTGGACTCGTAACCGGGGAGAGCGCGCGGTGCAGCCGGAGCCCCGACGATGACCGACGCACGAATCTCGCCCGCCGAGATCCCGCCTGCCGCCCTGGTGGCGATCGGTCTGGCCCTGGCGGTTCCCCTCGCCGCAATCGCCGGGCAGCCGGCGCGCAACGCCCTGCTCGGTCTCGCCGGTCTCGCCGCGATCGCGGCGCTCGGCCTGCTCGCCCTGACCGCGTCACGCGCCCTTCCCGGGGTTCTCTACGCCGCGCTGGTCGCGCTGGTCACCGTCCCGGTCGACGCCTACCTCCTGTACCGCGAGCACGTCGGCGGATGGCCCGGCATCCGGGTCTCGGCGGCCGACCTCGTCGTCCTCGCCCTGCTCCCCATCGCCCTTCTCGGTCGTCTCTCCGGGGTCGTGCGGAACCGGATTCCCTGGTCTGTCCTGATCCTGTATGCGATGCTCCTCGGCCAGTACCTGGTATCCGCGATCGGTGCGCCGAGCCGGCCCCTCGCCCTGTTCGAGATCGCCTCGGCGATTCACGCTCTCCTCCTCGCGGCGGTCGCTGCCGCCATGTTCAGACGCGAGTACGTCGGGGTGGTCCTGGCGATCGTCGCGGCCCTCGTCATCCTCCACACCGGCTTTGCCGCCGCCCAGGCGGCGACCGGGCGACCGATCGGCGTCGGTCTCGGAGGCGGGCCCGCCGCGCTGGTCACCGAGAGCCTTCAGACCGGCGCCGAGCGTCTCCGCCCGGCCGGGCTCTTCGACCACCCGATCGTCTATGCGAACTTCCTGATGCTCGCGCTGCCGATTCTCGCCGGCGGCGCCCTCGGGGCCCGGTCGAGGCTGCTGCGGGCCGGTCTTGCCCTCGCGGCCGTCGTCGCCCTGCTCGGCCTCGGTCTGACCCTGTCCCGTGGCGCCTGGATCTCGACCGCGGTGGCGGGCGCCGTGATGGCCGGGCTCGCCTGGCGCCGATCGCTGGTCAGCCCGCGACAGCTGCGCTCGATCATCCTCCTCGGCCTCGCCGCGGCGCTCGTCGTCGGCGTCGCCCTCGGGCCACGCATCGTCGAGCGCCTCACCGCCAGCCAGGCCGGCAACCTCGAGGTCCGGTTCGAGCTCAACAGGATCGCGCTCAGAATGATCGCCGCCCACCCGATCGCCGGCGTCGGGCTCAACAGCTTCATCGAGACGATGGAGGCCTACGACCCGGACGACGTGATGGAGTACTTCCCCGCGGTCGTCCACAACCTCTACCTGCTCGAGGCCGCCGAGAGCGGTCTGCCGGCGCTGCTCCTCGTCCTGGCGCTCATGGCGACGATCCTGATCACCGCGCGAGCCCGGCTGGCGAGGGTCGTCGACCGCCGCTGCCTCTGGCTGGCCATCGCCATCCTCGCCGGCCTGTGCGGCTTCGCGGTGTCGCAGCTCGCCGACTTCTCCCACCGGCTCGAGCCGCTCCGGTCGCTGCTCTGGGTCAACATCGGTCTGCTGTACGGCGCCCTGGCCGCCGGCCGTCCGGACGCCGATCATCATCTTGAAGGGATTGAGCATGACGCGTGACGCAGGTCTTCGGCAACTCGACCACCTCGGATGCCTCGACGGCGCGGACGGCCATGCGCCGACCGAGCCCCTGTACGGCGGTCTCCTCGAGCGCTGCGCCCGTTGCGGCCTCGTCGCGACCCGCGAGCGGCCCGCCTTCGAGTACGACGAGCGGTACTTCGTCGGCGACGACACCGGCGGCTATGCCTTCGACTCGGTGTTCGCCCAGACATACGACGCGAAACGGTTCGACGACGAGCTCGGGCGGATCGAGGCCAGCGGCCTGCACGGCAGCGTCCTCGACGTCGGCTGCGCGACCGGGACCTTTCTGCGACGGGCGCTGGCCCGCGGCTGGCGGTGTACCGGGGTCGAGATCGCCGACTACGCACGACAGCGGGTGCAGGGCGAGCTCGGGGTGCCGGTCGTCGCCTCCCTCGCCGAGCTGCCCGACGACGAGCGGTACGACCTGGTCACCCTCCACCACGTGCTCGAGCACATCCACGACCCCCTCGGCTTCCTGCGCGACGAGATCCGGCCCCGGGTCGGCGGGCGTCTGCTCGTCGAGGTCCCCAACTTCGCCTCCCTCGGATCGCGGGTGCACGGTCCCGGGTGGCGCGACCTCCGCCCGGATCAGCACGTCGTCCACTACACGCCGACGACCCTCGCCCGCCTAGTCGAGCGGGCGGGCTTCCGGGTCCGCGAGGTCACGACCCTCGCCGAGCCGCTCTGGAGCCTGCGCGGGTCCCTCTACACCCTCGGTCTGCTGCGCGGGCTGGTCTGGGCCCCTAGCCACGGCAATGGCGCCGCCAACGGCGCCCGTCCGACCGCCAGCCCCGCCGACGTGACCGACTACCGCCCGCCGGTCGGGCTCAAGAAGGCGGCCACCGAGCTCTCCCGGCTGGCCATGGCGCCGCTCGTCGCCGCCCTCGACCGCGCCGGCCTGTCCGAGCGCCTGGTGGTCGAGGCGAGGCTCTGATCCCGGTCAGCCCGACGCGGCCTCGGCCAGGCCGGCCAGGCGCTGTCGGTCGACCTTGCCGGTCGAGGTCGCGGGGAGCCGGTCGAGCCAGACAAAGCTCGCCGGTATCATGTACTTGGGCACGATCGCCTCGAGGTGGGCCTTGAGCGAGGCGGTGACCTCCTCCCGGTCGCCGCTCCCGCCGTTTGCGACCACGAAGGCGACGAGCTCGCGGTCCTCGCCGGCCCGCCGTCGCGAGTCGACCGCGACGACCGCCGCCTCGACCACTCCGTCGAAGCGGTGGAGGGCCGCCTCGATCTCGCCGAGCTCGACCCGGTAGCCGCGGATCTTGACCATGTGGTCGGCCCGCCCGAAGAAGTCGTAGTTGCCGTCGGCCCGTCGCGCCACGATGTCCCCGGTTCGGTAGAAGCGGTCCGACAGGTGGGGGTAGCGGAAGTCGCCGACGAACGACCGGGCGGTCTTCTCGGGGTCGCCCCAGTACCCCTCCATCAGCGTCCCGCCACGCACCAGCAGCTCGCCCGCCGTCCCGTCCGGCACCGGCCGGAGGTCCTCGTCGACCACCACGCCCTCGCAGTTCTCGCAGTCGACGCCCACCGGGACCGACGACGAGGTCCAGACGCCCGGCGGCGGGACCTCCCAGTAGGTGCAGACGTTGGTCTCGGTCGGTCCGTACAGGTTGAAGAGCGACACGCCGGGCAAGGCGCGCTGCAGCTCGCGCAGCTCGTCCGCCGGGTAGGGCTCGCCGGCGAAGAGCACGGTCCGCAGGCGGCCCAGGTCGCGCTCCGCGAGCCGGCCCATCCGCAGCATCGTGCGCAGCGCCCGGGGCACCGAGTACCAGACGGTGATCCCCGCCGACTCGAGGAGGTCGGCGGCGGCCATGGGAAAGCGGACGGTCTCCTCGTCGAAGACGACGACGCTCGCACCGGCCAGGCACGAGGCGAAGAAGTCGAAGGTCGAGAGGTCGAAGTGGAGCGGGGCGTGGGACGACAGCACGTCGTCCGGTGCAAGCCCGAAACGCCTCGCCGCCCACTCGACGAAGGACAGCGCCGCGCCGTGCGACACCATCACGCCCTTCGGCACCCCGGTCGAGCCGGAGGTGTAGAGGATGTAGGCGAGGTCGCGTACGTTGACCGCGGGCAGACGGCGCCCCGGCGCCTCGCCGGCGTCGCCGGGAGGCCGGTCGAGGCCGTCCGCGAACAGCCCGGCAGGTCCGTCGAGCGGCACCACCCGCAGGCCCGGGACCCGTCGCCGGACCGCGTCGACGGTCTCGGCGAGCTCGGCCGAGGCCAGGATCGCCGCCATCCGGCAGTCGGCGGCGATCAACGCCGCCCGGTCCGCCGGCGAGGCCGGGTCGATCGGAACATAGGCCGCTCCGGCCCGCATCGCGCCCCACAGGCCGACCACGGCGTGGAGGTTCTTCGGGAGCACCAGACCGACCCGGTCGCCCTTGCCGACCCCCGCCGCGGCGAGGGTCCGGGCGACCGCGAGGCTCGCCAGGTCGAGCTGGCGATAGCTCAGCTCGCCGGCGCCCGGCAGGGCGACCGCCCGGTCCGAGGCGTGATCGCGGGAGGCATCGCCCAGCAGGTCGACGAGGGACAGCGCCACGCCTACAGCCCCAGGTGGCGGGCGATGATCATCCGCTGGATCTCCGACGTCCCGGAGTACAGCGTGCCCCCCACCGCGTCGCGCAGATCGCGCTCGATACCGTACTCGGCGACATAGCCATAGCCGCCGAAGACCCGGATCGCCTCGAGGCTCGACTCGACCATGCACTCGCTGACGTAGAGCTTGGCCATCGCCGACTCGAGCCCGGCCCGCCGGCCCTGGTCCTTGAGCCACGCCGTCCGGTAGATCATCAGCCGCGCGGTCTCGAGCCGGACCTTCATGTCGGCGATCTTGCTCGAGACCGCCTGGAACTTGCCGATCGGCTGACCGAAGCGCCGCCACTCGCGGGCGCGCTCGATGCACCGCTCGAGCTGCCGCTCCATCGTCCCGACGTTGGCCGCCAGGATGCAGGCACGCTCGTAGTCCATCGACGAGTTGAAGATCGCCGCCCCGGCCCCCTCCCCACCCAGCCGCTGCTCGACCGCGATCTCGCAGCCGTCGAGGTAGACCTCGCCGAGCGGCGCCGTCCGCAGCCCCATCTTGTCGAAGTCCCGGCTGACCGACACCCCGGGGGTCTCGCGCTCGACCAGGAAGGCCGAGATCCCGTCCCGACCGAGCTCGCGGTCGACCGTCGCGAAGACCACCAGGAGATCGGCGACCGGGGCGTTGGTGATGAACACCTTCGACCCGTTCAGGACGTACCGGTCGCCGACCCGTCGTGCGGTGGTCGAGAGGTTGAACGCGTCGGAGCCCGAGCCCTCCTCGGTGATCGCATGGACGCCGATCCACTCGCCGGAGACGAGGCGCGGCAGGTAGCGCTGCTTCTGCTCCGGGGTGCCGAAGCGCAGGATCGGCGTCTCGGCGGCCCAGACGTGGGCGTTGAGCGAGAAGATCAGCCCGCTGTCGGCGCAGCCGTAGCCGAGCCCCTCCATCGTGCACACCGTGGTGACGAGGTCGCAGCCCGAGCCGCCGTACTCCTCGGGGATGGGCAGGCCGAGGATGCCGAAGCCCGCCGCCTTTCGCCACTTCTCACGCGAGAAGGCGCCCGCGCGCTCCTGCTCGACGAGGCCGTCGTTGAGCTCGGCGCGCGCGAAGTCGACGGTCCGCCGTCGGAGCTCGTCCTGCTCGGGGGTGAAGGAGAAGTCCATGGGTCGATTCCTCGTTCGCTCGGGCTGCCGCTGCGCTCAGTGAAAGGGCCAGAAGTGCTCGGCCGAGTAGGCGAGATCGTGCGGCCTGCGGCCGACGACCTGGGCCGGGTTGCCGCGGACGATCGAGAAGGGCGGAACGCTCTTGGTCACGACCGAGCCCGCGGTCACCACCGAGCCCTCGCCGAGGGTCACGCCGAGCAGGATGATCGCCCCGGTGCCGACAAAGACGTGGTCGTGGATGGTGATCGGACCGGTGATCCCGTCGAACCCCGGCGACAGGATGTCGTGGCTGCCCATGACCAGCTTGGCCTGGTAGGCGATCGCCACGTCGTTCCCGATCACCAGGTCGTCCATCCCGGCGCCGACGATCAGGCAGTCCATCTGGAGCGTGCTCCGGTTGCCGATCGTCACCCGCCCCCGGCCCCCGAAGATCTTGAGCCCGTGGTGGATGCTCGACCGCTCGCCGATCCTCCAGCCGAGCAGCCGGCGGTAGTAGAGGAGCCGGAGCCGGTGCCCCGGCAGCGGGCCGACGACCCGGTTGGCGCCGAACATCACGAGCGAGCGGAGGAGGTGGCGGGCCCGGGCCGCCGCGCTGTCCCGGTTGACCACCCTCTCGGCGTGGCCGAGGGCCGAGCCGTCCGCCGCCGGGACGGCGCCTGCCGACGCCGTGCTCTCTGCGCCGAGCCTCATGACCGGGCCTCGCCCGCCGCCAGCGCGGCGAGCACGGCGGCCAGCCCGACCTGCCGGATCTCGAGCCAGAGACCGGCCAGGAGACCCGCCAGCGCCCCGCCGAGCACCGAGACCAGCAGCACGATCGACTTCTTCGGGCGGACCGGCCTGAGCGAGGCCACCGGCTGCTGGACGACGGTCACGTTGGTCACCTGCCGCTGGTCGAGCTCGGCGTCGACCCGCGCCTGCTCGCTGCGCGACAGATAGCTCGTGTAGCGCTCCTCGACCGTGCGGATCCGTCGCCGCACCCGGTCGATCTCCATCGCCGTCCGCTCGAGCTCCATCAACCGCTCCCTCGAGGCGGCGACCTGCTCGTCGAGCACCACCCGGCGCTCCTCGAGACCCGCCTTCTCGGCCTCCGCCCTCGCCCGCTCCATGTCGACCTGAGCCAGGGTCGGGCTGTGGTCCCGGACATTCCGTCGCTCGAGCTCGAGCGCCCGCCGGGTCGCCTCGAGCTTCCTCTCGTTCTCCTCGACCAGGGGAAAGTCGGAGGCGTAGCGGCTCTCGAGATCGATCTGCTCGAGCTCGAGGCGGAGGGCCTGGGCCTTGAGGTCGTCGAGGATCGAATCCCGTTGCGGAGCGGTCCCGAGCACCCTGCCCGACTCGGTCGCGTCGGCGACGATCCGGTCGTACTCGGCGATCGTCGCGGACAGCTCGGCGATCCTCCGCCCGACCAGGGCCGCCTCCTCCCGGAGACCGCCGTCGATCCCGAGCTGGATCGACTGCTCGGCCTCGACGTCGACCGCGCCGATCGCCAGCTGGAGGTCGGCGAGCTCGGTCTCGAGGCGCCGCAGCTCGTCCTCGAGAAGTGCCGCCTGGGAGCCGAAGAAAGGCTCGGCCTGGAGGCTGGTGTGAGCCGTCACGTGGCGCTCGAGGTAGTGCTTGATGAGCTCGCCCAGGACGATCTCGGCGAACTCCGGGTCGCCCGCCCGGTACTCGACGACGAGCACGTCGGAGTCCTTGAGCCGCTCGGCGGTGACCGACCGGAGCAGCCCCTCGGGGGCGCGGTCGACATCGCTCGCGTAGGGCAGCTCGTGGTACCAGGCGTAGAGCCGCTCGTAGCCGCGCAGCGGGGCGAAGAGGAGCCGCAGGTACCAGGGCGGCGGGACCAGACCGAGCCCGGTCGACTCGACGGTCCGGGTCAGCACGTCGTTGCTGGTCAGGATGGCGATCTCCGAGTTGACGTCCTCCTCGGTCACGCCCCCGGTGATGATGGTCGGCGGGTCCTGGGGGTTGGTGTTGAGCTGCGGCGTCAGCCGGTTGCTCTGGATCAGGAGGGCGGCGCGGGCGGCGAACTTCCCCGGCCAGAAGAAGGCGAGCGCCTGGATCGCGAGGAAGACGGTGAGCGCGACGACCACGAACGCCCTCTTCCTGCGCCCGACGGCCTCCGCGATCCTGTTGAACGTCTCCTCGAGACCGTCTCCGGTGACCGCCATCGACACCTCCTCCGTCTCCCGCCCGCGCTCTTCGCCGTGACCCGCCATCACCGCCCCCCGATTCCGGCCTCGAGGGCGGTGTCGAGCCGGTCGACGAAGGCCTGGCAGTCGAACCGGGCGGCGCTCCCCGGGCCGTTGCCCGCCAACCTCTCGTACAGCCCGGGCTCCGAAGCGAGCCGCTGCATGGCATCGGCGAAATGCTCGGGATCGGGCTCGGCGAGCAGGCCGTCGAACCCGTGGCGGACGATCTCCCGCGGGCCTCCGCGGTTGACCGCGATCACCGGCTTGGCCGAGGCCATGGCCTCGATCACCACCAGACCCCAGTCCTCGTTGAAGGCGGTGAACAGGGTCGCGAAGCAGGACCGGTAGCTCGCCAGCATCTCCTGGTCGGAGGGCCGGATCATGAACTCGATGGCGGGGTCGCCGGCGGCCATCTGGCGCAGCCTCTCGAGATAGGGCTGGCTCTTGCGGTCGACGATCCCGGCGATCCGCAGCCGCCACCCGTTCGGACCGGGCTGGCGCGCGTGGAAGCGCTTGAAACCCTCGATCGCCAGCTCGAGGTTTTTGGTCCACATGATCCGGCCGGGCAGGAAGAAGGTCCGGTCCTCCGCGGTCGATGGGACGAAGGCGGACAGGTCGATCCCCGGCTGGAGGACCTCGAGCTTGGACTCCGGCGCCAACCGTCCGGCGAGGATCCGGCGCCGGACCTCCTCGCTGATCGGGAAGACCCGGCGGTAGCTCCGCCACATCCGCCGGTCCGCGATCCGGAAGGCCGCGCTGCCGGCACGCACCACCAGCCGTTTCGCGGTCGGCTGCTCGGCGAGGTAGTTTGCCCGGTAGAACGGGTCGAAGGCGATCCGCAGCGGGGTCAGGCAGAGGCAGAAGGCCGGGACCGAGGGCCGGCGCAGCACGGTGAAGTCGCCGAGGCCTTCGCACACCACGAGCAGGGCGTCGAAGCCCTCGAGATCGAGCCTCTGCCCGAGGATCGTCGCCGCCGCCCGGGCGACCGACCGGAGATCGCGCTGGACCGGAACGCGCTCGAGCACCCGGATGTCGACATCGCGGAGCTCGGGGAAGGTGGCGTCCGGCTGGTACTCGTTGGTGAACACGGTGACGCCGTGCCGGCTGCGCCGGGCAATCTCGAGGATCGTCCGCTCGGCGCCGCTGGTCAGGTAGAGCCAGGGGTAGTAGATCGCGATCCTCACGGCACCCGTCCTCCCGTCGCGCGGACACCCTGCTCCCGCGTCCACCGGAAGATGGTCAGTGAGTGCGGGGCGAAGGAGTGGCTGAAGGACCCGGTCGCGTCGAAGTCCTCGGTGACCAGCGCGACCCGGAGCGGATTGTCGGCGTCGTTCCTCGAGCCCGGGTACGGACCATCGAGCACCGACACCGTGCCCCGGAGCCCGGTCGGCACCTCGAGCTCGACCGTCGCATCGACGGTGTGGGTCAGGCTCCGGTTGACGACGAAAAGGGTGTAGGCGCCGCCGCCGGGGGCCCGGGTCGCCAGCGCGTCGAGCATCGGGACGCCGGTCTGCCCCGACAGCAGCGCGATCGGACCGGACCCGAAGAGCGCATCCTCGGAATCGACCGTCGCCCGCGTCACCAGATTCCCGGCCTCCCTCGCGTACTCGCGGTGGACGTAGAACTGGGGGTTGCGGTAATGGGCGTCGCCGTCGATGCCGACCAGCGAGCCGTACTTTCCGCCGGCCAGGGACATGTGGTGCGCCCCGAGCACCCGGTCGTGCCGCATCATGATGTGGAGCACGCTCGCGTTGAACAGGGCGCAGGCGAGGGTCGGGTTGCGTCGGAGGGTGATCTCGGGGTCCTCGTACTCCTCGTCGGGGAAGAAGATCCCGTCATACTCGGTGACGAAGATCGGGATCAGCTTGCCGAGCCTCTCGAGCTGGCTCTCGAGCACGGCCATCGACGCCTCGACCGCCTTGGTGCTGGCGAGCATTGCGTTGTACAGGTAGTGATCGGACGGGATCGACCCGTCGGGGAGGTAACCGTAGAGCGGGAAGTAGGCGTTGTGGACGCTGATGCCGTCGACGAAGGGGCCGGCGAGCCCGAGCACCACCGCGTTCCAGAAACTGTCGTCCTCCTCGGGCCCGATCACCGCAGCGGCGAAGATCTTGGCGTAGGGCGCCTCCGCGCGAATCGCCGACGCGTAATCGATGACCTTGCCGGCGTAGACATCGGGGGGCAGGCCCTGGAGCCCGTTGGGGCCGATGCCCTCGAAGTAGATCTCGTTGCCGACCTCCCAGTAGACCACCGGAAAGCCCTTCGAGTTGAAGAAGGCCGCGAGCGCCGCCGCCTCGTCGGCACTCCCGGTCCCGGTGTTGGCGGTCAGGAAGGGCACCGCCCGGAGCGCGGTCGAGAGCTCGATGAACTCGTCCGGGCCGACGTCCGGCCGGTAGAACTCGTCGAGATAGCCGGACGACTGCGGCGGTCGTGCCGACCTCGGTCCGAGCGCCTGCCACCAGTGGAAGTAGTCCGCGGCGGTGCCGCCCGGGTAGCGCAGGGTGGTGATCTTGGCCTCGTTGAGCAGCTCGAGGATCTCGGTGTCGTACTCGCCGTCGACCTTGACGACGCCTTCGCCGCGCTCGATGGTCTGCAGGTTCTGACCGAACAGGGTGGCGGGGATCTGGCGCTGGACCGCCGAGAAGTCGACGGTGATCGTCGAGGTCGCCCGCGGTCCAACCTGGGCCGCGGCGGGCGCCGCACCCACCACCGCGGTCGCGAGGAGCACCGCCGTCCCGATCCGGGCGCGCCATCCCGCCGGACGCCTCGGTCCGTGTGCCTCTGGGTATGTCATGGCCACTCCATCGGCAGGCGCAGGGGCTCCCCCCGCTCTCCGGTAAAGGTCAGGCCGACCGCCGTCGCGCCGTTCGACAGCGAGCCCAGCAGCCACCACTCGGAGGACCAGGAGTCGCCGTCGACGGCAAACGGGTACACCGTCGCGGGGCCTCCGTTGGGGTCCGGCGCCTCGGTTCCGGGGGCCGGGAAGCCGGCCAGGATCTGCTCCCCCCGCCCGTTGACCAGCCGCAGCACGCCGACCGTCCAGATCGGCGCACCGCTCGATGCCACGACCGATCCGCGATGATCGGCGGGGATACCCGGGAAGAGCTCGCCGACGAGGACCAGACGCTGGCGATCGGCGGCCAGGACGATCTCCGTCGTGTCCTCGACGCTTCCCGACTCGTCGAGCAGCTCGAAGCTCACGGTGACCGGGGCCGACGGGCTCGGGTTGGTGAGGATCGCGCCGGTGTCCCGCCGCGCGAGGTCGACGGGCAGAGCGAACGACACCGCCAGCTGGGACGGGGGAATCGTGCGCGGCAGGAAGACCGGGTTCCCCTGACCCGGGTCGACCGCCTGCTCCTCGACCAGCTGGACCAGGGGCGGCTCCTGCCCGGAGCCCGGGTCGATGTGGATCCGCGCCGAGACCGGCACGCCCGGCCCGCCCGGCGACGCCGCGCTGAAGCCGATCACCTCGAAGCCCCCGGCGGGCACCGCGTAGGACCGGGTGGACGGCTGCCCGTCGGCGAGGGCGAGCGGCTGCCCCGACTCGTCGACGATCTCGACCGAGCCGCTGAGCGAAGCGGCGCCCGGGTTCGCGAGAACCAGCCGGTGGATGGTGTCGGGCGTCAGGAGCAGGGTCTGGAGCTCGGCGTCGTCGGGGACCCCACGGTCCGCCTCGAGGTGCGGGATCACCAGGATCGGGTCGAGGAAGGTCGACGGCCTGAGGTTCGACCTGATCTCCTGGCAGGAGACGAGGATCGGCTGATCCGAGATCAGGCTCAGCAGCCCCTCGTAGGGATCGGCCAGGGAGGCCAGCTCCTCGAGCAGGGCGACCTCGCGTCCGCCCGGAGCGACTCGCATCACCCCGTAACGGGCGACCAGGGGAAGACCGTCGCGGTCGCGCAGCAGGAGGTCGACGACCGCCTCCTCGGCGCCCGGGTTGTGGATCACGAGGCGGGTCCGCCCGATCCCGGTGCCACCCTCGACGACGACGTGCGCGTCGTAGCGCCGGCCGCCGGGCGCCACCGCGACCTCGGTGACGATCTCGCCGCCGATCTCGCCCCGGATGATCTGGAGCGACGGCGGCGCCTCGGCGGCGCCGGCGTCGAGGGTCAGCGCCGCGTACCTCGGCGCGACGCGGCGGCCCTCGGTGCGGACCGATCGCGCCCCGCCGGCCGGGACCTCGAGGGAGGGGACGATCGTCACGTACCTCGCCTCGATGCTGGCGACAAAGGTGTCCCGGCGCATCGTGAACTGATGCTCGCGCCCGACCAGGTCGCTCCAGGAGTCGAAGGCCAGCACCACCGGGTCGGCCGGGTCGAGGTCGACGAGCTCGTCGGCCGCGAAGGTGTGGACCGAGCCGACCTCCCAGGTGAAGCTGCGCGGGGTCGGCGTCCGCCGCCCGTCGATGGTCAGCGCCAGCCCCGGCGGCTCGGTCTCGACCGTCATCGACAGCGGCTCGAAGTGGGCGACCACCGATCGCGGCCGGTCCATCACCGCGAAGCCGAACCCGCCCTGGCCGCCGCTCGGGTTGCCGGTGAAGCCGACGAAGCGGTGGTCTGGCGCCGGGATCGCGACCCACGAGACGACCCGGTTCTCGAGGAAGAACCGGTCGGCGGTCGGCGGGTCGACGACCACCGATCCTCCGCTGGCCGGCTCGGCGCTGAGATCGAGACGGAACAGGTTGCGGACCGCCGCGGTGATCGCGGTGGTGCCGTCGCCTGCGACGACCTCGTGAGAGATCGCGCCGCCGTCGCTCCACGAGCCGAAGATCTGACGGCTCGATCGGGTCTGGAGCAGGTAGGGCTCGACGGTGTGGGTCGAGCCGGGCGGCCAGAGCACGAAGTGGGGCGTCCGGACGAGCTCGCCGTCGACCCAGAAGAGCTGGCCGGTCGGGATGCTCTCGATCGAGGTCAGCCCGAGCACCGGCATCGAGTAGACCCCTCGACCCGGGGTCCCGGCGTAGATCCGGTCGACCCCGAGGCGCAGCGTGCTCACCGCCGAGCCGAGCAGGCCGGCCTGGAAGCGCGCCCAGGAGAAGCCGTCGTTCGCCGATCGCCAGACGCCCTCCGCGTTGCCGACGTAGAGCGCTCCGTACGAGTCCTTGACGATGCTCGTCGTGGTCGGCAGCCCGGGCGGCGAGATGTCCTGCCAATCGACACCGAAGTTCCACGACTTGAAGACCCGGCCGGTCTGCGAGGCGGTGTTCGCCAGGGCCGCGTAGACCACGTTCTCCGCCGCGGGGTCGAGAAAGACCGAGGTGATCCGGTGGTTCGGCTCCTCGGTGATCGGCAGCGCCTCGGTGTGGATGTCGTCCGCCTTGAACAGCGTCGCCCCCGAGGACAGGGCGAAGTACACCCGGTCCGGGTCGACCTGGGAGGCCGCGATCGTCGACACCTCGGGGAAGCCCTCCGGGCGGAAGACGTGCCACGAGTCGCCGCCATCGGTCGACTCGAAGGGCTGGAGCAGCCCGGTGAACAGCAGGTCGGGCACCAGCGTGCTCGGCTCGAGCGGTGTGACCGCCGCGGAGGCCTGGTCGAGGTCGAGGCCGTCCTGGATCGGGACGAAGCTCTGACCCCCGTCGTCGGACCGGAAGAACCGGCCGTGCGGCTTCGCGGCGAACAGCCGGTCGTCGTCGAAGGGGTCGAACCGCGCGGTTCCCGCCTGCTCCGACGGGCCGAGCACGACCTGCCACGGCGCCGCGCCGCCGACGCCGAGAATCGTCCCGGTGTCGGCCGTCCCGGCGAGCAGCCGCGGCTCGGGCTCGGGCGACGCGTCGAGCGAGAGCACCCCGGCGATGGCGAGGCCGTCGTTGCTCGGAATCGCCTCGGTCCAGCTCGGACCGATCGCGGCGACCCCGGTCGCCGCCGCGACGAGGGCGCCCTCGGAGTGGACCCGGATCTCGTGCACCTTGGAAACCTGGTCGGCGAGGGCGACCCAGCTCGCCCCACCGTCGTCGGATCTGAAGAGCCGGTCGCCGCCGAGCAGCAGGAGGTCGTCGTCGTCGGGGTGGATCGCCAGGGCCAGGCCGTAGCCGCAGGTGGCGCCGTCGCCGCACAGCCCGGCCGGAGGGTCGAGGAGGTCGTAGGTCTCGCCGCCGTCGGTCGATCTCAGGAGGAGCGCCCGGTCGGTCTCGTTGAAGGCGGCGAAGACCTGGACGACCGCGTAGAGCAACCCCGGGGTGAGGTGCGAGACCGCGACGGCGGCGGTACCCGCGCCCTGCTCGTCGGTCTCGAGCAGGGGCCAGGTCGAGATCCGGTCCCAGGTCTCGCCCCGGTCCCGGCTGACGAAGAGGCCCGAGCGTGCCGGCGCAACCACGGTGTCGGGGTCGAGGGGGTCGCGGACCAGATCCGAGATCGCCTGCCCCTGGAGCACGTACTCGAAGGTCTCGCCGCCGTCGAGCGATCGCAGGACCCCGAGGTCGCTGCCGACGAGCAGCCGGTCGGGCTCCTCCGTCCAGAAGAGCAGCGAGGACACGTAGGGCACGACCTGGCCGATCGTCACCTGCCGCCACGAGGCGCCCCCATCGGGCGAGCGGATGATCCCGATCCCGGCCCCCACCGACCCCCCGTCGCCGATCGAGCCGGTCCCGGCGACCACCACCTCCGGGTCGGTCGGGTCGACCGCCAGGGCGCTGATCGGGGTCGCGGCGAGCCACGGCGTCACCACCTGCCATGAGCCGCCACCGTCGAGGGTCTGCCAGATCCCGCCCGCCGGGCTGCCGACCAGCGCGCGCATCGAGTCCGCAGGGTCGATGGTCAGGGCGGTGACCCGACCGCCCACCGAGAACGGCCCCATCTCCTCCCAGCCGACGACGCTCGAGGGCTGGATCGGACACTCGACGAGCTCGCACGTCGAGGTGCAGCAGTCGTCGTCGCGGGTGTTGTGGTCGTCGCACTGCTCGCCGGCGTCGAGCACGCCGTTGCCGCATTGGGCGGCGGCCTGACCCGCGCCGAAAGCCAGGGCGAGCGTGACCGACAGGGCCAGCCCGAGAGCTGCCCTAGAAGAGGCGGAGCGTGCGCTCGACCGTGTCATGGTCTCAGCCCTTCGCCTGGTCCGGTCGGTTCATCGCTCTCACTCGTTCTCCCCTGCTCGTTGTTCAGGAGGTCGTCGGCGCGCTGCCCGCTCGGGCTCGACGACCATTGCTCGTTGATTCATTTGAGAACACATCCTAGCATCATGCTTGTTCCCGGTGCCCGGCGAGGCACTCCCGGTAGACCTCCTCGAGACGAGCGAACACGACGCGGGTGTCGTACGTCGACTCGACGAGCCGCCGCGCCGCCGCACCGTGCGCAGAGCGCAGCTCGGCGCTCTCCAGGTACCGCAGCACCTGCCGCGCGAATTCGCCGGGCTCGTCGGCGATCAGGACCTCGCGCCCGGCCCGAGCGGCGATCCCCTCCATCCCCATCCGGGTGGACACCACCGGCAGCTCGCAGGCGAAGGCTTCGAGCACCTTGCCGCGCATCCCGCCCCCGGACAGGATCGGGTTGACCAGAACCGCCGCCCCGCGATAGCGGGCCGCGAGGTCCTCGACCCGTCCGCGGACCTTGATCCGGCCTCCCTCGAGACGGCGCTTCAACCGATCGTCGATCCCCGGACCGACCACCTCGAACACCGCCTCCGACGCACCCTCCGCGACCACCGGCCAGATCGCGTCGATGAACCAGAGCAGCCCGTGCAGGTTCGGCCGGTGCCGGTAGTTGCCGACAAACAGGACGTTGGGCTGCCGGCTCGCGGCTCCACCCGGATCGAAGAGGCGGGTGCTCACCACGTGGGGCAGCAGCCCGACCTCGCGACCCGAGATCTCCGACATCGCCCTTTGCTCCTCGGGGGTGATCCCGAACAGGCGGTCGAAGGTCGGCAGCACACGCGCCTCGAAGCGCCGGACCTTCCGGCCTTGGGTCGCGAGAAACGACTCGTACGGCGTCCGCCGCCACACCGGCACGCGCCGCAGCCGTTCGACGACCATCGACATCGTCTCCTGCTCGGCCAGGACCCGGCACGGACCGCCGGCGATCCCGCTCAGCAGCGGCGCGAGATAGCCGAACTCGAGGTGGATGACGTCGACCCCCCGGGTCGCCGACAGCCGGGCGATCGCTCCCTCGAGCTCGGGGTTGCGGTTGTAACCGACGAAGTACGGGTGCCTGCCGAGGACCCAGCCGAGGCGCGCCAGGGCCGACCCTCGCGGACGCCCGACGAGACGCTGCTCGACCCCGATCGAGGCGAGGTCGGCGACCGCCGCGGCATCGGTCTTCTCGCAGCCCGAGCCGTGGGCGAAGACCGACACCTCGTGGCGCGGCGCCAGGTAGCGGACGAGCGCGTTGACCCGGGTGGTGCCGCCGACCGCGCCGCCGTGCACCGGGTAGGGGTGGAGGATCGCGATCTTCACGGGACGGCGGCCCCGTCGCGCAGCCGCAGCACGCGCCGGAGCTGCTCGAGCTCGGGTCTCGACACCACACCCGCGGCAACGCCGATCGCCAGTGCGGTCAGCGCCGCCACGCCAACCGGGACCAGCCACGGAGCGGGTGCGAGCAGGGTGAGCGTGATCGGCACGACGACCGCGACCACCGCCCCCGCCTCGCGCCACCCCGGGCGGAGCCCGGCCACCCGGCGGTCGAAGCCGAGGGCCGAGCCCGAGGTCACGATCGCCGACGAGACGAGCATCGAGACCGCCGCGCCGTCAATGCCGAGGCGGGGGACCAGGAGCAGGATCCCGAGGACGTGGGTCGCCAGACCGGCGATGACGACCCGGACCATGACCGCCTGGTGGCGGCCCGCCTGGAGGGCCTGGCCGAGGGCGCCGTTGACCGCGTGGAGGGGCAGCGAGGCGGCGAGCAGCTGGAGCACCCTCGCCGCATCGCGATAGGCCTCCCCGAAGACCAGCACCAGGGCCCACTCGGCGGTGCAGATCATGACCACCGCCAACGGCACCGAGCCCACCGCGAGCAGCTTCACGGTGAGCGCCGTGGAGCGAACGAAGCCCTCCTGCGAGGCCCGGAAGGCACTGGCGAGCCGCGGGTAGACCGCCGACATCAGCGAGCTGATCAACAGCAGCGACACCGTGTAGAGCGTGATCGCGGCGCCGTACAACCCGGTCTCGGCCGGGTCGCGGAGACGGCCGACGAGCAGCACGTCGACCCGGAAGTAGAGCATCGAGACCCCGAGCAGGACGGCAAAGGGAGCGACGACCCGGGCGAAGGCGAGCGCATCCGGCCATTTCAGGCTCCAGCCCAGGGCGGCACCCTGGCGCGCCATCAGGCGGCCACCCACCCGGGCCGCCACGATCCGCGCCGCGGCGATCGCCGCGCAGATCGCCACGATGCCCTTCCCGGCGACGAACGCGACCCCGGCGAGGACCAGCTTGAGCGAGTTCTCGACGAGGGCCACCGCGGTCACCCGGTGGTGGGTCCGGGTGGCCATGAAGAAGCCCTCCTGGATCGCCATCCTCGCCGAGGGGATCATGGTCGCCGCGAGCACCGCCGCGGCCAGCGCCGGGCGCCCGTCGAGGCCGAGCCAGGCGTAGAGGAGAAAGGCGGCGCTCGCCGCGGTCCCGCTCGCGAGCGCGAAGGACCCGGCGCGCGCCAGGTGGACCGGTGCGCTCTCACCATCGGCGGCGATGTCCCGGGTCAAGAGGAGGGGGATCCCGGCGCTCGCCGCGGTCTGGAAGATCACCGTCAGGGCCATCAGCTGGACGTACACCCCGAGGGTCTCGGCGCCGTACAGCCGGGCGATGGTGACCGAGATCGCGAAGGAGAACGCGGGCACCGCGAGCCTGGCCAGCAGCGTGGCCGCGCTGTTGGCCAGCAGCGATGCCACCGCCTACTCGCTCCTCACGCGACGGCAGGCCGAGCGCGACCGGAGGCGTCTCATGTCCCGGCGCCCGGGGCGCTGCCCTGCTTGGAGGCCACGAACCGCTCGATGGCGGACAGGCTCCTCAGGTTGGCGGGCAGGATCTCGGTCTCGTCGACGCTGATCCCGTACCGCCGCTCGAGGAAGAGCACGATCTGCATCAGCTCGATCGAGTCGATCACGCCCCGCTGCACCAGCGGGAGCTCGGGGTCGAGCTCCGCCGCCTGGGCGATCCGCAGCTCCGATCCCAGGAAGTCGCGCACCGCGTCGATGACACTCATCTCCAGCCTCTCGGTGGTTTCCTGACCATGGTCGGAGGGTCGCTCACTCGGTGAGCGAGCCCACGAAGTACGTCACACCCATCGACAGCGAGATCGGCACCAGCTCGTTGAAGTACTGGTCGACGAGCTGACCCCACCTGGCGACCCGGGTCTTGGGCACGAAGACGATGTCGTTCGGCTGGAGCACCAGGTCGGGCTCGGCGTTCGGGTCAGCCTCGCCGAGCTTGACCGTCCTCGCGAAGTCGAGCACGTAGAAGACCGGCTCGCTCGTCCCCTGGTCGCGCAGAACGACGATGTTCCCGAGGTGGGCGGTCGGCTTGAAACCGCCCGCCTCGATGATCGCCTGGAAGGCGGTCAGCTCGCGGTTGAGGGGCACCGCGCGGGGGGCGCCGACCTCGCCGCCGACGAAGATCCGCCGGTCCGAGAAGGTGGTGAGGATGACCGCGACCTCGGGGTTGCGCAGCTTTCCCGCGTAGCGGTCGCGGAGGACCTCCCCCAGGGCGGCGGGCGACAGGCCCGATGCCTTGACCTCGCCGACCAGCTCGAGGGCGATCCAGCCGTCGGGGCGGATCGGGATCGTGGTGTTGAGCTCGGGGTTGTAGAAGAACCTGATATCGAGCACGTCGCCATAGCGCAGGAGGTAGTCCTCGACGGCCGCCGGCGGCGTTGGCAGGGGCCTCGGAACGGGCGCCGCGTCGGCCCCGCTCTCGGGCGCCGACGCGCACCCGCACACCGCCAGCGCCCAGACGGCGAGACCGATCGCCCATCCCGACCGACTCCGCCCGCATGTGAGTCGCCTCTTCATCTCGTCGCCCCAGTCCGTTCTTCGCCGGTTGCTGCAGCACCGCCCGGGACCGACCGCCCGCCGGTCGACGGCTGCATCGTGTTTGATCGCGTCGTACGGATGCAGAAGACAAGTGCGAGGGGCGGCGTATTCCCGGCCGCTCGTCCGGGCTAGGGCGCCTGCCGGCCCCCCGCGCGACGAACCGGTCTGACGCCGAGCGAGTCGACGACCACGGTGAGCCGGGCGAGGGACCGCTCCGAGATGTGGGCCTCGTACCGGTGGACCGTGTCGCCGACGGTGATCGTCAGCTCGTAGGCGCCCGCGAAGCCGCTCACCCGCGCCCTTCCCGCGTCGTCGGTGGCCACCACGCCGGCCGAGGTCCAGCCGGCGATCCGGTCCGCGAGCACGCCGAGCGCCGGCTTGGGGCTGCCGTCGGGCCGGATGATCCCTCCGTGCCTGATCAGCGCCTGACCGTCGAGCGCGTTCCACCAGGTGATCGAGTGCACCGCCGGGTGGCCGAAGGCGAGGCGCACGATGGCATCCATGTACGCCGCCTGAACCTCCTCGCTCCAGCGATCGCGCCAGTACCCCGCCGCCGCCTGCTCCGAGGTGTCGTCCCAGGCCGACGGCACGCTGTGCTCGGTGATATGGACCGGCCGGCCGGTCGCCGCGAGCTCGTCGAGGAAGTCGGACACGAAGCCCAGGTCGTACGTCGGGACGCCTTCGACCGACCCGATCCCGAGCTCGGCGAGCCGCGAGATCGCGCCGCCGTTGTAGAGCTGCTGCCCGATGATGTCGAAGTCGACGCCGAGGTCGAGGCAGCGGCGGACGAAGCCCGGGATCGACAGGGTGAACGGCGCCTCGACCCCCGCGAGACGCTCGTCGATCCGGGCGTGGCCGAAGGGGTCGAAGTGGTTGTTGAGGACGAGCCGGCTCGACGGGTTCGCGGCACGGGCGGCCGAGAACACCGCCGAGAGGTAGGCGTCCATCTCGGCCCTCGTAAGCCCCCCCGAGCCGGCGACGCCCGCCGCCTCGTTGGCGACGTCCCAGAGATCGACCCTCCCCCGGTAGTGGTCGACGATCGAGAAGACGTGGTCGGCCGAGAGCTGCGCGAGCTCCCCCGGCGACAGCCCGTCGAGATAGCTCGGCATGGCGAGCGGCGAGAACCAGGTCAAAGGGTGACCCTTGACCTGCCAGCCGTCGCCGCTCAGGGCGCTCACCCCCACATAGCTGTCGATGAAGTCCCAGTCGACGACGCCCGGCGCCGGTGAGATCTGCTTCCAGAAGTAGCCGGCGGTCACCGCGTTGAGCCCGGCCTGGTCGAGGCGGTCGTACACCCCCTGCCCGGCCTCGGCGTAGGGCTCGAAGACCCCGAAGCCGAAGTCGTGGCCGAGCTGGCGGTACTCGACCGTCAGCCCGGGCGCCGGCGCCCCCGCGGCGTCGAGCACGACGAGGTCGAGACGGCCCGTCCGATACAGCTCGGCGTCGCGGTCCGCCTGCCAGAGCCGGAGCGACTCGAGCGTGACCACCGCCTCGGCGGCGACCGCGTCGAGCCGCGGCCCGCGCTCGCCCGGGCCGAGGGCCGATGCCGCGTGGAGATCCTGCCAGAGGGCGTCCGACCGGAGCTCCTGGGGCGGCTCGCCTCCGGCCGCGACGATCGCTCCCGCCAGCCGGTCGAGCCGGGCGAGCTGGCTCCGCGCCAGGGTCTCGTTGAGGTCGAGGATCTCGGCCCCCTGACCGGTCGACGCGAACGGCGCCCCGTCCCGGTCGAAGGGGAGGTTGAGCCGGCCGGCCCCCGGCAGGTCGTAGCGGAGGTAGAGCCGGTAGGCCTCGCCGACCGGCACGCAGAGGGCCGGCAGCCCGGTGCGCCCGTTGTCCCCGTCGACGGTGATGAGACCGTCGACGACGCCCTCCCCCAGCGCGTCGACCGCCGCGCTGCCGGGCGGCAGGTCCTCGAGACGGAGGAGGGCGCCATCGGCCCGGCGTCCCTCGAGGATGAGCTCGTGGCAGGTCCTCACCCGGATGTCGCGGGTCACCAGACCGTGGCTCACCGAGAGCCTCTCGAGCCCGAGGGTGTAGCCGTGCAGCCGGTAGCCGTCGAGGGTCTCGCCCGAGCTGGCGACCGCGACGAGGTAGACCTCCGACCCGTCGGCCACGTCGAGGGCGAACCGCCCGGTCAGGGTCTGGGTCGAGGCGAGGGTCCGCCAGTCCTCCGCCGACAGCGCGACCACCTGGGCGCCCGGGGGCGTCGCGCCGTGCTCGTCGAGCACCCAGCCGACCACGGTGGCCGCCCGCACCGACCCCGGCGCCATGGCGGCGGCCGCGATCGCGATCGAGATCGCCGAGAATCGGGTGATCCTGCCCATCCGTCTCCATGATACCGAACGGATGTCGTGCGGCCGCCGATTCCAGGCGGCGCGGGCTAGACGATCCGCTCGCGGATCTTGGCCGAGAGGACGTCCATCAGCCAGACCGTGGCGGCGATCAGCAGCACCAGGGTCCCGACCTCGCCCCACTCGCCGAGATCGACCCGCGGCTTGAGGATGTAGCCGATCCCGCCGCCGCCGACGAAGCCGATGATCGTCGACATCCGGACGTTGATGTCCCAGCGGTAGATGGTGAAGCTGAGGAAGGGCGGGATGACCTGGGGCACGACGCCGTAGCGCAGCACCTGGAGGGGCGACGCGCCGGTCGCGGCGATCGCCTCCATCGGCCCGGTGTCGATCGACTCGATCTGCTCGGAGTAGAGCTTGGTCAGCGCCGCCACCGAGTGCACCCACAGCGCCAGCACCCCGGCGAAGGGCCCGATCCCGACCCACGAGATGAATATCAGGGCCCAGACCAGCGGCTCGACCGCGCGGACGAAGTTCATCAGCGTCCGGGAAACGGTGTAGGCGACGCCGGCGGCGAGTGTGCCCCGGGTCAGGTTGCGCGCCGAGGGGAAGGCGAGAACGAAGGCTACCGGGATCGCGAAGGCGGTCGCCATGAAGGCGAGGAACACCGTCTGGACGAGCAGCACCAGGCCCTCGTGGAGGACCGCGCCGGAGGGGTGCGCGAGACCGCGGACGATGTCGGCGGCCTTGCCGAACTTGGTCAGGAAGGTCACCAGATCGAGCTCGGTGATCAGCCATCCGGTGAAGAAGGTGAGCTCGACGAAGACCGCCGCGAACCAGCCGCGCAGCGTCCGGCTCCACTCCAGCCCGGCCTCCCACTCGGGGACGCCGATGAACCACGCGCGACCCGGCGAGGCCCCGAGGCGGGAGCTGAACAGGCCCCAGGTCACCGCGATCAGGAGGCCGCCCGCGACCGCCCAGGCGTAGTGCAGCAGGTCGAGGATCTGCTCCGCCGAGAGCAGCAGCCCGGTCGGACCGCGACGGCCGGAGAAGGCGAGCGCCAGGAACTCGACCATCAGCAGGGCGGCGCCGACGAGCATCGCGTCGACCAGGACCGCCTGGAGCCGGGCGACGCCGTCGTCGAAGCGGCTTCCGGTCGCGGAGACGGAGCGGGGCGCCACCTCAGAACCCCGTGTTGGAGGCCGGCTGCGCCTCCTCGCCGTAGATGCTCTTGAAGGTGGCGTGGTCGAAGGCCCCGGGCGGGCCCTCCCAGACCAGGCGGCCGTCGCGCAGCGCGACCATCCGGGTCGCATAGCGGGTCACCAGGTCGATGTCGTGGAGCGAGCAGACGACGGTCATCCCCTCGTCGCGGTTGAGGGCCTCGACGTGGCGCATCACCGAGTGGCGGAGCGCCGGGTCGAGGGAGGCGACCGGCTCGTCGGCGAGGATCAGCCGCGGCGCCTGCATCAGCGCCCGGGCGATCGCCACCCGCTGCTGCTGCCCGCCCGACAGAGCGTCGGCGCGGCTCGTCGAGCGGTCGGCGAGACCGACCCGCTCGAGGCAGGTCATGGCTCGCTCGCGCTCGGCGGCCGGAAAGGACAGCAGCAGGCTCGGCAGCAGCGGGCTGCGGCCGAGCGCCCCCGACAGCACGTTGTCGAGGACGCTGTGCCGGCGCACCAGGTTGAACTGCTGGAAGATCATCGCGACCTGGCGGCGCATCGCGCGCAGCCGCGCGCCGCGCGCCGCGGTGATCTCCTCGCCGTGGATGAAGACCCGTCCCTCGGTCGGGTCGATGAGCCGGTTGATGCAGCGCAGCAGCGTCGACTTGCCCGAGCCCGACAGCCCGAGCACGGCGAGGAACTCGCCGGCGTGGACCTCGAGCGAGACCCCCTCGAGGGCTCGCACGCCGTTCGGGTAGACCATCCCGAGGCCCTCGACCCGGATCGCCGCGGCGCCGCTCACGGGCCGCTCCGGCCGGCGGCGCGCTTGCGCTCGAGGTTGGCCTCGGCCGCCTCGAGCAGCTTCGACGCGCTCACGCCGGTCCGCTTGAGGGCGTCGCGGAAGTCGTCGAAGTCGGCGTCGACGCAGGGCTCGGCGGCGACCCCTGCGACCAGGTCGTAGTAGGCGCCCTGGCCGTCCGGCGTCGCGAGGAAGCGCTGCAGCGACGCCTCGAACCGTTGCCAGGTCGTCTCGGGGAAGCCGCGCCGGACGCAGCACACGTCGTTGGGGATCGGGTCGGTCAGGGCGAGCACCCGCACGGTCGCGAGGAAGGCGTCGCGCTCCTCCTGGGTCGCCATGTTCTTGACGATCAGGAAGCGGGCGTCGCCGACCCGGGTGCCGTCGCGCTCGTTGGCCGGCGAGGGCGGCGAGTAGAAGGCGGCCGCGCCGGCGACCTTGCCGTCGGCCACCGCCTGGACCGCGTTGGGGTGGCCGCCGGCGAAGAGCACCCGCCCGAGCTCGACCCCGCCGCGCTGGAGCAGGGCGCGGGCGAAGATGTGGCCCGAGGTCGAGGTCTCGTCGGAGAAGGCGAAGGGCTGACCGGCGAGGTCGGCGAGCCGGTTGACCCCGGAGTCCGACCGGGTCATGACGCAGCCGTAGTAGACCTTCGACAGCTCGGGCGCCGCCTGGTCGGTGCGGCGGATGATCCGGGTCTCGACAAGGGTCCCCGGGCGGTCGTGCTCGAGCTCCCGCCGCCCGTCGCCGACCAGGTCGTTGGGTCCGGTCACGACGTGCCGGCTCGCCGCCGCGACGACCCCGTCGCGCCGCTCGACGAGCGCCCACACCGCCTCCCGGTCGTCGGCCACCGGCACCTCGACCCAGCCCGGCGCGGCCTCGTCGAGCAGCTCGACGAGCATCGCTCGCAAGCGTCCCCGGATGGTCGAGGGAAAGGCGATCTTGGCGTCGACGAGGTTCTCGAGGCGGGTCGGCTCGCCGGGCGCGGTGCGGGTGATGACGACCCCGTAGCGGTCGACCGATCGCACCACCTGGAGACGCGCCTCGGCGCCATAGCGCGCATTGGCGAGGACATAGGCGAAGGCCGGGATCCAGGCGACATCGGCTTGGCCGGCGCCGAGCGCTTCGATCACCGCGGCGTAGCTGGTCGGGACCTGGGAGCGGAGGGTCAAGCCGCTGTCGGCGCGGACGAAGCGAGCGAGCTCGTCGCCGCGGCGGACCAGCGTGCCCTGCTCGACCGAGGGCACGAAGAGCATCTGCACCGCGCGTTGCCCGGACGCTTCGAGGCTCGACCTGCGATGTAGGCCGAGGACAAACGCCACCAGCAGGGCGAGAACCACCGCCCAGCCGACCCATGGCACCCAGCGTCTCGTCGGGCTCACGACCGGCGAAGCGTAGCACGACGGCACCGCCAGAGAGGCCAGACAAGCCCGGACGATTCATGAGCTGTCTGCTGCGGCCAACGATGCATCCGCGTCAGCCTCGTTTTCTCACCTCGGGGTGCTCGACGTACCGTCAACGATCAGGCGTCGAGACCGGGCCTCGGCTGAGGCGGCGCGGGCGGGGGCGACGGGGCGACGCCCTCGAGCAGCTCGCGGAGCTTCCGCCTCTTCTCCTCGGCGAGGGCGCGGCAGCTGACCACCCGGCCGTTGAAGACCGTGTGCATGACCGGGTAGCGGCGGACATCGCCCCGCTCGTTGAAGGCGATGGTCCCGGTGACCCCCTGGAACTCCTGCAGCCCGACCCGCAGGTACCGCCGCAGCTCGCGGACGTCCACCGAGCGGGCGTCGACGAGGGCCCTAATCGCCACCCGCATCGCGTCATAGCCGTGCGCCGCGAAGAGGTCCGGCTCTCCGCCGAAGGCCGCTCGGTAGCGGTCGACGAAGGGACACTCGGGAGTCCCGCCGGCCTCATCCCGGCAGGCGCGCAGCGCGGCCAGCGGGAAGACCACGCCCTCGAGGGCCGGGTTGCCCCGGTCGAGGAGATCGGCGATGAAGACCGCCGAGGTCGTCGCCCGCACCCCCTCGTAGCCGATCCGGGAGAGCAGCTCGAGACAGGTGACGATGTGGTCGGCGTGACCGACGACATAGACCGCGTCGGGCTGGTGGGCGTTGACCATGTCCGCGGCCTTGCGCTCCCACCACTCGAGCTCGTCGTGGACCGTGGCGACGATCTCACCCCCGAGCACGAGCTCGAAGTGCTGACGGAACTCGGCCTCGAGCCCCCGCGAGAAGGTCGAGTCGTCGGTGAGGACGACCACCGTCCGCACCGATCGCTGATCGTGGAGGAAGCGCGCCGCCGTGCTCCCCTCGATCTCGTCGGTGGCGAAGAGCCGGAAGAAGTACGGGCTGCTGCCGGTCAGCGAGCTCGCCGAGGCGGAGGGCGACAGACAGACCACCCGCTCCTTGTCGACCACCGGGATCAGCGCCAGCGCCTCGTCGGTGGTCACTCCGCCGACGACCAGCCCGACGCCGAGCTCGTCGGCGAAGCGGCGCAGCTCGGCGGCGGCGAGGGCCGGAGCCGAGCGGGTGTCGGTCGACACCAGCTCGAAGCCCCGCGGCAACACACCGGCCGACCGCGCCTCGTCGAGGGCCAGCCGGATGCCGCTGCTCACCGAGCGGCCGTAGATCGCGGCCGGCCCGGACTCCGGAGTCAGGACGCCCATCGACGGGCTCGGGGCGCAGGCCGATCCCGACGTCAGCAGTGACGCGACCACGATCGCACCGGAAAGCACCTTCATCGCGACCTCCGGGACCGGGTTGTCAAGCGTGTCGGGTCTCTTGCTCGATTGTCCCCCGGGATCGACGGCTCGCCGCGGATTTCTACAAACCCATGACGATCCTTGACGGTCGGTCACTCCGGGCTCACCGCCGCCGGCCGGGATGGTCTGGTACTCTCGGACGCCGTGAGCCACGATCCTCCGAGGAGGTCCGAATGTCGCATCGTCTCGTCCTCGCCGTCCTGGTCGCGCTCAGCGCCACAACCGCCGCATCGGCCGCCGACGCGCCGCTGCCCCGCCACCCCGCGCCCTCGCCCGACGGCGCGACGATCGCCTTCTCGTGGCAGGGAGACCTGTGGCTCGTCCCGGTCTCGGGCGGCGACGCCCGCCGGCTCACCGCCCACCCGGCGAGCGAGCGCTACCCGGTATGGTCGCGGGACGGTCGGCACATCGCCTTCGCCTCGGACCGCCACGGCAACCCCGACGTCTTCGTCATGCCCGCCGACGGCAGCGAGCCGCCGCGCCGGCTGACCCACGCCTCGACCTCGGACCTCCCCCTCGACTTCACCCCGGACGGCACGGCGGTGCTCTTCGCCTCCAACCGGGCGATGGGCATCCGCTGGATGCCGCAGCTGTGGACTGTTCCGACGACCGGAGGCACGCCGGCGCTCGCCGGACCCGCCTTCGCCGAGCAGGCCTCGATCTCCCCCGACGGCGGCTCGACGGTGATCGTCCGCGGCGCCACGCCGTGGACCCGCCGGGGGTATCGGGGCGCCGCCAACCGCGAGCTCTGGCTTGCGACCGCCGCCGGCGACTACCGACGGCTCACCGACTTCGCCGGCGACGACGACAGCCCGAGCTGGATCGACGACGGCGCGCTCTCGTTCCTGTCGAGCCGCAACGGCCGCAAGAACGTCTTCCGGCTCGACCTCGCCACCTTCGAGGCGACCGCTCTGACCGACCACCAGGTCGCCGACGTGCGCTTCCCCCGGGCCGCGGCGAACGGCTCGGTCATCGCCTACGAGGCCGAGGACGGGCTGTGGGTGGTGAGCCCGACCGGCGGCGAGCCGCGTCGACTGGCGATCTCGGTGCCCTCGGACCAGCTCGTCAACCAGGTCGACCGGCGGGTCGACCGCAAGGGCGCCACCGATCTGGCGATCCACCCCGACGGCAAGCTCGCGGCCTTCATCGTGCACGGCGACCTCTTCGTCACCGCCGTGGTCTCGAAGGACGACCTCGAGATTGCCGAGCCGCCGACCGTCCAGGCGACGAGCACCCCCGAGCGCGAGCAGGAGCCGCGCTGGACGCCGGACGGTAAGAGCCTGCTCGTCACCGCCGCGCGCGGCGGCAACCTCGACCTGGTCTCGGTGGCCCGCGCCGACGCCGGCGTTGACTGGACCGACGCCTTCGCCTTCACCCTCAGCGACCTGGTCGCCGGGCCGGAGAACGAGCGCGACCCCCGATTCTCCCCCGACGGCAAGCGCCTCGCCTTCGTCCGGGGTCGGGGGACCCTGGTGGTCGCCGACGCCGACGGCGCCAACCAGCGCACGCTGCTCGACCACTTCTACCCGCCGACCTACAGCTGGTCGCCCGACGGGAGGTGGATCGCCTACGCGGTCGAGGACCAGCACGCCAACTCGGAGATCTTCATCGTCTCGGCCGATGGCGGCGAGCCTTACAACGTCAGCCGCCACCCCGACTTCGACGAGGCGCCCGTCTGGACGCCCGACGGCCGACGGCTGCTCTGGTCGTCGCACCGGCACGGCAACAGCTTCGACGTGTGGGGGGTGTGGCTCACCGAGGCCGACCACCAGCGCACGCCCGCCGACTGGCTCAAGGTGTGGAACGGCGACGAGCCCGAGGAGGAGGAGGAGGCAGAGACCGACGAGGAGGACGACGCGGGCGACGAGGACGACACCGACGAGCCCGATCTGCCGACGGTCGTCATCGACTTCGACGAGCTGTGGCGCCGGCCGATCCGCTTGACCTCCCTCGACGGCGACGAGACCCCGGTCGTCGCCGGGCCGGACGGCAAGAGGATCGTCTTCGTCGGCGACGTCGAGGAGGAGAGCGATCTTTATAGCATCCGCTTCGACGGCGACGACCTGGAGCGGCTCACCGAGGACGACGCCGGTCCGGAGCAGGTCCAGCTGGTCGACGGCGAGACGCTGTTCTTCCTCGACGGCGATGGCGCGGTCAAGCGCCTCGGTCTCGACGGCGACGCCGGCGACCCCGTCCCCTTCACCGCCCGCTACGAGGTCGATCTCCGGCGCGAACGCGAGGTCGTCTTCGACGAGGCGTGGGCCGCCCTCGACGAGCACTTCTACGACCCGGACTTCCACGGCGTCGACTGGCCGGCGGTGCGCGAGACCTACCGGCCCTGGGCGCTCGCCGCCTCGAGCGAGCCCGACTTCGCCGACGTCATGAACCTCATGCTCGGCGAGCTCGACGCCTCGCACATGGGCTACTACCCGCGCGGCCGCGGGGCCGAGCCGGTCGGTGACCGCACCGGCTGGATCGGCGTCGTCTTCGACCCGGCGGCGGGCGGGCCCGGGCTCCTGGTGGCCGAGGTGCTGCCCGACTCCCCGGCCGACCACGCCGGCGTCGACATCGCGGCCGGCGAGCGGGTGCTGTCGGTCCGCGGCCGGACCCTCGAGACCGACACCAACGTCTTCGAGCTGCTCGTCGACACGATCGGGCAGCGGGTTCCGCTCGCCGTCCGCGGCGTCGACGGGGCGGTGCGCGACGTCGTCGTCCGCCCGGTCGCCGAGGGCGAGCTCGAGCAGCTGCGCTATCGCGAGTGGGTGCGCCAGCGCCGGGCCCTGGTCGACGGCTGGTCCGCGGGCCGGCTCGGCTACCTTCACATCCAGGGCATGGACCTTCCGTCCTTCGAGGACTTCGAGCGCGACCTCTTCGCCGCCGCCGATGGCAAGGAGGGCCTGATCATCGACGTGCGCTCGAACGGCGGCGGCTGGACCACCGACTACCTCATGGCCGTGCTCGACGTACGCCGCCACGCCTACACCCTGCCGCGAGCCGGCGACCCCAACATCCGGTCCTACCCGACCTCCGAGCGGTTGCCGATGGCGGCCTACACCCGCCCCGCCGCCGCGCTGTGCAACGAGGACTCGTACTCCAACGCCGAGATCTTCTCCTGGGCCTTCCAGACCCTCGGCCGCGGGCCGCTCATCGGCTCGCCGACCTTCGGGGCGGTGATCTCGACCGGCGGGACCCGGCTGCTCAACGGCGCCTGGGTTCGGCTGCCCGGCCGCGGCTGGTTCGTCGCCGGGTCGGGAGTCAACATGGAGCGGAACGGCGCGCAACCCGATGTCGTGGTCTGGCAGCCGCCGGCCGAGGACTCGTCGGCGACCGCCGACACCCAGCTCGAGACGGCGGTCCGGGTGCGGCTCGACGGGATCGAGGACGACCCGCGGTACGGCGCGTGGTAAATCTCTGATTTAATTATGAATTATGAGTTATCAATGATGAATTGAAGTGACAGCGGATCAACCTTCGCGTATCCGGGCCTCGTGCGATGCCATTCATCATTCATCATTCATCATTCATCATTCGCTATACTCCCAGCTCAGTTGGGGGAGGCGCCCGTGCCCATGCCTTCGATCCTGCTGGTTGACGACGACCCGGTGTTCGTCGAGGCGATGAAGGCCGTGCTGTCGACGCGCTACGCCGTGCGCACCGCGGCCGACGGCGAGGAGGCGATGGCCAGCCTCGCCGAGCAGCGTCCCGATCTCATCGTGCTCGACGTCATGCTCACCTACCCCTCCGAGGGCTACGACCTGGCGGCGACCCTCAAGAAAAACCCCGACACCGCCGACATCCCGATCGTCATCCTGACCGGCGTCAGCCGGGTCTTCGAGGTCCGCTCCCGGCTCGAGAAGAGCTGGGTCGACGTCGAGAGCTTCCACACCAAGCCCCCCGACTTCGGCAAGCTCATCGAGACCATCGACCGCAACCTCAAGCGCTGACTTTCGTCTGGACAGTAATATGAAAACGGGCGGCGCCCGTGAGGCGCCGCCCGAGTGGTATCGGCCGGTCGATCGACTACGGGATGACCTGGCTCCAGGCGTTGGTGGTCCCGTCCTCGAAGTCGTCGACGAAGAGCGGCGGTTGGCTCGGCATGCACGACTGGACCTTGACGTCGTCGATGTACCAGCCCTCCCGGCTGACCGACGAGTCCGAGCCGAGGCGGAAGCGGAACTTGACGATCTGGCCGGCGTA
>JALOLD010000085.1 GCA_025456145.1 Thermoanaerobaculales bacterium | reverse complement strand
GCCGTCCAAGTCGACCCAGCGCCCTATAGATGCATCGTCGGGGGTGCAGAACGGAACCACAAGATGTAGTGGTCGCTAGAACGAAGTGGATAGCCCGCTAACGCAATAGCGTGACCGGCACTATTATGCCGGCCTTCCGGCTCGTGGAGGTGAAACCCGATCAGGGGATCACCGGGGCGATCCTTCCGCGGGGCGTCCGCGGCGCCGGCGGCACGGGAGGAACGCGGAGGTCGGCGAGCACCGGGAGCTCGTTCGGGATGAATGACCATGGTCCCTCGCCCCGGCCGTCCGGGCCTCCGGAGATCACGCGACGGTCGCCGGTGGCCGGGTCGACGGCGAAGATCGCCGGCCAGCCGAGGTCGAGGACGTAAACCACGCCATCGGGCGCGACGGCGAGGTCGAAGATGGCGATGAAGGCGGGACCGGCGCCACGGTTCCGCCCCGACAGCTCGGTGCGCACGGTGAGGTCCGCGTCGAACACCGACAAGGCGTCCGAGTCGCCGCGGCCGACAGCGTGGACGATGCGCCCGTCCGGCAGTAAGTCGATGCGATGGTGTGCTTCGACGATGTCAGGGAACCGGTGGGCGATTTCGCGCCGACCGTCCGCGAGGTGCACGCGGATGAGGCCCTCGAGACGATCGGCCACGAGCAGGCTCTCCCCCGACTCGACCACGAGATCCGTGGGCTCGGTGAAGGCCACGCCCTCGCCGACGCGAGGTTCGACGGATTGCGACAGAATCCTGCGGTCCCCGGAGGCGATGTCGACCGCGACCGGCCCGTGGTGGCTGCGGAGGGCGAAGAGTCCGGCCCAGGGCCCGAGGACGAGGCTGCGCACGCCGGGACGGAGCTCCGGCCCGTCGCCCCGAGGATCGTTGCTGTCGCGGTCGACGTAGCCCGAGATCCCGGTCGACCGCCCGGTCGTGGGGTCGTACCGGATGATCGTCGGGCCGAGGGCGGCGTTGACCGCCGCCAGGTAGAGCCGACCGTCCGGCGCCAGGGCACCGGCGTGAACGGTCATCACCACGGGGTAGTCCTCGAGGTCGATTGGCAGGCGATCGCCGCTTGTGGCGTCCACCGCCATGACTCCCGAGGCCCCGCTCTGGGCCATCACGTAGAGTGTTTCGAGGGAGCTCGCCTGGGTGAGGCTGGCGAGCCCTGCCAGCGAGGCGAGGAGGCAAAGGGTGGCAGCACGATGGGGCATGACTGAGCGACTCCTTCGCGTGGTGTGGCCGCCGGTCCGGTCGCGTGCTCTCCGGACCGACGTGCCGAGGTGGCTGTGACATCGGGGGTCTCTCTTCCGGGGCGAAGGTCCTACTCCTCGGCGAGCACCATGCCGAAGCTCGCCGTCGCGGCCACCGCCGCAGCGACCACGTCCTCGCTGAGGGACCTGGCCTCCGCGTCAGGAGTCGAGGCCTCGACACCGTACCGGGCGAACCACTCCTGGAAGCCGAGGGGGTTCCATCCGGTCAGCCAGCGGGCGTCCTCGCCGGAGGGATTGCGGAAGGTGTGCACCGCGCCGCGCGGTACCGTGAAGCCCTCGCCGGCCGCGACCCGCAGCCACTGGCCGTCGCAGAAGAGCTCGAGGGCCCCCTCGAAGACATAGAACATCTCGTCACTGTCGGTGTGGTAGTGGGGCGGCGGCCCGGGGACCCCGGGCGGTGTGGTGATCTCGAGGGCGAAGTTCGCCTCACCGCACGGGATCAGGGTGATCCGGTGTCCGAACATCCAAACCGTCTTCGGCTTCGTCGCTTCCAGGGACATTTCGCAGCCTCCGTGTGGTCGTGTCGTCGAAGCGCTTGCACACTTCGTGAGACATTAGTATCATAACGATGCGGAGGTCGCAAGATGACAACCCGATCTCGTCAGAAGCTCAGGACCCGCCGCGCCCTGCTGACGGCAGCGCGGCAGATCCTCGACGAGGGGCGAACCCCCACCCTCGCCGACGCCGCCGAGCGCGCCCTGGTGTCCCGGGCCACCGTCTACCGCTACTTCTCCTCCCAGGAGGCCCTCCTGGAGGAGCTGCAGCTCGATCTCGACTTCCCGGACGAGGACGTGCTCTTCGGCACCGAGTCGCCCCCAGCGAGCGCCGCGGACCGTGTCAGTCTCGTGCGCCGGGAGCTCTACGACTTCGTGATCCGGAACGAGCTCCAGTACCGGGTGTTCCTCCGCAACTGGCTCGACCACCGGCTGAAGCGGCCGGCAGGCGACGAGGTGGAGACCCGTGGCGCACGCCGGGAGTGCCTGCTCGACAGGGCTCTCGAGCCCTTCGAGGTGACGCTCGGCCCGAGCACGTTCACGCGGCTCAAGATCGCCCTCGGCGTCATGGTCGGGGTCGAGTCCATGATCGTGCTCAAGGACATCTACGGTCTCGAGCGCGAGCAGGCCGAGGAGATCATGGACTGGGCCGTGCGAACCCTCGTCACGGCCGCGCTCGACAGCGGCGACTAGTTCCGAACAGGCTCACGAGCACGTCGCGCAGGTGATCGCGCCAGGTCGTCGGGTTGTGGCCTTCAGGAACCTCGATGTAGTCGACCTCGTGACTGGCCCCGGTCAGCGCCTGCCGCGCCTGCTGCGCCGTGGCGAGGTTGGCCTGATCGTATCGGCCGGCGAGGATGGCCACCCGCAGCGGGTTGCCGCGCTGCTGCGTGAACACCTCGAGGTCGCCAGGACTCAACCGCCGGCCGGGGATCAGCAGGCCGAGGCGACCGTAGGCGCGGGACGGCGAGACAGCTGCGTCCAGCGCGTCCTTGGCGCCGTACGAGATGCCGATCACCGCCCAGTCGTCGCCGTCTGCGGATGCCGCGTAGCGCGAGGCCAACCAGCCCCGCGCCTCGTCGGTGAGGAAGGTCCGCATCGGAGCGCCCTCGTGGTTGTCGCCGTCGCCCTCCAGGTTGGACTCCAGGAAGAGCCCGACGATGGGCTCGATCTCGCCGTGCGCGATCAGCCAGTCGATCACCCGCGGCGCCTGGCCGTCGCGCGCCACCCCCCATCCGCCATGGAACACCGCGACCGGGTAGGCGCCATCGTCGCGGTACCCGAGAGGCAGATGGGCGAGCACCCGGCGCGGTGCGCCGAGCGCCCGGCTGTCGATCATCCCCTCGACCGTCGTTCCGCCGGGACCCACGGGCGCTTCGGAGAGCTCCTTCGGCGGCAGGTAGTCGGGCGTCACGAGCTCGGAGATGTCGTCGCCGCCCCGAGACCATGCCCGGCGGGGGTTGTTCGGATCCGCCTGGTAGTCGGTCTCGCCGTACACGACCAGGTACTCGATCCTCGATCGGGGAGCGACCCGCGCGTCGAGACGGTACCAGTCGCTGGACCCGACCCGTGTCATCGTCCCGATCGTCAGGTCGAAGGAGCTGTCGTCGGGGCTCTCACCCCAGCCCGTGACGTCCGAGACGATGCGCGGGACCCGACCGTCGCTGCTCGTGACCAGGAAGGTCACCTCCGCGTCGGACCCGGGCGACGGCTGCGCAATGAGGGGGGTTGCGCCGCGGCCCGCCTCGATCTCGGCGATCGCGGCCTCGATGTCTCCCTCACGGCCGCCGCCGCAGGCAACGGAGGCCACGACGACGACGACCCAGGCCGCAGTCCTCAGGTGTGCCACGATTCCGATTGTTGCACGGGGGATGCGCGGCGCGACCTGAACCCACCTCCGCGCGTGAGAACCCCAAGGGGTGCAAGGAGAAACGAAGTAAACAAAGTCTGCGGCAAGGACCCGGCTGTCGCGAGGCGGTGCCGTCAGCTCGTCCTGAGCGCGAGCCCGCGGTCCGGGCGCATCGACGATGGCTCCGTTTCTCCTGGTGGCCATTTCGGTGAATTATTTGACGTAATGCATGTCATTTCGTTTAATGGTTCTCTGAAAGGAGCATTCGATGACCCTCCAGAAGATGCTCGAGCTGCATGACCTCGCCAAGGATGAGGCCAGGAGGTTTCCGCGGAAGCGCGACCTCGCCTCGAGGTTGGAGCAGGAGGAGGGGCGGCACATCGTCGGGCTCGTGGGCGCCCGCGGGGTCGGCAAGACGGTGCTCTTGCGTCAGATGGCGGTTGATCGGGAGGACGCGCTGTACCTGTCGGCCGACACCCTCGAGCGCGGGGACGATTCGTGGGAGCTGATGCGTTCGCTCAGCACGCACTACGGGTTCCGGACCTTCCTCCTCGATGAGGTGCACTTTCTCGACGGTGCGTCGGCGCTGCTGAAACGGGTGTACGACTTTCTCGACGTGCGGGTCGTCTTCTCGAGCTCGGTGGCGCTGGCGATGCAGGAGTCAGCCCACGACCTATCGCGCCGAGTGCGGATGCTCGAGCTTCGGGGGTTCTCGTTTCGCGAGTACCTGTCATTCGCGCATCAGCTGGAGATGCCACGGTTGAGCCTCGAGGAGATCGCCGACCGTCGGTGGACCGCAGAGCATCTTCGGGCCGGGAGACATTTCGACGCGTACCTTCGCGGCGGCATTCTGCCGTTCGCCCTCGAGGAGCCCGAGCCTCTCGTGCTCCTCGAGAGCATCATCGACAAGGTCGTCGCGCGGGACATTCCAGCGGTCGCCCGGCTCATGGTGGACGAGCTCGACACGATTCGGCGGCTGCTGCGGTTCATCGGGCGCTCCGAGATCGACGGCATCAACTACTCGAGCCTGTCCCGCAACCTCGGCATCACGAAGTACAAAGCGGAGCAGTATGTGAGCCTGTTGGAGCGTGCCTTCGTCCTGCAGCGTGTTCTCCCTGCGGGGACGAACGTCCTGAAAGAGCCCAAGGTGGTGATGACTCCGCCCTGCCGGCTCCTCTACCGCGAGTGGGACGACGCGCTCGGCGGGCTTCGCGAGGACTTCTTCGTCGAGGCGATGACGCAGGGTGGCGCCGCGATCGAGTACCTCAAGAGCACTCGCGGCGCCAAGACCCCCGATTACCTCGTCGAGATCGAAGGCCAGAAGGTCGCGGCCGAGGTCGGCGGTCGCGGGAAGGGCCGCGAGAGGTTCAAGGGTGTCGAGGTCGACCGCAAGCTCGTGTTCACCCACACCACGGCGCCGGAAGGCTCGAGGCTTCCGCTCTTCTTGCTCGGGTTCATGGCGTGACGCGAAACCGTGCCGGGTTGACACGCCTACATTGTGCCAACCGGTGCCTGGTCAGACGATTCAGACGATCTCGGCTTAAAGCACCTGAATCGTCTGACTTGGCACCGGTTCTTACGACCCGGAAGAGCTGAGACTGCCGATTTTGAGCCGCCGTTCCCGGTGTATCATCGAGGGTGGTGGCGCCTCCGACCGTGATGACTCCTTTCACCAACGTTGTTCGAATCGTCCTGATCGTGACCGCGCTCGGCAGCGCTGCCGTCGTGGGCGGGCAGGTGCTGCCGTTCCAGGTCCTCGGGCTGGTGGAGGGCTTGCCCCAGTCTCAGGCGGCGGCGCTGGCCCAGGACACCGAGGGCTATGTCTGGGTCGGCACCTGGGGCGGCGGGCTGGCGCGTTTCAACGGCGCCGGCTTCACCACGTTCATGCTCGACGACGGTCTGCCCTCCAGTCGGATCCAGGAGCTGCTGCTCGGCCGCGACGGCCGGATGTGGGTCGCGACCACCGGGGGTGTGGCGGTCTGGAGCGATCACCGGCTCGCGCCGGTCGACCTCGGACCAGGGACCGGGATGCGGGTGCGAGCCCTGGCGGAGGACGCGGACGGCGGGCTGTGGCTCGGCGGCGACCGCGGAGTGGTGGTGATCGGGCCCGAAGGACCGAGGTCGGTTCCCTTGGGGACGCCCGAGCCGATCGTCTACGACCTCCTCGTCGAGCCGGAGGGGATGCTCGCGGTCACCGACCGCGGTCTGCTGCAGCTCTCCGGGGACGGCAGGGTCCGGGAGCTGGCGCCGCCGCCGGTGGCGCCGGACGACCTGCGAGCGGCGGTGCGGACGGGGGACGGGCTGTGGCTCGGAACCTCGAGCGAGGGCCTGCTGCTCCTGGACGATGCCGGCTGGCACCGGGTTGCCGCCGATCGGGGCGTGTCGTGCCGGAACGTCTACCGCCTGACGGTCGGCCGCTCCGGCACCCTGTACGTGGCGTCGCAGGACGACGGGCTGCTGTTGAAGCCTCCGTCGGAGAGAGCGTTCGAGCAGATCGGAACGGCCCGGGGGCTGCCGGCGAAGATCGTCAACGATGCTCTCGAGGACGCCGAGGGCAGCCTTTGGGTCGCGACTGACATCGGCGGCGTGGCTCGGCTGCGCAGCCGCGCTGCGACCATCCACGGTACCGACGGCTCGTTTCCGAGCCCGTGCGTGTTCGGCATCTCGGCCGGCGCCGAGGCGGGAACGATCTGGCTCGCGACCCTGGCGGGTGCGGTGCACTACCGAGCTCGCCCGCCCTTCGGGGTGCTCGAGACCCTGACCGAAGAGGACGGGCTCGTGGATCCCCACGTCTGGGGCATCGTCGAGCTCGAGACCGGCGAGCTGTGGGTCTACACCGAGAGCTTCTACCAGGTCAGGCGGGCCGGCCGCATGCGCTTCGAGCCGCCGAGCTCGAGCGATCCCATCCCCCGCAACACGCACGGCCTCGCGGTCGACGGACAGGGACGGATGTGGTTCTCGGGCCAGGACGTCGAGCACCCGCTCGCGGTGCGCGAGCCCGACGGACAGTGGCGATCCTGGCGCACGGCGGACGACGGCACCCCGCTTCCGGACTGCCGCTCGGCCGCCCCCCGCCGCGCCGGGGGCGTGTGGGTGAGCGCCGGCGCCGACCTTCTGGTCTGCGACGGCGCCGGTGTGCGGCGGGTTCCGGGGCCGCCGCTGCCGCCGGGACTGACGGCGCTGCTCGAGGACTCAATCGGCCGTCTGTGGGTGGGCAACGAAGGCGGGCTCGCGGTCCGCGACACGAACGGACGGTGGCGCCGGATGGGGCCGGCGGACGGCTTCACCGCACGCCAGGTGTTCTTCCTCGGGCAGGACCGAAGCGGTACGGTGTGGGTCGGGGTCGAGCGCGGCGTTCTGCGGTTCCTGCCGGACGGCCGGGTGCTGCCCTTCGGCACCGAGGACGGTCTCGCCGGGCTCGAGACCAACCAGTTCGGCTTCCTGGCCGGCGCCGACGGCGAGGTCTGGCTGGGCACGGTGGCCGGGGTGACGCGCTTCGATCCGTCACGCTGGGCGCCGCTGTCGCGGCCGCCCCGGCTGGTCGTCGAGGCTGCCGAGCTGCCCGGGCGTACCGTGGCGTTCCCGCGGCATCTCGAGCTACGCTGGAGCGAACGGTCGGTGACCTTCAAGATCGCGCTGCCGAGCTACCGCGATCGCAGCCAGATCGCGTATCGGGCGCGGCTCGAGGGGCTCGACGACGGCTGGTTGCCGCCCCGCCGGAGCGCCGAGCTGCGCTACACGAACCTCCCGGCGGGGGAGCACGCGCTGCTCCTCGAACCGGTGGTCGAAGGCGGCGGATCCGGCGAGGTGATCCGTCTGCCGGTCACGGTCGTCCCGCCGCTCTGGCATCGTGGCTGGGTCCAAGGCGGGGCCGTGCTGGCACTGCTGATGGCAGCGGTCGGTCTGCACCGGGTGCGTCTCCGCATGCTCCGGCAGCGCGCCGACGAGCTCGAGCGGGTGGTCGGCGAGCGCACCGACGAGCTTCGTAGCGCCAATCGGAAGCTCGCTCAGCTCGCCTCCCGGGACGCCCTGACCCAGCTGCCGAACCGGCGCGCGATCTTCGGTCTGCTGGAGGACCAGCTCGCCAGCGGGAGCCGCCGACTGGGCTGTCTGCTCATCGACCTGGATCGATTCAAAGAGGTCAACGACGCCCTCGGCCACGCCGCCGGGGATCAGGTGCTGTGCACCATGGCCGACCGGATCGCTGCCAGCCTGCGCGACAACGACGTGGTCGGCCGCTATGGCGGCGACGAGTTCCTGGCGGTGCTGCCCGGCAGCGATCTCGAGGCGGTCGAGGCCGTGGCACGGCGGATTGCCTCGCTCCAGGTGGTGTGTCCCGTCGACAACGGCACCGTCACGGTCTCGGTCTCCTGCGGCGGCGTCGCGGTGTCCGGCGAGTCGCCGCGCGACGTGGCCGCGGTCCTGGCCGCCGCCGACCGCCTGTTGTACGAGGTCAAGGCGCAGCGCGACACGGGCTACCGGGTGACCCCGTTGACGGCCGGCGCCAGCAGGTCCGAGCCACCCCCGCCGGGCGAGCCGGCGTGACGCTCGGGCTCGGGAGCCCTCGAATTCGGAATCGGTTTCGGTGCCGGGCTTTAGAACCTCAGGAAGGTACCGATTGGGGAACACTCTAAGGTTCTAAATCCTGGCACTCGATCCGGGCTTACATTGCCGCGATGGTCGGGCTCGCCGACTCGCCGCCCCGTCGCGTCACGGCTGGCGCCGCTCGATCGGATCCGGGCGGGGCGAACACGCCGTCCGAATCCCACGTGCGCCTGATCCGGCCCAGGCGCTCGAGGTCGACCCCGGCCAGGGAGGACGCCAGCTCGGCGTCGACCGCGTCCTCGGTCAGGAAGTTGAGGTAGCCGCCGCGTCCGGAACGATCGTGGACCAGGCGCCAGGTGTGCTGCACCCAGGCGATGTTCGTTCCGTCGTCGGCAGGGTCATCCCACGAGGAGGCGATCACCACGATGGCGCGCGCGTCGCGGTGGCCGGCCGAGGTCGACCCCACAGGCGACCGCGCGACCGCGCCCCCGAGCTGGAACAGCTTGATGTTGGCGGACGGCGACGGCAGGCGGCGCGACGCTTCGAGGAGGATCTCGGCCAGCTCGTCGTCAAGCTCGGTGACGTACTCAGACTTCCAGTAATCCCGGCGCCCCTTGGCCTCGCCGGCGTCGAACATCGACTGGAGCTCGATGAACGACCGCGGCGCGACCAGGTCGGCGACCGCCCGGCCGTCGGCCCGCAGCGGCGCCAGGTCGCGCTCGGCCGCCTCCGGCGACCCGGTGTGGCACGGCACGACGATGGCGATGGGTTGGCCGTGGAGCTCACTGGCCAGGAACGGTGCGGGGGGCGCGGCGCCCAGCCTGAGCAGGCAGCCAAGCTCGTCCGGAGCATTCGCCGCGCAGGCCCGGACGCGAGCCATCGCCTCGGCCCGGTCCTCGTCCCGGAACACGATCATGCCGGCGGTGACCGGGTCCGGGAGCCGGCGCATCTGGAATCGAAAGGCGGTGACGATGCCGAAGCCGCCGCCGCCGCCGCGCAGGCCCCACATCAGCTCGGAATGAGTGATGTCGGTGGCCTCGACAACGTCGCCGTCGGCGGTCACCATCTCGACCCCCACCAGGTGGTCGCAGGTGAGGCCCCAGCGCCGAGACAGCCATCCGAATCCGCCGCCCAGGGTCAGTCCGGCGACCCCGGTCTCCGAGACGATGCCGCTCGGCACCACCATGCCGTGCGGCCGGGTGGCTGCGTCGAGATCGTGCAGCGTGGCGCCCGGACCGACATGGGCAAGCTCGCGTTCGACGTCGACGTCCACCCGGCGCAGCTCCGACAGATCGACCAGCAGTCCGCCATCGGCCAGGGCGCGGCCCCCGATGTTGTGGCCGCCGCCGCGCACGGTCAGGACGATCTCGTGTCGCCGCGCGAACCGCACACATCGCGCGACGTCCTCGGCGCCCGTGCAGCGCGCGATCAGGGCAGGGCGGCGGTCGATCATGGCGTTCCAGATCGCGCGGGTACGATCGTACTCCGCGTCCCCGGGGACCAGGCTCGGCCCGCGGAGCGCTCGCCGCAGCTCGCTCATCGACTGCTCGGAGACCGTGACCGGTGCTCCGCTTCTACCTGAAAAGACGTGATCGCTCATTTCGGTTCCTCCAGTCTGGACGTTCATCGTGACGTTGCCAAACATGGTGCCGGGGGAGCCTTCGATCCAGTTCGAGATCTGGACCGAATCGGTTCAGGATCTGGACTGCAGCGGCCGAGCGTCGATAGAATGAGGGCCTGCCATGAAGGGGTACGGACAGTTCTGCCCGGTCGCCAAGGCATCCGAGGTTCTCGCGGAACGGTGGACGCCGCTGGTTCTTCGCGAGCTGCTGTGCGGCAGCCGTCGCTTCAACGACATCCACCGCGGGGTGCCATTGATGTCGCGCTCGCTGCTCGCCACGCGGCTCCGTGAGCTCGAGCGGGCCGGAGTCCTGGTCCGCCGCACGGCGTCCGGGCTCCGGAACCAGGAGTACGCCCTGACCGCCGCCGGAGAGGAGCTGCTGCCGATCATCGAGGGTCTCGGCAGGTGGGGGCAGCGGTGGGTCGTGGCCGACGTCGCCGAGGACGACCTCGACCCCTCCCTGCTGATGTGGGACATCCGCCGCAACCTGCGTTCCGACGAGCTGCCCGAGCAGCGGGTCGTGACGCAGTTCGACTTCCTGGACGTGACCGGCCCGCGCCGCACCTGGTGGCTGCTGGCAGCGCGGGACGGCGGCGACATCTGCATGACCGACCCGGGATTCGCGGTCGATCTGATCGTGACCGTTCGCCTCCATGCCCTGACCCGCTACTGGCTGGGGCAGATCGGCTGGCGCGACGTCGTGGGCAGCGCGGAGTTCCGGCTCGAGGGACCGCCGTGGGCGCGTCGCTCGCTCCCTCGTTGGCTCGGGCGCAGCGGCTTCGCGGAGGTCGCGCGCCCTTGACGTGAGCCTCGTCAAGCCGGCGCGAGGTCGCTGCGGGTGTTCTCGCGCCAACGTGCCGGCAAACGTGCCAGACACCGATCTGTGGAATTAGGGCCTTCCGCCGATCGATGAGAAGCAAGTATGCCATCCCAAGCTGCTGAACGCGGCCTGTTGCCGATCGACCCTCCACTCGTGATAGCCCCCCGCCCTTCACCCCGTCGCAGGAGCGCAGTCACGGATGCGTTGGGCCTGGCGCTGGAACTGTCTGGCGCCGGAACTGTTCTTTGATTCTCCTGGCACGGGTGCGGGACGCAGACCCGAACCTGGCGTGATCGTCCATCGATCCGGCGCGATCGTCCATCGATCCGGCGCGAACGTCCATGGTACGACGGGGCTGCGGGTGAAAGATTTGGTCGCAGGTCGCACGAAGGTGCAGACGTTGCAGCCCGGCACCCGCCTCGACGGGCGGCGGCGGCCGAGCGCCCAGTGGGCCCGTCCGCTACGGAAAGGACTCTACGACCATGAACCGATGGAACGCTGCCGCCTCCATTCTCGTCATTTCCGCGATTCTCCTGATGTGCGCGACGGTGCCCGCCGTGGCCTGGATCGGACCTGAGGACGTCGACGGCGGGGCCGCGGGATCCGAGCCGCCGGATGAGTGGGTGTGGGTGGAACCGGGTGGCGACGGCGATGTCGTTGTCGCGACGCCGGGGGTTTTCCCGCGGGGCGTGAGCAGCCCGGTAGAGACCGTGCCACGGGCGTACGGCAAGCAGGCCTCCCCCGCCGGGGCGGCGCGCGCCCTCGCCGGCCTCGACGCCGGGCAGAGGTGCAACGCCGTGATCGACCTGGAGCCCTTCGGCGATCCTCACCCCGAGCAGCTCGCCGGGTCGGCGGCGGTGGAAGCGCTGTGGGCGTCGGGCAGCTACGACGAGGCGATCCGGCAGCTCGAGGGCCTCGAGGCCTCCGGGGTTTCGTTTGCCGTCATGATCGGCTGGAAGGAGCCGGTCGCCGTCGAGGGCGCCAAGCTGTATTACCCCGACGTCCGGGTCAGCACCCGGACCGGCGGTCAGGACGCCTCTCTGGACTTCCACGCCGGGTCCGGCAACATCTTCGTTCTCGTCGTGTGGGGCTCGGGCTGGAGCCTCCACATGTCGACCGACGGCGGCGCGAGCTTCGCCGAAACCGGCTCCTGGGACGGGTACACCGCAATTGCGGATATGTCGGTGTCCGGCGACCTGGTCTGGGTAGGCTACAGCTCCACGGGCGACTCGTACGCGAGCTCGAGAGGACACCGTCTACGGCTGGCAGCTCGTGGCCGACGAGAGCCCGAACACGATCCTCGAGATCCAGGTCACCGGCAACGCCCCCGACAACGACAACCGCATCTACATGGCCTACCTCGTCAACGAGACCGACACCGTCAAGTTCTGGTGGGACGATCTCACGGGCACATCCTTCGACCCGATTCCGCCGCCGATCACCAACGCCCTGGGAGGTCTCGACCTCGCCTGGAACCCGTTCTACGGCCTCGACCACGCGCGGTGGATCTCGTATGTCGGGACCGACGGCAACATCCGGTTGGTCCGGAGCGCTGGCAGCGGATGGGAGGCGGCAATCTCCTGGCCGTACAGCGGCTCCAGCACTCACACCGCGCTCAACGCCTGGTCCAACCACGTTTACTGCGCATTCGAGTGCTCCACCGGCAGCGGAATCGGAGCCTGCTACCTCGCCTCCGACGACGCCGGCGCCACGACGTGGTTACACGACGACGCGTACTGGCCGGCGGCCGGTGAGCCAAGTGCCTTCAGACCCGACCTGTCGTTGCGATCGGGGATGGGTCGCGCCGCAGTCTTCAGCTCAGAGACCGGCACCGTCGACGATGTCTCCTACGTCACGAGAGGTGGCTGGACAGTGGGAGCGTGGTCCGACCCCGCCTGGTACAACACCTACGACCACGTCTCCGGGGACGAGACCTACCTCGAATGGCTCGGCACCTTCGGCGTGTCGACCTACGGGATGCTGTACTTCGACGATCTCGGCGGCGGCTCGCCCGGCTCGCCCTACTTCGACCTCATGCACCCCCGTGCCTTCTTCGCCGACGGCTTCGAGAGCGGCAACCTCGGCGGCTGGACCACCGCGGCGCCGTAGCTCGACAACGTGGTGCCAGGCTTGAGAACCTCAGAAGGTCGAGGGGGGAGGCTGGCGCCGGAGGAATCCGGAGCACGGGACCCGGCCAACGAGACCGAGGGTGTGCTCGTCGCGCGGGCGATGGTGGAACGGATGGCGGTCGTCACCCGGGATGGGAGGATCGCCGGGTACGGCGTCGCTGTCGTCGCAGCCCGATTCCAGGACGCCGGCAGTGTCGACCGGCGACCCCGGGCTCGAGATCGCGGGCGGCCACAGAGGCGCGGTCCCCGGCGTCCGGTTCAGCCGTCGGTGCCCAGGACCTCGAGATAGACGTCCTCGTTGAAGCCGACCAGCAGCCGGCCGCCGGCCGTGATCGTGGGGGCGCGGAGGTTGCCGGTCGACCCGAGCATCTTGTCGACGATCTCGTCGGTCGCGACGCCTCCGCCGTAGGCTTCGACCTTCCTCCCCTTCGAGATCCAGATCTCGTCCGCCTCCTCGATCAGCCGCCGCGCCTCGGCTGCACCGAGCTTGCGGCTCGCCGGCACCTGCTCGGCGATCCCGATGGCGTTGTCCTCCAAGAACCTGGAGGCTCCTGCGCAGGAGCTTCAACCCGGGCGGTGGTAGTACCAGTCGACTCGTCGGCTCATGGGATGCCTCCTCTGCACTGCACTGGGGTTTCTTTGGTGATCGTGCTCGTGTCCTTCCCCGATTTCAAGCGGTCACGGTGACCTTGCCCAACGAGACCGTTACGGTCGGTTTGAATCAGCTCAGCGATACGCGTCCTTTCGATGGGCCATTCGAACCACCAGGACCACCATTCGATCGTCGATGACCTCGTACACCACCCGGTATTGGCCGACACGGATTCTCCTGAGCCCGGCAAACTCGCCCTTGAGGACACCCCCCGCATGGGGTTCGCGACGAAGACGATCGATCGCCTCGATCAGACGTACTCGGGTCGGTTTCGGAATCCTGCTCAGCGCTCGTGACGCACTCGCCTTAATCTGCAGCGAGGAGATCACGCTTCACCTCGTCCCAGTCGAGGACCGCGTCCCCGGGGTCCTGCAGAGCCTCAAGAGCCAGACGAAGATCGTCCACATCCGCCAGGTAGTACTCGATCGCCTGACGGATGATCTCGGCCCGGCTGCGGTTGAGCGAACGCGCTGCCTTGTCGATACCGGCAATCAGCTCGTCCGGAAGCCTCGCTGTCACCTGAGTCATCTGAGATCTCCTCAATGTCAACGACTGTCAGCTGCATTATCGGCTCCGTTCCCCGTCACGTCAATGCCACCGGATCTGGGGGTGCGGAGTGGAAGAGTCGCCAAAAAGAAAAAGACCACGTGCCTGGCCCAACGAAACCGTGAGCGTCTCCACACTCGAAGGCCGGGAATGGAGTTGCGGGTGGTGAGCCTTCGCGGCGCGACCCGACCACCACCACCGACGCGCCGACAGAAGTGACCCGCCCGCGATGGGAAGCGAGCGAGGAACGGGGCCGCGCCGGTCGGCGCGGCCCCGGTTGGGCACGGGACGGAGGGTCAGGCCGCTTTGCGGAGCGACCAGCCGGTCTTGAGCCCGGCGACGAACCAGGCGAGGGCCAGGGCGCCGACCGCGAAGATGGTGTCGCCGATCACCCGCAGCCAGCGCAGGGTCTGGAGATAGGGCTGCTGCATGAACTCGGCCGAGCGGGCATACCAGAGGCCGTGCTCGACGCTCGCCACGGTCTGGGCGAAGCCGACCGGCAGCACGCTGATCAGGACCATCAGCGCGAGCCCGATGTTGATCGACCAGAAGGCGACCCTGATCCAGGTCTCGTTCCACGCCTCCCGGGCGGCCAGACCGCGGAGCACGAAGAGCATCAGCCCGATGCCGAGCATGCCGTAGACCCCGAAGAGGGCGGTGTGGCCGTGCACCGGCGTCGTGTTGAGCCCCTGCATGTAGTAGAGCGCGATGGGCGGGTTGATGAGGAAGCCGAAGATCCCCGCGCCGACGAGGTTCCAGAAGGCCACGGCGACGAAGCAGTAGATCGGCCAGCGGTAGGAGGCGAGCCACTCGGTGGCCCGGCTCAGCTTGAGGTTGTGGTAGGCCTCGAAGCCGAGCAGCACCAGCGGCACCACCTCGAGGGCGGAGAAGGTCGCTCCGAGGGCCATGATCGCCACCGGGGTGCCGGTGAAGTAGAGATGGTGGAAGGTCCCGATGATCCCGCCGAGCAGGAAGATGTTGGTCGAGAAGAGCACGGCCGCGGTGGCCAGCCTCGTTTTCAGCAGGCCGAGCCGCACGAAGAGGAAGGCGATCACCACGGTGGCGAAGACCTCGAAGAAGCCCTCGACCCAGAGGTGGACCACCCACCAGCGCCAGTACTCGGCGACCGCCAGGTTGGTCTGGCGGCCCCACATCAGACCGGCGCCGTAGAACGCCGCGATCGCCACCGACGAGATCAGGAACATCCCGAGCAGCGGCCGGGTGTCGCTCTTGGTCCGGAAGGCCGGCCAGATCGCCCGCACCATCAGCCCGAGCCAGATCAGGAGGCCGGCGAAGAGGAAGGCCTGCCAGAACCGCCCGAGGTCGACGTACTCGTAGCCCTGGTGGCCGAACCAGAAGTTCTCCGCGAGGCCGAGCTTCTGCATCACGCCCATCCACTGGCCGGCGAGCGATCCCACCACGATGACGAGCAGGGCCCCGAAGAGCACGTTGACCCCGAGCCGCTGGTACCTGGGCTCGTGGCCCGACACCGCCGGGGCGATGAAGAGGCCCGTCGCGAGCCACGAGGTGGCGATCCAGAAGATCGCGAGCTGGACGTGCCAGGTCCGGCTCACCGCGTAGGGCAGCAGGTCGCCGAGGTCGATGCCGTAGAAGCCGCCGCCCTCGACGCCGTAGTGCGCCGTCACGACCCCCATCACGACCTGGACGACGATGAGCGCGGTCACCACCCAGAAGTACTTCAGGGTCGCCCGCATCGAGGGGGTCGGGTTGAGACCGAGCAGCGGGTCCTCAACGGGAAAGGCCTCCTGCTCGAGCTCGTCGCTCCGGTTGACGGCGTGGTACCAGGCGAGCACGCCGATGCCGGCGAGCAGCAGCACCACCGAGAACCCGGTCCACAGGATGAGGCTGGAGGTCGGACGGTTGCCGACGAGGTCGTCGGGCGGCCAGTTGTTCGAGTAGGTGATCTCCTGCCCCGGCCGGGTCGTGACGCACGACCACGAGGCCCAGAAGAAGAAGGCGTTGAGCTGCTTCATCCTCTCGTCGCCGACGACGGTGTTCAGCCGCATGGCGTAGGCCTCGCGTTCGGCGGCCGCGGACGGGTCGTCGCCGAAGAGCGCGGCGTAGTGGGCGCTGTTGGCGGCGACGGCCTCGGCCCGCAGCGGCGAGATCGTCAGGTCGCCGGTGGCGGGGTCGTACCGGTTGGCGCGCAGCTCGCCTTGCAGCCTCGCCTCGAGGGATGCCCGGGTCTCCGCGTCGAGCTCGTCCGGCTCGCGGCCGTGCTCGGCGCGCGCCCACGCTGAGATCATGTGGATCGCTTCGCGGTGGAGCCAATCCGCCGACCAGTCCGGCGCGACGTAGGAGCCGTGACCCCAGATCGAGCCGAGCTCCTGCCCGCCGGTCGACTGCCAGACGTTCTGCCCGTCACGGATGTCCTGACCGGTGAAGAGCACCTCGCCGTCGTCGGTCAGGACGCGGTCGGGGATCGGCGGCGCCTCGCGGTAGATCTCCCGGCCGAAATAGCCGAGCACGGCGAACGACCCGACCATCACGACGATGAAGCCAAGCCAAAGTTTCCGATAGCTCACAACGTTCCTCCCTCAGGTTCGCGACCGTTACAAGGTATATTCGCATCCCGTGGTCGTTTGAGTTGTCAAAAAAAACGCGGCCGCCTTCTCCGGTCACGCGGTCCGGCGACCGAGGTCGCCGACCGTCACCTCTCTCAGCATCGTGTTGTAGGTCTGCCTGATGCTCTCCCAGTAGGAGTGCAGCGGGCACGGGTTTTCGCAGTCACAGGACGGCAAACCGAACAGACATTCCGTCCGCACGGTCGCGTTGGCGCCCTCGATGGCCGCCAACACATCGGCGATCGGACGGCCGAGGGCCTCCCGGCGCAACGAGAATCCTCCGCCCCAGCCCTTCTGCGAGTCGACCAGATCGTTCTTGCGGAGCAGGTTGAGGATCTTCGACAGGTAGTTCGCCGGAATCCCCGTCGCCCGGGCGATCTCCTCGCCGGCGACCCGCTCCTCCCCCCGCGCGGCCAGGTAGCCGAGGATCTGGAGCGCGTAACGGGTGGTTCGACTCACCATCTCAGCGCATGACATTATCTTGTGAGTTCGCCCGTGTCAAGCAACCAGGACGGATCGACCGTGTTGACCTCCGTCAAGGCAGGGGGCGGGCCGACCGCTCACCATTGGACGACCGACCAGGAGGTGCATCGTGACCGCCACCACCGCCCTGCGAGCCGAGCACGAAATCATCCTCTCCGTCATCGCCTGCCTCCGCGCGGCCTGCGCGGCGGCCGTCGGCGAGGGCCGGTTCGACGCCGAGACCTTCCGCCGCGGCATCGACTTCATCCGCGGCTACGCCGACGGCTGGCACCACGCCAAGGAGGAGGATCTCCTCTTCCCGGCCCTCGAGAAGGCCGGGATGCCGCGCCACGGTGGACCGGTCGGGGTGATGCTGCGCGAGCACGAGATCGGCCGGATGCACGTCCGCGCCATGGCCGACGCGATCGACGCCGCGGAGAGCGGCGACGCCGCGGGTCGCTCGAGGGTCGTCGAGAACGCCCTCGGCTACGCCGACCTGCTCGAGGCCCACATCGCCAAGGAGGACGGCATCCTGTTCGCAATGGCCGACCGCATCCTCCCCGAGGACGAGCAGCGTCGCCTCGAGGTCGCCTACCGGTCGGCGGTCCCCGCGGGCGCGACCGCCGCCACCGGGGACGAGCTCGAAGGCCTCGCCGCCGGCCTGTGCGAGCGGTGGGGCCTCGACCCGGACGAGACCCGCTCGCGCCCGATGGTCGGCGGGTGCCACCAGCTCTGAGCCGCTCCACCGAGGTGAAGGACGCCCCGTGGAAAGGCCTTGACAAACGGTCCTGACGCCTCTAATTTTGGATAAGTAGATCCAAATATCCAGAGGGAGGGTCCATGATCTCGAAGACCGCCGAGTACGCCCTCAGGGCGGTGGTCGTCCTCGCCGGCTCCGGCGACGACCCGGTGCTCGCCCCGCGCATCGCCGAGGCCACCCGGGTGCCCCTCGCCTACCTCTCGAAGGTGCTCCAGACCCTGGCCCGCGCCGACCTCGTCATCTCGCAGCGCGGCCAGGGGGGAGGCTTCTCCCTCGCCCGCCCAGCGGCCGAGATCACCGTCCTCGACGTGGTCGAGGCGGTCGACCCGATCCCGACCATCGAGCGGTGCCCGCTGTCCCTCGAGGCCCACGCCGACCGCCTCTGCCCGCTCCACCACCGCCTCGACGAGGCGATCCGGTCGATCCGCGCGACCTTCGGGGGGACGAGCATCGGCGAGCTCGTCGCCGGCGAGGGCGCCGTCCTGTGCAGCGTGCCCCAAGCGAGGTCGTCATGAGCAGACCGACCGACCATGCCGTGCCCGGACCCACCGATCGGCCGAACGACAGCGACCCGGCGGTCCGTTTCAGGAGCCGCGACGAGACACCGCTCACCCGGCGGCGCTTCCTCTTCCAGATGGCGGGGGTCGGCATCGGCTCGGCCCTCGTCGCCGAAAGGGCGATGAGCGCGGCCGACCACCTGAGGCCGCTCCGGGTCTACAACCCCCTGGCCGGCTACCCGAACCGCGACTGGGAGAAGGTCTACCGCGACCTCTACGCCTCCGACTCGTCCTTCGTCTTCCTGTGCGCGCCCAACGACACCCACAACTGCCTGCTCCGCGGCTTCGTCAAGAACGGCGTGGTGACCCGGATCGCGCCGACCTACGGCTATGGCAAGGCGACCGACCTCGCCGGCAACCGGGCGAGCCAGCGCTGGGACCCGCGCTGCTGCCAGAAGGGCCTCGCCCTGGTCCGGCGGTTCTATGGCGACCGCCGGTGCAAGCGGCCGATGGTCCGCCAGGGCTTCAAGCGGTGGGCCGACGAGGGCTTCCCCCGCCACCCCGAGACCGGGCTGGTCGACGGCAGCTATCTCAAGCGCGGCGAGGACCCGTGGGTTCCGGTGAGCTGGAACGAGGCCTTCCGGCTGACCGCCGCCGCCCTCGACGACATCGCCCGCACCTACACCGGCGACGAGGGCAAGGCGAAGCTCCTCGCCCAGGGCTACGACCCGCTCATGGTCGAGGCCGCCGGCGGCATCGGCACCCAGGTGCTCAAGTTCCGCGGCGGCATGCCGCCGCTCGGGATGACGAGGATCTTCGCCCAGTACCGCCTCGCCAATGCCATGGCGCTGCTCGACGACTCGATCCGCGGTCTCGGCGCCGACGGCTCGGTGGGCGCCCGCGGCTGGGACAACTACTCCTGGCACACCGACCTGCCCCCCGGCCACCCCATGGTGACCGGTCAGCAGACCGTCGACTTCGACCTGTGCAACGTCGAGCACGCCGGGCTCGCCATCGTCTGGGGGATGAACTGGATCACCACCAAGATGCCCGACAGCCACTGGCTGACCGAGGCGCGGATGAAGGGGACCCGGGTGGTCGTGATCTCGGCCGAGTACAGCGCCACCGCCTGCAAGGCCGACGAGGTGATCATCGTCCGGCCCGGGACCACCCCGGCCCTGGCGCTCGGCATCGCCCAGGTGATGATCCGCGAGAAGCTCTACGATGCCGACGCGGTGGCCTCGACCACCGACCTGCCGCTGCTGATCCGCACCGACACCGGCCGGCTGCTGCGCGCCGACGAGGTCTTCCCGGGTCACCTCGCCGGCGAGCTGTCGAACAACCTCATCCTGACCTCGCCCGAGCTCCCGGGACCGCCGATCCACCGCCAGCCCGGACCGGTCGTCAGCCGGGAGAAGCGGCTCGAGTGGGGCGACCACGTGGTCTGGGACGAGGGTCGCGGGCCGGTCGCGGTCAACCGGGACCAGGTCGACGGACGCTTCCGCGAGCTCGGCCTCCGACCGCGGCTCGAGGGATCGGTCGAGGTCGGGCTCGCCGACGGCTCGACGGTCCGCTGCCGGACGGTGTTCGACGCCACCCGCGAGCTCCTCGACGCGACCTACACCCCGGACAACGTCGAGAGGATCACCTGGGCCCCGGCGGAGTCGGTCCGTTTTCTCGCCCGACAGATCGCGGCCAACCCGGAGCGGACCCTGTTCGTCACCGGAATGGGGCCCAACCAGTTCTTCAACTCCGACCTCAAGGACCGGGCGATCTTCCTGATCGCCGCGATGACCCGCAACGTCGGCCGGATCGGCGGCAACGTCGGGTCCTACGCCGGCAACTACCGGGCCTCGTTCTTCAACGGGCTCGGCCAGTACATCTCCGAGGACCCGTTCGACGTCGAGTCGGACCCCGGCAAGCCGGCCCGGCCGCGCCAGCGATGGCGGCCCGAGTCGGTCCACTACTTCAACCACGGCGACACCATCCTGCGCAACGGCCGTGCCGTGCTCACCGGCTCGACCCACATCCCGACGCCGACCAAGGCGGTCCACGTCTCCAACTCGAACTCGCTGATCGGCAACGCCAAGGGCCACTACGACACCGTCGTCAACACCTTCAAGCGAGTCGAGTTCATGGCGATCAACGAGTGGTGGTGGACCGCGAGCTGCGAGTACGCCGACGTCGTGTTCCCGGTCGACAGCTGGGCCGAGCTGCGCTACCCCGACATGACGATCAGCGTGACCAACCCCTTCCTCTACGTCTTCCCGACCTCGCCGCTGCCCCGGATCCACGACACGAGGAGCGACGTCGAGGTGGCGGCGGGGATCTGCAACGCCCTCGGCAGGCTCGCCGACGACCCCCGCTTCGACGCCTACTGGCGGTTCGTCGGCGAGGGCGGAGTGCGGCCCTACATCCAGCGCATCCTCGATCACTCGAACGCGACCCGCGGCCACCGGATCGAGGACCTCGAGGCCAGGGCCGAGGAGGGCATCCCGGCCATCCTCGAGACCCGCACCTACCCCAAGATCGGCGGCTGGGAGCAGGCGGCCGAGGGCAAGCCCTGGTACACCAAGACCGGGCGGCTCGAGCTCTACCGCGAGGAGCCCGAGTTCCTCGAGGCCGGCGAGAACATGGTCGTCCACCGCGAGCCCATCGACTCGACCTTCTTCGAGCCCAACGTGATCGTCGCCGCGCCCGGCCACGAGCTGCTCCGGCCGAGGCAGCCCGAGGACTACGGCGTCGACCCCGCCGACCTCGGCGGCGATGCCCGCCAGGCGCGCAACGTCGTCCGGACGGTCGACCAGCTCATGGCGACCTCGCACCCCCTCGCCGGAGACGGCTACCGCTTCCTCTTCCACACGCCCAAGTACCGGCACGGCGCCCACACCACGGCGGTCGACACCGACATCGTCGCGATCTGGTTCGGCCCGTTCGGCGACATCTACCGCGAGGACAAGCGCAAGCCCTTCATCAACGAGATGTACGTCGACATCAACCCGCTCGACGCCAAGCAGCTCGGCGTCGAGGACGGCGACTACGTGTGGATCGACGCCGACCCCCACGACCGGCCATTCAAGGGCTGGCAGTCGAACCCCCGCTGGTACAAGGTCGCGCGGCTGATGGCCCGCGCCCGCTACTACCCGGGCACGCCGCGCGGCGTCACCCGGATGTGGCACAACATGTACGGCGCCACCGCGAGCTCGGTCGACGGCGCCGCCAGCAACCCCAACGGGCTCGCCAAGTCGCCGACCACCGCCTACCAGTCGCTCTTCCGCACCGGGTCGCACCAGAGCTGCACCCGCGGCTGGCTCAAGCCGACCTGGATGACCGACTCGCTGACCGTCAAGGGCCTGCTCGGCCAGACCATCACCCAGGGCTTCGTCCCCGACGTCCACTGCCCGACCGGGGCGCCGCGCGAGAGCATGGTCAAGATCAGCCTCGCCGAGCCCGGCGGCGCCAACGGCGAGCGCCTCTGGCCGCCGGCGCGGATGGGGATCCGCCCGACCTACGAGTCCGACCGGCTCAAGCGGTTCATCGCCGGCTCGTACACCAGGCGCGGCTGAGCCGCGGGAGGAGACAACGATGCCCCGACGACCCAACTGGCAGCTCGGCCGCGACGGCGAGTACCCCTACGAGGCGCAGCCGCCGCAACGTCAGGTCGCCTACGTCTTCGACACCAACAAGTGCATCGAGTGCCAGACCTGCACCATCGCCTGCAAGACCTGCTGGACCAGCGGCAAGGGCCAGGAGACGATCTTCTGGAACAACGTCGAGACCAAGCCCTACGGCGGCTACCCCCTCGAGTGGGACACCCGGCTCCTCGAGATCACACCCCCCGCCGACTGGCGCGGCGGGCGTCTCGCGAGCCCGACGATCTTCGAGACCGAGGGCGACAAGCACCCGCCCAACGGCCACCGGCCCTCGGTCGACGACTACTCCGCACCCAACGTCGGCGAGGACGACATCACCGGGCTCGCCGACAAGGGCGCCTTCTTCGGCGGCGTCCACCCGATGTGGATGTTCTACCTGGCGCGGATCTGCAACCACTGCGACCACCCGGCCTGCGCCGCCGCCTGCCCCCGCCAGGCGATCTACAAGCGCGACGAGGACGGCATCGTCCTGGTCGACCAGGAGCGCTGCCGCGGCTACCAGGAGTGCATCCGCGCCTGCCCCTACAAGAAGACCTTCTTCAACGTCATCTCGCGGATCAGCGAGAAGTGCATCGGCTGCTTCCCGCGGGTCGAGAAGGGCGAGGTCGCGCTGTGCGTCGAGTCGTGCATCGGCAAGATCCGGCTGCACGGCTTCCTGTCGACCCGCGAGGCGCCGCGCGAGGACAACCCCCTCGACTACATCGTCAAGATCCGCAAGCTCGCCCTGCCCCTGTACCCCCAGCACGGCACCGGCCCGAACGTCTACTACATCCCGCCGGTACACGTCCCGAACGGCTTCCTCGAGCAGCTCTTCGGCCCGGGGGTCGAGCGGTCGAAGCAGCTCTACCGCAACCTGCCGAAGGACCCCAAGCTGCTCGGCGCGCTGCTCCTCAGCGGCGCCTCGCAGCGGATCATCACCCGCTTCGAGGTCGCCGGCGACGTGGTGGTCGGCTGGGCCGACAACGGTGACGAGGTCGCCCGGGTGCCCTTCACCGAGCCGGTCTACATCCGCAACCACTTCGACGAGGTCCACGATGTCTACCGCCACAACACGACCTGACGGCAACCGCAACGCGACCACCCTGGCGGTCGTGGCGACCTTCGCCTTCACCGCCGTTCTGGTGGTCGCGGTCCTCGTCCTGGGCAACCGGCAGATCCGGCTGGTCGCCGAGCAGGAGCGCGCGACCAGGGCCGAGGCGGAGCGCGAGGCGGCGATGGGTCGAGGCGCGCTGTGGGTCCCCCTGCTGCCCACCGCCGAGATCGCCCTCCACCCCCTCGACGAGCGCTGGCTCTCGCTGCCGGTGGCCGAGACGAAGCTCTTCACGGGTGGTCTGGCGGCTCGCCTGGCGGGACGACACCGAGGACGCCAACGTCGACACCGGCCGCTTCAGCGACGCCTGTGCGCTGCAGTTCCCCCTGACCCCCGGCGCCTCCCACACCATGGGCGACGATCGTCACGCCGTCCACATCCTGCACTGGAAGGGGATCTGGCAGCACGACGTCGACGAGCACTTCCAGGACGTCCAGGACCTCCACCCCAACTACTGGACCGACCTCTACTGGTTCGCCGAGGGGCCGGCCCCGAACCGGGTGCCCGACGACTTCTCCGACCCCCGCTCCCACGCCTGGTTCGCGGCCTACCAGGCGGGCAACCCGCTCGCCGACTTCCTGCGCCACCGCCCGGTCGAGGAGCTGTCGGCGACCGGCTTCGGGTCGCTGACCCACCAGGAGGAGGCGGCGGTCGACGGCCACGGCGTGTGGCGGGACGGACACTGGTTCGTCACCTTCGTCCGTCCCCTGTCCACCGACGACCCGCTCGACTACCAGTTCTCGC
>JALOLD010000013.1 GCA_025456145.1 Thermoanaerobaculales bacterium | reverse complement strand
GGGTCCTTCTCGAGCAGCCGCTCGACGAAGCGCGCCAGCCAGCGCGGGCACTCCGGCCGGTGCTCGCGCACCGGCGTCGGCTCGGCGTGGAGATGGCCGTCGGCGATCTGAAAGGCCGAGTCGCCGTCGAAGGGCAGCCTCCCGGTGAGCAGCTGGTAGAGGGCGACGCCGAGGCTGTAGAGATCGCAGGCCGGGGTCGGCGGCTCGCCCCGCAGCTGCTCCGGCGCCATGAAGCGCGGCGTTCCCACCCCCTCCATCGTCGCCGTCAGCTCCGAGTCCCGGTCGAGGCTGCGCACCAGCCCGAGGTCCGACAGCTTGACCCTCCCGTCCTCGGCGACCAGCAGGTTCGACGGCTTGACGTCGCGGTGGACGATGCGCTGCTCGTGCAGGTAGCCGAGCACCTCGAGCACCTCGCCGGCCCAGCGGACCACGTCCTCGACCGGCTGCGCCCCGGCCCCCCTCACCCGGTCGGCCAGCGTCCCCCCCGGCAGGAACTCCATCACCGCCGCCGGCCGGTCGCTCGCCTCGATCACGTCGTGGATCCGGATCAGGTTGGGGTGCGCCAACCGCCGCCCCTGACGCACCTCCTCGAGCCAGCGCGCCCGGGTCCGCTCGTCCGCCCCGGCCCGCAGGATCTTGAGCGCCACCTGCTGGCCGAGCACCCGGTCCTCGGCCAGCCACACCGTCGCTTGCCCCCCCGAGCCGAGCAGCTCGACCAGCCGCCACCGCTCCGGCAGCACCACCGCCGCGTCGCTCGTCGCGTGCGCCGCCTCGGCGTCCACCGCCGCGGTCCGCAGATCCGGCCTCGCGCCATCCATGACCGCACGCTAGCACGGGATCTCGGAGCCGCGCACAACCAGACGGGACGTCTCAGCTCAAATACCCGAGGTGCGATCGGCCCTCCTCTCGGCGGCACCGCGCCTCGGCGTTGATTCCGGGCTGGCGCGGGCGGTCAGCTCAGGCCCAACCGGTCCATCTTGAGTGCCAAGCCGTTGCGCGAGATGCCAAGCAGCTGAGCAGCTTTGGAACGGTTGCCCTTGGTGCGGGCGAGGGCGGCGGCGATCAGCTTGCGCTCGAGGGTGGCGGTGGCGGCGTCGAGGTCGAGGTCGGAGGCGAGGTCGAGCTCGGCGAGGTGCTCGTCGATCGACGGGTAGAGCACCGAGGCCGACAGCATGGTGGAGTCGATGGCCTGGTTCTCGGGGCACAGGTAGACCAGACGGCGGACCTCGTGCTCGAGCTCGCGGACATTGCCCGGCCAGGGCGCCGCGGCGAGGGCGTTGAGGGCCTTGACGGTGATGCCCCGCACCGGCTTGCCGATCTCCTCGGCATACAGGCGCATGAAGTGCTCGACGAAGGCCGGTATGTCGTCGCGCCGGGCTCGCAGCGGCGGGACGTGGACCGTGAAGCCGGCGACCCGGTAGTAGAGGTCGCGGCGGAAGCGGTTGCCGGCGATCAGGGCCTGGAGGTCGGTGTTGGTGGCGGTGATGATCCGCACGTCGATGGGCTCGGGGCTGCGGGCGCCGAGGGGGTGGATCTCGAGCTGCTGGAGGGCGCGCAGCAGCTTGGCCTGGAGCTCCAGCGACATGTCGCCGATCTCGTCGAGGAAGAGGAAGCCGCCGCGGGCGAGCTGGAACTTGCCCTTGCGCGCCGTGACCCCGGTGGCGACCCCGCTCTCGATGCCGAACAGCTCGGCCTCGAGGAGGTCCGACGGGATCGCGGCACAGTTGACCGCCACGAAGGGGCCCCGGGCCCGCGGCGACGACGCGTGCAGGGTCTCGGCGACGTGCTCCTTGCCGACCCCGGTCTCGCCGGTGATGAGCACCGGGATGTCGCCCCGGAGCAGCTGCCGGAGCTGGGCGTAGACCGCGGTTATGGCAGCCGACCGGCCGACCACGTGGCGGGGCGAAAACTCCAGGCCCGGCGGGCTCAGGGTCAGCCGACCCGGGTCGATGTGGACCGGCTCGGGCGCCGAGTGCAGGAGCATCCGCAGCGCCGCCTCGAGGAGCGCCCCGGCGGCCCGGCGGTGCGGGAAGTCGCCGGTCAGGGCGAGCAGGTAGGGCGTGGCCCCGGCCGGTGCTGCGGCGGCCCAGGCGACGGGCGGCTCGCCGTCGAGCCGGCCGCTGGTCACGTTCGCGCCCGCCCCGCCCGCCGCCGTAAGCTCGCCGAGCTCGGCCGCCAGCGCCGCCAGCCGCTCGCCCTCGACGATGCTCCCGCAGGCGCACAACACCACCGGGTCGCCCTGTCCGCCCCACTCCGTCAGGCAGGCGCCGTCGGCGCGGACCTCCCGGCGCAGGAGCTCGAGGGCCTCCGCCTGATCGGGGTGCTCGGCGCCGATCAGACCCGCGGCGAGCGAGCTCAGCAGATTGACCCAGGACGGCGGCTCGTCGTCGGCGCGGCGCGCCATGGGCTCGACGGCGGTGGTGTCGTCGCGGCCCTCGCCGCGGCGGCGGCCGGGGTGGAGCGGGATCGCCACCCGGGCGTCGTCCGGGTGGATCCTGACGACGTAGAGCACCGCCGGGCCAAAACCGATCCAGTCGCCCTCGTCCACGGCCCGCTCCTCGACCTTGCGGCCGTTGACATAGGTCCCGTTGCGGCTGCCGAGGTCGCGCACCGACATCACGCCGTCGGCCACCGACAGCAGGGCGTGCCGGCGCGAAACCCCGGGCCCCGTGATCGCCAGCTCGCAGCCGTTGCCGGCGCCGACCACGTGCTCGCCGTCGACCAGGTCGTAGCTGAGCAGTCTGCCTTCGACCTCGCCGGTCAGCCGGAAGCAGCATTCATTCTCGGTGGCGTCGGTCATTTCGGCCCGCCTCCCGTCACTCGAGATGCAAGGACCGGACCATCCTGGATTTCACAGCAGCCCCCGCCCGAAGCCGCCGTCGACCGGCAGGGCGTGGCCGGTGATGCCCGAGGCGGCGTCGGAGGCGAGGAAGGCGACCGCGGCGGCGACCTCGGCGGGCTCGAGGAGGCGGCCGAGGGGAATCGCGGCGGCCCACGCCGCCATGACCTCCTCGGAGGTGGCCCCGGAGGCCTTCGCCTTGACCGCCGCGAGCTCGGTGAGGCGGTCGGTGGCGGTGTAGCCGGGCAGCACCGAGTTGACGGTCACACCGTCCCGGGCGACCTCGTCGGCGACGCTCTTGAGGTAGCCGGTGAGGCCGGCGCGCAGGGCGTTGGACAGCACCAGGCCGGGCTGCGGCTCGCGCACCGCGATCGAGGTGACCGCCACGACCCGGCCCCAGCCGGTGGCCCGCATCGCCGGCAGGCACAGCCCGAGGAAGCGCTGTACCGGAAGGAGCAGCAGCTCGCAAGCCTGCGTCAAGCGCGAGGCGTCGGCCTCGACGGCGGGCATGGCCGGCGGACCCCCGGCGTTGGTGACCAGGATCTCGGGCTCGCCGAAGCGCCGTCGCGCGGCGTCCACCACCCGCCCCGGGCCGTCCGGGTCGACGAGATCGGCCGCCACCGGCTCGACCTCGGCGCCGGTCGCCCCACGCAGACGCTCGGCGGCGGCGCCGATCCGCTCCTCGGAGCGCGACACCACGACCACCCGGCAGCCGTCGGCGAGCAGCCGCTCGGCGACCGCATAGCCGAGCCCCGATGAGGCTCCGCCGACGATGGCGATCCGGCCGTCAGACCTGCTCATGTGATCGGCCCTGTAAATGATGAATGATGAATGCAGAATGATGGCGGAATGATGAATGCGGAATGATGAATGATGAAATTCGGACCGGACGGGTCGTGCAGTTCTTGTGACCTCATTTGGAAATCACCTCTTCGGGCTGAGGGTCTTGAGAGTCTTGGCCGACGTGACCAGGATACTCGTGAGTTGTTCCGCCTCGTTCCTGAGGTCGGTCAGCCTCTCCGCCTCGACGATCCCCGATTCCTCGAGGAGCTCAAGCCAATACGCCGTCTCCTCCAACTCCTGGAGCGCACTCTCCGTCTTGCTGATCATCTCGGCGTCCGAACGGCTGCGCTTGGCCTCGCGCAGCTGAGCACCGATTGACGTCCCTGACCGCAGGACCTGCTTCCCGATCACCCGAGCCACCGTTGTCTTTGGCAGGGCCCCGTAGAGCCGGATGATGCGCAGCGCGAACTCCTTCGTTCGCACCAAAATGTCCCGCGGCCGCCCCTCATCATTCATCATTCATCATTCATCATTCCTGAGCGTCAGCGAAGGGGAAGACCGGGTCGATGTCAACCGGGATGCCGGCAAGCCTGTCGATGGCCGCGACCATGGCCGGGTCGACCGTGCCGTAGCGCTCGACGAAACCGACGGCGGCGGCGTAGTCGCCCTCGGCCTGGATCATCAGCAGCTCGTGGGCGAGGTCGCGGAAGGCGGCCTCGAAGCGCTCGGCCACCGGCCGGAAGCGTCCCTCGGGGGTGATCTCCACCGCCCCCTTGGCGAGCAGGAAGTTGGTCTGGAGGACCATGCCCAGGCCGTGGGCTTCGGCGACGCCGAAGCGGGTGGTGCGGAAGATGCCCGCGGTGTAGGTCCAGGGCAGGCTGTCGAGGATCTCGGGCGCCATCACGCCCCTGTCGACCAGGGCGTAGATGTTGAAGACGCCCAGGGTGTCGGCCTTGGCCTCCTCGAAGGCCGAGTAGAGGTCCTTGAGCTCGAGCCGGACCTCGGTGGCGCGGCCGTCGACGGTGATCTGGCCGGGACCGATGCCGTGCGAGAGCTCGTGGTGGAGGACGAACTGGAAGAAGGCCTCGAAGGACATCCGGTCGAGCTCCTCGGCGGGCAGCACCGCCTCGGCGATCGGCATCAGGATGCCCTCGTACTTGGCCTGCATGACGTTCTTGAGCAGCACCTTCTTCGACCCCTTGGCCTCGCGCACCCGCTCGTCGTTGGGCAGGTTGAAGGCCAGCGTCTGGACCCCGGCCCGGGTGTCGCCGGTCGCGAGGAGCTCGTCGGCGACCCGGATCGGCGACTCCGATCCCCGGTTCGGGTTCTTGTGCTCGTCGGGGATCGGCAGGTTGGCCTCGAGGAAGGGCAGCTCCGCCTTGAAGACCGCGAGCCGCTCCGAGTCCGCGGGCTGGACGACGCAGAGGAAGCACTCGAAGGCCGCCTTGTAGCCGAACAGCCCGTCCTCGTAGGTCTCGTAGGGTCCGATGACCACCTCGATGGCCGAGTCGAGGTCCATCCAGGCCATGTCCGACTCGAAGTAGTCGTCGTTTTGGAAGGCGTCGGCCCGCAGCTCGAGGAAGCGCTCGAGGCTCGGGTTGTCGGTCGCCGCCGCCGCCGCCCGCATGGCCTCGGCGGCGCGCTCCAGGGGCTCGGCGAAGGCCTCGCTGTAGGGCACCGCCACCAGCCGGTCGCCGTCGCGCCGGATCAGGGTGTGGAGCGAGGTGAAGGCCTCGCGGTCGTCCGGATGGGCCTCGAGCCAGGCGTTGAACTCCTCGGCGGTCAGATCCTCGGGGTAGTAGCCGGCGCCCGGCGGGTGCGGCATGTCACCGAGGAAGGGCGTGTGGTGGTCGAGGCGGTCCCAGGGACCGACCATGATCCGGTAGTAGTCCTTCGCCGCCTCGGCGTCGGGGCCGGCGAGGGCGGCGACCCGCGGCGCGAAGGCGGGGTTGCCGGCCCACGCCTGGAGGGCGAAGATCTCGCCCGTCGCCTCGGCAGCGACGACGAGGTGGCGCAGCGCCTCGCGGTCGCCCTCGGACAGGTGGCCGGTCTCGGCGCTCACGGTCTGCGGGACGAACTGGGCGCGGCGCACGGAGATGTCGGGTGCCACGGCGAGCTCCGGGGTGGACGCCGGCGGTTCGGGCGAGACGCCGCAGCCGGCGATCATCAGGGTCATCATGGGTGCAAACAGGGATCTCATCGGTCCTCCTTGCCCGCGCGGCCAACCCTCAGGATGGGGCGCCGCCGGGCCTTCGGGCCCACACGACGAAGTCGCGCGGACCGTTGACGAGCTCGTCGAGGCGGCGGCCGAGCGTCTCGAGCCGTCGCGCCAGCTCGGCCGCCGAGGGGTCGGCGGTCGCCCCGGGGTTCTTGGTTGCGACGGCGAAGAGCTGCTCCTCCGGGAAGGGGTGGAGGAGCTCGCGGCGCTCGACGACCAGCCCGCTCGTTCTCAGGAAGAGCTCGAGGCTCTCGGGCGGCAGCGGGCGGCGGTGGGTCGGGTCGATCCAGAAGAGGGCGGCGCCGACCCGCAGCGAGTGCGGGTTGGGGCACTCGGCGATGAGCAGACCACCGGGCCGCAGCACCCGCCGGACCTCCGCGAGCACGGCGAGAAGATGTCCGGCGTCGAGGTGCTCGAGGAGGTGGATCGCGGTGACCGCGCCGCGGCTCGCCTCGGGCAGACCGCGGAGCGCCTCGAGGACATCGCCCTCGACGACCTCGAGGCCTCGCCGGCGTGCCGCCCCGGCGAGCGCCGGGTCGCCCTCGACCCCGGTCGCCGGGACCCCGGCCTCACGCAGGAGGAGCAGCAGCTCGCCGCGGCCGCAGCCGAGGTCGAGCACCGGGGACGACTCCCGAAGCGGCGCCAGGTAACGCTCCAACCGGTGACGGATCTCGCTCTCGCCGCCGCGGAAGGCCTCGAGCAGCGCCGGCTGGACCTCGGCCAGGGCCGCGGCCAGCCTCGAGGAGTCGACCCCATCCGGAGCGGCGACCGGCAGCGGCTCGGCGAGCGCCAGACGCTCGACCAATGACGCGACCTCGTCGAGCTCCCCGGCGAGCCGCTCGAGCAGGACATCCGAGCGGCCGACCATGGCCGGCACCACCTCGTCGCGCAGCCGGGTCGCCTCGGCGGCGGTCGCCGCGAGCGATCCCTCGGCGGCGTCGAGCCGGAGCTCGACCGCCGGCACCCGGCGGTCGCGGACCTCGGCGATCTCGGCCTGGAGCCCGCGGAGGGCGTCCTCGGCGGCGTCGAGACGACTCTCGAGCCGGACGGTCAGGGCCTCGACGCGATCGCTCAGCGCCTGGATCACCGCGAGGTGCTGGTTGAGCCGCCGGCCCCACGGCGTTCGGTCGAACAGGGCCTTCATCACCCGGCGAAGACCGGTCAGCTCTGAATGGGTGTGGGCGCCACCGCCGTCGTGCGGCGGGCCGGCGCCCGGAGCGACGTGGTCGTCGCCGTCCACGAGGCTACTCTGCCGCGGCCTCGGGCTCGGCTTCCGCCGCCGTCACGGCCGCCGGGATCGGGTCGGAGACCAGCTCGCCCTCCCGCCCCGGCTCCTCGCCCGGTCGGACGACGAACACCGGCAGGGTGACCTTGATGTCGCGGTGGATGCTGATGTCGACCTGGAAGCTCCCGAGCTCCTTGATCGGCGAGTCGAGCAGGACGCGGCGGCGGTCGATGTCGAAGCCCCGCGCCGCCAGCTCCTTGGCCAGGTCGGCGACGCTCACCGACCCGAACAGCGCGTCCTTCTCGCCGGCCCGTCGCTCGAAGACCAGCTCGGTTCCCTCGAGCTTGCGGGCGAGAACCTCGGCGGCGCTGCGCCGCGACAGATCCATCTCCTCCCAATGGGTCTGCTCCTGCTCGAAGAGGCGCCGGTTGCCCGGCGTGTCGGGATAGGCGAGACCCTTGGGCACCAGGTAGTTGCGGGCGAAGCCGGGCTTCACCTCGACCGAGTCGCCCCGCTCCCCGAGGTGCTCGATGTAGTCGTTCAGGATCACTCTCATGGGTTTCCTCCGTCGTCACTCGCGTCCGGTCGCAGGGAGAAGAAGCTGTCGGCGACGCCGAGGGTCGCCACCAGGATCGGCATCGGCGGGTAGAGGCACAGCAGACCCACCCCCCAGCGAACGAACCAACCCCGCCCGATCCAGCGCGCGAGATGGGCCCGAATCATAGCCAAGCCCTGGACAAAATACAACAGCAGCACGGCGATCAGCAGGTTGAGCGCGACCCACCTCGGGGTCCCGTCGAGAAAGAGCGCGCCGATCCCGCCCACGGCGAAGGCCGCGGCGATCCACTCGTCGTTGCGATAGCTCTCGAAGGGGCCGACGGCGACCGGGCTGCCGAGCAGCGGAACCCGCGGGCGGATCCAGAACAGCACCGCGACGAGATAGGCGACCACGGCCGCGGGAATCACCCAGGGGATGACCCGCTCCGACGCGTCGTAGGCGAGCTCGATCTCCCCCTCAGCGAAGCCCATCGCTCCGTACATCTGCTTGGCGTCGTCGGCCGCCGCTCGCATCGCCAGCCGCGCCGCGTCGACCGGCCCGTCGGGCAGGGCGACGACCGCCGACGTGCCGAGGATCGCCGCGAGCAGCATCGCCACCGTGACCGCGATCCAGCGGCTCTCCGACCAGCCGGCGCGGACCCAGATCTCGACCGAGACCGCGGGGATGACGACGATCAGCCCGTAGGCAGCGAGGAGAATGGCCGGAATCCCGCCGAGCCCGACGAGCGACGCCGCGGCGAGCAGCGCCACCACCCATCCCCAGGCGCGAAGGCCAGAGCCGCCTTCGCGCTGGAAGTGGAGCATCGGGATCAGGCCGAGCGGCGCGACGAGGGCCCCGAACAGTGGCACCGCCACCAACCCGGCGACGAGGAGCAGCGACACCAGCCCGGTCGCGCCGGCGCCGAAGCTCGGCAGTCGACGCGAGGCGGCGGGAACCCCCGTCGCCTCCCGAGGCTCGTCGTTCGAAGTCACGGACCTGTCCGGCCGGGCCGCGCGGCGGCTTTCGGAGCGCCGGCTACTGACCGACGTACGGCAGCAGCGCCATGTACCGGGCGCGCTTGATCGCCCGGGTCAGCTTGTGCTGGTAGATCGGCCGGGTCCCGGTCACCCGCCGCGGCAGGATCTTCCCGTTGGTCGGGGTGAACTCGCGCAGCAGCTCGATGTTCTTGTAGTCGATATAGTGGATCTTCTCGACCGTGAACCGGCAGATCTTGGCGCGCCGGCGGAAACGCTTCTTGTGGTGTCCCATCACGAACCTCCTCAGCTCTCGTCGGCCGAGGCCTCGGCCTCGGCGGCGGCCGCCCGCTTGGCGGCCTTCTTGGCGGCGCGGTCGTCGCGCTTCTTGTCGAGCTTGCGCTTTCTCTTGAGCTCGCGGTCGAGGTTGAGGATCAACGACCGCATGACCGCGTCGTTGGTCCGCAGCTCGAAGTTGAGCTTCTCGAGAATGTCGCCGCCGACCTCGAAGGTCCAGAAGTGGTAGACGCCGTAGTTCTTCTTCTTGATCGGGTAGGCGAGCTGGCGGCGACCGCGCGCGTCCTTCTCGACGATCTTCCCGTCGGCGGCGGTGATGATCGCCTCGAGGCGCTCGAGCGCCGCAGCCTCATCCTCGGGCGGAACCTCGGGATCGACGATGATCCCCATCTCGTACAGCGGCATGGGTCCTCCTCGTGGCCTTGGGCTCCAGATCGTGCGTCTGGAGCAAGGAGTTGTGTCTCCGGCGCGGGGGCGCACCGGGAGGGACATTGTACGCAGATTGGCGCGAAACGCAAGCCATTTCGTCGGACGAATTGCGGCGGCTCTCGCCGTGCTAGCGCCGATCCGGACACGCGGGCAAGGTGCCTGGCTCTCTTTTCGCCGCGAAAAGGTGCCTGGCACCGCTCCCATCGCGCTCAGTAGTCGTGGGTGCCCATGTGGACCGGCACGCCGAACTTGTCCTGCATCACCCGGGTGACGCCCTCGACGTTCATCGGGCAGTTCATCAGCATCGTCGCCTTCTTCACGCAGGTCCCGAAATAGATCTCGTCAACCTCGACGCCGAGCGAGCGCAGCACGGTCATCTGGAGGTCGACCCTCGGCACCACGAGCCCGGGGCAGTCGCCGCAGCCGCACTTGAAGACCACCCGGACCTCGCCAGCCCCTTCGAAGGCGAAGGTGTTCTCGTTGACCGCCTTGTAGCACTTGGCGCAACCGACACAGCTCGCATCCTGGATCTTCTCGCAGTAGACGATGCCGATCTTCTTGGCCATCCGCCGCCCCCCTCTCGCTCGAATGGAGGTTAACTCATTTGAAGTCAACAAGAAAGGCGCTCAGTTGAGCAAGGGGTCGAAGATCGTCCGCGCGACTCTCCGAACCCTCGATCCGACCTGCCGTCGCAGCCGGCTCTCGAGGTCGTGCCGGATACCGCACGACGTCGTTTCATCGTTCATCGTTCATCATTCATCACTGATCACTCAGCGGTCGAGCGCTAGCGAAGGCCACTGGGATACCCGTCCGGCGGGTGGTCGTACTCGACCCCGCGCTCGCCCTTGACGACGTTGCCCATCGGGAAGCTCGGGCAGCCGGCCGAGCGGAGCTCGGCGAGCACCGGTTCGAGACGCTTCGGCGAAACGATGAGGACCATCCCGACGCCCATGTTGAAGGTCCGCCAGAGGTCGTGCTCGGGGATCTCGCCGCGCGCGGCGAGCACCCGGAAGACCGGCGGGATGTCCCACGCGCCGACCTTGATCGCCGCCCTGAGACCGGTCGGCAGCACCCGCGGGAGGTTGTCGGTCAGGCCGCCCCCGGTGATGTGGGCCATGGCGTGGACGAGACCGCGCTCGAGCAGGGGCAGCACCTCGCTGGCATAGCAGCGGTGGACCTTGAGCAGCGCGTCGCCGATCGGACCGCCGAGCTCGGGCAGGACCTCGGCCGGGCCGACCCCGGGGTCGTCGAGCAGGATCTTGCGGGCCAGCGAGTAGCCGTTGGTGTGGAGCCCGGTGCTCGGCAGACCGACGAGCACGTCCCCCGCCTCGACCCTCGAGCCGTCGAGGATCTCCCTGCGGTCGACGACGCCGACGATGAAGCCCGCGAGGTCGTACTCGCCGTCGGCGTAGAACCCGGGCATCTCCGCGGTCTCGCCGCCGAGCAGGGCGACCCCGGCATCGGAGCACGCCGCCGCCACGCCGCCGATCACGTCGGCCGCGACATCGGGGTCGAGCCGCCCGGTCGCGAGGTAGTCGAGGAAGAAGAGCGGCCGGGCGCCCTGGACCAGGATGTCGTTGATGCAGTGGTTGACGAGGTCGCGGCCGACGGTGTCGTGGCGGCCGGTGGCGAAGGCGATCTTGAGCTTGGTCCCGACCCCGTCCGCCGACGCGACCAGCACCGGCTCGGCGAGGCCCTTGGGCAGCTTGAAGAGCCCACCGAAGGCGCCCTGGTCGGAGAGCACGCCGTCGGTGTAGGTCTTGCGGACCATCTTCTTGACCTGCTCGAGCGCCCGGTCCTGGGCGTCGATGTCCACGCCTGCGTCCTTGTAGGTTGCCATTGCCTCTCCCGTGCCCGCGTCCGCGTCCGTGCCCGATGATCCGCAACACTATCCCGAGCACCGGGTCGTGACAAGTCACGCCTCTCCCCGCTCGTCAGACGCTGGCGCAAGGAACGAGACGTCGGACGCGGACGCGGACGCGGACTCGGACGCGGGATCGTGATACAACCACACCCATGTTCATCACACGGTTCTTCCGGACTCCGGGGCTGTCCACCGTCGAGAGGTCCAAGGCCCTTGCGGCGGCCCGCGGCCTCGGCCTGGAGCTCGCCGACCTCGCCACCGAGCACTGCTTCTACGTCGCCAGCGACCGCCCGCTCGCCCCGGCTGAGACCGAGGTCCTGCGTTGGCTGCTCGCCGAGACCTTCGAGCCCGCCGGCTTCGCCGAGCGCAGCTTCCTTCCGGAGGGCGCCGGCGAGGTCCTCGAGGTCGGCCCGCGCCTCACCTTCTCCACCGCCTGGTCGACCAACGCGGTGTCGGTGTGCCACGCCTGCGGTCTCGCCGCGGTCGAGCGGATCGAGAGGTCGCGCCGCTTCGCCCTCCCCGCCCTGACCGACGGCCGGCGCCGTGCCTTCCTGTCCGCGGTCCACGACCGCATGACCGAGTGCCCGTACGATGAGCCGCTGACGAGCTTCGCGGTCGGCATCGAGCCGCGCCCGGTCACCGAGGTTCCGGTGCTCGAGGGGGGCCGCGCCGCTCTCGAGGCGATCAACGCCGAGCTCGGGCTCGCCTTCGACGACCGGGACCTCGACTACTACACCGTCCTGTTCAGGGACCGCATGCGCCGCGACCCGACCGACGTCGAGTGCTTCGACATCGCCCAGTCGAACTCCGAGCACTCCCGCCACTGGTTCTTCAAGGGCCGGCTCGTCCTCGACGGCGAGGAGATGCCCGGGCACCTCATCTCGATGATCCAGGGCCCGCTCAAGGCCAACCCCAACAACAGCGTCATCGCCTTTACCGACAACTCGAGCTCGATCAGGGGCGGCCCGGTCCCCGCCGTCGTGCCGGAGCGCCCCGGTTCGCCGTCGCCCTTTGCCGCCGCCGTCCTCGACCGCGACGTCATCTTCACCGCCGAGACCCACAACTTCCCCTCGGGGGTGGCGCCCTTCCCCGGCGCCGAGACCGGCACCGGCGGCCGGATCCGTGACGTCCACGCCACCGGCCGCGGCTCGGACTACGTCGCCGGCACCGCCGCCTACTGCGTCGGCAACCTCCGGATCCCCGGCTACGAGCTGCCGTGGGAGGACCCGGGCTTCGCCTACCCCGACAACCTGGCGTCGCCGCTCGAAATCGAGATCGAGGCGTCGAACGGCGCCTCGGACTACGGCAACAAGTTCGGCGAGCCGGTCATCCAGGGCTTCACCCGCTCGTTCGGCCTGCGCCTGCCCTCGGGGGAGCGCCGCGAGTGGATCAAGCCGATCATGTTCTCGGGTGGCATCGGTGCGATGGACCACCGCCACGTCGCCAAGGGCTCGCCCGAGCCCGGAATGTGGGTGGTCAAGCTGGGCGGCCCCGCCTACCGCATCGGGATGGGCGGCGGCGCCGCCTCGTCGATGGTCCAGGGCGAGAACGCCGCCGAGCTCGACTTCAACGCGGTCCAGCGCGGCGACGCCGAGATGGAGCAGAAGGTCAACCGGGTCATCCGCGCCTGCTGCGAGCTCGGGTCCGACAACCCGATCGTCTCGATCCACGACCAGGGCGCCGGCGGCAACTGCAACGTGCTCAAGGAGATCGTCGACCCGGCCGGGGCCAGGATCTCGATCCGCGCCGTTCCGGTCGGCGACCGGAGCCTGTCGGTGCTCGAGATCTGGGGCGCCGAGTACCAGGAGAACGACGCCCTGCTGCTCCGGCCCGAGCACCGCGAGCTCTTCGAGACCCTGTGCGACCGCGAGAAGGCGCCGGTCGCCTTCGTCGGCCGGGTCACCGGCGACGGACGGGTCGTCGTGCTCGACGAGGACGACGGCTCGACCCCGGTCGACCTCGAGCTCGCCGCGGTGCTCGGCGACATGCCGCAAAAGGTCTTCGCCGACACCCGGTCGACCCCGGCTCCGGCGCCCCTCGCCCTGCCCCCCGGCCTCGGCGTCCGCGACGCGCTCGAGCGGGTGCTGCGGCTGCTCTCGGTCGGCTCCAAGCGGTTCCTGACCACCAAGGTCGACCGTGCGGTCGGCGGGCTCGTCGCCCGTCAGCCCTGCGCCGGGCCGCTCCAGCTCACCGTCGCCGATGTCGCGGTGGTCGCGGCGAGCCACCTCGCCGCCTCGGGCGCCGCCACCGCGATCGGCGAGCAGCCGGTCAAGGGCCTGCTCGACCCGGCGGCCATGGCGCGTCTCGCGGTCGGCGAGGCCCTGACCAACCTGGTGTGGGCGCCGGTCACCGCGCTCCCGGACGTCCGCTGCTCGGCCAACTGGATGTGGGCGGCGAAGCTGCCCGGCGAGGGGGCCGCGCTCCACGACGCCGCCGCCGCGATGTGCGACATGATGACCGGGCTCGGGATCGCGGTCGACGGCGGCAAGGACTCGATCTCGATGGCCGCCCTCGCCCCCGACGGCGAGACCGTCAAGGCGCCCGGCGCCCTGGTGATCTCGGCCTACTGCACCTGCCCCGACATCGCCCGGGTTGTGACCCCCGATCTCGAGCTGCCGGGGCGCGGGCGGCTGCTGCTGGTCGACCTCGGCGGCGGGCGGGAAAGGCTCGGCGGCTCGGCCCTGGCCCAGGTCTTCGGCCAGGTCGGCGCCGAGAGCCCCGACGTCGACGACGTCGCGCTCCTCGGCCGCGCCTTCCACGCCGTTCAGGAGCTGATCCGGGCGGGGCGCATCAGCGCCGGCCACGACCGCTCCGACGGCGGCCTCGTCACGACCCTCCTCGAGATGGCCTTCGCCGGCGACTGCGGGCTCGAGGTCGAGCTACCCCCGACCGGCGATCCCCTGGCGGCGCTCTTCTCCGAGGAGCTCGGCCTGGTGCTCGAGGTCGACGAGGATGACCTCGAGACCGTGCTGGCGCACTTCCTCGACCACGACGTGCCGTGCGCCGTCATCGGCCGGACCACCGCCGAGCCCCGAGTGACCGTGCGGATCGGCGGCGAGACCGTGCTCGACGACGAGATGCGGGCGCTCCGCGACCTCTGGGAGGCGACCTCGTTCGAGCTCGACCGGCGCCAGGCCGACCCGGCCCACGTCGCCGAGGAGGAGGGCGGCCTCCAGCACCGGCGCACCCCTTCGTGGGGCCTCCGCTTCGAGCCGGCGGTGACCCCGGCCGCGATCATGAGTCGCAGCGACAAGATCCCGGTCGCGATCCTCCGCGAGGAGGGCTCGAACGGCGACCGCGAGATGGCCGCCGCCTTCCACGCCGCCGGCCTCGAGCCGTGGGACGTCACGATGTCGGACCTCCTGGCCGGGCGGATCGGGCTCGAGGGCTTCCGCGGCCTCGCCGCGGTCGGCGGCTTCTCCTACGCCGACGTGCTCGACTCGGCCAAGGGCTGGGCCGGCACGATCCGCTTCTCGGACGGGTTGCGGCGTCAGTTCGACGACTTCGCCGCCCGCCCCGACACCTTCTCGCTCGGGGTGTGCAACGGCTGCCAGCTGCTCGCCCTGCTCGGCTGGGTGCCGTGGCGCGGCCTCGCCGACCCGACCCAGCCGCGCTTCGTCCGCAACGCCTCGGGGCGCTTCGAGTCGCGCTTCGCGACGGTCCGGATCGAGCCCTCTCCGGCGGTCCTGCTCGAGGGCATGGCCGGCTCGACGCTCGGGATCTGGGTCCAGCATGGCGAGGGGCGGGCCCTCTTCCCGGACCGCGCGGTCCTCGACCGGGTGCTCGCCGCGGGCCTCGCCCCGGTTCGCTTCGCCGACGACCGGGGACGGGTCACCGAGGCCTACCCGTTCAACCCGAACGGTTCGCCCGAGGGCATCGCCGCGCTGTGCTCGCCCGACGGCCGCCACCTCGCGATCATGCCCCACCCCGAGCGCTGCTTCCTCAAGTGGCAGTGGGGCTGGATCCAGGGTGTGGTGTGAGACTGCCTGAGAGTGCCAGGCTTTAGAATCGTAGGAAGTTGAGCGGTGATGTTGCTCGGCCGGGCAGGATCGTCGATCCGCTCAACTTCCCACGATTCTAAAGCCTGGCACCCTGGCCCTGGGTCAACGCGACCGCCTCGAAGGACGCCGTCTCGCCCACCCGCACCCGGAGCATCTCGGTGCGCGGAACGGCGGTGACCGGGATGCTGCCGTTGACCGCGCGCCGGAGGGACTCGACGGCCAGCCCGGTCGAGTTGTTCTCGGCCGACAGGTGGAGGCCGACCACGCCCTTGAGCCGGTCGCAGCGGAGGCGGTCGAGGGCCTCCTCGGTCTGGTGGTTGCCGAGGTGGCCGAGACGCGAGGCGATCCGCTGCTTGAGGTACCACGGGTAGGGCCCGTGGCGGAGCATGTCGGCATCGTGGTTGGTCTCGAGGAGGAGTAGGTCGCAGTCGGCGAGGCGTTGCTCGAGCAGGGTCGTGACGGTGCCGGTGTCGGTGCACAGGGCCACCCGGTGGAAGCCGTCCTCGAACACGTACGCCACCGGCTCGGCGGCGTCGTGGCTGGTCGCCACCGGCCTCACCCGGAGCGCGCCGACCGGGATGTCGCGCCCGGAGGAGACCTCGCCGCCGGTCCGCGTCCGCACCGGCACCCCCGACCAGGTCCCGTGGGTCGCCCACACCGGCGCCTCGCGGTGGCGACGCAGGAAGACCTCGAGGCCGCTGATGTGGTCCGAGTGCTCGTGGGTCAGGAAGATCGCATCGATGTCGGACGGCGTGCAGCCGAAGCAGGCCAGCCGCTTCGCCACCTGGAGCGCCGACACCCCGATGTCGACGAGCACCGAGGTCCCGCCCGACCGAACCAGCACCGAGTTGCCCGACGAGCCCGAGGCGAGGACGAGGACCTCCACGGTCAGCGTCCCGTCGAGCCGAAGCCGCCGTCGCCGCGGCCGGTCGGCTCGAGGGTGTCGGCGGTCGCGAAGGCGGCGCGGATGACCGGCGCCATCACCAGCTGGGCCACCCGGTCGCCGCGGCGGATGGTGACCTGGTCGGCGCCGAGGTTGACGAGGAGCACCTTGAGCTCGCCGCGGTAGTCGCTGTCGATCGTGCCGGGGGCGTTGACCACGGTCAGCCCGGAGCTGATGGCGAGGCCCGAGCGCGGCCGGACCTGGCCCTCCCAGCCGGCCGGGATCTCGAGCACCAGCCCGGTTGGAACCGCCGCCCGGGCGCGGGGCGCGATCACCAGCGGCTCGGTGACCGCGGCCCGGAGATCCGCCCCGGCCGCCCCCGCCGACGCGTAGGCGGGAAGCTCGAGGCCCTCGCCGTGGGCGAGGACCCGGACGCGGACGGTGACCGGTTCGGGCACGGCAGGATGATACACGGCTCGAGAGCAGCGCCGGCGGCAGCGCCGCGGCCCGGTCAGCCGGGCAGCTCGACGCCGTCGGGGCCGCACAGCGCGGCGGCGAGCCGATCGGGCCGGAGCACCCGCGCGGCGAGCTCGCGAACCTCGTCGACCCCCACCGCCTCGAGCTCGCGGCGGACCTCCGCGAGGTCGAACCGGCGCCCCCGGTCGAGGAGCTCCGAGACGTCCATCCCGCAGCGCGCGGCGGGCAGGTCGCTGTCCATGAGCAGACCGCGCAGCAGACCCTCCTTGGCGACCCAGACCTCGGTCGGCTCGAGGTCGCGGGGCAGCCGCTCGACCTCGGTGAGGACGAGGTCCCAGACCTCGCGGTTGAGCCTTGGCGCGCACGCCCAGCCGATCTCGAGCAACCCGCCGGGCTGGCGCAGCGCGAGCCCCGACCAGATGTCGTAGGTCAAGCCGAGGTCCTCGCGCAGCCGCTGGAAGAGCCGGCTCGAGGCGCCGTTGCCGAGGACCCGGTTGAGCACCGACAGGCCGGCACCGCCGGGGTCGCTCGCCGCCAGGGCCTCGAAGCCGAGGCGGGTGTGGACCTGGTCCGCCCAGCTCCGGGTGACCAGCCGCCGTCCGGTCGACCACTCGAGGGCGGGCAGCTCCGGCCGTTCGGTTACGCGATCGAGGCCGAGCCGCGCCAGACAGGGCAGCTCGGCGACGCCGTCGATCTCGCCGGCCACCGCGACGAGCAGTCGCCCGGGTCGTACCAGATCGGCGTGGTGGCGCTCGAGGTCGGCGACCCGCATCGCCTCGACGCTGTCGGCGCTGCCGATGACCGGCCGGGCCAGCGGGTGCTCGCCCCAGGCCGCGAGCAGCAACGCCTCCTCGACCAGCTCGGTCGGGTCGTCGTTGATCAGCTCGAGCTCGGCCAGGATCACCCGCCGCTCGAGCTCGACGTCCTCCGGGTCGAAGCTCGGCGCGGCGATCGCGTCGACCAGCAGCTCGAGCCCGTCGGCGAGGCCGTCGACGGTGGTCGTCAGGTGGACGCCCATCGACTCGGCGCCGGTCCAGGCGTCGACGTCGCCGCCGAGCCGGTCGACCAGCGCCGCCAGGGCGTGCCGGTCGCGGCCGCCGCAGCGTCGCAGGGTGAGATGCTCGATGAGGTGGGTCGCGCCGGCCAGCTCGGCCGGGTCGTGCGCCGAGCCGTGCAGCACCCAGACCCCGGCGGCGACGGTCTCGCGCCCGGGCAGGTGCTGGATGAGCAGGGATGGTCGGTCCGACACGGCCGGGGAGTGTACTACGGCTTGAGGACGGTCGGGACCGGGTTCGGCGGCTCGCCGCCCGGCGCCGGGACCTTGACCGGCTTGCCGTCGGCGTCCCGTTCGAGCTGGTCTCCGGGGTGCCATCCGACCGGCGGCTGGCCGGGCTGCGGACCGCCCGGCCGGCCACCGGGCTGCTGCTGCTCGCGGTAGATGAAGCGCCACTCGCAGTAGGTCGAGTGGCCCTCGAAGATCTTGATCGCCTCGTCGCACGAGGTCGAGTGGACGCCGACGATCGGCCCCATCATCCGATCCGCGCCGGCTCCGCCGGGGGCGCCTTCGCCTTCCTCCCCCGGCTTGCCGATGCCGTCGCGATCTTCCGAGAGGTCGCCGAACGGCGGCTGGGTTTCGATCGGCCGCGCGCCGTCCTCCAGACCGGCGCCCGGCGCGCCGGGACCGGCGAGCTGCCGGCCCTGCTGGCCGGGCCGCACCCCCTCCTGGCCGAGGAAGATCAGACCCCAGCTCTCCGAGTCGGTGATCGGGTCCTTCCAGCGCTTGCGGATGACCCGCGGCTTCGCCTCGTAGATCTCCTTGAGCTGCATCGGGTAGCGCCCGTACTTGGCCTTGTAGAGCCGAATCGCCTCGACGAACTGCTGGCCCCGGAAGATCAGCTCGGCCTCGCGCTCGCGCCGCATCTGGAACTCGGCGGTCTGGACCGCCACCCCCATCGCGATCGACATCACCGCGATGAGCATCACGAGCATCACCATCGTGTAGCCGGACTCTCCCCCGCGACCGTGCCCGCGTCCGCGTCCGTTTCCGTGGACGCACGAGGGGGTGCCAGGCACCCGCTCCTCGGGTCCGGATCGCGTCACCGAGCCGATCATCACCACTCCGAGATCAGCGAGCCGTCGAGCGCGACCCGGGTGTCGTCGGCGTACTTGACGTCGATGATGCCGAAGCCGCCCTCGGGCATCAGGTCCTCCTCGATCGGTTCGAGCTCCTCGATGTCCGACGGCTCGGCCGAGAGCTCGAGCCACACCCCCTCGGTGGAGTGGGTGAAAGGGTCGGCGGGGATGTAGCGGAGATAGCCGGCCTCGACGAGGGCCTCGAGGGACTCGGGGTAGACCCCCTTGTCGGCGAGGTGCTGGTCGATGCACGACCGCATCTGATAGAGGTCGGCGCGGATCACCGCCTCGCGGGCCCTGATCGGCGCCTCCTGCATGGCGGGCACCGCGATCGTCGCGAGGATCCCGATGATCGCCACGACGATGATCAGCTCGACCAGGGTGAAACCGCGCTCGGGGGCCTGACGGTGTGCCATGGCTCACCAGTCCTTGTACGCGGTGCCGTCGAGGCCGGTGCCGTCGGACAGCGAGTAGACGTCGTAGACGTTCTGACCGCCGAAGCTGGTGCTGTCCGGCTCGTCCTGGTACGACCGCAGGCCCCACTCGGCCTCGCCGGTCATCGGGTCGATCGGGATCCGCCGGAGGAACCGCTGCTTCCGCTCCTGGCCGACCAGGTCGATCCCCTCGACCAGCACCTCGAGGCTTTCGGGGTAGCCCTCGCCGGCGAGCTTGACCGGGATCATCCCCTGGTCCGACAGTCGCTTGTGCTCATCGATCGCGGTCCGCATCTGGCGGAGCGCGAGCCGCAGCTCGGCCTCCTTGTTCCGCTTGACCGTGAACTTCGCCACCGGCAGGACGATCGTCGACAGCAGGGCGATGATCGCCACCACCATCACCATCTCGGCGAGCGTGAAACCAGCCTGGAGCTGCCGGCGGCGGGCGGTCGTCGACCGGCTCCCGTTCATCGGGGCGCTCCCTGCGGGTCGTCGGTGACGAAGAGGGCGCCGTTGCCGACCGCCACCGGCAGCATCACGCCGTCGTAGCGCGTCGCACCGCCGGCGGTGACGACGAGCGGCACCGGACCGGTCGCGAGGGCCCGGACGCGCAGCACCGCGAGCCCGTGCGGCCCGGCCGCCGCGGCCTCGCCGACCTCGAGGTCGAGCTCGATCCAGCCCTCCCCCGGCTCGAGGTCCTGGGCCCTGGCGACGACCCCCTCGACGGTCGCCACCGAGTCGATCGCGACCCGGGCCGGATCGTAGGACAGGGTCACCGGGAGCCGGTAGGGCTCTGCCGGCGCGCCCTGGGCGACCAGCTGGATCGAGGTCTCCGCCCCGACCGCGAGGGACAGCAGCGACGGCTCGATGCCGATCAGGATCGGGGTCGCCACCTCCTCGGCAGGCGCCTCGGTCGCGACCTCGGGCAGCCCGAGGCTCTTGTTGACGCCGGGCACGAGCTCGATCCCGCCGGCCGGGGGCTGGTTCTCCTGGGTCGGCTCGACCCGCCGCGGAGCGACCGGCCGCGGCACGTTGTAGGGCAGGCTGTCCGGGTCCGGCAGCTCCTCGGCCTTTTCGTCGCCCTCGCCCGATCCGCCCTGGTCGTCGCCCGGGCGGTCGAAGGGACCCTCGGGCGCGCGGCCCGACTCGATCCGCGGCGAGCGCGAGCCGTAGTACGAGATCTGGCTCTCGGTGCCGACCCACATCGGCGCGAGGTCGGCCTCGTTGATGTCGGGGAAGCGGATGATCGACGGCGTCAGCGTCAGCACCAGGTCGGTCCGCCGCAGCTCCTTGCTCTTGGTGGTGAAAAGCCGGCCGAGGAAGGGGATGTCGGAGAGCAGCGGCGTCTTGACCTCCGTCTCACCGGTGTCGCGGCGGATCAGCCCGGCGAGCAGGCTCGACTCGCCGCTCTGCAGCCGGATCACCGAGGTGATGGTCCTCGTCCCGATGGTGACCGCGGTCTGGTTGGGGCCGACCGAGACCTCGTCGCCGAGGTTCGACACCTCGACCGTGAGCTTGAGGGTGACCTCGCGGTTGTGGTGGACCCGCGGCTCGACGTCGATCTTGATCCCGATGTCCTGGTACTGGAAGGAGGTGATCGGGGTGACCGTGCCCGGCGCGCCCTGGTAACCGGTGTTGAAGCTGGTCACCGGGATCGGCACCCGGTCGCCGATGTGCAGGCTCGCCTTCTCTCCTTCGGTGATCCTCAGCTGGGGCTGGGCGAGCACCTCGGCGTTGCCCGACGACTTGGCGAGGCTGATGACGACGCTCGGGATGTTGATGAACCAGTCGCCGCGCGAGATGTCCTTGAGCTGGTCGAGGTAGAGCGAGCCGGTCTGGTCCTCGTTGCCGCTCACCTGGGCGGTGTCGAGGCCGAGGTTGAAGATGTAGCTCGACAGCGAGGCGCCGAGGTCGGACTTGTCGCGCCGCGCCATCAGGAGCAGCTCGACATCGACCAGCACCTCGGCCTTGGCCTTGTCGTTGACCGTGATGAGCTTCTCGGCGATCGCCACCTTGTCGGCGGTGTCGCGCAGCGTGATCGCGTTGAGCTGCTCGTTGGTCGACAGCCGGCGCGCCTCGATCAGCGAGCGCAGCAGTTTGTCGACCTCCTTGACGTCGGCGTTGGACAGGAAGAAGGTCTTGATGACCAGGTCCTCGTAGTCGCGGCGGTTCTGCGGCGTGTCGTCGACGACGATGATGGTGTGCTCGTCGAGCACCTTGTAGAAGTGGCCGGCCGCCTGCATCACCATCTCGATCGACTGCTCGGCGGTCATGTCGTTGAGCTCGATCGACAGCCGGTCGTCCTTGAGCTTGGGGTCGAACAGCACGTTGAAGCCGTAGGCCTTGGCCATCGCCTGGTAGATCTCCTGGACCGGCTTGGGCTTCGGGAAGTTCAGGGTGATGCGGTCCTTGGACTTGGGGTCGAGGACCGGCGGCTTGACCTTGGCCTCGCGGGCCGCCCGCTTGATCTCCTCGAGCTCGCGGGCGCCGTCGGGCCGGCCGAGGATGGCGATCTCCTCGGACACCCGCGCGAGCAGCTGCTCGGCGAACTGGTTGGTCGGGTCGAGCTGGACCGCCATCTGCAGCTCGTCGCGCGCCGCCTTGAGGCGACCGAGGTCGCGCAGCATGGTGCCGCGCTGGAAGTGCTGCAACGAGGCCTTCTGGCGGGCGAAGGTCAGGTTGAGCTTGTACTCGATGTTGTCGGGGTCCTCGGCGAGCGCCTGGAGGTAGTGGTAGACCGCCGCGTCCCAGTTCTCCTGCTCGAAGGCCCGCTCGCCGTCGCTCGCGGTCTGCTCGGCGGACGAGCAGCCGCCGGCCAAAGCCGCCAGCACGCACAGCCCGAGGGCCGCCGCGGCGATCCGGGTCCGAGGTCGAGGGTCAGTCGTCTGCCAACGGTACACGTGTGTCCTCCCGACGATCGTAGCCGACGAAGCCGATGATCACCGACTCGTGGCCGATCTCGCGGATGATGAAGATGTCGTCGAGGACCTCGCCCTCGGCCCCGACGTCGATCTCGACGGTCTCGGGGACCGAGCCCGGGCGCCGGAAGGCCGCCACCCGGAGGTGGCTCGGTCCGAAGTACCCGAGGTAGGTCCGGTCGAAGGGCGGCGGCGGGCCCTTGACGTTTCCGTCGTCGCCGACATAGACCCGGGGCGTCGGGGTCGGGCGGGGCTCCCGGGTCGGCAGCGGCGGCCGGGTCGGCGGCGGCGTCAGGTTCGGCGTCGGCGTCGGCGGCACCCCGAAGGTGAAGGGGTTGCGCGAGGTCAGGGCGGCGGCGCCCGTGTCCTCGGGGGTCGCGAACTCGGCGAGCCGCGGCAGCTCGTGCGCCTCGTACTGGGCGCCGGCGCGACCTCCGGCGACCACGGCGAGACCGCCCTGACGGATCAGCCGGCCGACCGCGATGCCGCCGACCACGACCAGGACGGCCAGCAGCACGACCAGCCTGAGCTGCTCGGGAGTGAGCCGGCGGTCAGCCATCGTCGGCGCCCTCCCCCTCGGCGGCGACGATGCCGCCGGTGAGCCGCTCGAGCCGATCGGCGTCGGCCTCGCCGAGGTAGGTCGAGAGCCTGACCCCGATGTCGAGGGTCCGGCTCGCCGCGTCCTCGGCCTTGGTCAGGCTGAGGCCGTCGACGATGAGGAACTCGGGGCTCGCCTGGAGGGCGGCGAGCATCTGGCGGATCTGGGCGTACTCGCCGACCACCTGGAAGGCGACGCCGAACCGGACGTAGCCGAGGCGCTTCTCCTCCTTGGCGGCGTACGAGTACGAACCGGGGAGCAGCCCGGCCTCCTTGGTCGCGTCGCCCACCGCGCGCAGGATCCGGGTCAGCCGCCGGTCGAGGTTCGAGAACACCCTTTCGTCGAGGTCCTGGAAGCCCGTCTCGAGCCGGCCGATCTCCTCGCGGTCGGAGACCACCAGCTCCCGCAGCCTCTCGAGCCGCTCGACCTCGGCCGACAGCTCGTCAATCTCGGCTGCCAGCTTGGCCCGGCGTCCCACCGAGTCCGAGGTCTGGTAGAAGAAGAAACCGAGCGACGCGAGGCCGAGCACCAGCGCCGACAGCCAAATCGGCAGCAGCTCCCGCCAGGGTCTCAGGTCGAGGCTCACGGCGCCTCCTCGCGTGGGTGGTGGACAACGGTGAGGTTGAGCACCCAGCCGAGCCCGCTCTCCTCCGGGGTCATCTCCGACTGCGGCGTCGGCTCGGAGAAGCTCGGGTCGGCGATCAGGTTGTCGAGGAGCTCGAGAAGCGCCTCCCGGGTCCGGCCGACCGCGGTGAGGGAGAGATTGACCCGGTCGGCTTCGACCTTGGGAAAGATCTTGGTCAGCCGGACGTCGATCGGCAGCACCCGCTCGACGTCGTCGAGGAGACCGATCCACGAGAAGCGGTGCTCGCGGATCACGCCGTTAACCGCGCTCACCCGGGCCGCCAGCGACCGCCAGGGCACCCGGCTGAGGCTCTCGGCCTGCTCGCTGACCTCGGCGCTGAGCTGCTCGTGCCGGCGCTCGAGCTCGGTCTGAGTGGCGATCTGCTCCTCGAGGGCGCGGCTGCTCTCGAGCCAGACCACGAGGTTGACCACCGAGAAGATCAGCGCCAGGGCGCCGGCGACGCCGGTCAGAATCCACACCGGACGGGTGTTGAGGTGGGGTCTCGAGGCGAGGTTCGGGACGATCATCTCACCCCTCCCGAGAGCAGGCTGACGACCGGGTCGAGACGGAAGGCGCCGACCCGGCTGGCGAGCGAGGTCCCGTCGAAGCCGAGGCTCGGCGGTGCGCCGGTCGCCAGCGACAAGCCGGGCCCCGCCGCGACCCAACCGCGCAGCGCCGCGGCGATCGTCTCATCCTCGGCCGACACCGCGACCGACAGCGGATGCGAGATCGCCAGGCTGCCCTTGATGAAGCCCATGGCCAGTTTGAGCTCGCGCTCCACCGTCGACCAGTCGTCGCGCGCCAGGGGCTTGGTGCGGACCAGCCGGGGCGTGTCGTCGACCAGCAGCAGCAACGCCAGGAAGCCGTGCTCGTGCTGGATCCTGAGCAGCGGCGACGGCGCCCGCCCGCCACCGGCGAGGGCGTAGAAGCGGGGCGTGAGGATCGCCGGCGAGACCCCGATCGACTCGAAGACCGCCTCGAGCCCGGCGAGGGCCCGCTCGACGCCGACCAGCACGAGCAGCCGCTTGCGCTCGTCGGTCGAGGGCAGGGGCACGGTCGTCAGGCGGAGGCTCGCCGGTGGCGCCGGCAGCAGCTTCTTGAGCCGCCACAGCACGACCTCGCGCTGGTCGCCGTGACGCCGGGGCAACGCGTCGAACTCGAGGAGGTGGGTCCGCAGCCAGCCGGTCGGCAGCACGACCGATGCCCGACGGCTGCCTTCGACCTCGGTCTGGAGCCGGTTCAGGAGCGGCCGAAGCCGGTCCTCGTCAACCCCCTGCAGCCCCATCGGACCGACCTCGAAGGCGCCCTCGGGAACCTCGAGTGCGGCGCACCGGAGCCCCTCCTTGGCCTGCCGGCGCACCACCGCCGCCATCGCCCGGTCGAGCGACCAGCCGGTCGGCGGTGGCGGCGAGGTGAGCAGCCTGGTCAGCTTCATTCGACGAAGGTCACCTTGTTGATGTCGCGCAGCGAGGTCTCGCCGGCGAACACCTTCTGCAGCGCCGACTCGCGGAGGAAGCGCATCCCCTCGGCCTTGGCGGCGCGCTTGATCTCGGCCGCCGACCTTCGGGCGAGGATCAGCTCGCGGATGTTGTCCGACAGGTTGAGCAGTTCGGCGATGGCGAGCCGGCCGCGGTAGCCGGTGCCGTTGCACTCGATGCAGCCCGCGCCCTCGAAGAAGGTGAAGTCGCGGTAGCGGTCGGGCTCGAGCCCCGAGTCCTCGAGCAGCGCGTCGGGCGCCGCCGCCGGCCGTTTGCAGTGCAGACAGATCCGCCTCACCAGGCGCTGCGCGAGCACGCAGTTGAGGGCCGACACGAAGTTGTAGAGGTCGACGTTCATGTTGAGGAACCGGCCGATCACGTCGACCACGTTGTTGGCGTGGACGGTGGTGAAGACGAGGTGCCCGGTGAGCGCCGACTGGACCGCGATCTGCGCGGTCTCCTCGTCGCGGATCTCTCCGACCATCACCTTGTCGGGGTCGTGGCGGAGGATCGAGCGCAGGCCGCGGGCGAAGGTCAGACCCTTCTTCTCGTTGACCGGGATCTGAGTGATGCCCTTGAGCTGGTACTCGACCGGGTCCTCGATGGTGATGATCTTGTCCTCCGAGGACACGATCTCCGACAGGCAGGCGTAGAGCGTCGTCGTCTTGCCCGAGCCGGTCGGACCGGTGACCAGGACCATGCCGTAGGGCTCGTTGATGAACTTCCTCAGCTGGCGCTTGGTATCTTCCTCGAGGCCGAGCACGTCGAGGTTGAGGGTGCGGAACTCGGTGCTCGACGACTCCTTGTCGAGGATCCGGATGACCACGTCCTCGCCGTGCACGGTGGGCATGATCGAGACGCGGAAGTCGATGGTGCGGCCGGAGACCCGGACCTTGAACCGGCCGTCCTGGGGCACCCGCTTTTCGGCGATGTCGAGCTCCGACATGACCTTGACGCGGCTGACGATGGTCGAGTGGTGGCGCTTGTCGATCGACTTCATCGCCTGGTAGAGCACGCCGTCGATCCGGTACTTGACCACCACCTCGCGGTCCTGGGTCTCGATGTGGATGTCCGACGCCCGGCGCTGGATGGCGTTGAACAGGATGGTGTCGACGAGGCGGATGATCGGCGACGCGTCGGCGGTGATGCGGTCGATCGACAGCACCCCTTCGCCGTCCTCGTCCTCCTGGACGATCTGGATCGAGAATCCCTCGGTGGCCTCGTCGAGCACGCGCTGGGTCGACTCGGACTTCTCGAGGATGTCGGCGATCCGTTGGCGCGGCCCGATGCTGACCTCGAGAGGTCGCGCCAGGGCCAGCTCGAGCTCGTTGAGGGCGACGATGTCCGACGGGTCGGCCATGACGACCCGGAGCACCTCGCCGTCGCTGACCATCGGCAGGAACTCGTAGTGGAGCATGGTCTCGATCGGGATCGTCCGGAACAGGTCGGGGTCGACGTGGAACTCGTCGAGCGGGTCATAGGGCAGGCCGAGCCGAACCGCCATGGCCTGGGCCTCGCGGACGGTCGCCCTCTCGTCCGGGTCGACCTCCTGGTCGAGCATCACGAGGGTCTGGTCGAGGGTGGGGTCGGTCGGCATCGCCCGGTCATCCAATCTTCGAGACGGTCGTCAGCAGCGGATAGTAGACCGCCAGGAGCAGTCCGGCGACGATGATACCCATGACGACCAGGATCAGGGGCTCGAAAAGGGTCACCAGCCGGGCCAGGCTGAACTCGATCTCCTCGTCGAAGAAGCCCGAGGTGTGCTCGAGCATCTCCGGCAGCGCGCCGGTCGACTCGCCGACCCGAATCATCGCGAGGGCGAGCTCGGGCATCTTCCCGGTGTCGTCGAGCGCGTCCGACAGGGGGCGTCCCTCCTGGACCTCGCGGACGCAACCGTGGAACAGCTCGGAGATGTACGAGTTGCTGATCGAGGTCGTCGCGGTCTCGAGCGCCGGGACCATCGGTGTCCCGCCTCTGAGCAGCACGCCGAGCGAACGGGTGAACTGCGATGCGGCGAAGAGGTGACCGAGCCGGCCGACCACCGGGATCGCCAGGCGCCAGCGGTCGGTGATCCGTCGCCCGGCCGGCGTGTTGCGCCAGGAGCGGACCGCGAAGACGATCCCGGTCACCACCGCCGCGACGAGCAGGAGGTGCTCCTGGAGACCGGTCGAGATCCCGACGACGAGCCGGGTGGGCAGCGGCAGCTCGGCGTCGAACTGGACGTAGAAGGTGCTGAAGGCCGGGATCACCCGGACCAACAGGATCACGACGAGCACGATCGACAGCAGGACGAGCACCGCCGGGTAGGTCAGGGCGCCGATGATCTTGCGCCGCACCGACTCGGTGAGGCGCTGGTACTCGACATAGCGGCCGAGCACCGACTCGAGCTCCCCCGACCGCTCGCCGGCGCGTAGCGTGTTGGCGTAGAGCCTGGGAAAGACGTCGCCGAGGGAGAGAAAGGCGTCGGACAGCGAGACCCCGGTGGTGATCTGCTGGTGGATCTTGTCGAGCAGCGCCTTGAAGTGCTCGTTGGCCTGCTGGTCGCGGAGCAGCTCGAGGCCCTGGGTGAGCGGCAGCCCGGCGCGCAGCAGCGTCGCGAGCTGGGTGTTGAAGAGCAGGAACTCCTGCCCCGAGACCCTGGTTCTCGGACCGATGAAGGGGATCTTGAGCCGCGACCGGGCGGCGGCGACCGAGAAGACGTGGAAGCCCTCGCTTTCGAGCTCGCGGCGCAGCGCCTCGACGGTCGCCGCGACCCGCCGGCGCTCGACCACCGCGCCGTCGGGGGCGCCCAGCCGGCAGACGAACTCGGGCACTCAGCCCCCTCCGGTCCCGGGCCCGATCCTCATCGGTCCTTCGCCGAGTGCATCGTGAGGATCAGCACCACGCCGCTCGCCGAGTCCTCCGAGGAGCCGGCGCCGATGATCATCTTCTGGCTCGGCGACAGGAAGACCGTCGTCCTGAGCAGCTCGTCGAGCTCGTCCTGGCCGCGCGCCCCGGCGGTCACCCGGTCGAGGCGCAGCCACTTGACCTGGGTCCGGTTGGCGACGTCGGCCACCCCCCAGGGGGTGCTCTCGGGGACGGTCGACGCCTCGGCGAGGAAGGAGAGGCGGTAGCCGTTGCCGAGGGCCGCCGCGGTCGGCTCGCCGAAGGCGCCCTGGAACACCGTACGGCCGGCCTGGCGGTAGCTCTTGAAGGGGAACATCCGGTGGAGCCTGCGGTCGAGCTCCTCCGGCAGATCCGACGCGCGCTCGACGTCGAGCCCCTCGAGCAGCTCGGCCTCGATCCGGTACTCCCCGGGCGACCGGTCGAGCTCGTCGACCAGCGCGACGATCCGGGCGACCACCTCGGGCCGGTCCTGGACCGTGATCCGGGAGCGTACCGGCTGCACCGTGACGCTGCCGTCGGCGGTGAGCAGCGGCTCGATCGCGGTGAAGGCCTCGACGACCGAGGCGTTCTTGAGGTTGAGAACGCGCACCGTGGTCGCCGACTGACCGACGGCGACGAGCGCCGCGGCCGCGCTCGTCACCAGAAGGACGATGAGGACCTTGCGTGCCATCTCTACAGCTCCATCCCGGGGTTGACGATGAAGACGGCGCCGGTCGAGCCGTCGTCTCCGATCGCATACTGGTAGACCCGGACCTCGTCCTGGGTCATCTCGACCTCGACCCGCGGCGGCGGCTCGGCGCCAGGCCGAAGGGTCTCCGCCCCGGCCGGTTGCTCGGCCGCGGGCGCGGGAGCGGCCGCCTGGAGCGCCGGACCGGCGCCCGGCGCCGGCCGGACGAGCCACCACGCGAAGGTCGCGACGAGGGCGAGCACGACCGCGGCGGCGGCCGCGAACCAGGGCCGCCAAACCGGCCCGAGCCGTCGCTCGAGACGCTCCTGGCGGATCCCGGCCACGACCGCGGCGACGCATGCCTCGACCGCCTCGGGCGCGGGCTCGCAGCGCCGGGCGAGCGACAGCAGCAGCGTCGGCTCGGCGGCGGCGGCGTGCTCACGGCAGGCGGCGCACGACCTCAGGTGGGCGCGGAAACCGGCCCTCCGCACCTCGTCGAGGCGGTCCTCGAGATAGGCCGGCAACAACTCGCGGAAGACTTCACAGCTCATGCTCGACCTCGCTGGAATTGTGGAACGAACTCCGGGTAACGGCTCTCGATCTCCCGGCGCAACGTCTTGCGCGCCTGGAAGACGTGGTTGCGGACGGTCGCCGTCGAGCAGCCGAGGATCTCGGCGACCTCGGCGGTGTCGAGGTCCTCGACCTCGCGCAGGATGAAGGCCGAGCGCTGCTGCGGTGTCAGGTGGTTGACGAGCTCGCGGAGGATGCCGTCGACCTCGTCGCGGTCGGCGCGGGCGGACGGCGCCTCGCCGTCGCCGACCAGCCTGAGCTGGTGCTCGCCGCCCGCCCGATGGGCGTTCTGCCGGCTCGCCCGCGACCGGACCAGATCGATCGCCAGGTTGGTGCCGATCCGGTAGAGCCAGGTCGAGAAGGTCCAGGTCGGGTCGTAGCGGTCGAGGCGCTGCCAGGCGCGGAGGAAGGCCATCTGGACGACGTCCCAGGCCTCGTCGTCATCGAGGACGATCCGCGCGACGGTCCGGTGGAGGCCGCCCGAGTGGCGGCGCACCAGATCGGCGAACGCCCGCTCGTCGCCGTCCCGGGCCGCCCGGACGAGCGCCCGCTCATCCACGCCGACCCCGCAGCGATGCCCGGCGCCACCCAGAAGAAAGCAATGGCTCTCCCTCGCACTCATCGTCATCATCCCCGCACTGTCTACGGACCCGGCGCCGCAGGCGTTGGGGACGACCGCGTGTTCCGGGGGGCATTATCGCGCAAAACGGAAAAGCTGTGGGGGTAAGGAGGTTAGAAGGTTAGAAGGTTAGAAGGTTAGAAGGTTAGAAGGTTAGAAGGTTAGAAGGTTAGAAGGTTAGAAAGTGAGAAGGTGGGGACGTTTCCAGCTTCTCCTCCTGCCGCCGCCGGTCGACCTTCTAACCTCCTAACCTTCTTACCTTCTCACTCTCTCACCTTCTAACCTTCTCACTCTCTCACCTTTTAACCCGCCTTCGGCGGGTAGCCGGTGATGTCGCGGATCCGCTCATAAAGCGGCCTGAGCCGCCGGTACATCCCGAGGTAGACCTCGCGGTAGAGCCGCTCGTAGGTCCGGCTGGTTGCCGGGTCGGGATCGAAGGTGTCGCGCACCCGGGTCATCTCGCCGACCGCGGTCGCGAAGTCGGGATGGAGGCCGAGGCCGACCGCGGCGTCGATCGCGGCGCCGAGCCCCGAGGCGTCGGCGACGTGGGGCCGCGACGCCGGCAGGCCGAAGATGTCGGCGGTGAGCTGGAGTGCGGCGTCCGACCGCGAGCCGCCGCCGGCGACCCGGACCTCGGCCAGCCGCACGCCGCTGCGCCGCTGGCAGCGCTCGGCGCCGTCGCGCAGCGCGTAGGCGAGGCCCTCGAGGATCGCCCGATAGAGGTGGGCGCGGGTGTGGACGTCGCCAAAGCCGATCACCGCGCCCTTGGCCTCCGGCCCGGGAACCCGGACCCCCGGCGACCAGTAGGGCTGAAGCACCAGCCCCATGGCGCCCGGTGGCACCGCGGTGACGAGCTCGTCGAACAGCTCCTCGGGCTCGATCCCGCGCTGCTCGGCGATCCGGCGCTCGCGGTGGCCGAACTCCTGCTTGAACCACGAGACCATCCAGTAGCCGCGGAAGATCTGGACCTCGAGGGCGAAGCGGCCGGGGACCGCCGCCGGGTAGGGCGGCAGGTGCCGCACCGGCTCGAGGTATCGGCGGTGGACGGTGTTGATCGTCGCCGTCGTGCCAAAGCTCAGACAGCCGATGTGGGGCTCGAGACAACCCGAGCCGAGGACCTCGCAGGCCTTGTCCGCCGCCGCCGCGACGAGCGGCAGCCCGGCCGGGATCCCGGTGGCCCCGGCGGCGCCGCGGGTGATCTCACCGAGCAGCCCTCCCGGCGGGACGAGCTCGGGCAGCCGGTCCCGGTCGACCCCGGCCGCCTGCCACTTCCAGTCGCGTCGTCCGGCCCAGCGGTGGCGCCGGAAGTCGAAGGGCAGATAGCCGACCTGGCAGCCGACCGAGTCGACGAATCGGCCGCACAGGCGGTGGGTGAGAAAGCCCGACAGGAGGAGCAGCTTGTGGGTCCGCCGCCAGACCTCGGGCTGGTGGCGGGCGAGCCACACCGCCTCGGCGTTGGCCTGGAAGGTCGCCACGGTCTCGGCCAACCCGAGGGTCCGGAAGGCGAGACCCCAGGCGCCGCCGACCGGGGGCACGCCCTCGGTCCGCCGCTGGTCGAGCCAGACGATGGCCGGGCGGACCGGCTCGCCGTCGGTGTCGACGCACACCATGGTCGCCCGCATCGTCGTCAGCGCGACCCCGGCGAGGGCCTGGCGATCGACGCCCTGCGCCCACAGCCCGCGGCAGGCCTCGACCAGCGCCCGCCAGTAGAGCATCGGGTCCTGCTCGGCCCAGCCCGGACGCTCGGAGACATAGGGCTCGATGTCGACCTTGGAGCGTGCGAGGAGGTTGCCCCGCGGGTCGAAGACCATCGCCCGAAGGCTCTGGGTGCCGTTGTCGATCGCGAGGATCAGCTCACGGGTCACGTGTCCGTTGTAACCCATTCTCCGGAAATCGGCACGGTTCGGCAGCCGAACCGCGGCGGTTTCCGGAGCTCGGGGAGCACGTAGAATGCCCTATGGCTCCCCGGAATCGTCAGTGGCTCGCGGTCGCGGTATGGGTGGCGGTGATCTACACCGCGATCCCCTTCGTCCGGGTCCTGCGCGACGCCGCTAGGGCCCGCTGGGACCTCGGGTCGGTCAGCCTCGTCGTCGCGGCCCTGCTCGCGGCCTCGGCGGTGGGCGGGGCGATCTGCCTGAGGCGCAGCGGAACCGGGCTGCGACCGGGAGCTCTCGGGTGGTTGGCCCTGGTCACCCTGGCGCTCGTCCTGTGGGCGTACGGGCTGCGGCGCGTCCCCGAGGAGTCGGTCCACCTCGTCGAGTACGGCGCGCTCGCGGTGCTGCTCCACCGCGCCCTTCGTTCTTCGATCCCCGACCCGGCGGTGTTCGCCGCCGCGGCGATCGTCGGCGCGATGGTCGGGACGGTCGACGAGGCGATCCAGTGGGTCGTGCCGAGCCGCACCTGGGACTGGCGCGACGTCGCGATCAACGCCGGCGCCGGAGCGCTCGTCCAGCTCGGGCTGTGGCGGGCGGTCTGGATGCCCGTCCGCCGGGTGTCGGCGTCGTCGCTGCGGCTTCTGCTCCGGCTCGCCGCGGCGGCCCTCCTGCTCGTCACGCTGTGCCTGGCGAACACCCCGGCCCGGGTCGCCCGTTACGCCCCTCGCCTGCCCCACGCCGGGCACCTCACGAGCACCCTCAACCCGATGGCCGAGTACGGCCGTCGCCACCTGGTACCCGGGATCGGCGCCTTCGCCTCGCGGCTGACGCTCGACGAGCTCGCCGAGAACGACCGGCGGCGGGCCGACGAGGCCGCGGCGACGGTCGACGCCTACCTCCACCGGTACGGCGAGTTCCTAGACACCTGGCCGGTCGCGGACGACCCCTTCACCTACGAGCTCCGGGTCCACCTCTTCGCCCGCGACCGCAACCTCGCCAAGGCCCGCGAGGCCGGGGCGACCGGGTCCGAGGCGCGCGAGCACCTGTCGATCGCCTGGTCGGAGAACCTGCTGATCGAGCGGTTCTTCTCGGCCTCCCTGGCGCGGAGCGCCTACCCCTGGGGTGAGACGCTTCGCCAGCGGGTCGACTCGACCCGCGACCCGGACCACCGCTTCGTCAGCGCCGTCGGGTCGCACCTCATCACCATCGCCCCCGAGGGCGCGCTGCGGGTGGTGCTGCTCGCCGCCGTCGTCGGGCTGCTGGCGATCGACCGGGCGCGCGGTCGCGCCCGTGAAGGAGAGCCGTGACCATCTCGACCCGCCGTCGCTTTCTCCGGCTCGCCGGCCTCGCCGGCGCGGCCTCGGTGGTCGGCCCGCCCGCCCGCGCCGCCTGGGGGACCCGCGGCCGGCCCGGGGTCGGGCTGCGCATCGCCTTCTTCACCGATGTCCACGCTCGGACCGAGTGGGACACGCCGGTCGCCATGGCCCGGGCCGCCTCGGCGATCTCCGCCGAGAAGGCCGACCTGGTGATCGCCGGCGGCGACCTCATCACCGACGGCTTCCAGTCGGCGGCGGCCACGGTCGCGCCGCGCTGGCAGGCCTACCTCGAGATGCAGCGCGCGATCGGAGTCCGGGTCGAGCCGGTCCTCGGCAACCACGATCTGGTCGCCGCCCGCCCCGAGGACGGCTCGCCGGCCAGCGCCGACCCGCGCGCCGTCTTCCGCTCGACCCTCGGCGTCGACCGAACCTGGCGGGTGGTCGACGCGGGCGGCATCCGGCTGTTCGTGCTCGACTCGGTGGAGGTCGCCGACGACGAGCTCGCCTACCGCGGTCGGGTGTCGGCCGAGCAGCTCGCCTGGCTTGGCGACGAGCTCGGGCGCACCGACGGCGATGTACCCATCGTGGTGGCGACCCACCTGCCGCTGCTCACCGGCTTCTACCAGGCAACCGAGGGCGCCGCCGAGGCCGCTCCGGCCAACCGGGTGGTGGTCAACAACCGCGAGGTCCTCGAGCTGTTCTCCGAGCACCATCTGGTGCTCGTCCTCCAGGGTCACCTCCACGTCAACGAGCTGCTGCGCTGGCGCGACACCACCTTCGTCACCGGCGGTGCGGTGTGCGGCAAGTGGTGGCGCGGCGCCTGGCACGGCACCGCCGAGGGCTACGGCGTCGCGACCCTGCGCCCCGGCCGCGTCGAGTGGGAGTACCGGACCTACGGGTGGGAGGCTCGGCGCAGCTGACCGTCAACCGACCCAGTACTGAAGACCGAAACGCGCGGCGAAAAAGACCAGAGCCGCGAGCTCCGCGGCCACGAGCAACGCGAAGACCGGTCTCGGAAGCGACCCGGCGAGACGGCCGCCGAGCAGAACGAACACCGGAAAGGCGGCCAGCGCGAAACGGTTGACGGCCGCCAACCTCATGCTGAAAAGGGGAATCAGGACGACGGCTGCCGAGTACAACGCCTCGTCGAACCGCCGCAGCTTCGCCAACGCCGCGGCACCCGCCAGGACCGTCACCACAGCCCCCACCTCCCACCACACCATGCCTCCGCGTGACGGCAGACTCGAGAGGTAGTCAAGGAAGACACCCGGATGGAACACCGTCGCGCGGCCGAACTCCGCCTGGACGCGGATCAGCACGAGCGGGTCGCCGGTGGACACACCGAGCCAGGCCATCCATCCGGCCAAGCCGAGCACGGGAGCCATCGCCGCGACCGCCGCCACCCTCCGGTGTCCCTGGAGGAACGGCTCGATGGAAAAACCTGCCAGGGCGATCGCCGGGATCCTGCAGAGGCCGGCAAGAACACCGAGAACCACGATCCACGCCGTGTTCCGCCTCCTCACCGCGCACACGAATGCCACCGCCAGCAACAATGCCAGCGCCTCGGTGTAGACAACGACATGGAAGAACGCGAATGGAAGAGCGATGAAGAAGAGCACGCCGTCGTCTTGCTCGGGATAGAGCTTCCGCAGCAGAACCAGGGCCGTCGCGAAACAACCCAGATTGAAGAGGGCGGCAATCAGCTCCAGCGGACCGGGAATCGCAGACAGCAAGGCAAGTACCGCGGGGAACAACGGAAGGAATGCGAACGAGGGGCCGGGCGCCGAAGGGTATCCACCGGCAGCCAGACCGAGATAGAAGTTGCCGTCCCAGTTCGCCAGGGGAGCGAACAACCCCGGTGGGATCTCCCGAACCGCTTCCGCGACGTGCCGTGCAGCGACCACGACCGCGACGATCAGCACGGCACCGGCCGTTGCAGCCGCCGGCAGTCCACGGATCACCCTCCTCGCCTGAGACAACCGACAAAGACCCGTTCCCGACACGAAAACCGCGGCCAACAGAAGCAGGAGAACAGGCACGGCAATCCACGACGAGGTCGGTGGGAGCGTGCGAAAGGTCCTCTCCCCGAGCGACTTCTTCTCACCGCATGTCTCGACGAGAACCTCGATGCGGTGTAGCCCGGGCTCGAACCGGCGCGGGTCCACCTGCCCCGAGAACCCCGCCAGGTCGGCGCCAGCGAGGTTCGGGTAGCGTTCCTTCACCCCCGGCCACGCGAGAAACGGACGGCCGCGGAGCTGTTCGACGCCGTCCACCAGAAGCACGACCTCGACTGATGCGGGGGCGCCGTCGCACTCGCCCACGGCCCAACCCTGAACGTGGAAGACCGATCGCCCGTCCGGTACCGGCTGGAGGTCGAAGCTCCCGTCCACCAGGGTCTTAGCGGGTGCCACGGTGGGGGCCAACGACACCAACAGTGCGACCCACGAAGCAGCCCGAATTCGGCGCAGCACGGGATCATGTTACCGCGATCCGACGGAAGCCTCGACCCTCTACTCGGCGAGACCGGCATCCACCTCGCGCTCCACCTCGTGGTCGGTCAGCGGACGGAAGAGGTTGAGATCCGGGTGGAGCTGGGCGATGAGCTCGACCGACAGCAGGCGGTAGGTCACCCACACCTGCAGCAGCAGCGGCACGGTCTCAGGCCCTCACGACCCCACCCCCCCCGCGAGCTCGCCGAGGAGCCGCAGCACCTCGTCGAGCTCGGAGCCCGTCCGACCGGAGGGGACGGTGATCTCGCCGGTCGGCGCGAGCTGGGCGCCGGCCCAGCCGGCGAGCACCTCGCCGAGCCGCGGGGGCGGCGCCGCCGCCGGGTCGAGCCGGAGCCGCCAACGGCCGCTGCGACGCTGGACCGCGGTGATCCCGAGCCGCTGCGCGGCGACCCGCACCCGCTGCGCCCGGGCCAGGGTCTCGAGCTGGGCCGGCGGCGGGCCGTACCGGTCGACCATCTCGGCCATCAGCCCCGCCACCGCCTCGTCGTCGGCGGTCGCCGACAGCCGCTTGTAGAAGCTCAGGCGCAGCGCCGGCTCGTCGATATAGCTCTCGGGCAGCTGCAGGTCGAGGCCGAGCCGCAGCTCGACCTCGCGCCGGGCCTGGGGCGGCCGGCCTTCGAGCTCGGCCACCGCCTCCTCGAGGAGCTGGCAGTAGGTCTCGAACCCGACCGCCTCGATGAAACCGTGCTGCTCGGCGCCGAGGATGTTGCCGGCGCCGCGGATCTCGAGGTCCCTCGCCGCGATCCTGAAACCGGCGCCGAGCTCGCAGAACTCCTGGATCGCCCCGAGCCGCGCCCGGGCGGTCGCCGACAGGGCCTGACCCGGGGGGACGAGAAAGGTCGCGTAGGCGAGCCGGTCCGACCGGCCGACCCGCCCGCGGAGCTGGTAGAGCTGGGCCAGCCCGAAGCGGTCGGCACGGTTGACGAGCAGGGTGTTGGCGTTGGCGATGTCGAGGCCGTTCTCGATGATCGCGGTCGCCAGGAGCACGTCGGCCTCGCCGTCGAGGAAGGCGCGCATCGCCTTCTCGAGGTGACGCTCGGTCATCTGGCCGTGGCCGACCACCAGCCTGGCCTCGGGCACGACACCGCGCAGCCACACCGCCATCGCCGCGATCGAGCGGACCCGGTTGTGGACGAAGTAGACCTGGCCGCCACGCTCGATCTCACCGAGCACCGCCTCGCGCACGACCTCCTCGGAGAACTCGCGGACCGACGTCTCGACCGCCTGGCGGTCGCGCGGTGGGGTCTCGATGAGCGAGATGTCGCGCAGCCCGCTCATCGCCATGTTGAGGGTGCGCGGGATCGGCGTCGCCGACATCGCCAGCACGTCGACCTCGGTGCGCAGCCTTTTGAGCCGCTCCTTCTGTGCGACGCCGAAGCGCTGCTCCTCGTCGAGGATCACCAGCCCGAGGTCGCGGAAGCGCACGTCGCTGGCGAGCAGACGGTGCGTGCCGACGACGACGTCGGTCCGCCCCTCGGCGAGCTCCTCGAGGACCTGCTTCGCCTGCTTCGGGGCGACGAAGCGGGAGAGCATCCTGACCTCGACCGGGAAACCGGCGAAGCGCCGCTCGAAGGTCTCGAGGTGTTGGCCGACGAGGATCGTGGTCGGGGCGAGCACCGCGACCTGCTTGCCCTCGAGGACCGCCTTGAAGGCGGCGCGGATCGCGACCTCGGTCTTGCCGTAGCCGACATCGCCGCAGAGCAGCCGGTCCATCGGCCGCTCCGACTCCATGTCGGTCTTGATCTCGGCGATCGAGCGCTCCTGGTCGGGGGTGAGCTCGTGCTCGAAGGCGTCCTCGAACTCGCGCTGCCACGGCGAGTCGGGCGAGAAGCGAAAGCCCCGCGCCGCCTGACGGACCGCCGCCAGACGGAGGAGCTCCGCCGCCATCTCGCGGACCTCCTTCTTGACCCGCGCCTTGCGCCGCTGCCAGGTCGAGCCGCCCAGGCGGTCGAGCCGCGGGCCGCCCTCGCCCTCTCCCGAGGCGTACTTCTGGATGAGGTCCGCCCGCTCGACCGGGACGAGCAGGGTGTCGCCGTCGCGGTAGCCGAGGACCAGCATCTCGAGCTCGCGGCCCTCGACCTCGACCCGGCGGAAGCCGTCGAACCGGCCGATCCCGTGGTCGAGGTGGACGACGAGATCGCCGGGTCGCAGGTCGCGGAGGTCCGACACGAAGGCCGCCCGGCCGGCCCGCCGGCGGCGCGGCGGCGGCGCGGCGGTGAGGTCGCGGCGGCCGTACACCGCGAGCCCGTCGCGCGTGACGAAGCCGTGCTCGAGGGAGCCCTGGACGATGGCGACCTCGCCCGGCGCCGGCGGCGGTGCGACCGGCGCCACGCCGCCCTCGGCGAGCAGGTGGGCGAACCGCCGCTCCTCGCCGGCCGAGGCGACGACGAGCAGCTGGGTCAGGTCCTGGGCGCGTCGGGTGCGCAGGGTGGGCACGAGATCGGGGATCCGGCGCGCGTAGCTCTCCACCGGGCTGCTCTGGATCCGCCACCAGACGGTCCGACCGTCGTCGACCTCGAGCCGCTCGAGGCGCAGCTCGGCGGTCTCGAGCCGGTCGCGCACCGCCCCGGCGTCGTGCAGGAGGATATCGGGGGGCGGCAAGGGGAAGGAACGCTCGGTCAGCGCCGTCCACTCGCGATCGAGGACCGCCCGCCAGCGCCCGAGCTCGCCGGTCGCGTCGTCGCGGTCGCAGACGACGACGCCGTCGGCGAGCTCGAGCCAGCCGGTGAAGGGGTCCGCGAGATGCAGCGCGGACCACCACAGCCGCCGCTCGGCGCCGCAGCGCACGGCCTCGGCGAGGGCCGGCCAGCGCTCGGCGAGGACGTCGGCGACCACCGCCAGCCGCTCGGGCTCGGCGGGAAACGGGTCGAGGGGGAGCAGCTCGACCCCCGTAAGGGGCTCGCCGAAGGTCCGCTGGCTGGCCGGGTCGAAGCGCCGGATCTCCTCGATCCGGTCGTCGTCGAGGACCAGCCGCAGCGCCCAGTCGGCGCCGTCGTGGAGGTCGACCACCCAGCCGCGGACCGCGAACTCGCCGGCCTCCTCGACGAGGTCGACCCGCCGGTAGCCGGCAGCGGTCAGCCGCCCGGCGAGCCGGCCCGGCTCGACGACGACGCCGGGCGCGAGGCGCTCGACCTGCTCGGTCACCGCGGCCGGCCGCGGGATCGGTCCGAGCAGCGCCCGCGCCGGGGCGACCACCACCCGCACCTCGCCCTCGTGGATCCGGCGGAGCAGCCGGACCAGCTCGAGGCGCGAGGCGAGCGCCGGCTCGGCCCCCTGGTAGGGCGCCCAGACATCGCCGGGAACCCGACCGACCCCGATCCCCGGGGCGAGCAGCTCGAGCCCGGCGGCGATCTCGTCGACCTCGGCGGCGTGGGGCGCCACGACGAGGGCGAGGCCCGGTCGCCACCCCCCGGCGGCCAGCGACGCGAGGGCCAGCGAGCGAGCGCCCGGCACGACCCCGCCGACCGCGAGCGGCCGGGCGCCGCGGCCGAGGGCCTCGACCAGCGTCCCGAGGTCGGGCATCGGATAGGGGGTGGTGGTCCGCATCGGCAGCCCTGTCGAGCTCGGCCCGGGGCGCGTCGCCGCGGGCGGGCGCCCGGTCTCACACCATCTTGAGCAGGTGCCCCATCTTGCGCTTCTTGGCCTCGAGGTAGGCGCGGTTGGTCTCGGTCGGCGGCACCTCGAGGGCCACGCGCTCGGCGATCTCGAGACCGTAGCCGCGCAGCGCGGTGTACTTCTTCGGGTTGTTGGTCATCAGGCGCAGCCGCCGGGCGCCCAGGTCGAAGAGGATCTGCGCGCCGGTGCCGTAGTCGCGCGGGTCGGCCTTGAAGCCGAGGTGGAGGTTGGCCTCGACCGTGTCCTGACCCTGGTCCTGGAGCTCGTAGGCGCGCAGCTTGTTGAACAGGCCGATGCCGCGGCCCTCCTGGAGCAGGTAGAGCAGGACGCCCTTGCCCTCGGTGGCGATCCGCGAGAGCGCCGCGGCGAGCTGGATGCCGCAGTCGCAGCGCGCCGAGCCGAAGACGTCGCCGGTCAGGCACTGGGAGTGGACGCGGACGAGCACCGGCTCCTCGGGGTCGATCTCGCCCATGACCAGGGCGATGTGCTCCTCGCCGTTGACCGTGTTGCGGTAGGCGTGGATCCGGAACCTCCCGAACTCGGTCGGCAGCTCCGGACCGGCCACCCTCTCGACCAGCTTCTCGGTCTTCATCCGGTAGGCGATGAGGTCGGCGACCGTCGTCAGACCGAGACCGTGCTCGCGGGCGAACTCGACGAGCCGCGGCAGCCGCGCCATCTGTCCGTCGTCGTCCATGACCTCGCAGAGCACCGCCGCCGGGGTCAGCCCGGCGAGCCGGGCGAGATCGACCCCGGTCTCGGTATGGCCGGCCCGCTTGAGCACCCCGCCGCGCCGTGCGCGAAGCGGGAACATGTGCCCCGGTCGCCGGAGGTCGCCGGGAACCGAGACGGGGTCGGCGAGCACCCGCACCGTCTCCGCCCGGTCGTGGGCCGAGATCCCGGTGGTGGTCCCGCGCGCCGCCTCGACGCTGACCGTGAACGCGGTCTCGTGGGCCGAGGTGTTCTTCTCGACCATCGGGGGCAGGTCGAGCTCGTCGCAGCGTTCGGAGGTCAGGGCGACGCAGATCAGCCCGCGGGCGTGGCGCGCCATGAAGTTGATCGCCTCGGGGGTCACCTTGTCGGCGGCGAAGATCAGGTCGCCCTCGTTCTCGCGGTCCTCGTCGTCGACGACCACGATCTGCTCGCCGCGGCCGATCCGCTCGACGGCCTCGTCGATCGAGATGTAGACGTCTCCCGCGATGTCGAGAAAGTCGTCGGTCAAAGCTCCTCCCGGTCCTCGACCGCGCGGTTCGCGATCGGTGGTGGCCGCGCCGGCGACCGGCACGAGCCCGCATGGTAGCCCGAAGCGACTGACGCCGCAAGTCGTGCGGCCGTGCCCGTTTGCCCGGGTCGGGAGCGGGAAGCGGATACCGGCGACCGTCGACTCCGGCGGATCGCGCTACGATGGCGGCGTGGTCCGCGTCACGACCGGCCTCGAGGTCCTCGCCGCCGACCCGACGCTCATCGCCGGGCGGCGCTGGGCGCTGCTCGCCAACCACGCGGCGGTGACCGCGTCGCTCGAGCCCGCCCGGACCGCCCTCGCCGCCCCGGCCGGACCGCCCACCCTGCTGCTCGCCCCGGAGCATGGCCTCGACGGGGTCGCCCAGGACATGGAGGCGGTGGAGGATGTCCGGGACGGCCTCACCGGAGCTCCGGTCCGCTCGCTCTACGGTCGCGACGCGGCGACCCTCGCTCCCCGCCCCGACGACCTCGCCGGTCTCGACGTCGTCGTCGTCGACCTGCCCGACATCGGCAGCCGCTACTACACCTTCGCGGCGACGATGGACGCGGTGATGGCCGGCTGCGAGGCGGCGGGGGTCGGGGTCGTCGTGCTCGACCGGCCGAACCCGATGGGCGGCCTTCACCGGGAAGGCGGTCCGGTACGAGCAGGCTGCGAGTCCTTCGTCTCGCGGCTGCCGACGCCGATCCGCCACGGCCTGACCCTCGGCGAGCTCGCCCTGCTGCTCGCCCGCGAGCGCTACCCTCGGCTCGAGCTCGGCGTGGTGACCTGTACCGCCTGGTCGCGGGCGAGCTGGTGGGACGAGACCGGTCTGCCGTGGGTGGCGCCGAGCCCGAACATGCCGACCCTCGCCACCGCCGCCCTCTACCCGGGTCTCTGCCTGGTCGAGGCGACCACGCTGTCCGAGGGCCGGGGCACGACGAGACCGTTCTCGCTGATCGGTGCACCCTGGGCCGACGCCGAGGCGGTGACCGCGCGGCTGCGCTCGCTCGGGCTGCCGGGCGTCGCCTGTCGGGCGGCGCGCTTCCGCCCGGAGTTCGGCAAGCACGCCGGGCAGGTCTGCGCCGGGGTCGAGCTCCATCTCACCGATCGCGACCTCTACGAGCCGGTGGCCCTCGGGCTGCACCTCCTGCGGGCCTTCCACGACCTCCACCCCGGCGACTTCTCCTGGCGCGCCGAGCCCTACGAGTTCGTCGCCGACGTCCCCGCCCTCGACCTGCTCACCGGCTCCCCGGAGGCACGTTCGTGCATCGAGAGCGGCGAGCCCTTCGACGGGCTCCTTGCCGGCTGGCGCGCCTGGGTCGCCGAGTTCGAGTCCACCCTCGAGGGCGTTCTGCTCTACCACGACTAGCGGCTCAGGAGCGTCGCAACCACGAAGACACCAAGACACGAAGGTGTTCACCAAGAGCTCGCTCGGCTGAACGGCCACCCGCCGATCAGCCGAGCGATCTTCTTGATTCCTTTGTGTCTTCGTGCCTTCGTGGTTGCGACGGATGAGGGCCGATTCCAGGCGAGTCAGAGGCGCTTCGGGAGGGCGCGCAGCCGCGCGACCTCCTCGACGATCCGCCCGGCGGCGCGGTCGACCTCGGCCGCGGTCGTCGGTCGGCCGAGGCTCAGCCGGAGCGACCCGGCCGCGAGCTCGCGTGGCAGGCCCATGGCGCGCAGCACCTGCGACGGCTCGGGCTGGCTCGAGGTGCAGGCCGAGCCGGTCGCCGCGGCGAGATCGGGGAGCGAGGCGAGCAGGGCGTTGGCCTCGATCCCGGCGAAGGCGAGGTTGGTGGTGTTGGGCAGGCGGCGCTCACGGTCGCCGTTGACCGTGACCCCGTCGAGACCGGCGAGGATCGCGGTCTCGAGCCGGTCGCGCAGCCCGGCGACCTCGCCGGCCGGCGCCCCGGCCGCCAGCTCCATCGCCCGGGCGAGACCGACGGCGCCGGGCAGGTTGGGGGTTCCCGAGCGCAGCCCGCCCTCCTGACCGCCGCCGAAGACCGTCCTGCCAAGCCGGATCGCGGATCGCCGGCGGCGCACCCACAGCGCGCCGATCCCCTTCGGGCCATACAGCTTGTGGGCCGACAGGCTGAGCAGGTCGACCCCGAGCTCGTCGACCGCGACCGGGATCTTGCCGACTCCCTGGGCGGCGTCGCAGTGGACCAGCGCACCCCGCTCGTGGGCGAGCAGCGCCGCATCGGCGACCGGCTGGACGACCCCGGTCTCGTTGTTGGCGAGCATCAGCGAGACCAGCGCCGCCCCGTCGCCGAGGGCGGAGGCGAGCTCGTCGAGCCGGAGCCGGCCGCCCCGGTCGACGCCGACCAGCGCGACCTGCCAGCCGCGCCGGGCGAGCTCGCCGAGCACGACGAGCACCGAGGCGTGCTCGGTGACCTGGCTGACGATGCGCCGGCTCCGTCCGACATAGGCCTCGGCGACGCCGAGCAGGGCGAGGTTGTTGGCCTCGGTCGCGCCCGAGGTAAAGACGACCTCGCTCGCCGCCCGCCCGCCGAGCTGCCGGTCGACCACCGCCCGTGCCCGCTCGAGCTCGTCGGCGGCGGCCCGTCCCGGCCGGTGGCCCCGGCTCGTCGGGTTGGCGAAGACCCCGGTCAGGAAGGGCAGCATCGCCTCGACCACCCGCGCATCGCACGGCGTGGTCGCGTTGTAGTCGAGGTAGATGACGTCACCCATCTCGTCGCCGATCTTACTCGCCTCCACGTCCGCGTCCGCGTCCGCGTCCGTGCCCGACGGCAGCGGCGGCGGCCGCGGCACGACCCCACGACCTCTAACCCCGGAATCCCCACACCCTCCCCACCGCCGCCCCGTCTGCGCCACAATGGTCCGGCACACTGACCCTGGGAGGCACCGATGGCACCGTCCGATGATCGACTCCGCGTCGCCCTGGTCTTCGGCGGGCGATCGGGCGAGCACGAGGTCAGCGTCGTCTCGGCCCGCTCGGTGGCCGGCGCGCTCGACCGTGAGCGCTACGAGATCGTGCCGATGGCGATCGACCGCCGCGGGCGGTGGGCCGACGCCGAGACCGCGGCGCACGTGCTCTCCCACTCGGGCGACCGCGCCGACCGGGTGGTCGCGTTCGACGGCGTAGCACGGGTCGACCCGCGCCTGCTCGAGCCCGGGCTCGATGTCGCGCTACCGATCCTCCACGGACCGTATGGCGAGGACGGGACCATCCAGGGGCTCTTCGAGATGCTCGACCTCGCCTATGTCGGCTGCGACCCCGCCGCCTCGGCGGTGTGCATGGACAAGGCGTTGACCAAGCGGCTGCTCGTCCAGGCCGGGCTCGCGACGCCGGACTGGGTCGAGCTCGACCGGTCCTCCTGGGGCGCCGACCGCGCCGGGCTCTCGTCGCGCTGTCTCGAGCTCGGTCTGCCGGTGTTCGTCAAACCGGCGCGGCTCGGCTCCTCGGTCGGCATCTCCAAGATCGCCGATGCGGCGGCCCTCGGCAAGGCGGTCGACCTGGCGCTCGGGTTCGGCCGCCGGACGATCGTCGAGCGCGGGATCGAGGCGCGCGAGATCGAGGTCGCGGTGCTCGGCAACGACCGGCCGCGGGGCTCGGTCCCCGGCGAGGTCGTTCCCGGCCACGAGTTCTACGACTACGAGGACAAGTACCTCGACGACGCCTGCCAGCTGCTCGCCCCGGCGCCGCTCGACGACGCCCAGACCGAGGCGGCGCGCGACCTGGCGGTCCGGGTCTTCGCCGCCCTGGGCTGTGCCGGCATGGCCCGCGTCGACCTCTTCCTCGAGCGGCCGACCGGCCGACTCCTGGTCAACGAGGTCAACACCATCCCGGGCTTCACCTCGATCTCGATGTACCCTCGGTTGTGGGGGCTGTCCGGCCTGCCCTACCCGGCGCTGCTCGACGAGCTGATCCGGCTCGCCGGCCTCCGCCACCGGGGCGAGCCGGGTTGAGACCGGTCGTCCGGTTCCGCGCCTCCCCGGGTGCCGGGCTGCGGCTTGACGGCCGACCGGTCGCGGACTATGTTCCAGCTCGTGAAAGTTTTCTCTTTCGCCTGACCGACGATCAGGAGGTCCCTTCATGAAGAAGATCACCCGCGAGGAAGCGCTCGCCTATCACACCGGCAAACGCCACGGCAAGACCGAGGTGGTGCCGACCAAGCCCTGCCTCACCCAGCGCGACCTGTCGCTCGCCTACACCCCGGGGGTCGCCGAGCCCTGCCTGGTCATCGCCAAGGACCCCGAGGCGGTGTACGAGTACACCAACAAGGGCAACCTCGTCGCGGTGGTCTCGAACGGGACCGCGGTGCTCGGCCTGGGCGACATCGGGGCCCTCGCCGGCAAGCCGGTGATGGAGGGCAAGGGCGTCCTCTTCAAGCGCTTCGCCGACATCGACGTGTTCGACATCGAGATCGACACCAAGGACCCCCAGGAGGTCATCCGGTTCTGCGAGCTGCTCGCCCCGACCCTCGGCGGGATCAACCTCGAGGACATCAAGGCGCCCGAGTGCTTCGAGATCGAGGAGACCCTCAAGAAGAGCTGCAACATCCCGGTCTTCCACGACGACCAGCACGGCACCGCGATCATCTCGGGCGCCGCGCTGCTCAACGCCGTCGAGGTGGCCGGCAAGAAGCTCGACGAGGTCAGGGTGGTGTTCTGCGGCGCCGGGGCCTCGGGCATCGCCTGCGCGACCTTCTACCTGGCCCTCGGCGTACGGCCGGAAAACCTCATCATGGCCGACTCGAAGGGGGTCATCTACAAGGGCCGCACCGCCGGGATGAACGAGTACAAGCAGCGCTTCGCGATCGACACCCCGCTGCGCACCCTGGCCGAGGCGATGGTCGGCGCCGACGTGTTCACCGGGGTCTCGGTCAAGGGCATGGTGACCAAGGAGATGGTCGCGACCATGGCGCCCAACCCGATCATCTTCGCGATGGCCAACCCCGACCCCGAGATCACCCCGGAGGAGGTCGCCGAGGTCCGGACCGACGTGATCATGGCGACCGGTCGCTCGGACTACCCGAACCAGGTCAACAACGTCCTGGGCTTCCCCTTCATCTTCCGCGGCGCCCTCGACGTCGCCGCCACCGACATCAACGAGGAGATGAAGCTCGCCGCCGCACGGGCGCTCGCCAACCTGGCCAAGGAGGACGTCCCGGACAAGGTCATCCGGGCCTATGGCGGCAAGCCGATCAAGTTCGGCCGCGAGTACCTGATCCCCAAGCCCTTCGACCATCGCGTCCTGCTCTGGGAGGCGCCGGCGGTGGCCGACGCCGCGATCGCGAGCGGCGTCGCGCGCAAGCCCTACGCCTCGCGCGAGGAGTACGTGCGCGAGCTCGAGGCCCGGCTCTCGCGGACCTACGAGGTCATGCACGTGGTGTTCGACCACGCCAAGCTCGACCCCAAGACCATCGTCTTCCCCGAGGGCGAGGCGCCGCGGATCGTCCGGGCGGCGAAGATCCTCGCCGACGAAGGGATCTGCCGCCCGATCCTGCTCGGCAACGCGGCCACGATCGAGGTGCTCCTCGAGGAGCACGAGGTGCCGCGGAACGCCGTCCAGGTCGTCGACCCGCTCGTCGACGATCGGGCGACCGACTACGCCCAAACCCTGTTCGAGATGCGCTGGCGCAACGGCGTCACCGAGCACGGTGCGGCCAAGCTGATGCGCGATCCGGTCTTCTTCGGCAACATGATGGTGCACGCCGGCGACGCCGACGGTCTGATCGCCGGGCTCAACCACTCCTACCCCGAGACCATCCGCCCCGCCCTGCAGATCCACAAGACCCTGCCCGGGGTGCACAAGGCGGCCGGCGTCTACCTGCTGCTCTTCGAGGACCGGATGCTCTTCATCGCCGACACCACGGTCAACCATGACCCCTCGGCGGAGGATCTCGCCGAGATCGCCGGGATGGCCTCGCGGGTCGCCCGGATCTACTTCGAGGTCGAGCCCCGGGTCGCCATGCTGTCGTACTCGAACTTCGGCTCGAACCAGGACCAGCGGTCGGAGAAGGTCCGCGAGGCGGTGGCGATCGCCAAGGAGCGCTGGCCCCAGCTCGTCATCGAGGGCGAGATGCAGGCCGACACCGCGGTCGACGCGGCCCTGGCCCGCGAGAACTTCCCGCTGTCGCGGATCCACGGCGACGCCAACATCCTGATCTGCCCGGACCTCGAGTCGGCGAACATCGCCTACAAGCTGCTCTGGCGGCTCGGCAAGGTCGAGGCGATCGGGCCGATCCTGACCGGGATCGGCGCGCCGGTCCACGTGCTCCAGCGCGGGGTCGGGGTCGACGACATCGTCAACATGGCCGCGCTGTGCGTCCGCAAGGCGCAGCGATACAGCGAGTGACCGGGCTTTGACAGCGCCGACCGCAAGGCCGTAAGATGACTCGCACGAAGTCAGCATGAGGAGGTCGTCCATGAAAAGAGTGACCCTGTGCATCCTGGCCGCGCTCGTCCTCGCCGCCATCCCGATCGCCGCCCAGGACTCGACCGGCGGGCTGCGTTACTCGATCACCGTCACCAAGTTCGAAAACCAGGCCGGCTGGTACGGCCAGTGGGACATCGGCGACGCCTGGGGAACCGTGATGACCGACATGCTCAACCAGACCGGTCGGTTCATCGTCCTCGGCGAGTCGGACATGCGCGCCGCCGCGCTCGACGAGCAGGACTTCGCCGCCTCGGGCCGGACCGCCGGCGGCGCCAAGGCGCCGGCCACCGGGCAAATGACCCCCGCCCAGCTGCTGGTCAAGGGGGCGATCACCCACGTCCAGGACGACACCGCGGGCGGCGGCGGCGGCGTCCGGATCAAGGGCTTCAACGTCGGCGGCGGCGGCGGCAAGGGCGAGATCAACGCCACCATCTACGTCGTCGACTCGACCACCGGCCAGGTGCTCGCCTCGACCAACGTCGTCGGCACCTCGAAGAAGAAGGCGCTCAACCTCGGCTACTCGACCGGCGACTGGGGTGCTGCTTTCGGGGGCCACAAGAACGACAACGTCGGCAAGGCGGTCGAGAGCGCGGTCGCCGAGGCGGTCCAGTTCCTGCTCGACCAGCTGCCGAACGTGCCCTGGACCGGGTCGGTGGTCATGACCAAGGACGGCAAGGTTTACGTCAACCGCGGCTCCCGCGAGGGCGTCACCGTCGGCCGCCAGTTCGCGGTCGGAGACGTCGAGGTCCTTCGCGACCCCGACACCGGCGAGGTCCTCGATGAGAGCATGACCGAGATCGCCACCCTGCAGGTCAGCGAGGTCAAGGAGAAGCTCTCGATCTGCACCGTGACCTCGGGCGACGCCGGCGCGGTGGCCAAGGGAATGGCGATCCACCTCCGCTGATCGCCCCCGATCCTCGATCGACCATCGGCACGCGGCGCTCGGCGCCGCGTGCCGTGTCTTCACCGCCCTCGACCGGGATCGGTCGGTTGGATAGGCGACGTACCCTCGAACTCTTCAGACGAACCTGTATAATCGGCGCAATGGCTCGGACCGAATCCCGACCGGGGCTCCTCGGAGCACGCCTCATTGCCGTTGCCGTTGCGATCGTCACAGCGCTCATCGTGGCGTCCGCGGTGCCGGCCGCCGCCCAGGATGCCGAGTGGCGGGCGGTGGACAACCCCTATCAGGAGGACGTCGCCTACACCATCGGCGACCGCTTCGAGCCCTTCATCGCCGTTCAGGACGTGCGCTGGCGGTCGTTCACGATCTCCGCGCCCGAGCGCGACCCCTTCGCCGGCGGCCAGTCGGTCGACGTCGAGGTGCTCGTCGAGATCGAGAACCGGCGCAGCTCGAGCGCCCGGATCCTGATCATCCTCCTGCTCGAGGACGGAGACGGCAACCCGCTCGAGCGAATCGAGGTTCCGGCCTTCAAGGTCCCCGGCAGCCGCCTCAGGGACCGGAGTCAGAGCGCGACCCTGCCGATCTCGGTGGTCGAGGCGACCCGTCGCGTCTATCTCTTCTTCGAGGTCCTCGAGTAGGTCTCATCCCTGCCCGTCCGGACCGCTCAGACTCGAACCGATCCCGTTCCCGATGATCCGAGCTGGCGAGCTCGACGAGCTACCATGCGGCTCGGCGTGCCAGGAGGGCGAGGAACTCCTCGCGCACCTTGCGGTCGGCGAAGCAACCGCGCAGCGCCGAGGTCGTGGTCAAGGCGCCGCTCTTCTTGACGCCGCGCATCTCAACGCACAGGTGGCGGGCCTCGATGACGACCATCACCCCCTGCGGCTCGAGCTTGCTCCACAGGAACTCGGCCACCTGCTCGGTCAGCCGCTCCTGGAGCTGCGGCCGCTTGGCGTAGAACTCGAGGATCCTCGGCAGCTTGGAAAGCCCGACGATGGTGTCGCCCGGGATATAGGCGATGTGGGCGTGCCCGTAGAAGGGGACGAAGTGGTGGGCGCACATCGAGTAGAAGGGGACCTCCTTCTCGATCACCATGTGGTGGTAGCCGCCGTCGTTGGGGAAGGTCGTCACCTTGGGCTCGGCGCCCTCGCGCAGACCGTGGAACATCTCGAGGTACATCCTGGCGACCCGTGCGGGGGTCTCGGCGAAGTTCGGGTCGTCGAGGCTGAGGTTGAGCTCGGCCATGATCCCGGCCATGTGGGCCGCCATGCGGCGCACCATGCCCTCGTCGTCGCCGCCCGGGATCGAGTTGTCCCCGTCGCCGTTGACCGAGGCTGCGTACGGCGGGTCGAGCTGTGCGGTCAAAGCGTCGTCCATCGTGACCTCCCACGGTCAGCTTGGGATAAGTGGCCCCGGGTCGCACCTATTCCACGCGCATGGTACGGGCCGCGACGCCGTTCTGTTACCATCCGCAGCCATGCAGAGACCGATTCTCGTAACCGGGTCCTACGGCCAGCTCGGCCGCGCGGTCCTCGCCGCCGCCGAGATCCGGGGCCTCGAAGCCGAAGGGCGCGACCTCGACACCCTCGACATCACCTCCCGCCAGGCGGTCGACGAGTGGATCGTCGCCGCCCGGCCGCGCCTCGTGGTCAACTGCGCCGCCTTTACCGCGGTCGACGACTGCGAGACCGCCGAGGGCTCGGCCCGCGCGGTCAACGCCGATGCGGTGGCCCACCTCTCGGCGGCCTGCAACGTCGTCGGCGCCACCCTCGTCCACATCTCCACCGACTACGTCTTCGACGGCGCCGGCTCGCGACCCTACCGCGAGGACGACCCGGTCGCGCCGACCTCGGCCTATGGCCGGACCAAGCTGCTCGGCGAGCAGGCGGCGAGATCGGCCCACCGCCACCTCGTCATCCGCACCGCCTGGCTCTACGGTCGCGGCGGCCGCCACTTCGTCGGCGCGATCCGTCGCCAGCTCGAGGACGGAGCGACCCGGCTGCGGGTGGTCGCCGACCAGATTGGCTCGCCGACCTACTGCGACGACCTCGCCGAGGCCCTGCTCGACCTCGTCGAGGTTGGCGCGAGCGGCGTCGTCCACGTCGTCAACGACGGAACGACGAGCTGGCACGGCTTCGCCTCGGAGATCGTCCGGCTGCTCGGCGCCGACGCCGAGGTGATCCCGGTGACGACCGCCGAGTTCCCGCGGCCGGCGCGCCGTCCCGCCTACTCGGTGCTCGACACCGCCCGGTTGACCACCCTCATCGGTCGCCGCCTCCCGCCGTGGGGCGACGCCCTCGCCCGCTACCTCGAGGCTTCATGCGAACCCTGATCACCGGCGTCACCGGCTTTGTCGGCACCCACCTCGCGGCCGAGCTCCACGCGGCCGACCCCGGCGTCGAGCTCTGGGGCCTCGCCTGGGGCGACTACGACCGGGCACCCCTCGAGGCGGCGGCGCCCGGCATCCGCCTGTTCGAGGGCGATCTCGTCGACCAGGCTTCGACGAGGGCGCTGCTCGAGCAGACCCGGCCCGACGCGATCTACCACCTCGCCGCCGCCTCGTCGGTGGCGCGGTCGTGGGACTACGCCGCGCGCTCGATCGAGATCAACGCCATCGGCACCGCCAACCTGCTGACGACCATCCTCGAGCTCGGGCTCGACCCGGTCGTGACGGTCTCCTCGACCGCCGAGGTGTACGGTCGGACCGACTCGCCGACCGCTCCCCTGACCGAGCGGGCCCCGATCGCACCGGTCTCGCCTTACGGCACCTCGAAGGCGGCCCAGGATCTGCTGACCGGGCAGTTCCACACCGGCCGCGGGCTGGCCACGGTACGGGTTCGCTTCTTCCACCTCAGCGGACCGGGGAGGCCTCCCCACTTCGTCGCTTCGTCGTTCGCCCGTCAGATCGCCCGCGCCGAGCTCGGCCTCGCCCCGCCGGTCCTCGAGGTCGGCAACCTCGAGTCGGTGCGCGACTTCACCGACGTCCGCGACGCGGTCCGCGCCTGTCGCTGGGCGACCGACCGCCGGCACGCCGGCGAGGTCTTCAACGTCTGCACCGGCCGCGCCGTGGTGATCTCGGAGGTCGTCGAGCTGCTGCGCGGGCTCAGCCGGGTTCCGATCACCGTCGAGGTCGACCGCTCGAGGCTTCGCCAGGCGGACATCCCCTGGATGGTCGGCGACCCGACGAAGATCGAGGCCGCCACAGGGTGGCGAGCCGAGATCCCGCTCCGACAGACGCTGTCGGACCTGCTCGACTGGTGGCGGGCGCGGGAGTCTCGGACCGAGCCGCCCGCCGAGAGGTGACCGGCGGCCGTCGATCGTCGACCGAGGGCTCTGCCAGGCCGACGACACGACCCGGCGCTTGAGATGCCGCTGGCTCCGTGGCACAGTGTCATCCACTCCGAAGACGTGCGACGCGGGGGAGGGCCGATGACCAACGACCGCCGGAACCGGGTTGCCCAGTGGGCGTACGACACCCGCGGGGTTCTCGGACGCTTCCACCTCTGGCTCGAGGATGTCGAGGAGTCGTGGCACGGCGAGCGGGCGCCGACCGACCACGCCTTCGTCGGCGAGTCGCTCGAGCGGGCGTTCATCGCCGCCAACGCGGTGACCGCGCTCGGGACGCGGCTCTTCGGCCGTTACGGCGAGGGCAGGAACGCCGACAAGGCGACGGTCAACCGGGTCAAGAAGGACGCCGACGCGGTCTCCGCCTACGCCCTGTCCGAGGCGCTGTGGTACCTCACCCGGAACCTGCCGGAGAACCACGCCGTCATGGTCAGCCTCGGCGAGGGTCTGATGCCCAAGGCGGGCGAGACGCCCGAGATGGGGTCGAACCCGCAGCTCGGTTTCGGCCGGGTCTACGCCCGGCCGCAGGTGGCCCGCTTCCTCGACCGCTGCGTCACCCGGCTGCTCAACGAGCCCGGCTACGAGTGGCCCGCCTTCTGGCACGAGATCCAGGCCGCCGGCCTCACCGTGTGGGGCGCCGCGGTCGACACCCTCGAGAACACCTCGCGCTTCGCCAAGGGCTCGCCGACCGGCGCGCTGACGGTGCTCCACCTGTTCGACCAGCCGCTCCGCGTGGCCCGCCCCTACGAGGGCTACATGGGCAACCTGGTGCTGCCCCGCGAGGTGGTCGACCAGGCCGCCGAGCGTTCGATCCTGATCGACTTCCTGACCCCGCGCAGCCTGATCATGGAAGCGATCGCCGCCACCTACCCCGGGATCCGGCCGGACCACGTCCACGTCTGGACCCTCGGCGGGGCGTCGCGCGAGCACCGGATCGGCCGGCTCTGGTCGGAGTGGCGGTCGCTCGGCGCGCACGTCGTCGAGGACGGCTGGGTCGTGCCGTCGACCGGCATCCCGGCTTTCACCGAGTCCGGTACCTACGCCCCGGTCTACTGCGTCGGGCCGAGCACCCAGGACGGCGAGCCGCACCTCTTCATCTGCGACGGCTACTCGGCGTCGGCCGAGGCGATGCAGGCGGCGAGCCTCGACCCGATCCTCGGCACCCAGACCTCGATGTGCCTGTTCTCCTCGCGCTTCAACATCTCCTACGAGCGCGAGCACCGGCTGATGCGGCTCGACCCCGACGCCGTCGACTACGCCTCGCGGCTCGACGAGCTCGCCGGTCAGCCGGTCGACCGTGCGACCGTCGAGGTCTACCGCAACAACCTCCGCGAGGCCCGGGCGGCGTGCATGCCGGTCACCCGGCGGACCTCGACCGCCGACGACTTCTTCCCCAACAAGGAGTGGCGGGTGCTCAGCCTGAGCTCGGCGATGCTCCCCGATCCCTACACCGGGATCCCCGGCGTCGATCAGGTCGGAGACGACATCTTCCGGGTGACCACCCGCGCCGCCACCCGGGCCGGGATGGTCGACGTCGCGCTGAGCCTGCGCCTGATGGAGCCGGTGGACGAGATGCGGATGGTCTTCTCGCCGCTCCTCGACCGGTTCTACGCCGGCCAGGACTACCGCGCCCGGGCGGTCAAGATCTCGGACTCGGGCAGGATCCGCAACGAGCTCCAGACCCTGTGCTCGGAGGCGATCGAGTATCTGCCCGAAGGGCGGATGGTCGTCCGGTTCGACGCCGTCGACGACGCCGTGCTGGCCCCCGACAAGAAGGCCCTGATCCGCGAGGTCCTCGCCTGGTACCGGCGGGTCCACCCGATCTGGTTCCGTTGGCTGGAGTCGGACTAGCCCGGACCGTGCCTATCCGGATCGCTCAGGTTCTGACCGATCCCGATCCCGTTCCCGTTCCCGATGCGACGTCCGGTAATCCGTCGCAACCACGAAGACACCAAGACACGAAGGCGAGCACGAAGGAGCTGGTGACGCGGGCCTCCCGCCCGCAGCTCAGCCATCGAATGGATCAAGATGCCGACGGCCGGGGCGCGATCGGGAACGAAAGCACCCCCACCCCGACTCAAGGGGTTAGGCATGGCCCGGACTATTCATGAGCTGTCTGCTGCGGCCAACGATGCATCCGCGTCAGCCGCGTTTTCTCACCTTGGGGTGCTCGACGTACTCAGTCGGACTCGCCAGACTTGTCGGACGAGGGGGGCGCGGGCGACGCGCCTTCAGGGACGCAGCAGCCCGCTCAACCTGGCCCGCAGCTCGGGGCCGATCCGGGTCGGGCGGCCGTCGGGACCGACGTGGGCCATGACGGTCCGGGCCTCGACCGCGGTCTCGCCTCCGGCCTCGACGCGGTAGCAGAAGGTGTAGCTCGCGCCGCGCAGGTCCTCGATCCATAGCCCGATCCGGACCTGGTCGTCGATGGTCAGCTGGCGCCGGTAGTCGACCTCGACCCGGGCGACGACGAAGGGGATGTCGATGCCGCCGCCGAAGCGCTGTCGCCAGAGCTCGGTCCGCGCGGTCTCGAGGTAGGTCACGACGGCCGCGTTGTTGACGTGGCTCTTGGCGTCGATATCGCGCCAGCGGACCTGGATCGGGGTCACGAAGGGCAGCTCATCCATGCCGGCGAGGGTAGCAGGGGGCGCACCGGGGCGGTAGCATCGGCGGGATGGACGGTGTGGCAACGCGACTCTGGTGGCTGTCGATCGGCGGGCTCGAGGACCGCGTCGCCGACCTCGAGGCATGGCTGCCGCCGGACGAGCGGGAGCGCGCCGCCCGCTTCCGCGTCGCAGAGGCGAGACGCCGCTTCGTCGCGGGCCGCGCCCTCCTCCGCCGGGCCCTCGGCGCGGCCCTCGGCGCCGATCCGGCGAGCCTGGTCCTGGCGACGGGCCATCGCGGCAAGCCCGAGCTCGTCGCACCGCCGCCGCCGCCCGCAATCGGCTTCAACCTCGCCCACTCGGGCAGGGTCGTGGTGGTCGCGGTCGCCGGGACCGCGGTCGGCGTCGATGTCGAGATCCTCCGTCCGATCGCCAACGCCGAGCGGCTGGCCCGTCGCTTCTTCAGCGCCGCCGAGACCGCCGCGGTGCTCGCCCGCACCGGCGCCGACCGCGACCGTGCGTTTCTCCGCGTCTGGACGCAGAAGGAGGCCTACCTCAAGGCGATCGGTCTCGGCGTCGGCATGCCCCTCGCGGGGGTCGGGACCGAGCCCGAGCCGACCCGACCCCCGCGCCTGGTCGCGATATCGGGCGACCCGGCCGAGGCGGCCCGCTGGTCCCTCCTCGAGGTCGCGATCCCCGGCGCCGTCTGCGTCGTCGCCGCGCCCCGCCCGGTCCCCCGCCTCGACGTCCATCGCATCGCCACCCTGGACGACCTGCGGGTCTGATCGCCCTCGATTCACCACAGAGCCACAGAGGGTGGAGTCATCCGGCTCGCGATACCGTTGCCGGCGGGACCCTGCTCTCTTGACCGCGAGATCTTCAACGCCAAGTACGCCAAGCCCGCCATCGCAATGCACGCGAAGTCGAAGATCGCGATTGACGGTGCGTCGAGCACCCCGAGGTGAGAAAACGCGGCTGACGCGGATGCATCGTTGGCCGCAGCAGACAGCTCATGAATAGTCCGGGCTGGGTATCAGCCCCTGTCGGCGCTCCGGACGCGACCGCCCACGACCGCCGCAGTCCGGGTCCCGACCCCGTTCTGCAGCACGACCACGGGACGGTCCTCAGACCCGATAGGTCTCTGGGCCGTCCGGCCTCTTCCCGGCCGCCCGCCGCAGGACGTTGGCGGTCGCCCGGGCCGCCTCGTCCCAGGAGAAGCGCCGCGCCCTCGTCCGACCGAGGGCGGCGAGCCGCGCGCGATGGTCGGCGTCGTCGAGCAGCGACGCGGCGCCGGTGGCGATCGAGTGGGCGCTTTCCGGGTCGACATAGACCCCCGCCGGACCCGCGACCTCGGGCATCGCCGACCGCCCCGACGTGACGACCGGGGTGCCGCAGGCGAGGCTCTCGAGAATCGGCAGCCCGAAGCCCTCGATCCAGGACGGGAAGAGCAGCGCCCGCGCCCCGGCGTAGACCGCCGCCATCCGATCCCGCCCGACGTAGTCGAGGTGGATAATCCGATCCCGGACCGGCGAGGACTCGAGCTCGGCGCGGATCGCCTCGGTCCGCCAGCCCCACCGTCCAACCAGCACGAGCTGTCCGCGATAGCCCCACTCGGCGACCAGGGCGAAGGCGCGAAGCACCCCGACGACGTTCTTGCGCGGCTCGATGGTCGAGACGAAGAGCAGGTAGTCGTCGGGCAGCGCGGGGTCGGGGGCCGGCGCCTCCCGGAGATCCGCGAAGTGGGGGTCGAGGCCCTCGTGGATGGTGTGGACCCGGCGTCGGTCGAACTCGTAGTGCTCGAGGAGGTCGGACGCGGTCGCCTCGGACACCGCGATCACCCGGTCGGCGCGGCGCAGCGAACGGGGGAACCGCGACCGCATGTCGTCGAGGGTCTCGGGGCCGACCAGCTCGGGCGCCGCCGTGAAGGCGAGGTCGTGCACGGTGAGCACGGTCCGGCGGCCGCGCCGACGGTGGCGATGCGGCGGCATGAAGTTGGGGGCGAAGAACACGTCGTTGCCGTCGAGGAAGCACAGCACCGGCTCGACGAAGGTGCGGAGCAGCCACAGGGTCGGTCGGATCGGGAGCAGCAGGCCGGCCGGCACCTCGTGGACCCGCAGCCGCATCTTGCGACGCCCCGGGACCGGCGGCGGCTGCTCGCCCGGGGCGAGAAAGGTGTGGGCGTAGAGGTTGTAGCGCAGGCCGTCGTCGCGGCGGTCGAGGGCGTCGAGGAGGTTCCACTCGTACCACCCGACCCCGGTCAGGGTCTCCGCGAAGGGGAACACGTCGACCCCCACGACCACCTCGTCGACGCCGTACACGACCCAGTCGAAGGTCCGACGAACCCGGGCGCGCAGCGTCCCGAGCAGATCGCGGCCGACATGGGCGAAGAACCGCACGGTGGACCGGACCGAGGCCATGAGCCGGCATGCTAGCACCGGCTCCCGACACCGTCACGCGGGTGGTACGATGCCCGCCATGGACACTCTCGTGCTGAGCCGGCAGCAGGGACCGGTGCGGGTCCTCAGCCTCAACGACCCCGAACGGTCGAACCCGCTGTCCGGCGGTCTCGTCGGAGCGTTGACCGGGGCGCTCCGATCAGCCGCCGAGGACAACGCGACTCGCGCCGTGGTGCTGACCGGCGCCGGCCGGCACTTCTCGGCGGGCGCCGATCTCGCGAGCCTGCACAGCGTCGCCGCGGGCGCCGGCGACGACGGCCTGCGCCGCGACGCCGAGGCGCTGCACGAGCTCTTCGAGGTCCTGCTCGGCCATCCCAAGCTGACCCTCGCGGCGGTTCACGGCGCGGCGATCGGCGGCGGCTGCGGTCTCGCCACCGCCTGCGACCTCGTGGTCGCCGAGCCGCGCGCCCGCTTCGCCTACACCGAGGTCACGATCGGCTACGTCCCGGCCCTCGTCCTGACCTTTCTCGGCCGCCGCGTTCCCGGCCACGTCGCCCGCCGGCTGCTCCTCGACCCCGAGCGGGTCGACGGCGCCCGCGCCGTCGAGCTCGGCCTGGCCGACGAGCTCGCGGCCGACGGCGCGGCCCTCGGGCATGCGGTCGAGCTCGCGGTGGCGGTGGCCCGCAAGACCTCGCCGGCCGCGATCGCCGCGACCAAGAAGCTGCTCGCCGAGACCGCCGGCATGGGCTGGCGCGAGGCCCTCGCCCATGCCGCCGAGATCAACGCCTCGCACCGCCACCACCCCGAGTGCATCCGCGGCGTCCGGCACTTCCTGGAGCACAAGAAGACTCCGGACTGGCTCACCGACGGGTAGCCGCGGCAGCGGCAGCCGCTGCCCTCGGCGGGCATGGGAGAGAGAGTGTGGCGGTGGGGGCTACCGGTGGATGCACACCCCCGCGTAGCCGACGACCGCGGAGAAGTCGCCGCTGACCTCGCCCGAGGTGGCGTAGGCGACGAGGTGGGCGCCGGTCGCGCCGAGGGCGTTGGCGGCGGTCAGGGCCACGGTCGCCGGGACCACGCCGCACATCGTGATTCGCTCGCGGTGGACGGTGTCGTACAGGGCGGCCGGGTCGCGTTCCAGCGCGGCGGCGATCGCCAGGTGGTCGAGGCTCCGCGCGACGTCGTCGGGCTGGTAGTGGGACATGTCGGACGAGGCGACGAGACCGACCGCCTCGCCGGTGTCGGCGATGAGCGAGGCGAGGGCCCGGCCGAGCTCGAGGCACTCCGCGAGGTCGAGGTGCTTGAGGCAGACCGGCAGCACCTCGACATCGGGTCGCCGGCGGGCGAGAAAGGGCAGCTGCACCTCGATCGAGTGCTCGCGCCGGTGGGCGAGCTCGTCGGGCTCGGCCTCGGCCACCGCGGCGATCAGACGGCCCGCGAGCTCGCGGTCGACCGCGAGCTCGCCGAGCGGGGTCTGCCAGCTCCGGTGGGACGCGACCGAGATCCGCGGACCGGCGCCGGTGTGGTTCGGCCCGAGGACGATCACCCGTCGCGGCAGGTCCAGATGGGCGAAGAGCCGACCGGCGACCCCGCCCGAGTAGACATACCCGGCGTGGGGCGCGATGCAGGCGAGCAGCTCGTGGCGGGCGGGCGTCTCGGCGACCAGCGACGCGAGCTCGAGCTCGAGCCCGCCCCGGGTCCCCGGGTAGAAGGCGCCGGCGACGGCGGTCGGTCGGACGGTGGGCTCCATGGGACCTCCCTGAGAATCAAGGTAGGTCCGGGCCCCCGCTCCGGTCAACCCGCCGCCTCCTCGACCAGCCGGCGCACGAGCTCGGCGTCGGCCGGCGGCGTCGGGTAGGCCGACAGCTCGGACGGAGCGACCCAGGCGATCTCCTGCCCCTCGCGCGGGCGGGGGGGCTCAGGGCCCAGGCGGGCCTCGAAGAACAGCAGCACGATCCGCAGACCGGGCTCCTCGTGGACCGCGAAGGTCAGGGGCTCGCCGGTCGAGGCCTCGATCCCGAGCTCCTCGCGAAGCTCGCGCTCGAGCGCCCGCTCCGGCCCCTCGCCGGTCTCGACCTTGCCCCCCGGAAACTCCCACAGCCCGCCCATGTGCACGCCGTCACGGCGGCGCGCGAGGAGGATCCGGCCCTCCGGATCGCGGATGACGGCGGCGACGACGAGGGTCGGGGCGGCGGCGGCGGGCATGCGGCGACGCTAGCCCGGCGGCGTCGCGCGGTCAACCGGCGGCGTTCTTGCCCCGACCGGTCGGCGGCGGTACCCTGGGGCGCCCGAACACAGCTCGAGCACGGGGGTGGACTCATGCGCAGCCTTCGCGTCGTGGTGAATCTCCTCCTGATCGCGAGCGCCGCCTGGCTGACGGCCGGCGAGACCGCGGTCATCGACCCCGCCGCGGCCACCGGCATCCGGCTCGCCGTCGACGTCGACCCCGTCGACCCGACCCTCGCCCGGGTCTCGGTCGAGTGGCTTCGAGGATCCGCCGAGACGCGGGTCGAAGTGATCGGAGAGGTCGAGGTCGTCCGCTCGACCTTCCCGTCCGACCGCGGCCCGGTCGCCTCGGGCTGGGAGTCGGCGCCCCTCGCGGTCGCCGACGGCGAGAGCGGCGAGCTTCTCCTCGCGATCCGTCCGGGAGCGGTCGGCCGGCCGCTCGCCGTGCTCGCCGAGAGAAGCGAGGGCGAGGTCGTCTTCCAGACGACGGTGACCCTCGACTTCGACGGCGCCGCCCTCCGGGCGGTCTCGAGAACCGAGGTCCGCATCCGCCACCTCGCCCACGAGGACGGCGGGCTGGTGACCATCGAGACGCTCTCCTCGACCCCGGCTCCAAAGGGGATCGTCAACGTGTCGGACGCCACCAACCGGCCGATCGACGACGGTCCGACCGACTGCGGCAGCGCGAGCATCGTCTGGCCGCTGACGACGTTTCTGGGCGTCAGCTCGGCGCCATCGGGGGCGACGACGACCGCCGTCACGGTCCACCTCGAGGTCGAGCACCCGGTGATGGCCGATCTCCAGATCGTGATGTCGAAGGAGTTCGCCACCGTCGCGCGCTATCTGTGGAACAGAAACCCCGGCGCCAACCTCGACCAGAGCTTCACCACCGACGTGTTCGGCCACACGCTGCCCGGGATCGGCGAGCCGACCAACGGCACCTGGGTGCTCGCGGCGCGCGACTGCGTCGCCGGGGGCACCGGCTATCTCGACCGCTGGTCGCTCGAGATCGAGTACGCCGCGGACCCGACCATCGATCTCGAGGCCGACCTGCTGACGATCTCCCCGATGACGGTCGAGGACGGCGACCCGGTCGAGGTTTCCTGGCGCGGACGGGTCGACGGATCGGGGACGGTCGGCGGGCCGTTCACCGTCGGCTTCTACCTGTCCGGCGACACCACCATCACCACCTCCGACCTGCTCCTCGACCAGCACCTCGAGAGCACCGCCGACAACCCCGGCGACGAGTTCGGCGAGTCGGCGCCCGGCCGGATGGTCACGATCCCGGGCGGCACGGTCGCCGGCAGCTACTACCTGGGGATGATCATCGACTCCGCCGACGTGATCGACGAGACCGACGAGGCCGACAACATCGCGTGGTCACAGCTCGAGGTGACTGGTGGCGGTGGCGGTGGCGGCGGCGGTGGCGGCGGTGGCGGCGGAGGGGGTGGCGGGCAGGCCAACCTCGCCGCCATGCCGTGCACCATCTCCCCGGTCAACATCCGCGCCAACCAGATCTTCGACATCACCTGGCGGGCGCTCAACAACGGTCCCGCCGACAGCGGACCCTTCGCCTGGGGTCTGTACCTGTCCCAGGACGCCGTCATCGACCCGGCGACCGATCCCGTGCTCCGGTCCGACTCGGTGGCGGGCTGGGCCGCCGGCTGGGACACCGGCAACGTGACCCAGCACCTGTCGTTGCCCCAGGGGACGCCGAACGGTACCTACACCGTCGGTCTGATCCTCGACGTCGACGGCGTCGTCGCCGAGGCCGACGAGGGCGACAACGCCTGCGTCGCCGAGGTGCTCGTCGGGCCCGGCATCACCGATCCGCCGCTGGTCACGAGCTGGCTGATCCCGGCGGCGGCCTCGGCGCCCGGCTTCGGGACCTCGAACTGGAAGAGCCAGATCGCGGTGGTCAACCCCCACCCGATCACCCGCACCGCAAGCCTGTACTACGCCGCCGGCGGCACCTCCTGGCCCGGCGTCCTGCTCTCCGGCCCGATCACCATCGGACCCACCGACCGGGTCTTCTTCGACGATCCCCTGGCCGGTCTCAACCCGACCTCCGGCCTGCTCTACGTGGTGCTCGACGACGCCGGACCGGTGGTCACGTCGCGAACCTACAACCTCGAGCCAGGGGGCGCGACCTTCGGCCAGGGCATCCCGGCGATCCCGTTCGAGAACCAGCTCTCGTACGACTCGTTGATCCTGCCGATGGTCCATACCGACCCGGGCAGCTTCCACACCAATCTGGGCATCGTCCACGCCGCGGCCGGCGCCCTCGGGGTCCGGGTCCAGGCCTACAACGCGGCCGGCGCGCTCATCGGCACCAAGACCTACACCCAGACCGCCGCCTGGCGCCAGGTCAACGACGTCTTCAACGACATGGGCCTCGGTGCCCAGGTGATCTACGGCGGCTGGTTGAAGGTCACTCGCCAAACCGGGCCCGGCTTCTGGACCTGCTATGCCTCGGTGGTCGACGACCGGACCAACGACCCGACCTACGTCGCGCCGGCGCCGGAGACGAACGCGCCGCCCTGATCGGTCGACCGGGGGCCGGCCGTCGGCCCGCGGGGTACAATGCGCGCCTGATGTCCGATGCCGTCGACCGACTCCGCCGGATCATGGATCGGCTGCGCGACCCGGGCGGCTGCCCGTGGGACCGCGAGCAGACCCTCGAGAGCCTCGCCCCATACCTCCTCGAGGAGGCGCACGAGGTCGCCGAGGCGGTCGCCGCCGGCGACCCGGCGGGGCTGTGCGAGGAGCTCGGCGACCTGCTGCTGCAGATCGTCTTCATGGCGAGGATCGGGCGCGAGAACGGCTGGTTCGACCTCGACGACGTGGCCGGCGGGATCGCCGACAAGATGATCCGCCGCCACCCGCACGTCTTCGCCGACCGGGAGGTCGCGGATGCCGCCGAGGTGATCAGGAACTGGGAGGACATCAAGCGCGAGGAGCGCGCCGGCGAGCCGGAGACCTCGGCCCTCGACGGCGTTCCGGCGGCCCTGCCGGCGCTGCTCAAGGCGTTCAGGATGACCGAGAAGGCGGCGGCGGTGGGCTTCGACTGGCGCCGGCCGGCCGACGTCATGGCCAAGATGCGCGAGGAGATGGACGAGCTCGAGGCCGAGCTCGCGGGCGGCGATCGGGCAGCTCCCGAGAGGGTGCGCGCCGAGATGGGGGACATCCTCTTCGTCATGGCCAATCTGGCCCGCCACATCGGGGTCGAGCCGGAGACCGCGCTGCAGCGCACCAACGCCACCTTCCAGCGCCGCTTTCGCAGCATGGAGGCGCAGGCGAGGGCCCGAGGAGACCGCCTACGCGAGCTCAACCTCGAGCAGCAGGACGAGCTGTGGGAGGAGGCCAAGAGGCTCGAGGGCCGTCCGTCGAGCGGACCCCGCTCGCGCTGACCGCGCCGATCACCGCCGGGTCAGGACGAGCCACGCCGCCGCCCCGTAGACCGCGGCGAAGAGCAGCGCCCAGAGGTGGCACGCGAGACCGGTCGCGGCGGCCAGATCGAGGGGGACGCCGAGGGCGACGAAGGCGGCGGTCCAACCGGCCTCGAGGGTCCCGAGGCCGCCGGCCGCGTTGACCGGAACGACGCTCGCCAGCGACGCCGCCGCCGATCCTGCGACCACCTCCGCGGGGGGCCAGCGGTGGCCCATGGCGGCGAGGGCGAACCAGGCCAGCGTCCACAGCGAGCCCCAGGTGCCGAGCGACGCCGCGGCCGCGATGGCGAGGCGGGCCGGCCGCCGGCCGAGCCAGGTCACGCCGTCGACGAGCTGGCGGCTGCGTCGGGCCCAGCGACGGCCGCGCCGGCCGCGCGGCGCCAGGCAGCGGCGGGCCAGACGGTCGGCCGGGCGCAGCGTCAGAGGCAGCAGCAGGGGCGGCAGCAGCAGCGCGACCGCGGCGACGAGCGCGATCGGCTCGCCCCAGCCCCAGACCGCGATCACCGCCCAGCCGGCCCACACGCCGAGCGCCGCGAAGTCGAGGGCGCGGGCCGCGAGCAGGGTGCCGATCCCGGCCGCGAGATCGCGCCCGGCGGCGCGCCGCAGCAGCCACGGGAGGGCGAGCTCGCCGACCCGCGCCGGAGCGAAGACCGCCGCCGCCTGGGCCGCCGCCGCGACCAGGGTCGCCCGACCGTAGCCGATCGACCCCTCGGGCAGCAGCGCGACGAGCCGCACCCCGCGCAACGACTGGGCGACACCGGCGGCGGCCGCCGCCGCCAGGAGCAGCGCCGGGTCGGCCCCGGCGAGCAACCTCCAGACCGTCGACGGCCGGGCCAGCCAGAGCACCACCGCGAGCAGCGACAACGCGACGACGGCCCCGATGAGGCGCACCGCCGGTTGGCGATCGCGCCGAAGCTGTGCGCGAGGCCCGGGCGGTGCGCCGGCGCCGGTCAACGCCTGCCGAGGCCCGTACGCTGACGCTCGAGGGCCTCTTCGAGCAGCCGCCGGTTGACCGCGATGAGGTCGGCGACGACGCCGACCACCCAGACCTGGACCCCGACCGTGACCAGGATGACCGCGAGGATCAGCGACTGGACGTGACCGGCGGGCGACTCGCCGGTGACGAAGAACCAGAGGAAGCGGCCGAGCAGGGCGGCCCCGGCGAGCACCGGGACGGCCCCGAGACGGAGGAAGATCCGCAGCGGGTTGTAGAGCACGACGATGCGGGCGATGCTCTCGAGGGAGCGCAGCACATAGCCGAGGTTGCTCTTGAACAGCCGGGACGGCCGGGTCTCGCCGGGCCGCGTCCGGATCGGCACCGACACCACCCGGAGACCGGCCTCGCCGGCTTGGAGAATCGTCTCGAGGGTGTAGGTGAAGCGGGTGAAGACGTGCAGCTTGAGGGCGGCCTCCCGGGAGATCGCGCGGAAGCCCGAGGTCGCGTCGGCGACGTCGGTGCGCGAGATCCGCCGGACCACCCACGAGCCGAGCTTCTGGAGCAGCTTCTTGGTCGGAGAGAAGTGGCGGATCGACCCGACCCGCCGGTCACCGATGACCATCTGAGCCTCGCCGTCGACGATCGGCGCGACCAGGGTCGGGATGTCGCGCGGGTCGTACTGGCCATCGGCATCGGTGTTGACGATGACGGCGGCGCCGCGCTCGAGCGCCGCGTCGAGACCGGCGGCAAAGGCGACCGCGAGCCCGCGGTGGACCGGAAGCCGGACGACGACGGCGCCCGAGGCGCGGGCGACCTCCGCGGTCCGGTCGTCGGACCCGTCGTCGATGACGATCACCTCGACCTCGTCGAAGCCGGCAACCTCGCGGGGCAGCGCGGCCACCGTCTCGGCGAGGTCGTCCTCCTCGTTCCAGGCCGGGATCTGAATGACGAGCTTCATCACACCCTCGATCGGCCGCCCACGGTAGCACAGGAGGGGCGTCGCGAGCCCAACCGGGACGACTGCCTCCGGATCGCCACGGAAATTCCCACCCGGCGTCCCCGCCGGCGACTATACTCTCGCCTCATGAACGAGCTCCGCGTCTTCGAGCGTCTGTCGGATGCCGTCGGCTGGACACCCCTGGTCCGCCTCGGCCGGTCGGTCGACGGTCTGGGCTGCGAGGTCTTCGCCAAGATCGAGTTCATGAACCCGATGGGCAGCGTCAAGGACCGGATCGCCCGGCACATGGTCGAGAAGGCGCTCGCCGACGGTCGTCTGGCGGTCGGCGACACGGTCATCGAGAACTCCTCGGGGAACACCGCGATGGGGCTCGCCCTGATGGCGGTGATCGAGGGTTTAGAGTGCACGATGGTGGTGCGCCGCCAGACCTCGAAGGAGAAGCTCGACGCCCTGCGGGCGATGGGCGTCAACCTCGTCCTGGTCGACGGGACGCTGCCCCCCGACCACCCCGAGAGCTACAACCGGACCGCCCGCCGGCTCGCCGCCGCCAACCCGGCCGCCTACTTCCCGGACCAGCACAACAACCGGGAGAACTCCGAGGCCCACTACCTGACCACCGGCCCGGAAATCTGGCGACAGATGGCGCAGGACATCGACGTCGTGGTCGCCGGCATCGGCACCGGCGGCACGATCTGCGGCGTCGCCCGCTTCCTCAAGGAGCGCGACCCGGCGATCAAGGTGGTCGCGATCGATCCCCAGGGGTCGGTGTTCTACGACCACTTCCACCACGGCGTCCGGTGCGAGCCCGGCCGCTACCTCGTCGAGGGGCTCGGCGACGAGGAGATCATCGGCTGCCCGGACTTCGACCTCATCGACGACATGCTCAGGGTCTCGGACCGCGACGCCCTGCTCGCCACGCGCGAGCTCGCCAGAACCGAGGGGATCTTCGCCGGCGGCTCGTCCGGAGCGGCGCTGTGGGGGGTGCGCGAGGTCGCCCGCCGGCTCGACGGGCCGGCGCGCATCGTCACCATCTTCCCCGACTCGGGCTTCCGCTACCTGAGCACGATCTACAACGACGACTGGATGCGCAGCCGCGGAATCCTGTGACCCCGTGGGCTACGGGAGATCGGTCTGACGACCCTTGGCCTGGCGGAAGACGGCGTCCCCCGACACCTGGTCGACCCGCGAGGCGTAGGCGAAGAAGGCGACCGACGGGTCGAGGCACTCGATGTGGAGGTAGCCGTCGAGCAGGCCGTCCACACCGATCGCCGACAGGCTGTGCTGCTGCAGACCGGCGTCGTTGAAGGTGATGTTGCCGACCCCTTCGAGGGCGCCGTCGGGAGAGTAGGCGCGGACCACGAAGCGCACCGGCGCTCCCGGCGCCGGGTCGAAGGGCAGGTAGATGCCGAAGTTGGTGCGGTAGAAGTCGTCGTGGGCGATCCCCGGCGCCCAGGCCTCGCGGGCGACGAGCACGCCCTCGACGTTCTGGCCGTAGCTGCCGCCGTTGTCGCCGAGGGTGTAGATCCGAGCGCTGATCACCAGCGGGGCGCCGCCGGTCGAGAAGATCGACAGGGCCCCCTTCTTGTTCGACAGCCCGAACAGCGACTCGACGATGTTGCGCCAGGTCTTCTGATCGCCGGCCGCGAGCGGGACCGGGTCGGTCAGGATCGGCTCGAACTCCGGCACGCCGTCCCGGATCTCGGGCAGCAGCAGGAGCACGATCGACGTGTCGGCGACGTCGAGGTTGACGACGCTGACATCGGTGCGCCAGTCGGTGTTGTTGAGACCGGGCAGGTTGGCCACCACCGGAACCGTGCCGCCGGGGGCCACGAACTGGGCGCCGGCGAGTGACGCGGTCAAGAGGGCGAAACCGGTGAGCACTGCGATTCGTCGCATCCGTACCTCCGCCATCAGTGTACCCCGCTCTCGCCCGCACGCTCCCCCGGGAGGGTCGCGAAGGGGTCGCCGTGGGCACGCCGTACAATCGGCCCTCGAGGGAGACCGCCATGTCCGTACCGTCCCGCTCGCCCTTCGCCGCCGCCACCGTCATCCTCGCCCTCGCCACGGGCCCCGGCGCCGGCCTCGCCGGCCAGCCCGACCCGGTCTTCGAGGAGCTCTTCGGCGAGCCCGCCACCGCCCGCGAGCCCGCCCCCGAGCCGGTCTGGCGGCCGGGTCTCGGGACCGTCGTCTGGGTCGAGCCGGCGGCTTCAGGCGGTCCGGCGCTCGTCGAGTTCGACCCCGAGACCGGCCAGCGCCGCCGGCTGCTCGACGGCGCCGTCCCCGGTCTTCCTCCCCTCGTCGACCCGGTCTGGCGGCCGGACGGCGGCGCGGTCCTCCTGACCGGCGGCGACGACCCCGTGCTCGTCGACCTGTCGACCGGTGCGATCTCGACCCTCGAGACCGGCCCGGGCGCCGAGCAGCACGCCGCCTTCGCCCCGGACGGCCGGCGCATCGCCTGGGTCCGCGACAACGACCTCTACGTCTGGGACAAGGCCACCGGGGGCGAGGTGCGGCTGACCGACGACGGCTCGGCCACCGTCTTCAACGGCGTCCTCGACTGGGTCTACACCGAGGAGCTCGCCGACCGCCGGGGCCGCGCCTTCGTCTGGTCGGACGACGGTACGGCCATCGCCTGGCTCCGTCTCGACGACGGCGAGATCCCGGTCCACCACCTCGTCGACCTCATGGGAGCCCACTCCCGGCTCACCGAGCAGCGCTACCCCCTGCCCGGCGACCCGGCCCCCCGGCCGGCGCTGCACGTCGTCCGGCTCGACGAGAGCTCGGGCGTGGCGACCCGGCAGAGCCTCTCCTTCTCCGACCCCCTACCCTACATCCCCCGGTTCGGCTTCACACCGCGTGGCGAGCTCTGGTTCCAGCGCCTCGACCGCGCCCAGGAGCTCCTCGAGCTGGTCGTCCTCGGCCCTGATGGCGAGCAGCGGGTGCTCGTGTCCGAGACCGACCCGCACTGGCTCGAGCCGGTCGACGGCCTCCGCTTCCTCGACGACGGCGCCGTGCTCTGGACCTCCCGGCGCAGCGGCTGGACCCACCTGCTGCGGATCGACGCCGCCGGCGAGGTCGTCGACCTGACGCCGGGACCGGGCGATGTCACCGCGGTTGTCGGGGTCGACCGATCGGGTCGCCACGCCTGGTACCAGGCGGCGCGTCCCGGTCCCCTCGAGCGGCGCCTGTACCGGGTCGAGCTGACCACCGGGTCGACCGTCGGGCTGCCCGCGGCCGGCGGCACCAGCTCGGCCGAGCTCGACCCGGCGAGCGGGCGGCTGCTCGTCGGATCCTCGTCCGCGGCAATGCCGCCGCGCCACAGGGTGGTCGACGGCCTCGGGGAGAACGCCGCCGAGGTGCCGGTCGAGCACCCGATCGCGCGGTTCGCGCTCGCCGACCAGCGCTTCGTCACCCTGAAGGCCGAGGACGGGTTCGCCCTCGATGGGGTGCTGCTCCTGCCGCCCGGCTTCGACGAGACGCGTCGGTACCCGGTCGTCGTCTTCACCTACGGCGGGCCGCACGCCCAGGTCGTGGTCGACCGCTGGCCCGGGATGAGCTGGCTGTTCAACCACGCCCTGGCCGGCCGCGGCTTCGTCGTCTTCGCCCTCGACAACCGCGGCTCGGCGGCGCGCGGGCGGGCCTTCGAGGGGGCGGTCGACGGCGCCCTCGGGGCCACCCAGCTCGCCGACCAGCTCGCCGGGGTCGCCTGGCTGCGGCGCCAGCCCTGGGTCGAGCCCGGGCGGATCGGCATCTGGGGATGGTCGTACGGCGGCTACATGACGGCCTACGCCTTGACCCGGGCGCCCGGTGTGTTCGCCGCCGGCGCCGCGGTCGCCCCGGTCACCGACTGGCGGCTCTATGACTCGATCTACAGCGAGCGCTACATGGGGACCCCCGATGCGAACCCGACGGGTTATGCCGGTGCCTCGGTGCTCGAGTCGGCCGCCGCCCTGTCCGACCCGCTGCTGGTGATCCACGGAACCGGGGACGACAACGTACACGTCCAGCACACGCTGCAGCTCGCCGATCGGGCGTGGCGGGCCGGCGTCCGCTTCGACCTCATGCTGCTGCCCGACCTCGACCACGGGCTGTCGAGCCCCGGCGCCCGGCCGCAGGTCTTCAGCGCGATCGCGGACTTTTTCGGGAAGCACCTGGCGCCGGACGGCTCCGCCGACCGTTGACCGATGGGGTGAGGCGCCGAGCGGCTCGTTCGCCGGGGGGTCAGTCGCGCTCGAGCCCGAGGATCTTGAGGCCGTCGTCCTCGAACTCACGCACCAGCGCCGGGTTGACCGAGCGCACTTGCGCGAGCACCTTGTGCGCCTCGGCGTCCTCGCCGGCGGCGAGCAGGGCCTCGACCAGGTAGAGCCGGTTGTTGAGCTTGAACAGACCGTTTCCGGCCTGGATGTAGGTCGCGTTCTCGTCGGCCGCGCGGAAGGCTGCAATGGCGCCCGCGAGGTCCCCTGAAACCGCCAGACGCTCGCCCTCGAGGTGCCTGAGCGCGCCGAGGATCTCGTTGGTGTCGGTCTTGCCGACCTCGGTGGCAGCACTGAGCGACGCCTCGAAGCCCTCCTCGATCGCCTCGGCCGTGGCCAGGTCGCCGAGCCGGACGGCCGCGCGGTGCCGGGCGATCCTGGCGATTCCCGCCGAGTGCCCCTCGAGGCACGGCGAGCCGTCGCCGAGCAGCTCGAGCAGATCGCTCCACCGCTCGGCGTCGGCGAGGGCGGCGATCTGCACCGTGCAGCCGATCCCGATGTCCCAGTAGTCGGGGCAACCACCGACGGCGCGCACCTCGGCGAGCACCGCCTCGGCGCCGGCGAAGTCGTCGGCCATCAGCCGAGTCAGGACTAGGTGCTCGTAGGCGGCCCAGAAGTCGGGCTTGATCTCGATCGACCGGCGGAGCGACGCCTCGGCCTCCTCGAGCCGGCCGAGGATGATGTAGAGCTCGCCGAGCGAGTCGTGCGGGTTGGCCTGGTCGGGAGCGACGAAACGATAGCTCGTGAAGTACTCCTCGGCCTCGACGAAGCGGCCCTGGGACATCGCGATGTAGCCGAGCTGGTTGTAGGCGATCACCCAGTTGGGGGCGATCTCGACGAGCCGCCGGTTGAGCCGCTCGGCCTCCTCGAACCGGGCGGAGCGCCAGGCGCGCAGCGCCTTCTCGTGCAGCACGAGGGGGTCGTCGGGGTACTTCGCCAGATAGTCGTCGACCATCCGCTCGGCGTCGTCGACACGCTTCTCCTGGTAGGCGCGGTAACGCTCGATGTAGAAGACCTCGCGCGGCGACAGGGTGTCGAGATCGGCGCGCAGCACCTCGTTCCACAGCCGGAGCGCCCGGTCCTCGTCGTCGTAGCGGAGCTGCTCGGCGAGGAAGAGCTTGGCGATCGCGAAGTCGGGGTCGAGCTCGACCGCCCGCTCGAGATGGGCCTGGACGTCGTCCCGGTAGAGCTTCATCATCGCGTCGAGCGCCGCGTCGAGCTCGGCGCGCGCCTCGGGCGAGTCGGTCGTCCACTCCGGGCCGCGCGGCAGGGCGACGAGACCCACCGCGACCGCCGCCGCGACCACCAGCACTGCGACCACGAACCATCGTCTGCTCATCAAACCTCCGGCGGCGGGCAGAGGCCTCCCGCACCCTCAAGTACGCAGCTGGCGAAACCGGGTTTCAGGCGTCGCTGTTCCCCCGCTGCTCGCGGGCCCGCTGCAGAAGGGTCAGGCTCTTGTCCTCGGTCGGCCAGCTGAGGCCCAGCATGACCGCCGCCAGCGCGAGCACGCCCCAGGCCGCGGCCCGGCTCGCGCCCCAGGTCCCGGCCACCACCGCCGCCGCCACCATGACCTCGAGGCGGACGTCGACCGCCAGGTTGACCCGACGCAGGCCGGCGAGCAGCCGTCGCGAGTCCGAGTCCACGGCGAACCGGCGCTTGATCCGGTCGATCCTCGCCTGGGCGTCGCGGTTGGCGGTGAAACCGACCCAGAGCGCCGCCCCGCCGGCGGCCGCGGTCACTGCCCACGGCGGCCACCCGCCCGGACGGGCCGGGACCAGCAGGAGGACGGCCGCTGCCGCCGCCGCAGTGGCGGCGAAACCGAGGGTGGTCAAGCGCATGAGTCTCAGGTGGCGGTCCATCTCGCCGGCAGGCAGCCCCGGTCCGATCACGCCTCCTCCCCCTCCCCCTCCTCGGGCTCCGGCGTCGGGCGAGCGTCGTCGCGGCCACCGGCCCGGTCTCCGAGGCCCCACAGCACCCCGATCCACGTCGCCAGCAGATAGCGGTTGAGCGGCGTCTGCAGACCGAATCCGATGATCTCGTGCAGCCCGGTCGCGACCAGGGCCAGGGCGATCCCGGCCAGGGCATAGCGCAGCTCGAACCGCAGACGGCGGACCCGCCGCGGCGAGAGCCGCGCGACCACCCCGGCGACGAAAAGGGCGGCCGCGGCGGCGCCGACCAGCCCGGCGGTCGACAGCCACTCGAGCCAGTCGTTGTGCGCCTGCTCGAGCACCGAGTCGCCGGTCGCCGGCTTGTCCATGCCGATGACGTGGCGGTAGCTGCCGAGGCCCGAGCCGACCAGCGGCGACCGCCGCCAGGAGTCGATGGTCGAGACCCACAGGTCCCACCGGGTGTTGCCGTCGACGCCCTCGACCGCGATGAGGTCGCGAAAACCCTCCTCGAGCACCGGCAGCCGGGCCCACGACAGGCCGGCGACGACGGCGATGAGGACGATCGCGACGGCCACGCCCGGCCACTTGGCGCCGCGGAAGCGGCGCGGCCGCAGCCACAGCGGAAGGGTCACGACCAGCGCGGCGACCAGGAACAGCGCGCCGCCCCGCGACCCGGATCGCAGCATCGCCGCCGCGGTGACCGCCACCGCCACCGCGGCGGCGATCACGGTCACCGCCGCGAGCTGGCGCCGGTCGCCGGGTCGCCGCAGCCGACGCAGGTTGACCGCGAGCAGGACCAACCCGGCCGGGAGGGTGAGCTCGACCGCCTGGGCGAAGTGGTTCTCGTTGACAAACGGTCCGTAGGGGCCGCCGCCGCCGGTGTTGTCGCGGATCAGCAGGACCTTCTCGGGCGCCCCCGCCTCGCCGGCGAGCCCGAGCACCGCGACGACCACGCCGGTCGCGGCGATCAGGGCGAGGAGTGCCGGCAGACCGCTCCGGGTGGACGCGGCGCGGGCCGCGGTGAGCGCGATCCCGAGGGCGACGACCCCCGAAGCGACGGTCTGGACGGTCGCCCAGGGCGCGAGCGAGAGCGGCCGCCAGCCGGTCGCCATGACCTCGGAGAACCCCGGCTGGAGGGCCGCGCGGATGGCGACGGGAAGCGGCAGGAGCTGGACCGCCGCGAGACCCGCCACGACGGCGACCGCGACCTGATGCAGCCGCGGGATCTCCGGAGCTCGCCTCAGGTCGAGCACCATCAGCAGCACGACCGCCGCCGTCGCGAGCCGCATCGGCGGGTCGACCCCGGCGAAGACCACCGCGTTGCCGAGCAGGATCGCGGCGAGGGCCGTGCGATGGCGGGAGACCATCAGGGGGTGAACCGGTAGCCCACGCCGCGCACCGAGTGGATGAAGCGCGGCTCCTTGGGGTCGTCCTCGAAGTAGCGTCGCAAGCGGACGATGAAGTTGTCGATCGTCCGGGACGAGGTCGAGAACCGGTAGCCCCAGACCCGCTCGAGGATCTCCTCGCGCGACACCACCTGGTTTCGCCGCTCGACGAGGAGCTTCATCAGCATGCACTCCTTCTCGGTCAGCCGGACCGCCCGCTCGCCGGTCGAGGCCTCGTAGGTCCGGAAGTTGACGCTGTTGCCGGCGAAGCTGAAGACCTCCTGCTCGTCGGGCGACACGCCGTACCACTCCTGGCGCCGGAAGATCCCCTGGATTCGGAGGATGAGCTCCTCGAGCAGGAAGGGCTTGGCGACGTAGTCGTCGGCCCCGACCTTGAGCCCGAGCAACCGGTCGGCGTCGGACGACTTGGCGGTGAGGAAGAGGATCGGCACCCGGCTGCCGCCGGCGCGCAGCCGGCGGCAGACCTCGAGGCCGTCGAGCTTGGGCATCATGATGTCGAGGACGATCAGATCGGGGTGGATCGCCTGGGCCAGCTTGAGACCCTCCTCGCCGTCGTTCGCCACGGTCGTCGTGTAGCCTTCGAACTGGAGGTTGTGGGCGAGCGCCTCGGCGAGGTGCTCCTCGTCCTCGACGATGAGAATGTGCCTCTTCACTCCGCTTCCTCCCCCGGCTCGAGCCCCGGTACGGTAACCCGCATGGTGGTCCCGTCGTCGCCGGTCGTGGCGACCTCGACCGTCCCGTGGTGCGCCTTCACGATGCGTTGTACCAGATACAGACCGAGACCGGTGCCCCGGGTGGTTCGGGTCATCTCGTCGCCGGCCCGGTAGAAGCGGTTGAAGACGAACGGGATCTCGGGACCGGGGATGCCGGCGCCGTTGTCCCGCACCTCGAGGATGGCGTGGTCGCCCTCGCCGAGGAGGGTGACCTCGACCTCCGGCGGCCGACCGCCATAGACGAGGGCGTTCTCGAGCAGGTTCGAGACCGCGATGGTCATCGCCTCGCGATCGATCTCGGCCAGGACCCCGGGCTCGATCGTCGACCGCACCGTCGCGCCGGCGGCCGTGAACCTCGGCTGGAAGGCCGCCAGCGCCTGCGTCGCGAGCTCGCTCAGCGAGCCGCGGACGAGGTGGATGCTCGCGGTTCCTGCGCTGTAGCGGGTCACCTCGAGGACCTTGGTCACCAGCCCCTCGAGCCGGTCGGTGTCGGCGAGAGCGTTGCCGACGAACCGTCGGGCTGCCGCCTGGTCGGCCCGACCGCTCGCCACCGTCTCGAGGGACAGCCGGATCGCGGCGAGGGGCGACTTGAGCTCGTGGGTGATCGCCGACAGGAAGTTCCGGTGCTGGCGCTCGAGCTCGACCTCGCGGCGCACGGTGCGCCAGAGCAGGCCGACCAGGACGACCAACAGCACGGCGAAGAACGCGCCCTCGGAGACCATCATCACGACCCGACGACGGTGCTCGGAGAGCAGCTCCCGCCAGGCATCGGCGTCGGGGCTCACCGCCCAGCGCTCGAAGGGTGGCGAGAGCCCGATGGCCGGCCGCGAGCCGTCGAAGCCCCCGGTCTCCACCAGCTCGAGACCATCGGCCCCCGTCAGCTGGGCCGGCGCCCAGCCCGGCCCGACGACCAGCCCGCAGAGCCCCTCCTCGTCGGGGCACGGGAGCTCGAACCAGGGAGGGCCGCCGGTCGGGTCGGCGTGCCATCCGGGCGCCCCGACCAGCTCGGCATGGTCCTTCCAGCCCTCGAACGGCTGCGGCAGCCACGACAACAGCTCGCCGCTCGTTCCGACGTCGAGACGCCGGACCCCCCCCGAGGCGCCCCGGACCGGGCAGCCGGTGACGGCCTGCGCCGCCGTCTCGGCCCGCTCCACCGCCGCACGGACGCGGTCTGCCTGGAAGCGGCAGCCGTCCACCAGGAGCCGTCGCTCGAGATCGAGGACCGTCCCGCTCTGGCGGATCACGAAGATGATCCACCAGGTGAGCTGGAGGTTGACCACCACCATCACCAGCACCGCGATGGCGAGGTGGCGCAGCGTGATCGGACCCTGTCGACGCATGGTGGGAGTATAGCGGTCCGGCGACCGCCGCTACCTCTCTCTCCCCTGCCCGGCACCGTCCGCGTCCGCGTCCCCGTCCGTGCCCGATATCAGCGGCCGCGACAGCTGACGCCGACACTGCTCCGGGAACGCGAACGGAGGCCGACGCGGATGGGCTCGCGGGCTAGGCCCGCGCTTCGTGGATCGCCAACCGCAGGGTCCGCCAGAGGATCTTGAGGTCGAGGGCGAGGCTCCAGTTCTCGATGTAGTAGAGGTCGTGGACGACCCGCTGGCGGATCGAGGTGTCGCCGCGCAGCCCGTTGACCTGGGCCCACCCGGTGAGGCCGGCGCGCACCCGGTGGCGCGCATGGTACTCGGGGTAGCGGCTCCTGAAACGGTCGACGAACTCGGGCTGCTCGGGCCGCGGGCCGACCAGGGACATGTCGCCCTTGAGGACGTTGATCAGCTGGGGCAGCTCGTCGAGGTTGTAGCGGCGCAGCACCGCGCCGACCGCGGTGACCCGCGGGTCGTCGGCGCGGGTCCACCCGCCCTGGCCGTCGCCATCGCCGGCGGCGCTCATCGAGCGGAACTTGTAGAGCTTGAACGACCGCCCGTCGAGCCCCATCCGGATCTGCGAGTAAAAAGCCGGACCGCCGTCGGCGCGCCGGATCAGCCAGGCGATGATCGGGAAGGTCCAGCCGACCAGCAACAGCAGCACGGCCGCACCGACCACGTCGAACACCCGCTTGACGATCTGGTTCCAGCCCTGGAGCGGGATCTGGGTGAGGTTGATGATCGGCAGCCCGTCGAGATCCTCGATGCCCGCCCGGACGACATAGTACTGGAGCAGGTCGGGCACCACCTTGATCTCGACGAGCAGCTGGCCGGCGCGCCGGATGAGCTGGACCGTCCGGTGGTAGGCCGACAACGGCAGGGCGATCATCACCTGGTCGATCTGGTGCTCGGCGGCGACCGCCTCGAGGTCGTGGGTGGTGCCGAGGACCCGGACGCCCTGGATGTCGCGCTGCTGCTTGCCGGGATCGTCGTCGAGAAAGCCGACCACGGTGAAGCCGTACTCGCGGTGCGCCTGGAGGCTCTCGACGAGCCGACGGCCGAGCAGCCCCGCGCCGACCACGAGGACCCGCTGGAGATTGCCGCCGGACCGCCGGATCCGCCGCAGGACGTCGGAGATCAGCCAGCGCGAGAAGGCGACGAAGAGCGCGTCGACCAGGGCGAAGATCGGCAGGAAGAGCCGCGAGTAGGTGAAGTCGGACGGCCGGTAGAAGGTGAGGAACGCGGTCAGGAGGATGGTCGCCAGCATCACCGCGAGGACAACCCGGAGCAGCTCGTCGAAGCGGGAGCGCAGCCGACGTTTCTGATACAGGCCCTGGAAGTAGAAAACGACCGGCCAGATCAGCGCGGTCACCGGGATCAGCCGGAGGTACATCTCGATCGGCGGCGTGCCCTTGGTGACCGGGTGGATCGGCACCTCGAAGCGCATCCAGTAGGCGACCACGACGGCGGCGGCCGTGGCGACGATGTCGCCGAGCAGCTGGAGCGCGAGCTGGATCTGCCGGCGGCGCTGGATCATTGCAGCGCCCTGCCGAAGCCGAGCCGGTCGAGGAGGAAGGCGAAGCGGATCTTGAAGCGCTCGCGGGAGAAGAACTGGCTGCGCTGGCGGAGAACCTCGGGGTCCCAGTGGCGCTCGAGGGCCCGTGCCGTCGCCTCGACCAGCGCCTCGCTCCCCGACTCCTCGGCAAGCTCGCCCTCGATGCCCGAGCGCACGACGTCGGCGGTGCCCGACGAGGCGAGACCGACGACCGGCGTGCCGCACGCCAGGGCCTCGACCGTGACCATGCCGAAGTCCTCCACGTTGGGTACCAGCACCGCCGCGGCGCGGCGGTAGGCCTCGCGGAGCTCCTCGCGGTCGAGCCAGCCGAGGAAGCGGACATCGGGCCCGGCGAGCCGCCGCAGCTGGGCCATCCGCGGGCCGGTACCGACGATGTCGAGCCGTCGACCGATCTTTCGTGCCACCTCGATCGCGACCTCCACCCTCTTGTACGGAACCAGCGCGGCGACCGTCAAGAGCCCGCCCTGCCGCTCGCCGCCCGGGGTGAAGAACTCGGTGGCGACCGGCGGCGGGATGACCTCGGCCTGGCGGTTCCAGTAGTGCTTGATCCGCCACGCGACGAGCCTCGAGTTGGCGATCAGCCGGTCGACCCGGGCCGACGAGACCATGTCCCACTGGCGCAGCCTGGCGAGCCGGGACTCGATCACCGGCTGGAGCAGCGACGGGATCCGGGCGGTGTAGAGGGTTCGCTGATCCCAGGCGTAGCGCATCGGCGTGTGGACATAGCTGAGGTGGAAGGCGCCGGGGGGCGGGATCACCCCCTTGGCGACGCAGTGGCTCGACGAGATCACGAGGTCGGCGTCCGGGAAGTTGAAGGTCTCCATCGCGGCCGGCATGAGCGGCAGGAGGTAGCGCCAGCGACGACCGCCGAAGGACGGCGCCTGGAGCCACGAGGTGCGGATCGACCGCTCCTCGAGCGCCGGCATGACCGAGCCCCTTCGGTGGACCAGGGTGTAGATCGGAGCGCCCGGAAAGAGCTTGGCGATCTCGTAGAGCACCCACTCCCCGCCGCGCATCCCGGTCAGCCAGTCGTGAACCAGGGCGACCCGCACCTCAGTCCTCCCCCAGAGCCCGTCGATACGCCTCGACGGTCTTGTCGACCGTCCGCTCCCAGGTCATCCGCTCGGCCCGCCGGCGCCCCGCCTCGACCATCCGTCGCCGGAGCGGATCGTCGACCAGCACCCGCTCGACCGCCCCCGCCACCTCGTCGACGTCGAGCGGGTTGACCAGCCGCGCGACGTCCTCGCCGAGCTCGCGCATCGCGCCGACGTTCGAGGTGACGACCGGAAGCCCGGCTGCCATGGCCTCGAGCACCGGAAGCCCGAATCCCTCGTACAGCGAGATGTGCAGCAGCACCGACGCCACATGGTACAACGCCCGGAGGTGGCTCTGCGGTACCCGGCCGAGAAACCGCACCCGGTCGGTCAGACCGAGCCGGTCCGCCCGCTCGGCCAACGGGCTGCCCGGCTCGACGCCGCCGACCAGCACCAGCTGGCCGGGGACCCGGTGCCGGCGCACCGCCAGATGGTATGACCGCAGCACGACGTCGAGGTTCTTGTGCGGCTTGTCGTTGGCGACGACCAGCACGAGCGGCGCCTGGAGGCCGTAGAACTCCTTGAGGTCCTCGATCTCGGCCGCGCTCGGCCGGATCGCGAGCTCGGGGTCGACGCCGTTGGGCACCGCCACGAGCCGACCGGGGTCGGCCGCGAAGAGGTTGATCAGATCGCGCCGCGACGACCTCGAGACCGTGATGACCACCTTCGACCGGAGCAGCGCCGAGCGCAGCAGCAGCCGGAGGTAGAGCAGCGCCAGACCGGTCCGCTCGGCGGGCGGGTAGAAGAGCTGGATGACGTCGTGCACGGTCGTGACGATGGGGCGCGGCAGCAACGCCGGGACGACGTAGTGCGGGATGTGGACGAGGTCGACCCCCTGCCGCCACAGCGCCGCCGGCACCTGGAGGTGCTCGCTCATCGAGTAGCCGGCGGCGGCGACCGGGAGCGGTCTCGCCGATGGCGCGAGCTCTCGGAGCCGCCTCTCGTGGCCGGGCCGGACGACCACCGACAGATCGATGCCCCGCCGCCCTTCGAGACCGCGCAGCAGCGCCGAGAGATACGTCCCGATGCCGAAGTCGGTGAGCTTGCGGGCGTCGATGGCGAGTCGCACGGGGGCCATTGTAGGGAAAATCTCCAAGATGAGAAGGAGTCGGCGCCGCCCCCGGCGTCGTCGGACCGCCGCTATACTGGTCCGCGATGGTCCAGCCGCCGAGCCCCACCCGCCGCGTCGCCCGGCCTCTGCCATGGTGACCGCGGTGGTCATTCCGACCCTCGGCGGTCGGCGCCTCGCCCACTGTCTCGACGCGGTGTCCCTGCTCGACCCGCCGCCGCGGCGCACCGTGGTCGTGTGCTCCGGCCGGCCGACCGTGCCGGTGGTGCCGACCGGGCTCGAGCTCGTGACGAGCACCGGTCGGCTCGGCTTCGCCGCGGCGGTCAACGCCGGGATCGGACGGATCGGCGGCGGTTGCGACTCGATCGCCTTGCTCAACGACGACGCGGTGCCGGCGCCGGGCTGGCTGGGGCGGCTCGAGGCGGTGCTCGACGGCGACCCGTCGGTCGGGGCGGTCCAGGGCACGGTCACCGACTCGGTCGGGGCCGTGGTCGACGGCCGCGGCATCACCCTCGACCCCTTCGGGCTGCCGGTCCAGGTCGACCGCGGCGCCTCGCCGGCCCCCGAGCCGCCCGGTCCCCGGCCGTTGCTCGCGGTGTCGGGCACCGCCTCGCTGCTCCGCGTCGCGGCGCTCGAGGACGCGGCCCTGGCCGGCGGCGCGGTCTTCGACCCCGTCTTCGGGAGCTACCACGAGGATCTCGATCTCGGTCTCCGTCTGCGGCGCTGCGGCTGGCGCTCGGTGTGGACGCCCGGCGCGTGGGCGAGCCACATCGGATCCGCGACCGGCCGGCGGCTCGGCTGGCGCCACCCCTGGTGGGTCCTGAGCAACCGCTGGCGAGCCCTCGCCGGCAACCTGAGCGGCAGCGCCCTCGCTGCGTCGCTGCCGCGCTTGCTCCGCGGCGAGATGAGGGCGGTCCGGACGCTGACCCGGACCAACCCGCGCGCCCCGATCGTCGCGATCGCCGCGCTCGCCGCGGTGCCGGCGCTGATCGCCGCGGGGCTTCGCCGGCCGAGCCGGGGCGAGCGATTGCGATCGTTACCGGAGGGATGACGATGCGGGTTCTGGTGTCCACCGATGACCGACTCGGGCCGTTGATGGCCGGATCGGCGCTGCGTGCCTGGGAGCTCGCCAGCGCGCTCGCCGGGGCCGGTCACGAGGTCCGGCTCGCCGCCGCGCCCGGCTCCTCGGCGCCGCGCCCGGCGCAGGTCGAGCTCGTCGACCGGCCCGACCTGCGCTGGGCGGAGGCCCTCGTGGCGCCGCCCTGGAGCCTCCGGCTGCCCGCCTTCGCCGGGCGCCACCTGCTCGTCGTCGACGGTGCGACCCCGCTCCTCGCCGAGCTCGAGGCGATGCCGCCGAGCCCCGCCGTCCGGCGCCGCCGCCGCACCGCCGCCGCCCGGCTGCCCTTCGTCGCCCGTCGCGCCCACGCCGTGCTCGCGGCCGGCGACGTCCAGCGCGGGTGGTGGCGGGCGGTCCTCGGACGGCGCGGCGATCCGCCGATCCTCGACGTCCCCTTCGGGATCCAGGACCACGACCCGCCCGAGGCGTCGGCCGAGGTCATCGGCGTGCCGCCCGACTGGCCGGTCGTGCTGTGGTGGGGCGGGGTCTGGCCCTGGCTCGACCTCGAGACGCTGCTCGCCGCCCGCGCCCGGCTCGGCCGGATGCCGCTGAGCATCGTCGTCCCGACCGCGACCCGGCCGGGCGGCGCCCTTTCCCAGTTCACCGCCAACGACCTCAATCGGATGGCGGCGCGGTACGCGCTCTCGGCACCCGCCGTCGTCCCCCTCGAGCACTGGGCGCCCTACGACGAGCGTCATCTCACCCTCAACCGGACCGCGGTCATGGCCTTCCTCCACCATGCCGGCCCCGAGGCCGATCTGTCGTTCCGGACCCGGGCGATGGACGCGCTGTGGACCTGCACCCCGATGCTGCTGTCGGCCGGCGGCGAGGTCGCCCGCCTCGCCGGCGAACGCGGCTGGGGCGAGGTCGTCGCGCCGGGCGACCCGATCGCGGTCAGCGACGCCCTGGCCCGTCTGCTCGAGCCCGAGGAGCAGGAGCGCCGGCGGGGAGCGATCCGCGCCGACCGCGAGAGCTGGCGGTGGTCGCGGATCGCACGGCCGCTGGTCGACGCCCTGCCCGGCCTCGCCGCCGTGCCGCGCCGCGGGCTCGCCGGGGCCGCGATCGGCGCCGCCGCGGCCCTCGTCGGCGCCGCGACGCCGGCCCGCCGGACGTGAGCGTCGCGGCGATCGTGGTCCGATGGCGCGGCGGCGCCGAGATCGAGCGCTGCCTGGGCTCGCTGCTCGGACAGCGCGGCGGCCACCTCGGCCGGGTGGTGCTCGTCGACTCGGGCTCGGGCGACGGCGGCGCCGAGCGGCTGGCCAAGGCCTTCCCCGAGGTCGAGGTCCTCGCCCTCTCCGAGAACCGCTCGTTCGCCCACGCCGCCAACGCCGGCGCCGCCACGGTCGACGACGAGCTGCTGCTCCTGCTCAACCCCGACACCGCGGCCGCGGACGACGCCGTCGCGACCCTGGTCGGCGAGCTCGAGGCTCGGCCCCGGGCCGCCGGAGCGGTCCCCATCCTGTACGGCCCCGACGGTGCGAGCCAGCACCGCTGGCAGCTCCGCCGGCTGCCGACCGTCGCCCGTCTCGCCCTCGGGCTGCCCGGCGCCCCGGCCTTCGCCGAGGCGCCGCGGCGGCCGGCGGTGGTGGCCCAGCCGGCGGCCGCGGCGTGGCTCGTCCGGCGGCGGGTCTGGCTCGAGCTGGGCGGTCTCGACGAGGCCTTCGCGCCCGCCTGGTGGGAGGACGTCGACCTCTGCGCCCGCCTCGCCGCACGGCTCGGCGAGCCCGGGCTCGGCGCCGACGAGGGCTTTGTCGTGGCGCCCGCGGCGCGGGTCGAGCACCAGGGGGGATCGAGCGTCGGCGAGCTCGCGCCGGCCGCCTTCCTCACCGCCTACCACGGCAATCTCGTCCGCTATGCGGCACGCCACCACCCTCGCCGCCTCGACCTCGTCCGTCGCTCCGTCGGCCTGTCGCTGCTCGTGCGCGCCGCCATCCGGCCCGGGCGTGCCTCGGCCTATCTCGCGGCGTTGCGGTCCTCGCTCCGCCGCAGCGAGGCTTGACGACGACCGACGCTCGTGTAGGCTCTCCCGATCATGACGACGACCCGACGACGCACCGTCATCATCGGCACCGGCCGGTACATTCCGGAAACTGTCGTACCCAACAGCCACTTCCTCGACCGCGAGTTCTTCATGGACTACGGCCAGCCCGTCGACCCGGCCGGCAACGCCACCGTGATCGACAAGTTTCGCGAGATCACCGACATCCGGGAGCGCCGCTGGGCCGCCGACGACCAGGTCGCGTCGGATCTCGCGACCGAGGCCGCGGCCGCCGCGATCGAACGCGCGGCGATCGACCCGGAGACCCTCGACTACCTCGTCGTGGCCCACAACTTCGGCGACGTGGCCACCGACAACCGGTACGCCGACCTCCTGCCCTCGCTGGCCGCGCGGGTCAAGCAGAGCCTGGCCATCGCCAACCCCTCGTGCATCGCCTACGACCTGCCCTTCGGCTGCCCGGGCTGGCTCCAGGGGGTCATCCAGACCCACTACTTCCTCCAGTCCGGCGACGCCCACCGCGCCCTCGTGATCGGCGCCGAGACCCTGTCCCGGGTGTCGGACCCGCACGACCGCGACAGCCTGATCTACTCCGATGGCGCCGGCGCGGTGGTGCTCGAGGCGCGAACCGAGGACGCCGAGGTCGGCGTCCTCGCCCACGCCTCGCGGTCGGACACCCTCGAGCACGCCCGGCTGCTCTGGATGGGCGGCTCCTACCGCGACGGCCACGACCCGAATCGGCTTTTCGTCAAGATGAACGGCCGCAAGCTCTACGAGTACGCGCTCAACCACGTTCCGGGAGTGGTCAAGACCAGCCTCGAGCGGGCCGGGCTCGACCTCGCCGATGTCGCCAAGGTCTTTCTCCACCAGGCCAACGCCAAGATGGACGAGGCCATAATCGCGCGGCTCTTCCGGCTGTACGGAGCGGGCCGGCCGGACACCGCGTCGGTGATGCCGATGTCGATCGCCACCCTCGGCAACTCGTCGGTGGCGACCATCCCGACGCTGCTCGACCTGGTCCTCGACGGCGACCTCGACGGGCACGAGCTCCGACCGGGCGATGTCGTGGTCTTCGCCTCGGTCGGCGCCGGGATGAACGTCAACAGCCTCGTCTACCGCTGGGTCTGACCCCGGCCTCTCCGTCTCCCTCTCCCCGCCCGCCTCAAACGACCGCGCCAGCGTCGCGACGCCGGACGCAGACGCTGACGCCGCCTGGGGCACGGACGCGGATGCAGCGCCACCGGCAGCGCCCCAAGTTCCAAACCCGCTCGCCCTCCGCGCCTGCCGGCAACGCGCCGGTCGAGCCGTTCAGTCTCGAGACTGGCGTCGTTGGCGCCTGCCGCCGACCAGCAGAGCGGCCGCGGCGGTGGCGCACAGCACCGCCCACCAGTCGCCCCAGCGGGAGCGCGGGGTCAGCGCGACCGACGGCGCCAGGTCGCCGACCAGCAGGCCCTGCTCGCCGACCGCGAGCTCGCGGGCGACCCGCCCGTAGGGGTCGACAAAGGCCGAGATCCCGGTCAGCGCCGCCCGGGCGAACCACCGTCGGCTCTCGGCGGCGCGCAGCCTGACCTGGGCGAAGTGCTGCTCGGGCGCCCAGGAGAAGCCGTACCAGCCGTCGTTGGTCAGGGTCGCGAGCAGCCCGGCCCCGGCCCGCACCGCCGCCGCGCTGTGGCCCGGGAAGACGACCTCGTAGCACACCGCCACCCCGATGGGAGTCCGCGCCGGCAGCGGCTCGACGACGGCGCCCGGGGTGAAGCGGCCGACCTCCCGGACCAGGGCGTCGGAGGCGACGAGCCCCGCCCAGGCCGGGACGTACTCGCCGAAGGGCACGAGGTGGACCTTGTCGTAGCGGGCCTCTGCGACGCCGTCCCCGGTCACCAGGTAGGCCGAGTTGGCATACCCGCCGGCGGCAGTCGCGCCGATCGAGTTGAGGACGATCTCGATCCCGAGATCGGCGGCGAGCCCGGTCACGAGGTGCCGGTAGGCCGGGTCGGCGTCGAGCCGGAAGGGCACCGCGCTCTCCGGCCACAGCACGGTCCCGGCGCCGGCGTCGGCGGCCTGGCGGGTGAGCGTCCACACCCGGTCGGCGATCTCCTGCCACTCGTCCGGGTCCCACTTCTCCTCGAGGCTGGTGCCGGGCTGGAGCACCGCGAGCCGCAGCGCCTCACCAGACGGTGCGAACCCCGGCGCGAGGGCGGTCGAGGTCACGGTCGCGCCGACCGCGGCGACGAGCAGCGCCGCCGCCGCCGGCCGGCGGTCGCGACGCGCCAGGCCCCACAGCCCGGCGCCGACCGCGACCAGCGCCCAGCCCAGCCCGGAGGCCCCCCACACCGGCAGCGAGCCGAGCAGGGCCGGCCGGTCGGCGAGGACGACCGCCACGTCGTTCCACGGAAACTGAAAGGGCTGGAAGCGCCGCAGGGTGTCGATCGCGACCCACGCAGCTGGAAAGAGCCAGACCCGCCAGACCGGCGGCACCAACGCCGTCAGACCGGCGACCGCCCCCCAGGTGACGGCGAGGATGGCCGCCATCCCGCCCAGCGCGCCGACCGCCCCGATCCATGGGAGCCCGCCATAGTGGTGCATCACCCCGTGCACCCAGTGGGTGGCGACGACCCAGTGGACGACACCGGCGACCCAGCCGAGGGCCCACGGCCGCCACCCGCCGCCGCCGCGCTCGACCGCCTCGAGCAGCAGACCGGGGAAGAGCAGCGCCAGCGGCCACAGCCCGGGGCCCGGCATGGCCAGGGCGAGGGCGAGCCCCGCGAGGGGCGCGAGGAACCAGGGCAGGACGGTGGGCATCGGTGCAGTATAGCGGCAGCTTTCGAGCGGCAGCGTTCGACGATCGCGTCATGCAGCGGATCTCCTGACGACGATCGGGATGGAAACCCGACTCGCCGGGTTGGATGGATGGCGGAGCGTCGTTTGTTACCACCACGGGAACCGAAAATGAACGCCACCTTCAAGCTCGTCCTCGCGATCATCATCCCGCTCGCGGTCGGAGGCCTCTCCGGCTACGCGACCTCGGGCGGCGTCGCCGATTGGTACCCGACCCTGGTCAAACCGGGCTTCAACCCCCCGGCCTGGGTCTTCGGGCCGGTGTGGACGGTGCTCTACCTGATGATGGGGGTCGCGGCCTACCTGGTGTGGCGCCGCGGGCTCGACACCGAGGGCGTCCGCATCGCTCTCACCGCCTTTGTCGTCCAGCTCGCGCTCAACGGGCTGTGGTCGGTGCTGTTCTTCGGCTTGCGGTCGCCGGGTCTCGCGCTGGTCGAGATCGTGGTGCTGTGGATCACCATCGCCGGGACGACCGCCCTCTTCCACAGGGTCGTCCCGGCCGCCGCCGTCCTGCTGCTGCCATACCTCGCGTGGGTCAGCTTCGCCGCGCTGCTCAACGCCTCGCTGTGGTGGCTCAACCGAAGCCCGGCCGGCTGACCCGAGAAAGGAAGAGCATCGTGACCGTCGCAGGGTTCTTCAAGCTCTACGGAGTGGCCGTCGTCGCCTTCTTCGTCATCGACATGATCTGGCTCGGGGTGGTGGCCCGCGGCTTCTACCAGACCCACATGGGCGACCTGCTCAAGCCCAACGTCAACTGGGCGGCCGCGATCGCCTTCTACCTCATCTTCCTCGTCGGTCTGGTGATCCTGGTGATCGGCCCTGCCGTCGAGAAGGAGAGCCTCGCCCAGGCGGTCGCCCTCGGGGCGCTCTTCGGGCTCGTCACCTACGCCGCCTATGACCTGACCAACCTGGCGACCCTCGAGGGCTTCCCGGTCATCGTCGCGGTGGTCGACCTGGCGTGGGGCGCGGTGCTGTGCGCCTCGGTCAGCGCCATCACCTTCACGGCCTCAGCGAGGATCCTCTGATCGGTCCCGTCCCGAGAGCTCGGCGAGCACCGCCTCGGTGTGCTCGCCGAGCCGCGGGGCCGGGCGCTCCGGCGTCCGGCCGACCCGCGGCAGCCACGGACCGACGCCGGGCTGCGACCCGCCGCCGGGCAGCGGCAGCTCCTCGAGCAGACCGGCGTCGGCGAACAGCGGATCGGCCGCGGCCTCCTTCGCCGACCGCACGACGCTCAGCGGCAACCCCCGCTGCTCGGCGAGCTCGAGCCAGTCGGCCCGGGGGCGCTGCGAGAGGAGCTCCTCCACCCTCGCGACCACCGCCGCGCCCTCGTCGCCCATGGCGAAGCCGGCCGCGTCGAGCTCGCCGGCGCCGAGCATCGTCACGAAGCCGATCCAGAACTTGGGCTCGAGGGCCGACACCGCGACCGGCTCGCCATCGGCGCAGCGGTAGACCCGGTAGCACGGGCAGGCGCCGCCGAGCAGCGCCTCGACGATTTCCTCGCGACCCGTGACCGCCTCGGCCCAGCGCCAGGTCATGAAGGGCAGCGAGCCGGTGACGAGCGGCTGGTCGACGCGGCAGCCGAGCCCGGTGCGCTCCCGGCGGAGCAGCGCGGCGAGGATCGACGAGGCAGCGAGCAGCCCGGCGCCGATGTCGGCGAGCTGGAGCCGGGGCTGGGCCGGCCCCATCGCCTCGAGGGCGCCGGTCAGGGCGATGAGGTTGAGATCGTGGGCCAGCCGGTGGCGGATCGGCTCGGCCCTCCCGAAGGACGACAGCGAGCACCAGACGAGCCGCGGGTTCGCGGCCGAGAGCGTCTCGTGGCCGAGACCCCAGCCGGCCATGGTCCCCGGACGGAAGCTCTCGACGAGCACGTCGGCGCGCGCGGCGAGGGTCCTCAGGTGGGCCTGCCCATCCGAGCGCGTGAGATCGAGGCAGACCGACTCCGCGCCGCGGTAGAGGCTGGCGAAACCGATCCCGACGCCGTCGACCTGCGGCGGCACCATCCGCATGGGGTCGCCGGCGCCCGGCTCCTCGATCTTGACCAGCCGCGCCCCGAGGTCGAGGAGCTGCCTCGCCACAACCCCCCCCGGCAGCATCCGCGCCACGTCGACGACAACGGTCCCTTCGAGTGGCAGCTCGTCGCGTTGCATCGAACCTCCTCGTCAGATCACGCCACGACCACAAAGACACGAAGGCACGACGATGACACGGAGAATGCGCACGAGGTCGGCCGGAGGCCGACCACCACAATCCCTTTGTGACCTCTTTGTGTCTTGGTTCCTCGGTGGTTGCGACGACCTTCACTCATGCTTCAGGGTAGAACCGACCACCAGAGCCCGCGAGCTCCGTCAGACCGGGGGCCGGGTTGAACCGGGGGCCGTGGCGGTCGGCGAGGGCCTTCATCCGGTCGACGATCGTCTGCGCGCCCTCGTGGTCGACGAAGCGAAAGGGCCCGCCCCGGAAGGGCGGGAAGCCGAGCCCGAGGATCGCCCCGAGATCGCCGTCCTCGGGCGAGGCGATCACCCCCTCGTCGAGGCACCAGACCGCCTCGTTGACCATGAGCATCGCCATCCGGTCCCGGATCTCCTCCACAGCCACGGTCCGGCGCTGCGGCCCGCCGAAGAACCGGTAGACCTCCGGGTTGACCGATTTCGGTCCCTTCCTCCGCGTCTTCGGGTAGAGGTAGAAGCCCCGCCCGTTCTTCCGGCCCTGGAACCCCGCCTCGAACATCGTCGGCAGCGCGTCGGACGCGCCGAGACCGCGATCCGCGAAGGCCGCCCCGAGATCGGCGGCGACGTGGGCGCCGACATCGATCCCGACCTCGTCGATCAGCGCCACCGGTCCGACCGGGTAGCCGAAGTCCTTCATGACGCGGTCGAGGTCCTCGACCCTCGCGCCCTCGGCGAGCAGCACCGCCGCCTCGTTGAGGTAGGGCGCGAGAATCCTCGTGGTGTAGAAGCCGGGGCCGTCCTTGACGACGATGCAGGTCTTGCCCTGCGCGGTTCCGATCGCCCTGGCGGTCGCGGTCGCCCACTCCGCGGTGCGCTCGGCGACGACGATCTCGAGCAGCGGCATCTTGGGCACCGGCGAGAAGTAGTGCATGCCGAGAACCCGCTCGGGGTGGCGGGCGCCCTCGGCGATGCGCGCGATCGGCAGCGCCGAGGTGTTCGAGGCGAAGACCGCGTCGGGCGCGATCCGGGCCTCGGCGTCGGCGAGCACCCGACGCTTGAGCTCGAGGTCCTCGAAGACCGCCTCGATGACCAGGTCGGCGCCCGCGAGGTCGGCGTCGTCGGTGGTCGGCAGCAGCGCCGAGCGCCGCCGATCGGCCTCGCGCCGGGTGATGGCCCCCGACCGCACCTGGGCCTCGAGGCCTTTCTCCACCGCGAGCAAACCGGCGCCGAGCGAGGCGTCGGAGATGTCCTTGAGCACCACCTGGAGGTGACCGAGGGAGACCGAGGCCACCCCCGCCCCCATGAAGCCCGCGCCGAGCACCGCGAGGCGGTCGACCCGCTTCGGCGCCGACCCTTCGGCGGGCTTCTTGGCCCGGTTCATGGCGTGGAAGAGCCGGACCAGGTTGCGGCTCTCCACCCCTGCGGCGAGCCTGCCGAAGTAGAAGGACTCGCGCTCGAGCCCGGCGAGCCGTCCCTTCTTGAGCCCCGTCTCGACGCAGTCGAGGATCGCCGGCGGCGCCGGGTAGAGGCCACGGGTCCGTCGCCGGACCTGCTTCGCGGCCTCGCCGAGGATCTTCGCCCGCACCGGCGGCAGCGCCGACAGCCGGTCGACCAGGCTCCTCCTCCGTTTCGGACGGGCGAGCCTGCCCTCGGCCAGGGCGAGCGCCGCCCGCGCTCCGGTCTCGGCGATCCCACCCGGGGTCGTCAGGGCGTCGACGATGCCCATCCGCTTCGCCTTGCGGGCCCGGACCCTGGCGCCGGTGAGCAGCAGGGGCAGTGCCGCGACGAGCCCGACCCGCTCGACCAGCCGCTGGGTGCCGCCGCCCGCCGGGAGCAGCCCGAGCATCACCTCGGCCTGGGAGAACACCGTGCGCGGGTCATCCGAGGCGAGGATGTAGTGGCAGGCCAGCGCCACCTCCATGCCACCGCCGATGGCGGCGCCGTGGACCGCCGCCACCACCGGCTTGGGCCCGGTGTGGATCGCCTCGAGCAGCGCGTTTCCGTCTCGCGACATCTGCGAGATCTGGGCCTCGTCGAGCCCCTCGATGATCTCGAGATCGGCCCCGGCGATGAAGGTGTCGGCCTTGGCCGAGGCCACCACGAGGGCACGGACGGCGGGGTCGTCGAAGAGCGGCAGGACGGTCGCCCTGAACTCGTCCACCACCCCGGGCGACAGGGTGTTGACCGCCTTCTCGGAGTGGTCGAGCCAGACGATCGCAACGCCGTCGCCACGCGTCTCGATGCGGATCATGGGCATTGAAGACCTCGCATCCAGGTCGGTTCCGCGCTCCGGAATCCCTCTCGGTCACCCGAAGGTGGTTCGGTTCGTCGCAACCACCAAGACACCAAGACACAAAGCCGATCACGGAGAAAGCTCCTCTGGGCGTTCCTTCGTGCCTTGGTGCCTTCGTGGTTGTGACGGCTCATCTCTCGAATACCAGGCCGATGCCGATGGCGCCGGCGGCGCAGGCGGCGACGACGCCGTGCTTGGCGTCCTCGACGGCCATCCGATGGCAGCAGGTGGTGATCAGCCTCGCGCCCGTGGCGCCGAAGGGGTGGCCCACCGAGAGCGAGCCGCCCCAGGCGTTGAGCCTCTCGGGAGGGATGGCGCCGACCGGTTCGTCCTTCCCGAGGCGCTCCGAGCACCATCCGGGGTCCTCGAGGAGCTGGAGCACCGCGAGCACCTGGGCGGCGAAGGCCTCGTGGAGCTCGACGACCTCGACCTCGGCGAGCCCGAGCCCGGCGGCCTCGAGGGCGCGCGGCAGGGTCAGGGCCGGCCCGAGCAGCAGCTCCTCGAGCGGGTCGAGGGCCGCCACCGACGCGGCGCGGAGCCGCGCGATCGGCTCGAGCCCGAGACGGGCCACGGCTTCCTCCGAGGCCAACAGCACCGCCGCTCCCCCGTCCGTGAGATAGGAGCTGTTGCCGGCGGTGATCGTCCCGAAGCGTTTGTCGAAGGCGGGCTTCAGCTTGGCGAGAGCCTCCGGCGTGGAGTCGGCGCGGATCCCGTTGTCCTCGCGAACGGCGGCGCCCAGGGGGGCCACGAAGGCCGGGACGACCTGGCGTGCGAGACTCCCGTCCGCGGTCGCCGCCGCGGCCCGCCGGTGCGACCGCGCCGCATAGGCGTCCTGGGCCTCGCGGCCGATCCCGAGCCGCTTGGCGAGCCGCTCGCAGTTCTCACCCATGATCTCTCCGGTCGAGAACTCGGCCAGCGCCACCGGCTCGGGGAGCAGGTCCCTCGGTCCGAGCCCCTTGAGCAGCTTGAGGTAGTCGCCCGCGCCCCTGGCCTTCTGCGCCGCGATGAGCCGCCTTCGGACCGAGCGCCGGTAGCGGATCGGCGCGTCGGACAGGGTCTCCGCCCCGGCCGCGATGGCGACCTCGGCGCCGCCGGTGGCGATCGCCCGCGCCGCGTCGAGGAAGGCCTGGAGCGACGACACGCAGGCCACCGACACGGTGTAGGCGGGGCAGCTCGAGGGAAGCTGGCTCGCCAGCACCACCTCCCGGCCGAGGTTCGAGGTCGCCGGGTCGGCGATGACGGTGCCCATGACCAGCAGGTCCACCGCCTCGGGATCGACTCTCGTCCGGTGGAGGAGCCCCGACACCGCCATCCGGCCGAGGTCGTAGGACCTGAGATCGGTGAAGGCGGTTCCCGACCGGCAGAAGGGGGTCCGGCAGCCGTCGACGACCACCACCCGGCGCGACGAGTCGGCAAAGCTCTCGAGCACCTCACACCTCGCAGTCGCTGGAGCGGTGATAGCAGAGCCGGAGCGTCCTGGCTACACATTCCGTCGCCGTCGGAGGTCTCAGCCGTGTCACTGGCGCCGCCCGAACGGCTGCCACCTGTCACTGGTCAACGCCTGGGGCGGATCTTCCCGACTCGTCCCCCGCACGCCGCCGGCTGGCGCCAACCGGTGTGGCATGATTGAGCGGCGATGGACCGCCGCTTCAAGCCACACGACGGAGCCGCTTCGAGACGCGACGACGTCCTTCTCAAGGCGATCTTCCTGGGAGCCGTCAGCTTCGCCGTCTACCTCCTGACCCGAACCAGGCATTTCGGCGGCGACGACACCGTGTTCGCGCTCGTCGTCCAGCGTTGGCTCGAGCTGGGCGCGGTCGAGCCGGAGTTCGTCCATCCGCACCACATGTTGTACAACCCGCTGGTCGCCGTGTGGTCGTGGATCGTCGATGCGGTGACCGGGAGCGTTTTCGTCCTCGACGCCGGCGCGACCGTCAGCTCGGCGGCTGCGGCCGCGATGGTCGCCGGGCTCTACGTCGTGCTGCGACGGTGGGCGGTGGCCGACGGCACAGCAGTACTGGCGTCTGTCATCCTGGCCGTCGCCGGTGGAGTCTGGCGGTGCGCGACCCAGATGGAGGTCTACACCCTTGCCGGGCTGGGTGTCGTCCTGTGGCTTGCGGCGGTCTCAGACGATCGAGCGAGCTGGCGAAAGCTCGCCGTCGGGCTGGCGGCGCCCTGGATCGGCCATCTGGCTCTCAGCCTGCTCGTACTGCCGACGATCTGGCTGAACCGCCGACGTCCGAAGACCGTCGCCGCAGCGGTTCTTGTCGGTGCGGTCATCCCCGGCGTGGTGATGGCGACGCTCCTGGCGGCCATTCACCGACCGACCTCTCTTCCCGGCTTCACGAGCATCTTCGCGTCTCCGGAGCTCATGCGTTGGCTGTCGCCGCCGGACTTACCGGGCGCGCTCCAAGCGCTCATGGGAGTTGCGGTGTGGGCCAAGTTCCGGACCGTTCCGGTCTTTCCCGAGTCGGTTGTGACCACGTTCGCGGTGCTGGGATCGGCCGCTGCGGCGGTGCTCGCCGCCCTCGCGGCGCTGGGTGTGGTGGAGGCGTGGCGTGGGCGCAGTCGGCTCGCTGTCGTCGCAGGGCTCGGCGTCGCGTCCCTGACACCACTGTGGCTCCTTTGGGACACCGGCAACACCGAGCACGCGGTCGCCGCAGCACCACTCCTAGCCACCCTGATCGCGGTCGGCGCAACGTCCCTCGATGGCCGAATCGCGACGCCGGCGATGGTCTTCGCGGGCGCCGCGATGCTGGTCGTCAACGGCGTCGGATCGGCGATGCTCGGGACGCAGGCTCACTTCAGCAGGACCCTCCGAATCGCCGACCACGTTCGGACGCACCTGTCTGAGAGTGCCACCTTGCTCTCGATTGGCGTCGATCCAGAGCTTCGGCTCTCCTTGCCCTACCTGAGCGGCCGGCGTGTGGTCAGCCTGTCGCTGCTCGTGCGATCGGCGAGGCACGCCGGAGCCAGCGCAGACGAGGCTCTTGAACGGTGGCTCGAAATCGCGGTCGACGCTCCCGACCCGTGGGTCCTCGAGGACCTTGACGATCCGGCGGTCGCCACGATGCTCGACGACCTCGACGTCACGGCGGACATGTGGCGGGTCGCACGCCGGTTCTTCTCCACCATCGGATCGGCAACGTTGCCGGCCGACGAGGTGGTGATCCTCGAACCGGTCACGCTGCATCGGGTCAGGGTCGCGCCCCCGAGCTCGAGTCGCTTCGAACCGGCAGTCCGGCTTCTCGACGACGGCCGGTCTGAGCCGTGAGACCTGATCTCGCCACGGCGATGCAGCTGGTACGGTTCGGCGCCCTGGGCGCCGTCGGGCTCGGCGTCAACATCGCCATCACGGTCACCTTGACCGAGATCGTTGACGCTCAGGAAGAAGTGGCGTTCGCCATCGCATTGGCGGTGGTCTTCGTCTTCTCCTTCCTGACCTCCCGTCACATCATCTTTGTCGGCGCCTCAACCGGGAACCCGACCAGGCAGCTTGTCCGGTTCGCACTGACATCGGCAGCCTTTCGGGTCGCCGAGTACCTGGCGTTCTTGCTGTTGCACACGACTCTGAAGCTGCCGTACCTGCTGGCCATCGTGGTCGTGTTGGGGGTTTCGTTCTTGACCAAGTTCGTCACCTATAGCACCGTGGTCTTCAATGCCGACCAGGAGGAGCCGTGAACACGCCTGGATCGACGTCATGACCGCCACCGACCGCCCGTCCGGCACCAGCCGCCTGATGGTAACGACCGAGACCGCGGTCTCCACCCCCGATCGCGGTCGTCCGCCATACAGCATCGTAGTGCCCTGCTTCAACGAGATCTCGTCGATCGAGGCGACGATCAACGCGCTGTCCGAAATCGCATCCCCGGTCGATGCGGAGATCATCGTCGTCGACGACGGCTCGACCGACGGCACGAGTCAGCGACTCGCGGAGATCGCCGGCAGCCGGGCGATTCCGGGCCTTCGGGTGGTCCATCAAGGCGTGAACCATGGTTACGGCGCCGCCATCGGCGCCGGAGTCCGCCGATCCCGGGCCGAGCTCGTCGTCATCATCGACGCAGACGGGACGTATCCCTGCGAGCGAATCCCGGAGTTGGTGAACGCGGCGCAATCAGCCGACATGGTGGTTGGATCGCGGACGGAGGGCAAGAACCCGCAGCCCTGGTTGCGTCGGTTTGCCAAGTCGGTCCTTCGCGGCCATTGCTCCTGGCTTGTCGGCGAGCGGATCCCGGACCTGAACTCGGGCCTCCGGGTCTTTCATCGATCGGCATTCGACCGGTTCTCCAAGATCCTTCCGAGCGGGTTTTCGTTGACCACCACGCTGACCGTGGCCATGATGCGCAACCGGTACTCTGTGGTCTTCATCCCGATCACATACGCCGAACGGGTGGGGGAATCGAAGATCCGCCCGATCGCCGACACCCTCGGCTTCATCCAGCTGATTCTCCGCACCGGAATGTACTTCGCCCCGCTGCGCGTCCTGGCGCCCCTCGTCACCGCGCTGGCGCTGGGATTCCTCGTCAGCCTCGGCTATGACGTCCTGGTGCTCGATGACCTGACCGACAAGACGCTGATGCTGCTTCTCTTCGTGATGAACACGGTGCTCTTCGCCTTGCTCGCCGACATGATCGACAAGCGCTCATGAATCAAGGTCGTTGGCGAAGGTCGAAAGAGCGGAGATCTCCCACCATTCGCCCGCAGCCACCACCGAGGTGTGTGTTTCGAAGAAGCCCCGCAGTCGGCGTTGCGAGTCCGGCGACGAGCACTCCAGATACTGCTGGCGGCCCGCGGCTGCCGCGATCCGGCGGCCTTCGGTCCGGTTGACCAACACATGGGTGACGCCGAGCAGCCTCAGCCGCCGCGCCATCTCTTCCGGAGACTCCGAGGTTTCTGCCAGCTCCACGAGGAGCGGCGACCGGAAGGCATCCTCGACGATCACCTCGCGATCGAGCCCGAAAACTCGCGGCTCGCCAACCATGAGCACGACTGCATCCTCGGGTAGCTTCTCGTTCGCCGCACGAACCGGTTCGAGCTGGGTCACGTTGGCGGCCAGGTAGTCCTCGCCGGAGGCGGCCCCGAGGAAACACGCGAGCTGTCCGGGCAGGTACTCGCTGCGGAGCGGGTTGCAGTTCGAAATGAGCACAACCACCAGAGCGCCGGTGAACAGGGCACGTGGAACACCCCCGAGCTCCTCCCAGGCAGCCCCGATGCAGCCCGCGAGCACGCCGAGCGTCGGCAGGAGATAACGTCCCAGTGGCGGGCCTACCGACCACAGCAGGGCTCCGCCGGCGACGAACGCGACGCTTGCTACCACCGCCGGTCGGCGACGACCACGCCAGGCCCAGATCATCACCAGCGGGCTCAGCCAGAGGAATGCGGGACCGAGGTCGCCCGAGTGCCCACGGCGGGCGAAGGTCCCCAAGGTCGCCGCTGCGGTCACCTTCTCCCAGCCAAACCCGATCTCACCGACACCCGCAGCGACATCCGAGTCGCCTCCGGAGGAGTCGAACGCGGCGTCGAAATAGGGATAAAACGGGTTGCCGCTGACGACGAGGTTGCGGACAAACCAGGGGCCGGAGGTCGCGAGCACGCCCACGGCCACGGCCAACGAAGCGGCGGCTCCGCCCCGAAGCCGGCGACCCGGCTGGGCGGCAGCAGCCGCTGCGAAAGCAGCCACGACGACCAACGGCACCGCGACAGTCGCCAGAGCGAGGTACTTGCAGCCCACGGCGAGTCCGGCGAAAACGCCACCGGCCGCGGCTCGGCGACGATTCACTGCAGCGTCCGAGTCGACCGATATAACCGCCAGGACTGCGGCCATGGCGAATGCCGCGACGCCGAGATCGGCGCCCGCCAGGGCCCCCATTTGAATCACCGCCGGGGTCGCCAGGAAAACGGCTCCGGCAAGCAGGCGGCCATGACCGTGCACGCTGAGACGACCGGCGAGGACCGCTGCACCCCCGGCCGCGATCACGCCCATCAACCAGTGAGTGGTTTGCGCGGCCCAACCGCCAGGTCCAGCGAGGGCGAACGAGTACAGCAGACCCATGTTCGAAGGAAGATACGAGTAGGCGTGGCGTTCGAGCACGACGACGGAGCCCGACCGCAGCCACTGTTCCGGGAAGGCGAGATGGTAGTGCCACTGGTCGTAGAACGGCGAGAAGGTCGTCGCGGCCGCCAGGCTCAATCCGCCGGCCGCCAGAACCAGCAGAGCGAATGACGAGATTCTGGGACGCTCGAAGGTCGCGACGTCCGGTCGGTGGCGGTAAAGGTGAATTGCCCCGATGCACGCCCAAAGGGTGAGCACGGCCAGCACCGCGGGCGCTCGCAGCACACGTCCGATTGCGAGCACCGCCGACGAGACCATGAGCACGCCGAGACCCGAAATCAGCGTGAAGAAGACACGCTCGAGCGAGTCATCGATCGCAGGCATGATCCTCGTGACGAGGGCTGCTCCTGCGCCCCAGGCCGCCAGGGAAAGCACGCCAAGCCAAAGAATCGCCGAAAACAAAGGGATCACGAGGTTGAGCGCCGCCAACCAACCGTACGACGTGAGCACAGCGCCCAGCGAGAGGACGAGGGCGAGGATTGTCAGAGTAGGAGTTTTCGGCTCGGCGGGGCGGTTCGCCATATCCCGATGGTAACGCACATCCCACCGGGAGACCGGCCAAACTGACGGAAGCACGCGGCGGCCGACGAAACGGATACCCCTTCCGGTCGTGCAACCGTCCGTCACCAGCCGAAGCTTGGATTGCGATCCCGGACGGTCATCGGAGGTCTCAGTCGAAGACCACCGCGATCATCGACCACTCGTGGAAGTACGACGGGTCGACCGGGTCGCAGACGAGCCCGAACTCGGTGCAGAAGGCATTCCACGCGCGCGGCGTGGCGATGACGTCGCAGGAGCGGATGCAGTCGCCCGGTACGGCAGACCGCGCACCGTCGAGGGGGATCGGCCGTCGAGCCGATCAAATCTCGACCGGCCGTTCTGAGATCGCCCGCAGCAGACCAGGATCGCCTGGCCGGCTACCATTCCCGGCGAACCCGCGGGGCGGAAGCGCCGTATGGCTCTTCGGAAGGAGACCGGTCATGCGTCACCTGCTCGTCGTCTGCCTGTTGCTCTCAATCGGAGGCCCTGCGGTCGCCGCCGACCAAGCCGAGGACCCCTATCTCTGGCTCGAGGAGGTCGAGGGAGAGAAGGCCCTCGCCTGGGTCGAGGCGCGCAGCGCCGCCGACACCGCGGTCCTCGAGGCCGTCCCGGTCTTCGGCGAGATCCACGCCAAGCTGCTCGAGATCTACAACTCGGCGGACCGGATCCCGTCGCCGGCGCTCCGCGGCGCCTGGATCTACAACTTCTGGCAGGACGCAGACCACGTCCGCGGGATCTGGCGGCGGACCTTTCTCGACGAGTACATCCAGGCCGAGCCGGCCTGGGAGACCATCCTCGACCTCGACGCCCTCGCCGAGGCCGAGGGTGAGAACTGGGTGTGGAAGGGCGCCAGCTGCCTCGAGCCGGAGTACCGCCGCTGCATGGTGTCGCTGTCCCGGGGCGGCGCCGACGCGGCGGTCGAGCGAGAGTTCGACACGGTCGCCAAGACCTTTGTCGCGGACTCCTTCGTCCTCCCGGAGGCCAAGTCCCAGGTGGCGTGGCTCGACGCCGACACGCTCTGGGTCGGCACCGACTTCGGCGAGGGCTCGCTGACCACCTCGGGCTACCCCCGTCTGGTCAAGCTGTGGTCGCGCGGCACCCCGCTCGAGTCGGCGGTCACCGTCTTCGAGGGAGCGGTCGAGGACGTCGCGTCGGTCGGCTCCAGCAGCCACACCGCGGAAGGTCGCCACGACCTGATCCAGCGGATTCCGGAGTATTACCGCGGAACGACGTTTCTCCGCCTCGGCGGTCGGCTCGTCAAGCTCGACATCCCGGCCGACGCCGAGATCACCGACTTCCTCGGCGATCGGCTCATCATTACCCTGCGGACCGACTGGCAGGTCGGCGGGACGACCCTCCCGGGCGGTGGGCTGCTCGCCATCGACCTCGACGCGTTTCTCGCCGGCGGGCGCGACTTCGACGTGCTGTTCACCCCCGCCGAGCGGGTCTCCCTCGGCGGCGTCGCGGCGACCAGGAACGATCTCATCGTGAGCACCCTCGACAACGTCCGCGGCCGGCTCTACCGGATGACGCCGGGTGGCGACGGCTGGACGACCGAGGAGATCGCGCTGCCCGGTCTCGGCACCGTGGACGTCGATAGCACCAGCGATGTTGACGGCTCGTTCTTCTTCACCTACACCGACTTTCTCACGCCGTCGACCCTCTACCACGTGCCCGACGGCGGGCAGCCGAGGGCGGTCAAGCGCTCGCCCGAGTGGTTCGACCCGGCGGGCATGACCGTCGAGCAGCACGAGGTCGCCTCGGCCGACGGGGTGAAGATCCCTTATTTCGTCGTCACGCCGGCCGGGTTCGAGGCCGACGGCGCCAACCCGACCGTGCTCTACGGCTACGGCGGCTTCGAGCGGTCCGAGCTCCCGCACTACCTCGGGTCGATGGGTCCCGCGTGGGTCTCGCGCGGCGGCGTCTGGGTGGTGGCCAACATCCGTGGCGGCGGCGAGTTCGGACCCGCCTGGCACATGGCGGCGGTCAAGGAGAACCACCAGCGCAACTTCGACGACTTCACCGCGGTCGCCGAGGACCTCATCGCCCGCCGGATCACCTCGCCCGAGCACCTCGGGATCATGGGCGGGTCCCAGGGCGGCCTGCTGGTCGGCGGCAGCTTCGTCCAGCGTCCCGAGCTTTTCAAGGCCGTCGTCTGCCAGGTTCCCCTGCTCGACATGAAGCGCTACAGCAAGCTGCTCGCCGGGGCGAGCTGGATGGCCGAGTACGGCGACCCCGATACCGACGACTGGGAGTACATCAAGACCTGGTCGCCGTACCACAACCTCGACCCCGAGGCGAGCTACCCCGAGGTGTTCTTCTACACCTCGACCCGCGACGACCGGGTCCACCCGGGTCACGCCCGTAAGATGGTCGCCAAGATGACCGACCTGGGCCACAAGGTCTACTACTACGAGAACACCGAGGGCGGCCACGCCGCCGGCGCCAACCTCGAGCAGCGCGCCTACTCCTGGGCACTCTCCTTCGCCTATTTGTGGATGATGTTGGGAGGATGAAGGAGGTCCCGATGAACGACCCCGCCCTGGCCGCCGCCGAGGCGGCCGGCGTCACCGCCGCCCGCCGCCACATCTTCCTGTGCTGCGATGCCGAGGTGCCGAAGTGCTGCGACCGCGACTCGTCGGCCGAGTCCTGGGAGTACCTCAAACGGCGGCTTCGCGAGCTCGGCCTCAGCGAGGCGGGCGGCGTGCTCCGGAGCAAGGCCGCCTGCCTGCGGATCTGCGTCGACGGGCCGGTCGCCGTCGTCTACCCCGAGGGTGTCTGGTACCGCAGCTGCACCCCGGAGGTCCTCGAGCGGATCATCACCGAGCACCTGGTCGGAGGAACCCCGGTGGCGGAGCTCGCAATCACGACGCGCAGGCTGGAGTAGATCGACCTGAGTCCGTCACAACCACAAAGACACGAAGACACAAAGGTTTCACGAAGTCTCAAGGATCCGTCGGCCCCGCCGACGGACCCTTGAGTGCTTTGTGATCTTCTTTGTGTCTTTGAGTCTTGGTGGTTGTGACGGCTTGACCGCTCAGGTCACGAGGGCGACTCCGGCCCAGATGAGACCGCCGAGGAGGAGCAGCGGGACCAGCACGACGAGGCCGAGGCCGAGCACCAGCGGCCCGACGACGACGAGCACGACCAGCGTACCGGCAAGCAGCGCCAACCCCTTGAGCGCCAGTGCGACCGGGATCAAGGCGATCTTGAGCACCAGCTTGAGCACCCCGACGACGATCGCGACGACACCGACGACCACCACACCCACCGCAACCAACGCCAGGATCCCGAAGAGCTCGAGCATCGTGCGTCCCTCCTGGCAGACAGTACGCGTCCTCGAGCCCGGAGGTTCTCGGTGCGAGGGTGTGACCAGCGCGGCTGAGGGCGTGACCGGCGCGGCTGAGGACGTGACCGGCGCCTTCGGCGCCTGGGCGTGACCGGCGCCGGTGGCGCCTGGGCTTGGCCGGCGTCTTCGACGCCTGGGCTTGAGGGCTCGATCGGACCTTCATCGATCTTCGAGACCTCACGCCCAGGTCCCGCAGGGACCGGCCACGTCCAGGTCTCGCAGAGACCGGCCACGTCCAGGTCCCGCAGGGACCGGCCACCCCCAGGTCCCGCAGGGACCGGCCACGCCCAGGCGCCAGCGGCGCCGGCCACGCCCGCTCAACGCCGCATGATCGAGTCGAGGATCATCAGGAAGGCCGCCTGCTGCTCGGGCTC
>JALOLD010000126.1 GCA_025456145.1 Thermoanaerobaculales bacterium | reverse complement strand
CCATCTCGTCGGCGTCGAAGAGCAGCTCGTCGTCGCCGCCGCGCGAGGCCAGCACCTCGGCGACCCGCTCGCCGGGGATCGCCCCGTCGGGTCCGAGCAGCTGTGCCGCGTCCTCGAGGGCCCGCGAGCCCCAGCCGGCGACGAGCAGCAGGAAGGGCTCGCCGGCGTGCCCGTCGAGCCAGGCCATCGCCTCGGCCCCCGGCGCCTGGACCACCTGGTAGGAGTCGAAGCCCTGGGCGAGCCCGTAGTCGGCGCCGCCCGGCGGCCCCTCGACAAAGGCGACGGTTCGCAGCCCGGCGCCGCCGAGCGCCTCGGCGAGGGTCTCGGCGGCCGGTTGGAGGAGATCGCCCGGCGCGCGCAGCCCGTTGCTCGTCGGATAGAGCCCGGACAGCGCCGCACCGAGCGAGGGCAGCATCTCGGGCGCCTGGGCGAAGGCCCACTCGAAGCGCAGCGACTCGGCGGCGAGGGCGTCGAGGGCCGGGGTCGCCGCCGGACCGCCGTAGCAGCCGAGGGCGTCGGCGCGCAGGCCGTCGACGGCGAGCACGATCATCGGGTGGGGGCCGGCCGGCAGACCGGCGGGGGCCTCGTCGACCGCGGTCCCTCCGCCGCACGACAGCATCAGGACCAGCACCAGGACGACGGACGACACGACGGCGAGGAGCTTCATCGGTTCGATCCCTCCGGCAGCGTCGGAGTCTAGCACGGGGGTCGCTCCCGACGCGACGCGGCGACGTAGAATGGCGGCGATGGGGCGATGGGACGGCTGCCGGCGGATCCTCCACTGCGATATGGACTGCTTCTACGCCGCGGTCCATATGCGCGACGACCCCTCGCTCGCGGGACGGCCGGTGGTGGTCGGCGGCGACCCGGACGGCCGGGGGGTCGTCGCGGCGGCGAGCTACGAGGCTCGGCGCTACGGCATCCACTCGGCGATGGCGGCGGCGCAGGCCCGAAGGCTCTGCCCTGACACCGTCTTCCTCAAGCCCGACTTCGCCCGCTACCGCGCCGAGTCCGACGCGATCTTCGCGATCTACCGGCTGTTCACGCCGGTCGTCCAGCCGCTGAGCCTCGACGAGGCCTATCTCGACGTCACCGACCGGCTCGGCGAGCTCGGCAGCGCGACCGCCATCGCCCACGAGATCCGGCGCCGGGTCCGCGACGAGCGCGGCCTCACCGTCTCGGTCGGGGTCGCGCCCAGCAAGCTCGTCGCCAAGATCGCGTCGGACCACGACAAGCCCGACGGGCTGACCGTGGTCAAGCCGTCGCAGGTCGAGGACTTCCTGGCGCCGCTGCCGGTGCGCCGGCTGCACGGCGTCGGCCCGGCCGGCGAGCGGGCGCTCGCCGAGCTCGGCGTCACCACGGTGGCCGAGCTGCGCCGTCTCAGCCTCGACCGGCTGATCGAGCGCTTCGGCCACTGGGGGCGGACGCTCTACGACTTCGCCCGCGGCGACGACCGGCGCGAGGTCCGGGTCGAGCGGGTCCGGCGCAGCCTCAGCACCGAGCACACCTTCGTCCACGACATCCGCGACCGCCCCGAGATCGACCGGGTGGTCACCGGCATGGCCGAGGAGGTGGCGACCGGGCTCGAGCAGCGCTCGCTCGCCGCCTGCACCGTGACCCTCAAGGCCCGCTACCCCGACTTCACGACGGTGACGAGGTCGCACACCCTGCCGGTACCGACCGCCGATGCCGCGACCATCGCGGCCTGCGCCCGCGACCTCGTCGGGTCCACCGAGGCGGTCGTGCGCTCGGTCCGGCTGCTCGGGGTCGGCGCGTCGAACCTGGTCCCCGGCGGGGTCGAGCAGCTCGCGCTGTTCGGTCTCGACGACGCCGCGGGCGTCTCCCCGTCGTGAAACGGGTCGATCCGGCCGCCCGGCCCTGGCTGACCGGCGCCGCCCTCGCGGCCGGCCTGCTGTGCGCCGCGGTCGTGCTCATCCCGGTCGCCGAGTCGGCCGGGATCGGTCTCGCCTCGCTCGGCCGTCTCGCCCTCCGGCCGGGCTGCCACCAGATCCCCGAGCGCTGCCTCGATCTCGGCGCCGGGGTGCTGCCGGTGTGCGCGCGCTGCGCCGGGCTGTACGCCGGCGGGCTGATCGGGCTGCTCGTCCCGGCGATCGGCGGCCGGCGAGCCCGGCCGGGCTGGAGATGGCTGGCGGCGGCGGTGCTGCCGTCGGCGGTCGACTTCGCCCTCGGGCTGGTCGGGCTGCCCGATCTGCCCAACTGGCCCCGCTTCGCCCTCGCCGTCGTCCCCGGTCTGCTGCTCGGCCTGCTGCTCGCCGACGCGATCTGCAGCACCGTCGAGCTCAACCGGCGCCCCCCGGCTGCCGGCGGCACTGTGTAGAATGGGCCTCGGACCCAGGGAGGAGACATGAGAGACACCGCTCCGTCGATGATGGTGCCGGCGCTGATCGCCGGCGGCTCGCTCGGCTTCGTCAGCGGGCTGCCGATCGCCAACTGCGCGTGCTGCCTGTGGGCGGGCGGCGCGGGCTTTCTCGCGGCCTTCCTCTACTCGAGGAGCTGCCGGCGCGACGGCGCCGCCTTCGACGCCGGCAAGGGCGGCATCGTCGGGCTGATCGCCGGCGCCGTGTTCGGCCTGCTCGGCGGGGCGATGAACTCGGTGATCTCCCTAGTCGGCGGGGGTCTCGACCCCGAGGCGATGCGCGAGGCGATCGACGCGAGCCCGATGATCTCCGACCCCGAGGCGGCGAGCCAGGCGATGCAGTTCTTCGAGTCGGTCGGACCGCTCTTCCTGGTGCTCCTCTTCGTACTCATCTGGCTGGTCGCCGGGATCGTCTTCGCGGGTCTCGGCGGGCTGATCGGCGGCGCCGCCTTCAAGGTCGAGCCGGCGCCCCCGGCGGCCGGTGGCGGCTGGTCGGCGATGCCGCCGGCGGCGCCCCCCGTCGAGCCTCCGCCGCCGCCGCGGGTCGACCCGGGGCCGTGAGGCGACGCGATGGACGCCCCCGCTCCCCCGCCGCTACCGCCCCCTCAGGTGATCCCCTGGGAGGACCGCTCGCGCTCCGCCGTCGACGGGCTCTTCGCCACCGTCAGGCTGCTGATCGGTGAGCCCGGCGAGGCCTTCCGCAGGATGCCCCTGACCGGCGGCATCGGCCGCCCGCTGCTCTACGCGATCGTCGTCGGCTGGATCAGCTTCGCCGCCGCGGTGGTCTGGAACGTCCTTCTCCAGGGCATGTGGCTGCCCTTCGTAGAGTCGGCCGAGGACCTCGCCGGGATCGGTGCGATGTACGGGATCACGATCGGCTGGGGCCTGATGATGGTCGTGCTCGCCCCGCTCTTCGTCCTCATCGGCGTCTTTCTCGCCGCGGCGATCCTCCACCTCGCGCTGCTCATCGTCGGCGGTGCCGACGGCGGCTTCGAGGCGACGGTCCGCGTCGTCTGCTACACCCAGACCGCGCAGCTCGCCGGGATCGTCCCCTTCTGCGGTGGCATCATCGCTCTGATCTGGACCGTCATCCTCTACGTCGTCGGATTGGCGACGGCCCACCGGACGACCCGCGGCAGGGCCCTGGTCGCGGTGCTGCTGCCGCTGATCGCCTGCTGCGGGGTGGTGGTCGTCGCCGCCGTGCTCGCCGGCGGGCTCGCCGCGATCCTCGCCGCGCGCGGCTGACCCCGGCCGATGACCGGGCTGCGGCTCCGGCCCGCGCGCCCCGAGGAGCGGCAGCTCGCCGCGCTGTGGGCCGCCGCGGCGGCGTCGGCGGTGGCGCTGCGACCGCTCTGGGTCGTGGTGGCCGGCCGTGCGCCTTCCGCGGGCTCACCGGGATCCCGTGCCCGACCTGCGGCACGACCCGGACCGCGCTCGCGCTGCTCGGCCTCGACCTCGCCGGCGCCCTCCGGACCAACCCGCTGGCCGCGGTCGGAGGGGCTCTCTTCGTCGTTGGAGGCGCCGCCGCGCTCGGCTGGCTGGCCCTCGGCGGCCGGTCGCTGCCCGAGCTCGGCTGGCGCTGGTCGCGGCGCTGGACCGTGGCGACAGTGGCCCTGATCGCCGCCAACTGGCTCTACCTCGTCGCCTCTCGGTGAGCCGCCGCGGGCGGGCACGAGATCGTCTCGTTTTTGAGACGA
>JALOLD010000002.1 GCA_025456145.1 Thermoanaerobaculales bacterium | reverse complement strand
CGGCAGCGGCAGCGGCAGCGGCAGCGGCAGCGGCAGCGGCAGCGGCAGCGGCAGCGGCAGCGGCAGCGGCAGCATGGTCACCTCCGGGGTGTTCTCAATCCACGCGTAGCCGCCGGCCCGACCCCTGTCAAGGGTGTATGAACCGCCTCGAAGGCGGCCCTTGACAGGGGTCGGGCCGGCGGCTGGGGAGAAGGGCCATGAACACCCCGGAGGTGACCATGCACGACGCTCTCCCGACAACCGGCTTGATCGCGTACCGCAGGGCGATGGAGGCTGCAGGCATCGCCATCTCGATCGTGCTGCGGGTTCCCGCTCCCTTGAGGTCAGTTGCCGATCAGCTCGTGCGAGCTGCGAGCTCGGTGCCGGCCAACCTCGCCGAGGGTCACGGCCGGTCCGGTCGCGACCGGATGCAGCTCTGGCGGATCGCCTACGGCTCCGCCAAGGAGGCTGACGCCCACCTCCGGCTGCTGGTTGCCGCCGGCGCCGTCGATCCCGCCGCTGCGCGGCGGGCTCTCGGGCTGCTCGACGAGGTCAGGGCGATGAACTGGCGGCTGCTGCACCCGTGACGCGAGGTCGCCCGCTGCCGCTGGCTCTGATTGCTGCCGCTGTCGCTGTTCCTGCCCCTGCCGCTGGCGCTGTTTCTGACATCGGACGCGGACTCGGACGCGGACTCGGACGCGGACGCGGGAGAGGCTACCCTTCGACCGGGATCGAGGCGACGTCCTTGCCGCGCAGGGCGATGGCGACGCCAACGCCGAGCATGACGAGCAGGGTGCCGACCCAGACCAGGCCGATCAGCGGCTTGGTCGAGACGTCGAGCACCAGGCTCGCCGGCTCGGGACCGGCCGCCGGTAGGGTCGGGTCCCAGACCTTGAGCTGGACCGTCCCGTTCTCGGCGTCGATCCGGCCCGGGCTCAGGGTGATGCCGCCGCTGCCCGGGACGAGGGCCGGGGTGACCACCGGCTCGCCGCCCATGCCGCCGCGGAAGGTCGGCACCACCTCCATGCTCTTGCCGTCGAGCTCGACCGAGAAGACCACCCCGAAGTTGATCTTGCCCGCCTCGGGGTCGAAGTCGGAGAGGTCGAAGTCGGTGAAGGTGATCTCGAGGTTCTCGTAGCTCAGGGTCTCGCCCTTGTGCATCACGGCGGTGCGGCCGACGCCGCCGCCGAGGCCGAGCAGCTCGATCCGGACGAGGCCCGAGTCGACGTTCATCCCGGTCGCCCGCACCCGGCCGCCGGGAACCCCCGGGATGTCGACGGCGATCGTCTGGACGCCCTGGTCGGTCGAGATCATGGTCGGCTCGAGCACCGCCGGCTCGTGGCCCGGCCGCTCGAGCCGGACCGCTACGCCGACGGTCAGCGCGCCCTGAACGGCGCTCTGCTTGGACATGTCGAAGCCGAGGAAGGTCAGGGTCCAGTCGCCGAAGCTCTGGGGCCGGTCCTTGCCGAGCATCAGCACGCCGCTCGCCGCCGGCTCCGAGCCGGGCTCGAACTCGACCGGGGCGAGGTAGAGGTCGGCGGTCAGGAACGACTTGATGTCGGGGTTGGCGATCAGCTGGTTGGACTTCGCGTTGACCCACATCTTGGGCTTGAGGACGAAGTTGCGGCCGCGCTCGTCGGTGACCTCGACGACCATCGCGTCGCGCGCCGCCGGGGTCGGCTTCTCGACGCCGCGGAAGGTCATGGTGTAGCCGAGCACCTCGGCGGGCTGGTCCTGGTGGAGCCGGATCTTGCCCTGCCGGTCGAGCCAGCCGGTGGTCAGGAAGGCGAGCATCATCAGCCCGATCCCGACGTGGGCGAGGGGCCCGCCGGTCAGCCGCCAGCGCCGGGCCCGGGTGTAGTCGGCCACCGCCCAGCCGTTGGCGACGATGTTGAAGATCACCGCGCCGACATAGATGTACGCCTTGGCGCCGCTCAGCCCGAGCAGCGCCGCCGCCACGAGGCCGACCGCGGTCACCGCCAGGGTCGCGGCGAGCAGCCTGCCGGCGCCGGCGCGGGCGCGGCTCCAGGCGAGGAAGGGCGTGCCGCCGAGGAAGGCGGCGAAGACCACCGCGATCCAGTAGCCCATCGCGTTGTAGAACTCCGGCCCGACCTGGGCCGGCTCGCCCCAGAGCCGGGAAATCAGCGGCGCCGAGGTGCCGACGAGGACCACCAGACCGATCAGGATGAAGAGCAGGATGCCGACGACGAAGAAGATCGTCCGCGACATGAAGGGCTCGTCGCCGACCTCGGCCGGGATCTCCCGCCAGCGCCAGGCGAGCAGGCCGATCGAGGCGACCAGGAAGAAGACCATGTTGAAGACCAGCCAGCCGGTGATCCCGAGATCGACGAAGGAGTGGACCGAGAAGTCGCCGAGCACCCCCGAGCGGGTCAGGAAGGTGGCGTAGACGACGAGCAGATAGGCGGCGACCGCGAGCACCAGGTTGAGCCGGCGGAAGCGGTTGCGGCCGCGCTGCAGCAGCATCCCGTGGGTCAGCGCCGCGGTCGCGAGCCAGGGGACGAGCGAGGCGTTCTCGACCGGGTCCCAGCCCCAGTAACCGCCCCAGCCGAGGGTCTCGTAGGCCCAGTAGCCGCCGAGCATGATCGCCGTGCCGAGGGTGACCAGCGACACCAGCACCCAGGGCATCGAGACCTTGGTCCACTCGTCGTACCGCTTCATCCAGAGCGCCGCCATGGCGAAGGCGAAGGGCACGGCCAGCGAGGCGTAGCCGATGAACATGATCGGCGGGTGGATCACCATCCAGGGGTTCTGGAGCAGCGGGTTGAGACCCTGACCGTCCATCGGGATCATCGACGCGGTGAGCCCCTCGTGGAAGCGGAAGGGGTCCTGCTTGAGCAGCAACATGATCAGCGAGAGCAGGGTCAGGTTGTAGAAGATCATCGTCCGCTGCTCGTAGGCCCGGGCATAGCGCATGAGCGGCAGGCCGAGCAGCACGCCCCAGAAGATCCACAGCAGGAAGCTGCCCTCCTGACCGCCCCAGAAGGTCGAGACCAGGTAGTGCAGCGGCAGCATATTGTCCGAGTAGGCCCAGACGTAGTGGAGCCGGTAGTCGTGGGTCACCAGCAGGTACATCAGGATGCCCGAGGCGACGACCACCGCGACCGTCATCAGACCGTAGGCCTGGCGGGCGAAGGGCCGCCACCGCTCGGGGTCGCGGATCGCCAGGGCGTAGGCGACGGTCGAGCCGAGCCCGAGCAGGAAGGCCAGCCACATCAGCACGGTGCCGGGTAGATACATGAGATCTCCTCTCAACGGGAGCGCGCGACCGGTCTTTCCTCGGGACCGAGGCCGGCCGGCACGCCCCGCGCTCGAGCGCGCGGGGTCAGGTTTCGGATCCGTAGCTCCGCGGCGCCTCGTCGATGCCCTGGTACTTCGACGGGCACTTGACGAGCAGCTGCTCGGCGTGGAAGACGCCGCTCGAGTAGGTGCCGATGGCGACGATCTGGGTCGCCTCCTCGAAGTTGCCCGGCTTGACGCCCTCGTAGCGCACGGTCATCGTCGCGCCGCCGTCCTCGACCATCCCGAACTGGAGCGTCTCCTCGGCCTCGAGGTAGCTCGTCGAGTCGGGCACCAGCCCGCCCGCGACCTGCACCTTGCGGGGCGACCGCTGCGCCTCCTCGAAGGAGACGTAGGGGGTCAGGTTGGACTTGAACGACGTCGCGCCGTACGCGAGAAAGGCCACGATCAACACGCCGCCGACGGTGTACCACAGGCGACGCTGCTTCTTCGGGTCAGACATCAGTCCTCCAGCCGGCCGACCCTGCGGTCGAGCCTGAAGACATAGGCGAACAGACCGATCCAGATGATCATGGTGACGGTCATGATTCCGACGAGATCGGACATTTACAGCACCTCCTGGCGGCGCCGGTGACGGATCGCCTCGATCCGGCTACCAACACTATATAACCATGCGTACAAGCCGGTAAATCCCATGGTCGAGGCGAGGAGCACGAGGGCGTGGGCCGAGTCGAGCCGGTTGTCCGGATCGGGGTTGGTCACCACGTCGGGGTGGAGCGAGAAGTAGATCCGCGGCACGACGAAGACCAGGAACGGCACGGTGACGAAGGCGAGGATCGAGTAGACCGCCGCCAGGGTCGCCCGTTTCTCGGGGTCCGGGACCGCCCCGCGCAGCGCGAAGTAGGCGGCGTAGATGAGCAGCAGGATGGTGATCGAGGTCTGGCGCGGGTCCCAGTTCCAGTAGGCGCCCCACATGATCCGGGCGAAGATCGCCCCGGTCACGGTGGCGAGGATCGCGAACAGCAGCCCGAGCCCGGCGCTCACCGCGGCCCGGTGGTCGTCGACCGGCGAGCGGCGCCGCAGGTACATCACCGAGGCGATGCACGAGACGAGGAAGGCGAGGGTCGCCACCCAGGCGGTCGGGACGTGGAAGAAGACGATCCGCGACGACTCGCCCTTGAAGCCCTGGGCCGAGGGCACCCACAGGAATGCGGCCCAGATGACCACCAGCATCCAGATCAAGAGCAGCCACTTGAGCGTCGCGCCGACTCGGCCCACCGGCCAGCCTCCCGTTGCGATCGTGTCGCTTCTCGCCCGCATAGGATACCCGATTCCGGTGCGAAACGGACCCTCCTCCGCCGCAGGCTCAGTCGCGCCACACCAGCGGGAACAACCACGCCGAGGCGATGGTCATCACCCCGGTCATCGACAGCACCGCGCGCAGGCTGTTCCGGTAGGTCTCGAGGTCGCCGGTCGAGACCGCGGTTGTGCCCTGGATCAGGAAGATCACCAGGGGCAGCAGCAGCGGCAGCGACAGCACCGAGAACAGCGCGCCGCGGGTCATCGCCTGGGCGATGATCGCGGCGATGATCGTGGTGATCACGGCGAGGCCGAGGCCGCCGGCGGCGAGCAGGACGGCGAACCGCCACGGGAGCGCCACCTCGAAGCCCATCAGGACGCAGAAAAGCGGCGTCAGCATCGCCGTCAGCACGACGATCAGGCAGAGGTTGTAGACGAGCTTGCCGGCCCACACCACCGACGGCGCGGCGGCGAGCCTGAGCAGCGGCGCGGTCCGGCTCTCCTCCTCCTTGACGAAGCTGCGGTCGAGCCCGGCGAGGGCGGCGAACAGGATGACGATCCACAGCAGCACCGCGAGCAGGAAGGGCCGGTCCTCCTCGGCGAGCCGGAAGGGGCCGATCGTGTAGGACACCGCCGCCAGCGTGGTCAAGGCGAACAGGGCCAGGGCGTTGAGCGCCACCCGGGTGCGCAGCTCCGCCCGCAGATCCTTGGCGGCGACCGCGACGACCTCAGCCAGCCAGCGCGACATGCCGCCGCCCCCACTCCATCTCGCGTCGGTCGTTGGTCGCCAGGACCACCGTGCGGCCCTCCTCGACGAGGCCGCGGACCCGGCCCTCGAGCCAGTCCTGTCCGGCCGGGTCGAGGTTCGAGCTCGGCTCGTCGAGGAGCAGCACCGCCGGGTCGTGGAGCAGCGCCTGGGCGATCTTGAGCCGCTGCGCCATCCCGGTCGAGAAGCCGCGCACCGGGGTCCGCCGCGCCGGCTCGAGGCCGACGCTCTCGAGCAGCCCGCCGAGCGCCCCGTCGTCGCGATCCAACCCGCGGACCCGCGCGAAAAAGCGCAGGTTCTCGATCGCCGTGAGCTCGTCATACAGCGCCATCGACGGCGCGACGACGCCGAGGTGGCGCCGCCACCCGTCGCGCTCGATCGCCTCGCCGCCGGCGCCGAGGTGCCGCACCTCGCCGCGGGTCGGCCGGACGAGCCCGCAGAGGATCGCCAGCAGGGTCGACTTGCCGGCGCCGTTGGGGCCGGTGATGACCAGCGCCTCGCCCGGCCCCGCCTCCCCCGACACCGAGCGGAAGACGACCCGCGCGTCGTAGCGCTTGGCGATGCCGGTGAAGGAGATCGAGATGCGGTCGCTCACGGCGGCACGGTAGCACGGCCCGGCGGCGGTCTCCGGAGCAGCGCGAGGGCCTCGATCTGCGCGGTCTGGGGCATCATGTCGACCGCCCGGACCTCGACCGGGGCGAAGCCGCCGGCGACGAGCACGGCGAGATCGCGGGCCAGGGTCCCGGGGTCGCAGGAGAGGTAGGCGAGCGAGGTCGCGGGCGAGCCGACGATCGCCTCGAGCACCGGCGGCTCGGCGCCCGCCGCCGACGGGTTGAGCACCACCGCGTCGGGCCGCTCGGAGCGGAGACGCCCGAGGGCCCGGCGGAGCGGGCTCGCCAGCACCTCGACGTTGTCGACCCGGCCGGCCCGGATCGACGCCTTGGCGTCGGCCGCCGCGCCCCGCACCCCCTCGACGCAGAGCACCCTCCGGAAGCTCCGGCGCAGGGCCAGCCCGTGGGTGCCGACCCCGGCGTAGAGGTCGGCGAGAAGCTCGCCGCGGCCGAGAAAGGCCACCATCCGCTCGTGGATCGCCGGCAGCAGCGGGAGGTTGACCTGGAAGAACGAGCCCGGCGAGACCCGCAGGGCGAACCCCGCGACCTCGACCACGACCTCGCGGGCGCCGAGGAGGGGTTCGATCCGACCCTTGACGACCTGGGCCCCGCCGCTGGTGTTGAGGTTGACCCCGATCCCGGCGACCCGGGGGCAGGCCTCGGCGATCGCCTCGACCGGCAGCGCCGGCAGGGTGTCGTCGCGGACCACCAGGGTGAGGTGCTGCGCCGAGGGGTCGCTGCCGCAGCGCAGGTCGAGGTGGCGCAGGCTGAAGGGAAAGCGGACGCGCGAGTTGAGCAGCCGGCGCAGCCGGCGCGCGGTGTCGAGCAGCTCGGGGACGAGCACCCGGCAGTCGGGGGCGTCGACCACCACCCGGCTGCCCCGCTCGAAGTAGCCGAGCGCCGAGCGGCCCTCCCGATCGGTCGAGATCGTCAGCTTGGCCCGGCTGCGGTAGCCCTCGACCTGCGGCGAGGGCACGGTCGGCAGCACCTCCGGGGCCCGCCGTCGGCCGAGGGCGCCGGCCAGGGCGGCGGCGAGCCGGCGCCGCTTGGCCTCGAGCTGCTCGGGGTAGGGCCGGCCGAGCAGCGAGCAGGCGCCGCAGGCGGCGCGGTGCGGGCAGTCGACGATCGGATCGGAGGCGGGCGCCTTCATCGGCCTCCAGCCTACCGGAAAAGCCCGCCGGCGGGGGTACTCCGGGGCGACCTCAGGCTATAGTACCGGCTCGAGGAGGCGCCCATGCGTGCGGTGATCACCGGGACCGGAATGCACATCCCAGAGATGCTGGTGGACAACCAGACCATGGCCAAGCTCATGGACACCTCGGACGACTGGATCAAGGTCCGCACCGGGATCGAGCAGCGCCACTACGCCGCCCCCGACGAGGCGACCTCCGACCTCGCGACGCCGGCCGCCCGCCGGGCGATCGCCTCGGCCGGGCTCACCCCCGCCGACATCGATTACCTCATCGTCGCGACGATGACGCCGGACTACTTCTTCCCGGGCTCGGCGCCCTTCATCCAGCGCAAGCTCGGGCTCGAGGAGATCCCCTGCCTCGACATCCGCCAGCAGTGCGCCGGCTTCGTCTTCGCCCTCCAGCTCGCCGACGCGCTCATCCGCTCGGGCCAGTACCGCCGGGTGCTGGCGATCGGCGCCGAGGCCCACGCCTCGCTCGTGCCGTGGGGCGAGGAGAGCTGGGCGGTCGCCTCGGGCGCCAAGCCGGGGCCGATCTCCGACGAGGAGTTCGACCGCAACACGATGACCCGCGACCGAGTCGTGCTGTTCGGCGACGGCGCCGGCGCGGTGGTCGTCGAGGCGAGCGACGACGACGACCGCGGCATCCTCGACTGCCTGCTCCACACCAACGGCAACGAGGCCGAACGGCTGTGGACCAAGGCCGCCGGCTCGGCCTTCCGTCCCTACTTCCACCCCGACATGTTCACCTCGGGTGACTACGTCCCGGTGGTCGAGGGCCGCAAGGTCTACGCCCTCGCCGTCACCTTCATGCCCAAGGTCACCCTCGAGATCCTCGAGCGCAACCGCCTGACCCTCGCCGACCTCGATTTGGTGATCATGCACCAGGCCAACCTGCGCATCAACGAGGGCGTCCAGAAGCGCCTCGAGCTGCCCGACGAAAAGGTCTTCAACAACATCCAGCGCTACGGCAACACCACCGCCGCGACCATCCCGATCGCCTTCCACGAGGCCCTCGAGCAGGGGCGGGCCAAGCCGGGCGATCTGGTCTGCTTCGTCGGCCTGGGCAGCGGCCTCAACTGGGGCGCGGTGCTCTACCGGGTCTGAGCCGTCGGGCGCCGCGATCGGCCGGCCCGACCACCGAACCCTCGAACCTCCCCGGGCTCCGGCGGCGAACCGTCGATCACGGTCCTGTCGGTCGAGGCCCGACCGCCAGCGCCGGGATCGCGGCGCGACGAGTACCAGACCGCGGAGAGGACTCGACCCCGGGTCCCGCGATCATCACGGCCCGTCGAGGACCTCCCTGAGCTTGACCGCCAGGCCTCTGAGCGAAAAGGGCTTTTGGAGAAAGTGAAGGCCCTCGTCGAGGACCCCCTGGTGTGCGATGAAGTCGGCCGCATAGCCCGAGATCAGAAGGAGCTTCATCCCCGGGAAGGTCGCGAGAAGCCGGTGCGCGAGCTCGCGACCGTTCATCTTGGGCATGATCACATCGCTGACGGCAAGGTGGATGGGTCCTGGGTGGACCCTCGCCCTTTCGAGTGCCTGGACCGCCCCGTTCGCCGCGACCACCGTGTAGCCGAGCTCCTCGAGCATCGCGGTGCACACCTCGAGCAGGGCCTCGTCGTCCTCCACCAGCAGCACCGTCTCGCCGCCCATCGGAATCGCCCCGCGGTCGTCGGGCTCGGGGGTCGCCCGGCTCTCCCCAGCCAGCCGGGGGATGTAGATTGAGAAGGTGCTGCCGCGTCCGGGTTCGCTGTCGACGCTGATCGAGCCGTGGTTCTGGCGGACGATCCCGTAGACCGTCGCCAGCCCGAGCCCGGTCCCGCTCCCGATCTCCTTGGTGGTGAAGAACGGGGTGAAGATCTTGGACAGAGTCTCCCGGTCCATGCCGCACCCGGTGTCGCTCACCGCGAGCATGACGTGGTCACCGGGCTCGCATTCAGGGTGGGTCGCGCAGAATGCGGCGTCGAGGGTGAGGTTGCGGGTCTCGACGGTCACGCTGCCAACATCCGCGATGGCGTCCCGGGCGTTGACGAGCAGGTTCGCGAGGATCTGGTCGACCTGCGCGGGGTCCATCGTCACCAGCCACAGTCCGTCGCCCGGCCTCCAGACGAGATCGACGTTCTCCCCGGTGATCCGTCGCAGCAGCTTGAGGATCCGGGGCACGGTGTCGTTGAGGTCGAGCGCCCTGGGAGCGATCGTCTGCCGGCGCGCGAAGGCCAGCAGCTGGCGGGTGAGGTTCGCGCTGCGGTCGCCGACTGCGATGATCTCGCTGAAGTCCGCGTACGAGGGGTCCTCGGGCGTCAACCGCATCAGGGCCAGTTCGGCGCGACCCAGGATCACCGAGAGCAGGTTGTTGAAGTCGTGAGCCATGCCGCCCGCGAGCAGTGCGACCGCCTCCATGCGTTGGGCCTGGGTGAGCTTCTCCTCGAGCTCGGCGCGTTGAGCCTCCGCCTTCCGGCGCTCGGTCACGTCCGAGTGTGATCCCGCCAACCGGAGAGGGTTCCCCTCCCGGTCACGGGTGACCGCCCTGCCGCGGCACAGGATCCACCGCCATGAGCCATCGTCGGCGAGCATCCGGTACTCGACGCCGAAGGCTCGATCCGAGGTCGTGGCCGCGAGCAGCTCGTTCGCCGCGTTCTCGTGGTCGTCGGGATGAAGCAGCGAGAACCAGGTTTCCCAGGTGGGCGGAAGGACCCCGGCGTCATAGCCGAGCATTCGATACCACACTGGGCTTAGGTAGAGCTCGTCAGATCGCAGATCCCAATCCCAGATCCCGTCGCTGACCCCGTCCTGGGCAAGCCGCAGCCGCTCCTCGCTGGCCTTCACGGCGTCCCGGGCGGCCGCGATCTCGGTGCAGCGTGCCTCCAACGCCTCGAGGCTCTGACGGAGCTGGGACGACATGCTGTTGAAGGCCGCCGAAAGCTGTACGACCTCCTCGGGGCCGTCGACCGCCGCCTGCAGGCTCCGCTCTCCCCGGGCGATCCGGGTCGCCGTCTCCTTCAGCCCGACCAGCGACTCGGTCAGGCTCCTCGAGATCGTCCTTCCCACCACCGCGGCGACCAGGGCCATGACGCCGATGATGGCCAGGGAAGCGACCGCGGTCGTGATCACGCCGCGGTACGCCTCGGCCCACGGCAGCTCGGTGACGATCGCCCAGGTCGGGGTCTCGAGCGGCACACAGGTCCCGACCACCACAGCGCCGGTCAGCCCCCGGTATATCCGCGCCGGCCTCGGGCCCGCTTCCGGCGAGCCGGTCACGAACCGGGACACTGGGGGCAGGTGCGCGGCGCTCTCCCCTTTCAACACCCGGGCGGTGTCGCCAAAGGCGAGCACGTCCCCGTCCTGGTCGACGACGAAGGCGTAGCCGGTCCTGCCCACCCTGAGCCGGTCGACAAGGTCCCACATGAACTTCAGGTTGACCTCGGCGATCAGGGCGCCCCGGGGTTCTCTGAGGGGGTTGACCACCGGGGTGCACAGGCTCACCAGCGGCTCGCTGGTCGCGGGGTCGATGTAGACGTCGCTGATCATCGCTCCGGTGGCGGCCCGACACGACTGCGAAAAGCGCTCGGCAACCCCGGCGACCTCCGACCGGTTCGGGAACCGTGGAGAGTAACGCGCCGCCGCCGCGACCGGTCGGCCGTCGAGGTCCCGCATCTCGAGCCTTCGGAACGCCGGTTCGAGACCCAGCAGCTCCTGGAGCACGAGATGCCACCGGTCCGGCGTGGTCGTGTCGGGGTTGGTCAGCCAGGCGGCGGTGGCCAGCACCCGACCCTTCTCCTGGATGAAGCCCGCGACCGCGCTGCCGGCGCCCTCCGCGATCAGCAGCTGGTTGGTTTCGACCGCCCGCTGCTCGGCCTGGAAGTAGGCCCATAGCTGAAGGCTGCCGGAGAGGACCAGCATGACCACAATCCCGGCGAAGAACGTGACCATGAGGATCTGGGCGAGGGTACGCCCTCGGGTGAACTCGGCCGACGAGAAGACCATCCCCCTCCCCTGTTTCACGACCGGTCAAAGGCCGTTTCAGTGAATGATCACCTTCGCCTGACGGAGGAGCCCCTCCGGAACCTCCAGCCCGAGCTCCTGGGTACGCCCGATGTTGACGTACAGGTCCTGCTCCGGAGTCACGACGGGGATCGTCCCCGCCGGAATTCCGGCGAAGATCTTCGCCACCAGCGGGGCGGCGTACCTCCCGACGTCCTTGAGGTCGTTGGCGTTTCCGAACACCGCCCCCTCCTCGACCGTGTACAGGAAGCTCCCGGCGAGCGGCAGGCGGTGCCGGTCCGCGAAGTCCCGGATCAGCTCCCAGCCCCGGGGCGAGTGGTTGTAGCCGTCGGGCATGATCAGCATGGCGTCCATGCCCGGGTCGTCCTGCTGGGAGCGCCCGGCGAGATCCGCCTCGAGCTCGTCCAGCGTCGACACCGGGACCTCGACCAGCTCCAGGCCGAAGGCCCGCGCCAGGGGACGCAGGATTCCCAGCGCGGGAGCGGTGTTCGGGTACTCCCGGTGATAGCCGACCCAGATCCTCTTCACCTGCGGCGCGATGCTGTGAATGAGCTCGAGACGCTTGCCGATCTGCTCCGGACCCGGGAACCGGACTCCGGTGATGTTGCCGCCCGGCACGCGAACGCCGTCCACGAGGTTGGAGTTCTCGATCCCGGCGTAGGCAAACACCACCGGCAGGCCCGTGCTGCTCGCGACCTCCTTCGCGGCGATCGCGGCCTCGGTGGGGAAGGCGAAGAGCAGGTCCGCGCCTCGGGCCAGCAGCGGCTCGCCCTTGACCGACCAGGGAGCGGGCTCGCGGTCGTCCCGGAACCTGACCTCGTACGTCACGTCGACCCCGTCCTCGTAGCCCAGCTGGCCGAGCTGCTCCTTGAGACCTTCCAGAATCGGCTCGAAGGCGGGGATGCTGCACAGCACGACGATGCGGTGCTGGTGGGGGCGGGCTCGGCACCCCCCAGCGAGGGCCAGCAGCAGACCGAGGACAGCTGCAAGGCATCGCCGCGGTAAGAGACCCGGCGTGCGAGCCCATCTGTGAATCGCCCGCCTGGATCGGTACGGCTCAGGCCCCGCCCCATCGGGCCGGTGGGCTGCGCAGTCCTCCAACCCTTCGAGGGTATCAAGGCGGCGGGCACCCGTCAAAGCCCCCCACCAGGGCATCCTCGACGAACGAGCTCGGCGTCGAGGCCCCTCCACCGTCGATGGACGGACGCCGATCCCGGCGCGCTGGGCACGGCTCCGTCCATTGCAGGACGATGCCGGATTCGCGCCGCGAGGCAGCCGCCCCGCCGAGGGTCCCAGCAACTCTCTCCGACCTCCGGCCCGGTCACCTCAGCCGGCAGAGCTCCCGCTATACTGATTCCGTCGACCGGCGGTTGGGAAGGGCGACGGACCGTTATGTGTTGAGCCGGAAGCCGAGCTGGAGGTTCGTCATGGGCAAGCGCGTGCTGCTGTTCGTCGTGACCAACATCGCGATCGTCATCACCATCACGATCGTCTTCTCGCTGCTCGGGTTCGCCGGGTTCATCGGCCCCGACGGAGGCCTGATGCTCGCGCCCCTCGCCCTGTTCTCGCTGATCTGGGGCATGGGCGGGGCGCTGATCTCGCTCCAGCTGTCGCGCTGGATCGCCAAGCGGGCGATGGGCGTCCAGCTGATCGACGGCCGCTCGGGCAACGACACCCTCGACTGGCTCCACACGACGGTTCTCCGGCAGGCCCGGCAGGCCGGGCTGCCCGAGCCCGAGGTCGGGGTCTACGAGTCCCAGGAGGTCAACGCCTTCGCCACCGGCCCGAGCCGGAAGCGCTCGCTGGTCGCCGTCTCGACCGGTCTGCTGCGCGCCATGGACCGGCGCGAGGTCGAGGGGGTGCTGGCCCACGAGGTCTCGCACATCGCCAACGGCGACATGGTGACCATGACCCTGATCCAGGGCGTGGTCAACGCCTTCGTCATCTTCTTCTCGCGGATCGTCGCCTTCGCGGTGCGGCAGGCGGTGGACAGCCGGGCGGCCGGGCTGATCAGCTTCGTGGTCATGATCGTCATGCAGATCGCCCTCGGCCTGCTCGGCTCGATGGTCACCGCCTGGTTCTCGCGGCAGCGCGAGTTCCGCGCCGACGCCGGTGGGGCGGCGCTGGCCGGACGCGACGCGATGGTCGGTGCCCTGCGCAAGCTTCAGCGGACCGCCCAGCTCGTCGACGCCAGCGAGCCGGCCCTCGCGGCGTTCAAGATCTCCGGGCGCAAGGGGTGGATGGCGCTGTTCTCGACCCACCCCGACCTCGAGCTGCGGATCGCCGCCCTCGAGAGCGCCAGGTGAGGAGAGCCTAGCGAGCCCAGGAGCGGTCGCGGGGCGGCAACGCGCTGCCGAGACCGCCGCGAGGCCACCGCCGAGACGAGCCCCTCAGCCGTGTTTCAATCGGCGCCGCTGCTCTCCGGCTCGAGCCGCTCGGCCAGAAAGCCCGCCAGACGCTCGTGACCGACCTCCGTGAGGTGGCCGTCATGGGGCAGGAAGCAGTCCCGGCAGCCGTCGAAGAGGCCGCTCGTGCTCCACACCTCGAGGCCGAGCTCCGCGCCAAGCTCCACGAGAAAGCCGCCGAGCCGCTCCTGTCCCTGCCTCAGATCGGCCTTCTTGTGGGGGATCGCCAGCTCGACCAGCACGAGCTCCGCGCCGACGGCGTCGCACCGGCGGTCGAGGTCGCCGAGCACCCGGCGGTAGTAGCCGGAGACCAGCTCGAAGGGCTCGGGCTCGAGCAGCGGGTCGGCGATCGGGTGCTCCGGCGTTCCGGCCGCCTCGGCGGACGGCACCAGGTCGATCTCGCGAAGGGTCTCGCGCACCTTGATCGCCGCGTGGTGCAGCACCCGGAAGGACGCGAGCCGCCACAGCGCGCGGTCGACGAGGGGGGGCGGCCGGTTGAGCTCGTCGAGCCGGCGCCGGGCGGCCTCGTAGTCGACCCGCTCGAGCTCGGACGGATCCTCGATCTCGGCGACGGTGCGGTAGACCAGCAGGTCGGCGAAGTCGTTGATGAACACGAAGAGCAGCACCTTCCGCGGCCGCAGCTCCTCGAGGTACAGGCGGAGCACCACGTAGTGGTCGTAGAGGCACCCGCCCTGGCGGGACATGTCGTAGACCGGCAGGCCCCGGCCCTCGCGGAGCTTCGACGCCACGGTGTCGACCGCCTCGGCGCCGTGGCCGTAGATCATCGAGTCGCCGACCAGCAGCACGTCGTGGCGCTCGATGCCGTCCGGGTTGCGGAAGCCGCGGGCGTCGCCGTGGTGGGTCCAGAACCAGCCGTTCCAGCAGGTGCGCACGTCCGCGTTGCGGCGCAGGAAGTGGATCCTCAGCACCGGGTCGTGGACGTACAGGCCGCCCGGCCTCGAGTCGTAGCGGGACAGCGCGAGGTTCTGGAAGCCGAGGCTGAAGATCCCGGGAGCCAGCCGGAGCAGCAGCTCGAGGACCAGCACCGCGACCCCGCACCCCGCCACGAGAGCTGCAAAGGGCGCCGCCCATCGCACGAGGCGCCGCCGGACCTCGACCGACGAGAACCGACCCATCGCCGTGCAGTGTACCTCGCCGTCGTTCGACCGTTGCGTCCGGCCGCGCCTCGCCAGGGTCGGCTGATCCCGGTACGGTCTCGAAGTCGTCGGGCGACGGCCGGCGCCAGCCGATCTCGGATGGTCAACTTGGTTTCTGCTGGGGCTCGAGTGCTAGCGCTCCCACTCACCGCCGACCAGCGGTACCGCCACCGCCCAACCGGACGTGCTGCCGCTCTCGAAGCCGTCCGCGAAGATCAGGATCGCGGGAAGCTCCGCCGCGCCGCGCCAGAAGCCGCCCTCCAGGGCAAGCTGGTTGGAAACGAGCGGAACTCCCGCGTCCGGCTGACCCGCGGTGCCGCGCACGAGGTACACGCCGCCCGTAGAGTCGCCACCGCCGCCGTCCGCCGTCCCCCACGAGACGTCCAGGTCTTGCGCGCGGAGCGCTTCCGGAGCCGATCCGCCGGTGACGAACAGCGCCGCGATCGCGACCGCGCGCAGCAGCAGCCGTCCGTTTCCGCCGGTCCTCACGCGGCGCCTCTCCCGTGTCGTCGCTTGTGCGCTCATGGCAGTTGCACGTAGACGGGCACCAGCCCGGAATCCTCGTCGGCGGCACCCACCGCGACGCCCACCACCGGCATCCCTTCGGTGACCTCCATGTCTTCGATGGTGCGCGTGCGCAGCGGCCGGACCGTTCCTTCGACCTCCGCAACGGTGAGGCGCTGGCCGACCTCGATCGGCGAGCCGAAGTCGGCGCGCGCCAGCGTCACCCCGCGCACGGTCACGGCCACGAAGTCCCCCGGCGCCGCCTGCCCGGGCACGCTCTGGAGAGCAAACGCGTCGGCTCCCTCCTTGTCCGGCTTCCGCACCAGGGCCATGCGCGCGTGGACCACGCCGATCACGCCCAGCCGGTCCGGCGCAGCGGCGAGCGCGACCAGCGGCACGACGTCCTGCGCGTCCGGAATCCCGGCGGCGAAGCCGCTCGCCGCCACCACGTCGCCCGGCACGAGCGGCAGCTCGCCGCCGACGACCGCGACCTGGGTCATCCCCGCCGCGAAGACATTGCCGGCCTGGATGTTGTCCACGGTGTAGAGCGCCCACTGCCCGGAGGCGTTCTGCGTGTTGGGCCACAGAGCGTAGGTGGTGACGCCGGGCGACGGGATGTAGACGCCGTAGTTGGGGATGTCCGGGTTGCTTCCGATCTGGATGCCGTCGTCTCCGGTGTCGAGGATCCGGATGCCGTCCGAGCCCGTCGTGTTCTCGATCACCAGGCTGTAGTCGAGCGCCGGCCCGATACGCAGCCCGCCCGTGCTCGGCGCAACCAGGCGGATGCCGGCGTTGTAGAGGCTCCAGTCGCCGGTCGTTCCGTTGTAGTAGGTCCAGGCCCGGAACGAGCCGTTCGTGGCGTAGCCGTAGAACGGCCAGCCGCCGGCGTCGGAGGTCTCCATGTACATGCCGCCGTACTGGTTGGCGGCGCCCGTGTAGCGCACGCCGAAGACCTCGTTGGCGCTGATCTGGAAGTTCCGCCCAACACCCACGAAGTTGCTCGCTTCGTTGACGTAGACGTTGGGCATCGAGAGCGCGATCGGCGCCGGGGTCAGCGCCTGGCGTGGATCGAGCGTCGTGTAGGCGCCGCCGCTGGCCCCCGGCCGAACCCGGATTTCGAGCCAGCGCGCGCCGCCGCCGAAGGCGCCGACTCCGAAGTCGGGCGAGGCCGTGAAGACGCCGGCCGTGACCGGCAGGTCGCCCACCGTCGCCGTCGAGCCGATCTGGACGCCCCCCACCGCGGCGTCGTACAGCGCGAGCTGGAAGTCCCAGGCGCCGAACGCCGGGGCGCCCGACTGGCTGAGAAAGCCCTGGTAGGTGAAACCGGTGCCCACCGGGGCCTCGACGCCCTTGGTGAGCTCGGCTGGTGGCGTCATCGTCTGTCCGGCGGCGGGCGCCGTGCCGCCGACGACGAGTAAGGTCAGGCCCAAGACGTGGAACGACATCGTAGCCTTGTACATACGCTACCTCCTCGAAGAGATTGGGACTCGGTTGCAGACGGTCCAAGCTTACCACGGCTCCGAACGGGTACCGGGAGGCGGGCAGAGCCCAGCCCGACGTTGACAGGCGATTTCGTGCGCTTCACCTTCTTGAGGTCGTCACTCAGGTCGACAGTCACGGATTCGTTGGGTCTGGTGGAGGGGGACACGCTGCGACGGCGCTGAGTGGACATCCAGATTCCCGCACGTCAAGGGAGCCTGGCCACGTCGTCCTTGAGACGGCAGATGGTCGAGCTGGCCCGGGCCGGCCGGACGCCGGAGGAGCCGTCGAAGGAGTTCGAGCCGTCCGCGCAGGCGATCCGGAACTGGGTTCGCCAGGCGGACCGGTACGACGGGCGAAGAGCTGACGGTCTGACGACCGCCGAGAGAGACGAGCTGCGCCGTTTGCGACGGGAGATCCGGCAGCTCAAGATCGAGCGCCGTCTCCCCGCGCGCCGGAGGACGCGGCGCTGACCGGGATGATCCGTGACATCCACACCATTTCCGGAGGCGCCGACGGCGCGCCGATGATCCACGCCGAGCTCGCCGATCGCGGTGTCCACGTAGGCCGAAAGCGGGTGGCTCGGCTCATGAAAGCGGCGGGCTTGGTCGGCGTCACCCGGCGCATCCGATCAGGGCCGCCGGTACACCTCCGTCGCCTTCGGCGGACGCTGCGACGAGCTCGGCCTCCGCCCGTCGACGGTGTCGGTCGGCGACTGCTTCGAAAACGCACTCTGCGAGAGCCTCTTCGCGTGGCTCGAGTGCGAGCTCATCGACCGCTCGACCTTCCGCACCCTCGAGGAGGCCCGTCCCGCGGTCTTCCGCTGGATCGAGGGCTGGTACAGCCCTGTCAGGCGACACTCCGGCCTCGGCCGGATCTCGCCCGTCAACTTCGAAAGGTGGCGCCTTCACAACCTGTCCGCCGACAGCGTCAACCTGTCCGGTCTACCGGGGTAACTCCACCGGGCATTCCTCGCGAAGACGAACAGCGGCTTCCGGCTGATGTTCGTCAAGGGCACGACCCTGGCCGGAGCCGCGGTCTACGTCGAGGGCAGCGACGCTCCGGAGATCAGCGAGAGGCTCGTCGCCGCCGCCGGGAGGATCGCCGACCGGTTGTGAGGGGCGGAGGCTCCCGCGGCGCCCGCCACGCCGGGCTCGAGGGGGAGGCGCCGCGCCTCCCCCTTGCATCGTTGCGCCGTCGAGCGGTTGCAGAGCACCCGCGGCGGTGCAGCTGGCCACCTCGGCCGATCGGGTTGCGGGCTCATCTCGGCGCGGCGTGATGTCCTGTCTGAGACCGGTTCTCCGTGGAATGGTGACGAGGAGGACACCATGTTGACCGTCACCCGCTTCCGCGTCACCCCCCAGAGCATCGGGCTCCTCGTCCTGCTGCTCGCCCTTTCCCTGACCATGCCGGCCTCGGCCACAACCCTGACCGTCACCCGCTTCGACGACCCCATACCCGACGGTTGCTTCCCGGCCGACTGCTCGCTGCGCGAGGCGATCATCCTGGCCAATGCGCAGTCGGGGCTCGACACCGTGGTGCTGGCGACCGGCATCTACCAGCTCTCCCTCACCGGCGCCGACGAGGATGCCGGTCTCACCGGCGACCTCGACAGTACGGACGATCTCGAGCTGGTCGGCGCCGGCCGGACCCTGACCACGATCCTCTCCTTCGCCCTCGGCGATCGGCTGCTCCACGTCCAGTTCGCGGACTTCACGGCCCGCGACCTCCTGCTGTCCGGCGGCACCGTCCAGGGCGCCAACGGCTACGGCGGCGGGCTGTTCCTCGCTGGCGCCGGCACCGGGAATGTGAGCCTGACCCGCGTCGACATCACTGCGTCGAGCGCCACACAAGGCGGTGGTGGTATCTACGCGTCAGCGCCCGCGAGCCTCACCCTGAACGACTGTGATGTCTCCAACAACACCGGAGGGGGCTTGGCGGCCATTGAAACCGTGACCCTCGAGGTAACGGGTTGCCATCTCAGTGATAACTCCGGCGGCGCTATCGCGATCCTCACCGCCAACGCCGGTTACGCTCGTATCCAATCCACCGTGATCTCCGACAACGTCGGCGATGCCGAGGCGGGCGGCGGTCTGACCGTCGCCTCGTCCTTCGATCGGCTCGAGCTCGAGGTCGTGGACTGCACCTTCGACGGAAACATCGGTGGAAGCTGGGCCGGTGGGCTGCAGGTGTTCTCCGACGAACCAGGCCTGGTCTCAGGCACCGTCGTCCGAACGGTCTTTTCCAACAATGAGACGTCAGGAGTGGGCGGCGGCCTGGCGACTCGCCGCTGGATCAACAACCCGGGGACCGTGGATCTTGCCGTTCTCGACTGCGACTTCCTCGACAACTCCTCGGCGGGCGCACATGGCGGTGGGGCGGCCGTCGCCCTCGGCGTGGCCAGGTTCCAGGACACCGAGTTCTCAGGAAACTCGGCGCTGCTCAACGGCGGGGCGATCTTCGCGGGGGCGATGGGAGTCGGAGGAAGCGGTTCCGCCATTGTGACGGGGTCGAGACTCGACGGCAACACCGCGGGTAATCACGGCGGCGCGATCTACGCCGACGGCGGCCTCGAGGTCTCCGAGTCGAGCTTCGTCGGCAACACCGCCGGCACCTCGGGTGGCGGGGTCTTCGCCGGCGGCGGCACCCTCGTCACCCGCAGCACCTTCTCCGGCAACCAGGCGGTTGCAGGAGGTGGGCTGGCGACCGGGGACTCCTTCGTCCAGGTCTTCTCGTCGACCTACCGCGACAACCTCGCCACCTCGTCCGGAAGCGCCATCTACGGTGGCGCGACGAGCTTCGGCAACCAGCTCCGGGTGGCCGGAACCGTCGTCTCCGGTACCTGCTCCGGCACGAGCGGCCTCGCCGTGCTGAGCGACGGCCACAACCTGGAGAGCCCCGGCGCCTCGTGCTTCCTGTTCCCCGACCCCTCCGACCTCTCCTCGGTCCCGGAGGGCCAGCTCGCCCTCGGTCCGCTCACCACCGACGGCCGCACCTCGTTCTACGTTCCAGGCGCATCGAGCGTGGTCCGCGACCGGTTCGCCGGCCGCTGCGCCGACCTGGACCAGCGGGTCTTCGAGCCTGTGGACCCCGCCTGCGACGCCGGCGCGGTGGAGGTCGGGGCGGTCGACTCGGTGGTCTCCCGCGACGGGTTCGAGGTCGGCCTGGCGGGCTGGTCGTCCGTGTTCCCCTGACAGATTCCCGTCTCGAACGCCAGGGGGCCGGCCCCGCGCCGCGGGGCGGGACCGGCGCCGGCCCGACACCCGACCAACGACCCCGCGCCCGACCGTCCTCCAAGCGAGGGCACGAAAAGGAGTGAAGGACCATGAAACCGAAGGTGCTCTTGAGTCTGATCCTGGCGACGGTGGCGACAGCCGCCTCGCTCCAAGCCCATGACGTGCTGACCGGCGCCACGTTGTCCCCCTACAAGCTGTCGTTGACGCCGGGGGGTAACGTGGTCGTCGCCGAGGGGGGTACCGGTCACGACGACGGCCGGGTCAGCCTGGTCTCCCGCTGGGGAGCCCGGCACACCCTGCTCGCCGGGCTGCCCTCGTCGATCGCCGAGAGCTTCCCAACCGGGCCGACGGCGGTCGCCGACGCCCACCGAACCCTCTACATCCTCATCGGCGAGGGGGACGTCCGGGGCGTCTCGGCGCCGCCGGTCCAGGTGCCCAACCCGGACGGCCTGTCGTCGCCGATCTTCAGCTCGATCCTGCGCGCTCGCTTCGACCCGGTCCCGGACGGGATCCGGACCGGCTTCACCCTCGCCGCCGAGCACATCAGGGCTCTCGCCGACGGCCGCACCGTGACCCTCGACAACAGCGCCGGGGAGAGCGTGGAGCTCGAGCTGCTCACCGACTTCCGCGACCTCGACCCGGACCCGGTGACCAGCCTACGGTCGGCCAACCCGTTCTCCCTGACCTTGGTGGGCAGCCTGACCGCGGACGACCTCATCGAGCTCGGCGATCCCTCGATGTCGGTGGAGCAGGGCAACTTCGCGGCCCGCCTCCACCCGGACAGCCCTCTCGGTCGCCGGCTCGAGGAGCGGACCCGGCTCTACGGCGTCGACTCCGGCCTCAACACGGTGATCGAGGTGGCGGCCGCCACCGGCCGCTGGCGGGTGGTCGCTCGCCTCGCCCCGATCCCCAACCCACTCTTCCCGGGCCTCGGCGGGCCGGTGGTGGACGCGGTCCCCACCGCGGTGTGCGCCACCGGGTCGGGCACGCTGCTGGTCAGCCTCCTCACCGGATTCCCGTTCGCGAGCGGGTTGGCGCGGGTGGCCGAGGTCGACCCCGCAACCGGCGAGATCAGCGAGTACCTCGGCGGGTTGACCACCGCAACCGACGTCACGGTCGCCGACGAAGCGATCTACGTCCTCGAGCTCTCGACCGACTTCCTCGGCCAGGCGCCGGGTCGCCTGCTCCGATTCGACGACCCGGGCGCCGCCCCGGTCGTCGTCGCCGGCGGGCTGATCGGTCCCACCGGCGTGCTCGTCCACCCCCGCTGGGGCCAGCTCGTCGTCAGCGAGAGCTTCACCGGCCGGCTGCTGCGCCTGCCCCTCCCCCGGTGACTCAGGGTGGTCCCGTTCCCAGGGCGGTGAGCTCCCGGTCGATCGCTCCCGGCAGGGAGTGACCCGCCGGCAGGTTCGCCGCGAAGATGGCGCGGGCTTCCTCGAGGAGCCCGCGCCGTTTTTCCCCTTCCACCGCCGGGTCGAGGGCGCCGGCGAGGTCCAGCAGGCTCTCCGCGGTCTTGAGGCTGGCGGCCCCGGCGGTCTCCCGGCGACGGGCCAGGGTGTCGGAGAGCACCGCCCGCGCCTCCTCCCGCCGACCCGACCGCAGCAGGAGCCTGCCGAGCCGGGCGCGGGTGTCCAGGCGGTCGGGGTAGTCGTCGCCGCCGACCCGGCGCTGGACCGCCTCGGCGTGGCGGAGCAACCCTTCCGCCTCCTGCAGCCTGCCACGATCGGTCAGCACCGCAGCGAGCTGGCTTTCGGCGTAGGCGGAGAGATCGGCGTCCGGTCCCTGGCCGGCGAGACCGAGCGTGACCGCCTCCCGAGCCGCCGCCTCCGCCATCTCGAGATCGCCGGAGAGCCGCAGGTGCTCCGAGTGCTCCACCAGGCAGAGGAGCAGCTCGTCGGCGGAGAGAACGCGGCGGGCGATCGCCACCGCGTCCTCCCGCAGCGGACGCGCCTCGGCGTGGCGGCCGAGCAGGTCGAGCACCCGCGCCTCGAGACGCAGGGCCCGCGAGGTCATGAAGTGGTCCGCCCCCCAGATCTGTCGGAATCCCTGCGCGAGCCCGCCCGCGAGCTCGGCCGCGGTGGCGAGCCGACCCGCCCGCAGCAGGGTGGCGGCGAGGTTGAAGCGGGCCCACAGCACCTCGGCGCTGGCGGCGCCCTCGAGCCGGGTGCGGTCCGCCAGGACGCGACGCATCAGCTCCTCTGCGCGGTCGAAATCCCCCCGCGCCAGCAGGAGCATGGCGTAGTTGTTGCGCATCTGCAGGGTCTCGGGGGCATCCGGACCGAGCTGCCGTTCAAAGAGCGCGAGCGCCTCCTCCTCGAGCGGCGCCGCCTCGCTGTAGCGGGACATGGCGTTGAGCGTCCCGCCGAGGCCCCGCAGCGCCCTCGCCGCGAGCAGGGTCTCCCGTCCCCGCGTCCCCTCCTCGCGTGCCAAGGCCTCCCGAAACAGGGCTTCGGCCTCGGCCGAGCGCCCCTGGTCCGACACCGCATCCGCGACCGCGATGAGGGTCGCGACGGTTTCCTCTTCCTCCGGGCCGGACAGCCGCTCCCGAAGGGCGAGCTCGTCGCGGCGCAGCCCCTCCGCCTCTCGCGGGTCTCCGAGGGAGGAGTAGACGTTGGCCAGGGTGGCGAGCAGGTCGGCGCGCAGCCCCGGCTGGTCGGCGAGCTCCCGGTCGATCCGCTCGCGGCCGCGGGCGAGGACGTCCCGCGCGCTCATCTCCGCGCCCAGGGCCCGCACCGGGTCCGAGGCGTCGAACAGCTCGACCAGGAAGTCGCGCGCCGCCTCGGCCCTCGCCCGCTCTTCGTCGGCGCGCCGGGCCGCCGCCTCGGCCCGCACCGCCTCGCGACGGGTCGCCACCAGCCCGCCCACCAGGGCGACCAGGGCCAGTGCCATGGCGACCACCGCCAGCCGATGGCGACGGAGGAAGCGGCCGGCGCGGTAGGAGGCGGCGTCGCCGCGGGCCCGTACCGGTCTCCGTTGGAGATGCCGCCGGATGTCGTCGGCGAGCGCCTCGACCGACGGGTAGCGGCGTCCCGGCTCGGGCCGGAGCGCGGTGAGCACGATGGCGTCGAGGTCGCCGCGCAGGCGGCGGGACAGGCTCGCCCCCGCCACGCCCCCCGACGCCCGCGCCACGGTGCTCGGCCGGCGCGGATCCCGCACCGGCCAGGCAGCGCGAGGTCCAGCCTCCGCCGAGCCGGGGGTGGGCTGGGGCCGGCTCCCGGTCAGGAGCTCGTGGAGGATCACGCCGAGCGCCCACACGTCGGCGGCGGTGGTCACCGGCTCCCCGGCGAACTGCTCGGGGGCCGCGTACTCGGGAGTGAGGGCCAGCATCCGGGTGGGCTGCGCGTCCGCCTCGCCCTCACCGGCCAGCAGCTTGGCGATCCCGAAGTCCAGCAGCTTCGCCCGCCCGGTGCCATCGACCAGGATGTTGGAGGGCTTGAGGTCGCGGTGAACCACCAGGTTGCGGTGGGCGTGGGCGACCGCATCGCACACCTCCACCATCAGCCGCAGCTTCGCCTCGACGTCGAGCCCGTTCTGCGCGCACCAGGCGGTGATCGGCTCGCCCGCCACGAGCTCCAGCGCCAGCCACGGCCGCCCATCCGAGTGCACCCCCCCATCCACCAGCCGGGCGATGCCGGGGTGCTCCAGCCGGGCCAGGATCTGCCTCTCCTGCCGGAAGCGCCGCTCGAGGTCCGGCGAGACGAGGTCCGGCCGCAGCCGCTTGAGGGCGACCCGCTGGGCGAAGTCCCCCTCCGCCCGCTCGGCCAGGAACACCTCCCCCATCCCCCCCTCTCCCAGCCTCGCCACCACCTGCCACGGGCCGACTCGGTCGGCCAATCGCTCGGCGCCGGAGCTCGGCGGCAGGAGCCGTGCGGCACGCTCGACGAACGAGCCGTCCAGAAACGGCCCGTCGGTCGCGGCGTGCGCGGCCAGGAGCTCCTCCGCCTCCTTCCGCAGGTCGCCGTCCTCCCCGCAGGCGCGGTCGAGCAGGGACGGCCAGGCCTCCGGTGGCAGGTCGAGCGCCTCCTCGAGAATCGCATCGAGCGTCCGCCAGCGCTGCCGCTCGGCCTCGGTGGTCATGACGGGCCGGCCGGCGACCCCGGCTCGACGCCGAGCTCGCGGACCAGGAACGCGCGCGCCTTCTGCCAGTCCCGCCGCACGGTCCGGGCGGTCACGCCGAGGGAGCCGGCGATCTCCTCCTCGGACATGCCGCCGAACACCCGCCACTCCACCACCCGCGCCAGCCGCTCGTCGAGGGACTCCAGCCGGGCCAGGGCCGTATCCACCGCGAGCACCTCGTCGATCAGGTCGTCGATGGCGGGCTCGGCCTGCTCGAGCGCCAGCGGCGCCACCCCCGCCCCCCGCTTGGCCGAGTGGCGGCTTCGGGCCGCATCCACGAGGACCTGACGCATCGCGCGGGCGGCCAGGGCGAGGAAGTGCTCGGAGTCCTTCACCCCGACCCGGCCCGCGCCCTCGAGCTTGACGTAGGCCTCGTGGACCAAAGCCGTCGTGCTCAGGGTCGCACCGGGCCGACGCCCCCGCGCGAGCTGGCGGTGGGCCAGCCGGCGCAGCTCCTTGTAGAGCTCGTCGAAGAGTCCGCCCAAGCGCGGTCGGGTGTCATCCATCACATCGGTGCCAGTGGTTCATGACGCGACTTCGTCACCACGAAGGATGAAAACGGCTCGCCACCATCGAAGCAGGCCCAACGAAACCGTGAATGATCGCGTGATCGGCACCTGTCTCTTCCTGGGCGCCTCTTTGGGCGCGCTTACCGGGCGTCGGAGTTGTCGTCCCGGCTGTGCTTGGCGATCAGCTCCCGGATGGCCGGCACGAGGTCGGCTCGCTCTGTCCTGGCCCAATCCGCTGAGAAAGACCTCCTCGGCCTGGTCCTCGAAGACCCCCATGATCGTGAATCCGCGGCTCACCGGTCTCAAAGCCCACATGAAAGCGGATCTTCATTTTCCCCATTGTACGTCCTCAGTGAATCAGCCGCTGTGGAGCATGTGTGAATGTGTAAACCTGGCACGGTTACGGCGCGTACGCGGCGCGTACGCGGCGCGGGCGGAGTCGGCGACCGGGTGCGGCCGGGGTGGCGGGCTGCGAGCGAGAGCTCAGCTCACCAGGCTCGACCAGGCGCTCATGTTGCCGCTCTCGAAGCCGTCGGCGAAGATCAGGGCGCCGTCGGCCACCTCGATGGCGCCGCGGTCGCAGGCGACGCTGCCGTTGCCGTCGCCGTCGAGCGGGCGTTCGCCCCCGATCATGTCGTCGTCCACCACCTGGTCGAAGGCGTCGAGGCAGGGAGCGGCGCCGGCCGAGTCGACGGCCGGACTACCGGGCAGGGGCGGGTAGTAGACCAGACCCCCTGGGGCGCTGTTGGCCGGGCCGAGCTGCGCCGGCGTCGAGCTCAGGTTGCCGCTGCCGACGAAGGTGCAGCTCGCGTCGCTGGAGAGGTTGGCGTCGCCGGCGAGGCTGGCGGCGCCGGAGCAGTTGGTCGGCGTGTTACCGCTCAGGATGGTGGCCGCCGCCAGGGTGACGGCGCCGCCGCCGGCGTTCACGCCGCCGCCGCTGGAGGAGGCGGTGTTGGCGGTGAGGGTGGTCTGGGACAGGGCGAGGCTGCCCCCGTTCACGCTGATGGCGCCGCCGGTGCCGGCGGTGTTGCTCGCCAGGGTGCAGTTCACCAGCTCGAGCTCGACCCAGCTGGCGAGGATGGCGCCGCCGCCGCCGCTGGCGCCGGAGTTGTCGAGGAAGCACGTTCGCTCGATGCGCGCGGTGATGGGGTCGAGCGAGCTGCCGCTCAAAGCGATGGCGCCGCCGCCTTCGACCGGGTCGCCGTTGATGATGAACGAGCTGTCGCTGATCGTCAGGTCCCAGTCGGTGGTGAGCACGGCGATGGCGCCGCCGCCCTCGCTCGAGGCGCCGCTGAAGTTGCTGTTGAAGATCGTGCGGCGGATGTCGAGGGTGCCGCGCTGGTCGCGGGGGTTGCCCTGGATGGCCAGCGCCGCGCCGCTCACGGTCGAGCTGTTGTCGGCGAAGGCACAGAGGTCGAAGAACAGGTTGCCCGACCAGGTTCTGACGGTGATCGCGCCGCCGCCGCTCGCGGCGTTGTAGGACAGGCGGCAGTCGACGAAGCTGACGGCGCCGACCTCGTCGAGGTTCACCGCCCCTGCGAAGCTGCCGTTGCCGTGGACCAGGTCGAGGCCCTGGAAGGCGAGGTTCGGGAATGCGCCGCCGCCGACGACGAAGATCTGGTGCAGGTCGCCGCCGCTGATCACCGCGTTGTCGGCGAGACCCGTGCGCAGGGTCAGGTCTGCGGTGATGCCCACGACCTGGTCCACGGTGAGGGTGCCGGCGACCATGATGGTCACGATGTTCGGGCCCGCGAGGGCGTTGGACTCCATGATCGCGGCGCGCAGGGTACACAGACCGCCGGGGCTGGCGCACAGCCCGTCGCCGGGCAGGGCGTCGACGTCGTCGACGGTCGAGGTGACAAGGAACTCCATGCCAACGCCGGGAGTCACGGGGGTAGTCGCGGAAGCGTAGTTGTCGGCGGGGTTGAGATCTCCGTTCGCCGCGGTCGCCAGGGCGTAGACGACGACGTCGGCGAGAGCGTTGGTGACGCCGTCGATGACGACCTCATTGTTGTATCCGGTGAGCAGCGGGTTTGGGAAGGTGCACACCCAGTCGGAGTCGACGGGCGCGCAGCTGCCGGAGTCGCTCGGCGTGACGGTGAGACCGCTGAGCGACTTGAACGACCCCCACATGACAATCTCGATCGGTGCCGCGGCGGTCGCCGATCCCTGGTTGATGACTCTGACCGTGGCTCGGTAAGTGTCACCGATGGTGAGCTCGGTGGCGTCGGGCCAGATCGTCAAGTGGAGGTCGGGGGGCGTCCGCGGCCCCAGCTCGGGCGCGGCCGTGCCTTGGGCCGCGATGGCGAGAATCCAAGTCGACACCCAGACGAAGCGCTGCCATCGACCCATGATTCCTCCCGCGACGGACACGACGACACCGACTGAGCGCTCGGTCCGTCGAAGATGAGAATAGCACCTCCAGTGAATAGTGTTTCTATAGAAATCAGAGGCTGCGAGCTCGTCGTCGAGGCTGTGAGACTGGGGAAGACCCGGAGGGTTTTTCAAGGCTTGTGGGATGGCGGCCTCGCCGGCTTTCCACAGGGCGTCAGAACAGGTGTCGGGGTCCGCGAGGGTCGTGTCGAGCTCGGTGACCTGGAGGTTTCCCATCGCATCGTAGCTCCCACATGGTGCCCTGTGCGGAGCAGTGGGTCGCGGGTCGTAACCGAGTGACGGTATACCCGGCGCCGACAACCTCCGCCGACTCTGTCTCACCCCGCGCCATCACCGACGAGCACGCGGGAGAGGGGGTTCGACGATCGCCACGATGCCGCCTTCGGGCCCGATCGGTGCTACCCTGGGCGCGCGTGATGGAAAGCAGCCAATCACAGCGACATAGCGGACCCGCGGATACAGCCGGGTCCGTCACCCATCCGGAGAGCCCGTGACCCGTCGAATGCTCATCAACGCCCAGCGCGCCGACGAGGTGCGCATCGCCATCGTCAACGGAACCACCCTCGACAGCTACGAGGTGGCGGCCACCGACTCGGGGCTGCGCCGCGGCAACATCTACCGCGGCACCGTGGCCAACATCCAGCCCTCGCTCGACGCCGCCTTCGTCGACTTCGGCGCCGAGCGCGACGGGCTGCTGCGGGCCGACGACGTCGTGCCCGCCGCCTTCCACCGCAAGGTCGGGGCCGAGGTCAAGCACCCGCGCATCGACCAGACCCTCGAGCGCAACCGCCCGATCCTCGTCCAGGTGGTGCGCGACGCGGTCGGCCACAAGGGCGCGCTGGTCACCTCGAACCTCAGCATCGCCGGCCGGTACCTGGTGCTGATGCCCCTCGACGGCGTCCGCGGCGTGTCGCGCAAGGTCGAGGACGAGGCCGAGCGCAAGGTGATCCGCGAGCGGATCGACCGGCTCGAGCTGCCCGAGGGGTGCGGGGTGATCGCCCGGACCAACGCCTTCGACCAGCCCCAGCGCTCGCTCAACCGCGACGCCAACGCCCTGCTCCGGCTGTGGAAGATGATCCGCGAGCGGGCCGACTCCGGCAAGGGGCCGCGGCTGCTCTACACCGACCAGGACCTCATCGTCCAGGCGCTGCGCGACTCGGTCGACAGCACGGTCGACGAGATCTGGGTCGACGACGAGGCGGCCTTCGCCAAGGCCCAGGGCTTCATGCAGACCTTCATGCCGCGGGCCCGCGCCACCCTCACGCTGTACGCCGAGAGGCTGCCGCTGTTCAGCCGCTTCGAGCTCGAGGACCAGATCGAGAAGATCTACCTGCGCAAGGTCGAGCTGCCGTCGGGGGGCTCGATCGTCATCGACGGTACCGAGGCGCTGACCGCGATCGACGTCAACTCGGGCCGCGCCACCCGCGGCGCCAACCAGGAGGAGACCGCCCGCGCCACCAACCTCGAGGCGGCCAGGGAGGTCGCCCGCCAGCTGCGGATGCGCGACATCGGCGGGCTGGTGGTCGTCGACTTCATCGACATGCGCAGCTCGAAGCACCGGGCGAGCGTCGAGAAGGCGATGCGCGACGCGATGAAGGACGACAAGGCCAAGCACACGACGAGCCGGCTGTCGGCCAACGGCCTGCTCGAGATCAACCGACAGCGGCTCAAGAAGGCGCTCCAGCTGCGCACCCACCGCCCGTGCCCGACCTGCAGCGGCGCCGGGACCATCGCCAGCCCCGAGCTGATCGGCTTGAGCATCCTGCGCCGGATCGAGACCCGGGCGGTGACCGGCCGGCTCGAGCGGGTCCGGGTGTCGCTCCACCCCGAGCTCGCCGACTCGCTGCAGAACGACCTGCGCCGGGAGATCTCGGACCTCGAGCGCGAGTTCGACATCAAGGTCGAGATCATCGCCGCGACCGCGTTGCACCGCGCCGAGGAGCGGATCGAGTGGACCGAGCGCTCGGCGGCCGCCGCGCCGAGGGCGGCCGACGCCGCCGCGGTGAGCGCCGCCGATCTCGCCGACGGGATCCGGCCCCGGTCGGGTCCGGGCGAGGCCGCGACGGAGGACGACGAGGAGGACGACGACGAGCCTCCCACCGACCAGCCCGGGAAGACCGAGAAGAGCGGCCGCAAACGGCGGCGGGGCGGCCGCAAGCACCGCAAGGCCGGCGCGGGCGCGGAGGCCCTCGCCGAGGCGCCGGATGACGCGGGCGAGGCGGCCGCCGAACAGCCGGAGGCGGAGGGCGGCGACGGCGAGCCGCCGGCCGAGACCGACGGCGCGGCCGACGGCGATCGGCCGGCCAAGAAGAAGCGGCGCGGCGGCCGCAAGCGGCACAAGAAGAAGAACGGCGCGGCCCAGGAGGCGGCGACCGAGGCGCCTGTCGCGGAGGCCGACGACCACGCGGAGGCCGCCGACGGCGACGGCGAGCCCGCGGCGGCGGCCGACGGGGGCGAGCGCAAGGCCAAGAGGAAGCGGCGGGGCGGCCGCAAGCGGCACAAGAAGAAGGACGGCGCGGCCCAGGAGGCGGGGGGCGAGACCCACGAGGGCGAGACCCACGAGACCGAGACCGCGCCGGCACCCGCCGCGCCCGAGCCCGCCGGGCCCGACCCGTACGCCTATTGACCCCGGGTGGCGGTCAGGCGAGCTCGAGGAGCGCCTTGACCGTCTTCTCGATCCCCTCGGCGGCCTCGGAGATCCGCCCGGCGAGCATGTAGGCCGGGCTGGTGACGAGCTTGCGGTCGCGGTCGATCACCATCTCGTCGACCGGGCAGCTGACGTGGGCCGCGCCCATCGCCTCGAGCGCCGACGCGGTCCCCGGATCGGTGCCGATGGTCAGCTGCGGGCCCTCCTCGCCGAGCACCCGGGCGAGCAGCGCCGGCGCGATGCAGACCGCGGCGATCGGCTTGCGCTGCGCGTGCATCGCACGGACCAGCGCGGCGACCCCGGGGTCGACGGTGCACGAGGCGCCGTCGACGGCGAAGGTGCAGAGGTTCTTGGCGGCCCCGAAGCCGCCGGGCAGGATCAGGGCGTCGAGCGACGAGGCGTCGACCTCGGCGACGTCCGCCACCGGCCCGCGGGCGATCCGCGCCGCCTCGACCCGGACGTTGCGGCGCTCGCCCGCCGCGACCTTGCCGGTGTGGTGGTTGACGACGTGCATCTGGTCGACGTCGGGCGCGCACACCACGATCTCGGCGCCGGCGCGATCGAGGGCGAGCAAGGTGATCACCGACTCGTGGATCTCGGCGCCGTCGAACACCCCGCAGCCCGACAGGACGACCCCGACCTTCTTCGCCATGGGATCCCTCCGATCCGTCGTTGTCGGCTCGAATTGTAGCGAATCCCTCAGCCGCCCGCCCGGGGAGCGGTCGGGAGCCGGGAGCTCGGGCCGACCCGACCTCCGCTCAGCGGTTGAGCTTCTTGATGATCATCTGGGGCGGGATGGCGACCGCCTCGGTGAAGCCGCCGAACACCTGACGGGTGACGAAGTACTCGAGCAGCGCGTTCTCGTCGACCGCCTGGAACTCCATCGGCTTGCCCGGGGCGACCTCGAAGATCAGCTCGTCGCCGGCCGCCGCGCCGACCGCGGCCTTGGCGGCGCCGATCGGGATGAGCACCGGGGCCGGGATGTAGACCTTGGCCGTGACGTCGACCGCGGCGAACACCACGGTCGAGCCGCCGAGCACCTCGGCGAGCACCGGGTCGACCTCGAATTCCTCGTCCTTGCGAATCGTGATGGTGAAGCTGGCCGTGGCGATCATGAAGCGTCCTCCTTGCTCGATCCGGGTTCGTGGTCAGCGGGCGGCCGGGTCGCGGCCCACCGTCGCGCCAGGGTCTGGAAACCGGGGTCGCGCCGCAGTGCCTCGAACCCCGGATAGGCCATGACCTCCGCCGCCGGGAAGCCGCCGCCGACCGCCCGGTCGAGCAGCTCGAGGGCGCGGCCCCGTTCGCCGAGGTCCTCCTCGACGGCGGCGAGGATGAAGCACAGGACCGGGTCGTCGACCCCGGCGGCGTGGACCTGGTCGGCGAGCTCGCGGGCCCGCGCCCGGTCGCCGCCGGCGGCCGAGGCGGTCGCCACGACGAGCCGCAGCGCGTGGTCGTCGGGCGCCCGGGCGAGCGCGGGCTCGGCGAGCTCGCCGGCTCGCCGGTAGGCCGCCGCGACCCGGTCTGACGGGGCGCCCGAGAAGCGCAGGCTCTCGGCCAGGTTGTTCCACACCATGAAGTCGCGGTCGTCGATCGCGAGGGCCTGCTCGTAGCCGGTCACCGCCTCGGCGAACCGCGCTTCGTAGAACTCGAGGGTGGCGAGGTTGGACAGCGCCTCGTAGGTCGGGCCGATCGCCAGCGACCGCTCGAGGGCGGCCCGCGCGCCGGCCGGGTCGCCGCCGCGGAACAGCGCCGCGCCGAGGTTGCTCCAGGCGGTCGCCGCGGCCGGCCGCAGCTCGGTCAGCCGCCGGTAGTAGCCGACCGCGGTCTCGAGGTCGAGCCCGTCGTAGAAGAAGCTGCCCGCCGCGAGCACGGTCAACCAGTCGTCGGGCCGGATCGTGATCGCCTCGTCGAACGACGCCCGCGCGGCGCCGCGGTCGCCGACCTCGACCAGCACCAGGGCGCGGGCGCGCAGGGCCTCGACGTTGAGCGGGTCGAGCTCGATCGCCAGGTCGATCTTCTCGAGCCCCTCGGCGGTCGCCCCGGCGTCAACCAGCACCCGGCCGAGCACGAGCTGCGCCGAGGGCAGCCGTGGCGCGTCGTCGGCCGCCGCCCGGGCATAGATGAGGGCGGCCCGGGCCCAGGTCGGCTCGCCGGTCAGATCGGCGCGGCGGCGGCAGGCCTCGGCGAGACCGACCCGGGCGAGGGCGAAGGACGGGTCGTACTCGAGGGCCTGGCGGAGCATGCCGATCGCGCGGTCGAGAGCCTCGACCGAGGACTCGGGCGCCAGCTCGCCGGCCGCCTGCATGTAGAGCGCCTGGGCCTCGCGATCGCGGGTGCCGCCGGTCGCGACCGCGGTCCGGGTCGGCTCGTCGAGCTCGAGCTCGAGCATCTCGGCGAGGGCGTCGGTCAGCGCGGCCTGGAGGGTCGTTCCCTGACCGACCGCCCAGGGCACGGTGCGGCGGCGGATCGCCCGGCCGGCGCGGGTGTCGACCAGCTCGAGGAGGATCCGCAGCACCCCGCCGCCATCGGACTCGACCGAGCCGCTCACCGCGAGGTTGGCGCCGAAGGCGACGAGCGCGCCGTTGGCGTCGGTCACCCGCTCGGACCGAACGACCGGCGCCGGGATCACCGTCAGGCTGTCGTGGAACCGGCGCATCCCGCCGAGGGTCCGGGTCACCTGCTCGAGCAGCCCGTCGCACAGGGCGAGGGCGGCCGGGCTCGGGTCGGTCGGGGTGAAGGGGAGCACGACGAGGGTCTTGTCGGCCGGCAGCGGCGGCGCGTGGTCGACGGCGAGCCGCCACAGACCGGCCGCCGTGATGGCGACGAGCGCCGTCGCACCGGCCGCCGCGGCCCACGCCAGACCCCGACGCCGGGGCCCGCCGCCCGGCGGGATGGCGATCGTCGGGTCCCCCGACGGCGAGTCGCCGCGCGCCCGCCGCAGATCGCGGAGCAGCTCGGAGGCGTTCGGGTAGCGCCGCTCGGGGTCCTTGGCGAGGCAGCGGTCGACGATCGCCACGATCTCGCCGGGAAGGTCGGGCCGCAGCTCGGCGAGCGGGGTCGGCCGCCCGTGGATCACCGAGTACATCACCGCGTGGTCGGAGTCGCCGGAGAAGGCGCGCAGCCCGGCGAGCATCTCGTAGAGCACCGCGCCGAGGGACCACAGGTCGGTCCGGTGGTCGAGCGGCCGGCCCTCGGCCTGCTCGGGGGACATGTAGGCCGGCGTCCCCACGGCGAGCCCGGTGCGGGTGACTCCGCCGCCCCCGCCGAGCTTGGCGAGCCCGAAGTCGACGAGCTTGACCTGGTGGCGGCTGTCGAGCAGGATGTTGGCCGGCTTGATGTCCCGGTGGACGATCCCCGCGTCATGGGCCGCCGCGAGGGCCTCGGCCGCCTGGGCGGCGATGGCGAGTGCGGTCTCGATGGGCAGGGGGCCCGACCCGATCCGCCGGGTCAGGGTCTGGCCCGGGTAGTAGGCCATCGCGATGTACATCCGGCCGTCCTCGGTCTCGCCGATGTCGTGGACGGTGCCGATGTGCGGGTGGTCGATCGCCGAGGCGGCCCGCGCCTCGCGGACGAAACGCTCGCGGGCGACCGCGTCGCGGCGCCACTCGGCGGGCAGGAACTTGAGGGCGACGAGCCGGTCGAGCCGGGTGTCGCGCGCCTTGTAGACGACCCCCATCCCGCCGCCGCCGATCTCCTCGAGGATCTCGTAGTGCGAGACGGTCCGACCGATCACCGGTGGCCTCCGGCGGCCGCGCCGGGCGATCCCTGACCGACGGGTCGACCTCGTCGAAGCACCATTCCCTCCGAGTGGCTGCGCTGACCGATTGTACCCGAGGAGGAATCGGCTATCGCCGGAGGGTCGCCGAACGGGCCCGGACCGGACGCCCCGGCGGGGATCACGACCGGCCGCGGCCGGTCGTGGTGGCGGCGCTCGGCGCCGGTCGGCTGCGGTGACACCGGCAGGGCGCCGGCCCGGTCCGTTCGGACCCGGCTTGGACGGCGCCCGCCGGCCCGGAGTTGACGCCCTTCGCCGAGTTCCCCGGCTGGCGCGCCGCCCCTCCCGGCCCTAGATTGAGAGGCAGGAGCACCCCACCTCGAAGGGAGGACCCGATGAAGACTTCTCAGGCGGAACGTCAGTCGGGCGGGATCGCCACCGGCCCGGTCGAGTACCAGATGCGGTTTCGCGAGATCGTCGACCGCGCCGCGGGCCGCGACCGCGTCGCGGAGGCACCCCAGACGGCCTGGGGCCCCTTCGTCACGATCTCCCGCGAGGCCGCCTCGGGGGGCGTCGAGGTGGCCCGCCGGATCGGCGAGCGGCTCGGCTGGGCGGTGCTCGACAAGGAGCTGGTCAACGGCCTCGCCGAGGACCTCAAGCTCGAGCCGCGGCTGCTCGAGCTGATGGACGAGACCCGCTCCAACTGGTTCTCCGAGACCCTGCTCAACCTCTTCCACTCGCGGCTCGTCCTCCAGGACTCCTATGTCGACCTGCTGGGAAAGGTCGTGGCCCTGGCGGCGTCGGCCGGCCGGGTGGTCATCGTCGGCCGCGGCGCCAACCTCATCCTGCCCCGTGAGCACGGCCTGCGGGCCCGGGTCGTCGCCCCGCTCGAGCACCGGGTGGCCGAGATCGCCCGGGCCGAGAGGCTCGACCCCAAGAGCGCGGCCAGGAGGGTCGAGGAGATCGACGGGAGCCGGCGCGACTTCATCCGCCGCCACTTCAGCGTCGACCCGACCTCGAGCGAGCTCTACGACATCGTGGTCAGCACCGCCGCGTTCGGCATCGAGGGCGCCGCCGACCTGGTGATCCGCGCGATCGAGCTCCGCGGGATGCCGGTCAGTTGACCGTCATCGGCTCGCTGAGGGCGAACTGCGCGATCTCGGCGTCGAAGGCCCGGCCGTCCTCGGTGACCATCTGGTAGCTGCCCTCCATCGTCCCGAAGGGGGTGGTCAGCGGGCAGAACGAGGTGTACTCGAAGGACTCGCCGGGGGCCAGCACCGGCTGGTTGCCGACCACGCCGGGGCCCCGGACCTCCTCGACGGCGCCGTTGGCGTCGGTGATCACCCAGTGGCGGGTCAGCAGCTGGACGACCTCGTCGCCGAGGTTGGTGATCCGGATGTCGTAGGCGAAGAACCACTTCCGGCGTGCCGGGTCCGACTTCTCGGGGAGGTAGCGCGAGACGACCTCGACCCTCACCCCCCGGGTTGTCGCGTCCGACATGTTCACCCTGACCACCTCCGGCCGGTCGCAGGCTGCAACCGGCGGCGCTTCCCGTCGATTCCCCGGCTGCGCTATCGTCGTCCCGATGCCTTCAACCATCCGGCCCCCGACGGCATCTCAACCGATGTGGAAGTCGCTGCACGCCTCGCCCCGGACCGCGCCCCGGTCATGGTCACGACGGTGAGCGACCCGACGGTCGACGCCGTCGCCGAGCTGGTCGACCGGGCGGTCCGCGGCGACGTCGACGCCTTCGAGAGCCTCTACCGGCTCTCGGTGGGGCGGGTCTTCGGCCTCTGCCTGCGGATGTGCGGCGACCGCTCCCAGGCCGAGGAGCTGACCCAGGAGGCGTTCATCAGGGCGTGGCGCAAGCTGCCGTCGTTCCGCGGCGAGAGCGCCTTCTCGACCTGGATGCACCGGCTCACCGTCAACCTGGTCCTCGGCCACCGGCGGAGCTCGGGACGCCGGCTGAGCCGGGAGGGCTCAGCCGGCGACGAGTGGTACGGAGATGGCGCCTCCGCCGCCGGTCAGCCCCATGTCGCGATGGACCTCGAGCGGGCGATCGCCGCCCTGCCCGATGGAGCCCGCACGATCTTCGTGCTGCACGACGTCGAGGGCTACAAGCACACCGAGATCGCCGAGCTCGCGGGGGTGGCGGTGGGCACCTCGAAGGCCCAGCTCAGCCGGGCCCGGCAGCTGCTGCGAAAGGCGTTGAGATGATGACGACGATCACGACACCCGACTGCGATGCCGTCCGGTCGCGGATCGACGACCTCCTCGAGGGCGGGGCCGGCGAGGCCGAGGCCGCCGTGCGGGCCCACCTCGAGGCGTGCCCGGCCTGCCGGGACGAGCTCGAGGGGCGGCGGCGTCTCGCCGAGGCGGTCTCGGCGCTGCCGCGCTCGGTCGCGCCGGAGCGCGACCTGTGGCCCGGCATCGCCGCCCGGATCGAGCAGCGCAGGGTGGTCCGCGGGGTCTTCGGCGGACGGCTCGGCGACCCTCGCCGGTGGGCGACGGCGGCCGCCGCCGCGGCGGTGCTCGCGGTCTCGGTCACCGCCGCCTACCTGGTCGGGGCGGGGCGGGCCCGGGTCGCGGTGGTCGAGCCGCCGGCGCCCGGGCCGGCCGCGGTGCAGGCGACCTATGGCGGCGCCGCCGACGAGCTCGAGCGGGCCCGGGACCTGCTGCGCGCCGGTCTCGAGCGACGGCGCGACGAGCTCTCGCCCGAGACCTGGGCGGTGGTGATGGACAACATGGCGGTGATCGACGAGGCGATCGCGCGGATCGAGACCGCGCTCGCCGACGACCCCGAGGACGGCCGACTCAACCGGCAGCTCGCCCTCGCCTACCGGCGGCAGATCGACCTGCTGCAGCGGGCGAGCCGGCTGCCTTCGGCGGCATGACCCGATGATCGAGGAGCAGTGGAGGTGGCGATGAGAAACCCGGTCAAGACGATGTCGATCCTGGTGGCCCTGGCGGCCACCGCGGGCCTGGTCCGGGCCGAACGGACCGTCGAGCAGAGCTGGCCGCTGCCGGCCGGCGGGCGGGTCGAGATCAGCAACATCGCCGGCTCGGTCGAGGTGGTCGGGTGGTCGGGCGACCAGGTCGAGATCAGCGGCCGCCTCGGCGACGGCGTCAAGGACCTCGAGGTCGTGCCGAGCGGCAGCCGGCTGGTCATCGAGGTCGAGCAGGAGCGCCACTCGCGCCGCGGCGGCGAGGCCGACCTGACGGTCAGGATCCCGGCCGCCGCCGATCTCGAGGTCGAGACGGTCAGCGCCGACATCTCGGTCGAGGGGCTCGCCGGCGAGGTCGGGCTGGAGTCGGTCAGCGGCCGGATCGAGATCTCGGGCACGCCGAGCGGCCTCGAGGCGGCCTCGGTGAGCGGCGATGTCGTCGCGACCTCGACCGCGGGCCGCGCCGAGCTCGAGTCGGTGAGCGGCGACGTCATCGTCCGCAGCGCCGCCGGGCGGCTCGAGGCCAACGTGGTCAGCGGCGACATCCAGATCGACGGCGGCGTGCTCGACGCCTTCGCCGCCGAGTCGGTGTCGGGCTCGATCGTCTGCGCCGCCCGGCCGGGTCCGCGCGGACGCTTCGACCTCGAGACGATGAGCGGGTCGATCGAGCTGGTGGTCGGCGCCGACATCGACGCCGAGTTCCAGATCGAGAGCTACTCGGGCTCGATCAGGAGCGATCTCGGCCCGCCGCCGCGGCGGACCGACGAGTACGGCCCAGGCACCGAGCTGCACTTCGCCGCGGGCAACGGCGGCGCGCGGATCGTCGCCGAGAGCTTCTCGGGGAGCGTCCGGATCCGGGTCGACTGACCGGACCCCGGCGCGGATCGGCTCGCGCCCCGCCCCGGCGGCCGCGGCCGCGCGGGCTGCGCCGTGGCCGGCCGCTGCGGTACCATGGTCGGGTCTGCCTTCGAAGAAGCGAGGTGCCCGGCATGCGCAAGCAACTGGTGCTGACGGCGGTGGGCAGGGATCGGCCCGGGATCGTCGAGGAGCTCACCAAGCTGATCCTCCACTACGACGGGAACATCGAGGCGAGCCGGATGGTGCGCCTCGGCGGCGACTTCGCGATGCTGATCTTCGTCGGCGCGCCCGAGGACCGGGTCTTCGAGCTGCGACGCGCGGTCGACGACCTCCACTACACCAAGTTCGACGTCCTCACCCGGGTCAGCGAGGCCGACGACGAGCCCGACGAGCCGCAGATGAGCCGCTGCACGATCACCGTGCTCGGGGCCGACCACATGGGGATCATCAACCAGGTCGCCCACTACCTGACCGAGCAGGGCATCAACCTCGAGAGCATGCACACCGAGGTCTCGGCGGCGCCGATGAGCGGCACGCCGCTGTTCACCATGTCGGCCGAGGTCGTGGTGCCGCCGCGGCTCGCGGTCGACGACCTGCGCGAGGCGATGACCTTCATCGGCGACGAGATGGGGGTCGACACCCAGGTCTTCGAGAAGGCCGAGCCGACCTAACCCGGACCATGCCTATCCCCTTGGGTCAGGTTGGGGGTCTGTTGGTTCCCGTTCCCGATCCCGATCCCGTCCCCGATGCGACGTCCCGCGAACCGTCGCAACCACGAAGGCACGAAGACACGAAGGCGAACACCAAGAGGATGGTGGTGTGGGCGCCTCGCGCCCAGGTTCGCGATCGATTGGATCGAGATACCGATGGCTGAGGCGAGCGTGAGTCGGGATCGGGATCGGTCAGACCCTGAGCGAACCGGTATGTATGGTCCGGGCTAACCCGGGCCGGCCGCTCAGCGGCCCGCGCCGCCGAGCAGCAGCGCGCCGAGGGCCAGGAGAGCGACCGCGACCAGGCGGCGGAAGGCGTCCTCGGCGAGACCGAGCTGGACCCGGTGGCCGAGCCAGGCGCCGGCGAGGACCGCCGGCAGGACGGCCAGCCCCGACCACAGCCGCTCGGCGGTGATCAGCCCGACCGCCGCGTAGGAGGGGACCCGGACGAGGGTCATCAGCAGGAAGATCGCCATGAGGTTGCCGCGGAAGGTCGCCTTGGGGACGCCGGCGAGCCGGTAGTAGAGGACGAGCGGCGGTCCGCCGGTGCCGAACAGCCCGGTCAGCAGACCGGAGGCCAGCCCGATCGGCGGTGCCGCCCAGCCCGGCCAGCCCACCCGGCGGTCGCCGGGCACCGCGAGAAAGGCGACCCCGACCGCCAGCAGGACGACGCCGAGCAGGGCGAGAAGCCACCTCGGCTCGGCGAGGCCGAGCCACCAGGCGCCGAGCGGGATGCCGGCCGCGACGCCGGCCATCACCGCGGCGACCCCGCGCCAGGCGATCTGTCGCCAGGCGGTGACGACGACCAGGAGCTCGGCCGGGAGGTTGACCAGGAGCAGCACGACCACCGCGTCGCGGACATCGGGCAGCAGCAGGGCCAGGGCGCCGACCGCCACCAGTCCGGCGCCGAAGCCGAGCATCACGTAAACCGCCTCGGCGACCAGCAGCACCGCGGCGACCGCGAGGAGCTGCCACGGCGAGGCGAAGACCGTCTCGACGACCATTCGGCGGGCAGTGTACTGCGCCCCGGCCATGACGGGAGGGCCGCCGGGCCGGTGCTATCATCTCGCCCCTGAAAGGACGCCGCTTCGTGCCACCGATTGAGCTCAACGCCATCCTGAGCCAGCGGATCGAGGTCGCCCCCGGCCTGCTCGTCATCCGGGTCGTCCCCGACGGCTGGACCCTGCCCGAGTTCTCGCCGGGTCAGTTCGCGGTGCTCGGGTTGCCCCCCGAGGCGGAGCGGGTCGAGGTCGCCGACCGCGAGGAGGAGCCGGGAGCGCCCGGCAAGCTGATCCGCCGCGCCTACTCGATCGCCTCGTCGTCGAAGGCCCGGAGCTATCTCGAGTTCTACATCACCCTCGTCCACTCGGGGGCGCTCAGCCCGCGGCTCTTCCACCTGAGGCCCGGCGACCGGCTGTGGCTCGGCCGGAAGATCGCCGGCGCCTTCACCCTCGACCAGGCGCCCCCCGACAAGGACGTCGTCCTGGTCGCCACCGGGACCGGGCTCGCGCCCTACATGAGCATGCTGCGCAGCGAGCTCGCGGGTTCGTCCGAGCGGCGCTTCGCGGTGCTTCTCGGGGCGCGCCACTCGTGGGACCTCGGCTACCACGCCGAGCTCGTCGCGATGGAGCAGCTCAGCCCGAGGTTCTGCTATCTGCCGATCATCTCGCGGCCGGCCGAGGAGCCGGTGCCGTGGACCGGGAGGGCCGGTCACGTCCTCGACCTGTGGCGGAGCCGCGAGCTCGACCGGGAGTGGGGCGCCCCGCCGACCCCCGAGGGCTCGCGAATCTTCCTCTGCGGCAACCCGGACATGATCGAGGACATGATCGGGCTGCTCGCCGGAGAGGGCTTCACCGAGCACACGAAGGCCGCCCCCGGCTCGATCTACGTCGAGCGCTACTGGTGAGCCAGCGCGGGAACGGATCGGGCCCGGCGAGGGTTACACGCTGAGCGTACGGGAGTCGTCATGGACATCACCATCGAGTACTGCGTCGTTTGAAACTACCAGCCCCGCGCCGCCGGTCTGGCGGCCGAGCTGGAGGGCGAGTTCGGCGCCGACGTGCGCCTCATCCAGGGCAGGGACGGGGTCTTCGAGGTCACCGTCGAGGGCGAGCTGCTGTTCTCAAAGCGCCGTCTCGGTCGCTTTCCCGAGCCCGGCGAGGTCACCAGCGCGATCCGGTCGCGCTGAAGCCGTCAGCCTTCAGCGGTCAGCCGTCTGCTCCATCGCAATCGACGACCGATCCTCGACGCCAAGAGCTGAGAGCTAGCCGCCGTACCGGCGCCGGTAGATGAACCGGTCGAGGATCTTCGAGTAGGGCGACCAGGCCGCCTCCGGGTCGCCGTCGGCGTTGATCGCCTCCATCATTCCGGCCATCCTCGAGTCGAGGTTGTCGACCATGTGGACGAGCAGCGCCTCGGGGGTCTTGGGCCGCCGCGGCGAGCCATACTCGTACTCGCCGTGGTGGGCGAGGAGGATGTGGATCAGCTGGCGGCGAAGCTCGGCCGGGAAGGCGGGCAGCTCGCCGATCACCCGGTCGACGTGGAGCACCTCCATCGTCAGGTGACCGATCAGCCGGCCGTCGTCGGTGTACTCGATCGACGAGCCGAGTTCGAGCTCCCAGACCTTGCCGAGGTCGTGCAGGACGCAGCCGGCGACCACCAGGTCCGGGTTGACGGCGTAGTGCCGAGCCAGGGAACGGCCGACCGTCGCCATCGACACGGTGTGCTCGAGCAGGCCCGACCGGAAGGCGTGGTGCATCGCCCTCGCCGCCGGTGCGACCCGCAGCCGGTCGGCGACCTCGGGGTCGGCGAGGATCCGGAAGAGCAGCTGCCTCAGGTGCTCGTCGCCGACCTCCTCGACGAGGCCGGTCAGGCGCTGCCAGAGGATCTCGGGGTCGACCGACGACGAGCGGACGAAGAGCGACTCGTCGACCTCGTCGGTCGCCACCGTCGCGGCCCGGCGGATCACCACCTGGAGGCGGTCGTTGTAGCGCTGGACCTGCCCCTTGACCGAGACCACCGAGCCCACCGTCAGCACCTTGCCGATCTGCTCGACGTTCTCCCACACCAGCGCCGCCACCTCGCCCGTCCGGTCGCCGAGGGAGGCCGCGATGTAGGGGCCGCCGCCGCGCCGCTGGCGCAGGTCCTTGGCGCGGACGACATAGCTCTCCTCGATCTCGGCGCCGGGCTGGAGCTCCGCCACCCAGGCGCGCTCGCCGCCCGCCGCCGCCGCCCGGTCGCCGGCCGCCCCGCTCACAGGGTCTCGACCATGGCGAGGATGTGGTCGAGCTGCCTCTGGTCGATCTCCACGAGGTACTCGTCCTTGAGCTTCTCGACGAGCTCGCGCGACTGCTCCTGGTAGGAGCTCGCCGCCATCCGCCGGCGAATATCCTCCTCGACCTCCTCGAAGCTCTGGAAGCCCTCGGGGATGTTGGCCACGAGGTGGATCACCTGGACCCCGCCGGCGGTGACCATCGGCTCGGTGAAGCCGCCGTCCGGAACGCCGTCGAGGGCTTGCCGCAGGTCCGACCGGAGGTCGGCGAGCGGGATCGCCCCGAGCTGCTGGACCTCGATCCCGGCGAGGGTCGCCTCGGCACGCAGGTCGGAGCCGTTGCCGACCCGGGCGACGAGCCCGCGGGCGACCCGGAGCACCTCGTCCCGATCGGCGCCGTTCTCGGCGATCGGGAAGAAGAGCTGCTCGATCTCGACCTTGGCCGGGACCTTGTAGAGCGCCTTCTCCTGCTCGTACTTGATCCGGACCTCCTCCTCGGTGATCTCGGTCGGCCGGATCTCGGACTGCACGGTGCGCGACAGCAGGATCGTCCGGCGGTAGCGGGCGCGCAGCGCCTCCTCGGTCATCCCGGAGGCTTCCAGGGCGGCCCGCCAGGCCGAGTCGTCGAGCAGGTCGTTCTGCTCGCGCAGGTTGTCGATCGCCGCGGTGACCGCGTCGTCGTCGACCTGGATCCGCCGGTCCTCGGCCCGCTCGACCAGCAGCATCTCGTCGACCATGTTGTCGAACAGACCCTTGGTGAAGTCGCGCAGATCGGAGCCCTGGGGGACCGGGTTGACCTGCGACAGCTCCTGACGCAGCCGGACCTTGAAGTCCTCGACCGTCACGATGCTGTCGTTGACCCGGACCAGGATGGTCTCGAGCACCACTCGCTCGGCCCGCACCGCCGCCGCCGTCAGCACGGCGGCGAGGGCGACCGCGATCGTCGTGACCTTGTCAGCTCGCATGAATCACCTCGGCGTACCGTCCCTCGTAGTGGAACCACAGCCTGTCGGAGAGCACCCGGACGCCGACCTCGCCGGCGAGACGGCGGACGCAGGCCGCGGCGTGCTCGCGGGCCGAGGTCTCGCCGAGCCGCCGGCGGACCTCGGGCTCGACCTCGGCGCTCGGCGGCGGGCCGGCCGGCCAGGCCTCGAGGACCTGGAACAGGTGGAAGCCGGACGGGCCCTCGACCGGCTCGGAGACCTCGCCGGCGGCGAGGGCGAAGATCACCTGGTCGAGGTGCTCCGACAGGCCGCCCTGGGTGAGCACCCCGAGGTCGCCGCCGCCCTCGGCGTTGGGCGCCCGGCTGACCCGTTTCGACAGCTCGACGAAGTCCTCCCCCGCGTCGAGCCGCCGCCGGGCGTCCTCGGCCGACTCCCGGCTGTCGAGCAGCATCTGGCGGACCCTGGCCCGCGCCGGACGGTCGACCGACCTGATCCGGGCGACCTCGGCCCCGACGAGCTCGTCGGCGGGCGGTGGCGGCGGGCCGCAGAGGCGGTCGACGAGCTGCCGGGCCCGCGCGGAGCGGGCCTCCGGGTTGACCGGCACGTCGACGGCGCTGTCGCGCAGCGAGGCGGCGATGATCACCTCCTGGTCGAGGAACTGGTCGAAGAGCCTCGACACGACGGCGTCGTCCGCCCCCTGCCAGGGCTCGCCGGTCGCCGCCACCACATGGTCCTGGAAGGCGGTCACCGTGGCGCCGGCGTCGCCGACGACCGCCAGCACGTCCCCATCGGCGCCGCAGCCGAGCGTCGCCAGCGCGGTCGTGGCGAGCAGCGCGCAAGTTCCAGGGAAGACAGTGCGTTCCCGCATCCGCGGAGCTTAGCACGGTTCCCCGAGGCCCGACCTCACTCGGGCAGGACCCGGTCGAGCAGCGGGCCGAGGGCCAGACCGAGGAGGCTGCCGAGGGGCTCGCCGCGGAGCACCACCCAGCCGAGGCGGACCGCGCCCTCGACCACGACGGCCAGGTTGGTGAGGAGCGCGACCCCGCCGCCTTCCTGCCCCGAGCTCAGGTTGACCAGCCCGCCCGCCAGCTCGACCGTCGCGCCGAATAGAGTGAAACCGGTCGCCCGCACCCCGGTCCACCACGCCCACCGGACCTGGTGCCTCGCCGGGGCGAGGGTGCAGGCGATGCTCAAAAGGACCGAACGGACCGGCCCCGGGGCGTCGCGACGAGCCGGCACCTCGGCGCGCGGCGGCGCGGGCCGCAGGCGGAGCAGCGGCGCCGGGTCGCCGGGCGGCGGCTCGACCCTGGCGAAGGCGTAGATCCAGACGTCGCCGAGCTGGCGGGCCGAGGAGAGTGCCCACAGCTCGCCCCGGTAGGGCAGCAGCCCGGGCCCCTCCCAGTCCCGGCGCACGATCGGCGAGCGCAGCTCGAGCTGCCCGGCGGAGTGGTCGAGGGTCTCGACCGCCGGGCCGGGGGGCGGCGGGGCCTCATCGGGGCGCCGCGGTACGGCCAGCGAGACGAGGAGCCCGATGAGGGTGCCGACGGGCTCGGCGTCGGCGAAGACCTGGGCCAGCCGGACCGCGCCCTCGACGAACAGGACCAGTCCGAAGAAGACGAGCGGGCGCGGGATCCACTCGAAGAGCGACCGGCCGGCGCCGAACGACGAGATGAGCTCGATCATGCACACGGCGCCGAGCAGGATCTCGAGGACCGCGGAGGAGGAGGTGGCGGCGACCGCGGGAAAACCCCAGTCGTCGCGCCAGCGCCGCTGCCACGACGCGGTCGCGAAGCCGAGCAACGGGGCCGCGAGCCACGCCCCCGGGCGCAGCCGGGTGGCCCGGGCCTCCCTGCGTCCCGCCTCCGCCGCGGCGGCGACCGTCGCCTCGTCGAGGGGGGCGACCACCCTCATCACCTCGCTGTCAGGCCAGGGCTCGAGGCTCCAGCGGGCCCCCCGCCGCCACGGCTCGCGCCGGACGACCTCGAAGACCGCCTCCCGCCAGGTCACCGCCGAGCCGGCGCGGGCCGGCTCGCGGGGGCGCCAGCCGAGATCCGTCGACTCGCTCAGCACGACGAGCCCACCGCCCTCTCCGGGCAGCACGCGGACGCCGTGACCGAGGTCGCGGCCGGCTGTCGAGGTCATGGCCCCATGGTACCGCGGGACAGCATCCCCGTCCGCGCCCGTCCCCGATGCCGGCGTCAGCGACGGCGGCAGCGCTAGCGACTACAGCGAGGTCAGCACCCTGGCGAACCGCTCGACCGCCCAGTCGATCTCCTCGCGGGTGATGGTCAGCGGCGGCGCGACCCGGATCACGGTGTGGTGGGTCTCCTTGCAGAGCAGACCCTCGGCCTGGAGGGCCTCGCAGAACCGGCGGGCGCCCCCCGCCGAGGCCTTGAGGACGATCCCGATCCACAGCCCCTTGCCGCGGACGAGCTCGACGTGCGGCGAGGCGATGGCGCGCAGCCGGCCCATGAAGTACTCGCCGAGCTCGGCCGAGCGGGCGACCATGCCCTCGTCGACGAGCACCCGCAGCGCCTCGCGGGCGATCGCCGCGCCGAGCGGGTTGCCGCCGAAGGTCGAGCCGTGCTCGCCCGGCTTGAAGACCCCCATGACCTCGTCGTCGGCGAGGATCGCCGACACCGGGTACATCCCGCCCGACAGCGCCTTGCCGACGATCACGATGTCCGGCCGGATCCCCTCGTGCTCATAGGCGAAGAGCGTCCCGGTCCGGCCGAGCCCCGACTGGATCTCGTCGCAGGCGAGCAGGCAGCGGTGCTCGGTGGTCAGCTCGCGCAGCTCGCGGAGGAAGCCTGAGGGCGGCGAGACGATCCCGGCCTCGCCCTGGATCGGCTCGACGAGCACCGCGCAGACCTCGGGGCTCATCGCCTCGCGCACCGCCGCGATGTCACCATAGGGCAGGATCCGGAAGCCGGGGGTGAAGGGTCCGAAGCCGGTCCGGTAGTCGGGGTCGGAGGAGAAGCTGACGATGGTCGTCGTGCGGCCGTGGAAGTTGCCCTCGAAGACCAGGATCTCGGCCCGGTTCTCGGGGATGCCCTTGACCGTGTAGCCCCACTTGCGGGCCGCCTTGACCGCGGTCTCCACCGCCTCGGCGCCGGTGTTCATCGGCAGCACCCGGGCGAAGCCCGTCAGCTCGCAGATCTCGCGGCAGTAGGGTCCGAGCTGATCGTTGCGGAAGGCGCGCGAGGTCAGGGCGACCCGGCACATCTGCTCGGCCATGACCTTGACCAGCCGCGGGTGGCAGTGGCCCTGGTTGACCGCCGAGTAGGCCGCCAGACAGTCCATGTACCTGCGGCCGTCGACGTCCCACACCCAGGCGCCGGCGGCGCGGGCGATCACGACGTCGAGGGGGTGGTAGTTGTGGGCGCCGTAGCGCTCCTCGAGCTCGATAAAGCGGTCGGACTCGGACATGGCATGGCCTCCTTCGGTGGGCGCTCGGCGCCGGATGGCGGCGATGGCGGAGACCAGGTCGATCCGCTCGGGCGCCGCGGCGCCCGTCGCCTCGAGGCACGGTACACCTCGGCTCGCCGGAGTTCAAGCACGCCGGCTGGTGGTCTGCTCTCCCGGGCGACACCCACGATCGCCGCGCCCGAAACCGGCCGGCAGGCTCTCGGCTATACTCCGCGACATGAACCGTCCCTCCGTCGCCATCATTGCGGTCCTTGCGGCCCTCGGATCGATCGCCTGCGCCCCCCAGCCCGAGCTTGGGACGAACCCGTCCGCGACTCCAGCCCTCGCTCCGCCGACCCCTCCTGATGGGTCCGGATCGCCGGCGGCTCCCCCGGGCGCCCCCGACGAGGCGGCCTATCGTGCCGGAAGGCCGGCCGCGCTGATGGACTTCCTCTACCGCCATCGGCAGACCGAGATCCCACCGCCCGGAATGCCGATCGTCGAGCTCGACCTCACCGACCTGCTGGTCAGCCGCGAGGTCCTCGCCGCCATCGCCACCCTGCCCGACCTGGAGATCCTGCTGCTTGGCGGCACCGACGTCGACGACGACGGCGTCGCCCTCCTGACCGGTCTGCCGAAGCTCACCCACCTCGGTCTCCGGCGCACCCTGATCACCGACGCGGCGCTGGTCCACGTGGCGAAGCTCTCGGCCCTGGAAAAGCTCTACCTGTCCGAGACCCCGGTATCGGACGTTGGGGTCGACCACCTGCGGGCGCTGCCCGGCCTTCGCCAGCTCGCGCTGTCGCGGACCCGCGTGTCGGCCGCCGGGGTGGCCTCGCTCACCACGTTTCAAATGCTCGAGCGGCTCTGGCTCGACGGGACGCCGGCCGGCGACGACGAGCTCGCCGAGCTCGCCCGGGAGCTCGACCGGCTCGAGGTCCTGTCGATCGCCGCGACCGAGGCGACCGACCGGGGCGTCGCCGCCCTCGCCAGGCTCCCGGGTCTGGCCGTTCTGAGCCTCGCCGACACCGCGGTCACCGACGGGTGCATCCCGGCGCTGCTCGGGATGGACCGCCTCGTCCGGCTCAACGTCGCCGGCGCCGGAATCTCGCCGGCCGGGCTCGAACAGCTGCGAGCGGCTCGCCCCGAGCTCTCGGTGCATGTGGAAGATCCTCGAACCGAGGGAGATCTGTCGATCGCAGTACCGTGATGCAGCACGCCGGGAGATTGACAAATCCCCTCGTCTGGACTACGGTTTTGGTGGATCAACGGACCTTGGCTAGATTCAGCGGCTGAGCTCCGCACAACGATTCTCAACGAAAGAGGAGGAGGAAGCAAAGCGATGCGAAAGATCACACTCACCCTGCTCGTCGTCCTGGCGGTCGCGGCCGCCCCGGCGGTCGTCGACGCGGCCATGAGCAACGCGGCCGGCACCGGCGGCAGCCCGCTGTCGGGCAGCGGTCGTCAGAGCCTGCTCTACGACCAGAACAACAACCCCGCTGGCAACGGGGCCCCCGACCAGAACTTCGAGGCCGCGTACGACGCCTACGACTGCGAGGGCGCCGACGACTTCGACGTGATCTGGGTCGACGGCTGGCTCGTTCAGCAGGTCCAGACGGTCGGGACCCACTCGACGACCGGCCCGGCGGTGTCCGCCAACGTCACGTTCTACGGCGACTCGGGCACCTTCCCGGGCACCCAGCTGTGCAGCTACAGCGGGATCGCCGTGACTGACGCCGGCGGCAGCCTGACCATCGACCTGCCAACCGACTGCTTCCTGCCCCAGGCCCGCGCCTGGGTGGCGATCCAGGTCAACCAGGACTTCGCCACCTCCGGCCAGCACTTCTGGAGCAACCGCTCGGTCGCGAGCTTCAGCGAGTCGGTGTGGCGGAATCCGGGCGGCGGTTTCGGCATTCCCGCGTGCACCAACTGGGGCCGCCAGGCCTCGGTGTGCGGCGTCGGCGGCGGCATCGGCCCCGACTTCCTGTTCCAGATCTGGGGCGAGAACGCCCAGCCCGGCCCGACCCCGACCCCGTCGGGCGCGGCCGAGCCGGTGCCCGCGATGAGCGGCTTCGGCATCGTCGCGATGGTGCTGCTGGTGATCGGCGTCGCCGTCCTCGTGATGTGGCGCCGCAGCTAGTCACCCTCTGATCGACCAAAACGCCGCGCCCTGCGCGGCGTTTTTTTGTCGGTGTATCCTACGGTTCATGCTCACTCGCACTGCCCTCGTCGCCCCGTCGAGCCTGCTTGGGCTCCTCCTGGCCGCCACGGTCGCCTGCAGCCCGGCCGAGCCGGCGCCGCCGCGGGTCATCGTGCTCGGGCTCGACGGCCTCGACGCCGGGGTCGTCGACCGGCTGATCGCCGAGGGCGAGCTGCCCAACCTCGCCCGTCTCCGGTCGAGCGGCGCCTCCGGCGTGCTGACCGCCGACCTGCCGATGCTCAGCCCGATCCTCTGGACGACCATGGCGACCGGCCGGACCCCCGACGAGCACGGCATCGGCTCGTTCACCGTCGAGCGCGCGGGCGAGGGCGGGAAGCGGCCGGTGACGAGCACCATGCGAAGGGTCGACGCGGTGTGGAACATCGCCTCGGCGGCCGGCCGCCGGGTCGGGGTCGTCGGCTGGTGGGCGAGCTGGCCGCCCGAGGCGGTCAACGGCGTCATCGTCAGCGACCACGCCTGCTTCCATCTGCTGTTCGGCGAGGGCCAGCGCGGCGCCGCCCGCACCGAGGGGGCGATCTTCCCGCCGGAGCGCGCCGCCGAGCTCGAGGCGCTGATCCGCCGGCCCGACGATGTCGGCTTCGCCGAGGCGAGCCGCTATGTCACCGTCGACCCGGCCGAGCTCGAGCGTCCCTTCGACTTCGCCGACGACATCAGCCACCTCCGCTGGGCGCTCGCCACCGCCGACTCCTACAGCCGGATCGGCCGGCGAATCTGGGAGGTGGACGGGCCCGAGCTCCTGATGGTCTATATCGAGGGCACCGACTCGGTGTCACACCTCTTCGGTCACCTCTTCCGGGCCGGCGACCTCGCCGGGGACCTCGCCGAGCAGCAGCGCCGGTACGGCCGGGCGGTCGAGGAGATCTACCGCCGGGCCGACGAGCTGGTCGGCGAGTACGCCGGCCTGATGGATGATCGGACCGCGCTGATCGTGCTCTCCGACCACGGCTTCAAGCTCGGCAAGCTGCACGACGACCCGACGATCACGACCTCGATGCGTCGGGTCAGCGACGCGTTCCACGATCTCGACGGCATCCTCTTCATGGCCGGCGCCGGGGTCCGGGCGGGGGTGAGGATCGAGGGCGCCCGCCAGGCGGACATCACCCCGACCATCCTCGAGCTGCTCGGGCTCCCGGCCTCCGACGAGATGAACGGCCGGGTGCTCGTCGAGGCGCTGACCGACCCGGAGCCGCTCCCGAGGGTCGCATCCTACGAGACCGCCGACCGACCCGCCGCGGGAGCCTCCGACGCCGGCGTCGACCGCGAGGTGCTCGCCCACCTCGAGGCCCTCGGCTATCTCGAAGCCGACGAGAGCCCGCCGGCGACCAGCCGGTCCGAGGCCGACATGCTGCTCCGCGCCGGCCGCTTCGAGGAGGCGGCGGCGGCCTTCGCGTCGCTTCTCGCCGCCGACCCGGAGAACCCGGCCCTCCACCTCAACCTGGCGGTCGCGCTGTCGAGCCTGGGCCGGGACGACGAGGCCCTCGAGGCCCTCGATCGTGCCGGGGCGCTGGCGCCCGCCGACCCGAAGGTCGCCTTCAACCGCGGGCTCATCCTCGAGCGCCGCGGCGACGGCGAGGCGGCGGCCGAGATGTACCGGGCGACGCTGCGCGCCGACGGCGACCATGAAGGGGCCCGCGCCGGCCTCGAGCGGGTCACCGGCTCGGCCAGGGTGTACGAGCCGCGGAACGAGGCCGAGCGGCGGGCCGCCGAGCTCGCCGTCACGGCCGCCCAGGAGGCGCGTCGGGGCGACTACGAGGCCGCGGGGCGGCTCCTCGACGAGGCCGAGGGGCTGGCGCCCGATCTGCCGATGGTCCACCAGTACCGCGCCAACGTCGCCTACCTGGCGGGCGATCTCGAGACCGCGATCGCCGCGCTCGAGCGGGCGCTCGCCCTCGAGCCGGACAACGCCCGGGTCAGGAAGAACCTCGAGACGCTGCGGGCCCGCCGCGCGGGCAGCGTCGACTGACCCCCGACGTCAGCCGTCGGCGCCCTCGTCGACCACCGGCCTGCCGCCCTGGGCCTGCCAGTGGAGGAAGGCCTCGATGAAGCCGTCGAGATCGCCGTCGAGCACCCGGTCGGCGGCGCCGACCTCGTGCCCGGTCCGCAGGTCCTTGACCATCCGGTAGGGCTGGAGGACGTACGAGCGGATCTGATTGCCCCAGGAGATGTCCTTCTTCGGGCCCTTGAGCTTGTCGAGCTCCTCCTCGCGGCGCTGGACCTCGAGCTCATAGAGCCGCGCCTTGAGCACCTTCATCGCGCTCGCCAGGTTCTTGATCTGCGACCGCTCGTTCTGGCAGGTGACGATGATCCCGGTCGGCTCGTGCACCAGCCTCACCGCCGAGTAGGTCGTGTTGACGCCCTGACCCCCCGGACCGGACGAGCAGTAGCGGTCGACCCGGATGTCCTTCTCGGGGATCTCGAGGTCGATCTCCTCGTCGATCTCGGGGTAGATGTGGGCCGAGGCGAAGGAGGTGTGGCGGCGCGCCTGCTGGTCGAAGGGGGAGATCCGGACCAGCCGGTGGACGCCGTTCTCGGACTTGAGGTTACCGTAGGCGTAGGGCCCCTTGACGAGCAGCGTCGCGCCCTTGATCCCCGCCTCCTCGGCCGGCTGCTCGTCGATCACCTCGACCGAGAAGCCGCGCCGCTCGCACCACCGCAGGTACATCCGCAGCAGCATCTCGGCCCAGTCGGCCGACTCGGTGCCGCCGGCGCCGGGGCGGATCTCGACAAAAGCGTTCGAGGTGTCGTGGTCGCCGGTCATCCGCGCCTCGAGCTCGATCCGGTCGAGCTCGGGGGTGAAGCGCTTGAGCGCCGCCTCGAGCTCGGCGTCGATGCCTTCGTCGCCATCGCGGGCCATCTCGGCGAGCACCTCGAGCTCGTCGGCGGCCTGGCGCAGCGTGTCGGCGGAGCTCATCCGCTCCTGGAGCTCGGCACGCCGGCGCATGACCGTCCGGGCGCGGTCCTGGTCCGACCAGATATCGGGATCCTGTGCCTGTTCGTCGACCTCGGCGAGCTGCGCGGTCAGCGCCTCGAGGTCAAAGGTACCCCCGGAGGCGCCGGACGCGCTCGACCTCGCTGTCGGCCTGATGGATCAGATCATCGAGCATGGTGTCACTCCGTTCCGGGGTCCCCCTGCCGGGCGGGACGGCGTATTGTACTCAACCCCTCCCCGCCGCGCCAGCTTCCCCGGTCATCCCCTCTTCTCTCTCCCTCGGCCGTCTTCGTTTCCGTATCCGACCGTACCCGGGCCCGTGCCCGATGGCAGCGACAGCGAAGGCCGGGGCTCCTGAGAACCCGCCGGTCCCCGCCCCTAGGTCTCCGGCGAGCCCACGGGCTCGGGGAGCGGCCGGAAGAGGTCGAGATCGGGGTGGAGCTGGGCGATGAACTCGACCGACAGAAGGCGGTAGGTCACCCACACCGGCAGCAGCAGCGCGGTCCCGACGTACGGCACGGCGGCGATACAGCAGGTCATCAGGCAGAAGACGCTGAAGAAGGCGGCGAACACCACCGTGAGCAGCAGCACGAAGAGTCCGTAGAGCACGAAGTGGGCCGGCCGGAAGCGGAGCCACGGCAGCAGCGCCTTCCAGGCCTCGAGGACCTTGAGGTCATAGCGGTACATGATCGGGATGACGAAGCTCTCGGTGAACAGCCCGACATAGGCGGCGGCGATGCCGAACACGATCATCCCGAGCACCCCGAGGACGCCGGCGGCGACCGACAGACCGGCCAGGGCGTCGTGCAGCGACAGCCCGGCCGCCGGCCCGAAGAAGACCACGGCGACCAGCGCGAGGCCGGCGATGCAGGCGGCCGCGAAGCACAGCCGCCACAAGAAGAGCGAGTTGCCGAGCCCCTCGTGCCGTCCCCAGGGCTCGACGATCTCGGCCCGATTACGAATCAGGTTGTCGAGGAAGATGAACTTGAACCGCGAGGTGATCCAGAGCAGCAGCACCGCCAGGGCGATGAACATCATGAGCCCGAGAACCACGATCGGCAGCCAGATCGCGTTGTCCGCGAGAGTCTCCCAGACCTCGTCGAAGCCGGCCAACCGGCCCGAGAGCACCTTGTCGCCATCGCCGCGAAAGGCGAATGACGACCCGGCGTCGGTGGTCAGCCCGGCGACCCAGGCGGCGAAGGCGAGCAGGAGCCACCTCGCCAGGTCGAACGGCTGCCACAGGATGACCCGGGTCCGCCCCCAGGCTCGCGACAGCGGTTCGAAGTAGGCAACTCTCATCGGTCCTCCTCGGGGCGCCTCGGTGATTGTAGACCGATCGGTGGGCCCCGGTCTCGAGCGCCGGCCCTGCCGCCGGCTACCCTGTCAAACGTCATCCCCCCGGAATGGTTCTCGCCCGCCGCCGAGGCGCCGGGCGGCGAGCTCGATCGGGTGGAGCGCCTCGACCCCGGTGAGCCGGTGGATCTGGTGGCGGCAGCTCGTCCCGGCCGCCGCGACGACGGCGCCCGCCGGCAAGCCGGCGACCGCCTCGACGAGCGGCCGGGCGACCGCCCGCGACAGCTCGCGGTTCGCGGCCAGCATCCCGAAGGCGCCGGCCATCCCGCAGCAGCCGGCATCGAGCTCGCGGACCTCCAGCCCCGGGATCCGGCGCAGCAGCCCGGCGGCCCCGGCCCCACCGGTCAGCGCCTTGGCGTGACAGTGGCCGTGGACGCCGACCGTGGCCGGCGCGGCTTGCCGGTCGAAGACCGTCGCCGGTCCGTCGCGGTCGACCGCCTCGCTCACCAGGTCCTCGATCAGCGCACAGCGCGCCGCCGTCTCGGCGGCGCCGGCCAGCCCGAGCTGGCGGTACTCGTCGACGAAGACCGAGTGGCACGACGGCTCGAGGAAGACGATCGGGCCGGAGGTCCTCGAGAGCAGCCGGAGGTTGTGCTCGCCGAGACGGCGGACCTCGCCGAGCAGCCCACGGCTCGCCGCCGGCCGCCCGCAGCACCTCCGCCCCTCGACGAGACCGACCTCGAAGCCGAGGGCCTCGAGCACCGCGACCGCGGCGCGGCCGACCCGCGTCTCGTGGTAGCGGGTCCAGGTGTCGTCCCAGAGCAGCACCCGGCCCCGCCGACCGACCGGTCCCACCGGCCCCCGGGCGGTGAACCAGCGGTCGAAGCGGCGTCGGTCGTAGGGCGGCAGCGGCGCGTCGGCGGCGAGCCCGAGCCGTCGCTCGATCGCCCGCCGGAGCGGCCGCAGGGTCAGCATCCGGTTGGCCAGCCAGGGCGCCGCCGTGCCGAGGCGGCCGAGCCGGTCGGCGTTGGCGATCAGGCGGTCGAGCAGCGACGCTCCGCGACGGGCCTGCCGGGTCGCGACGAGCTCGGCCTTGAGCGCCGCCAGGTCGACGTTGGACGGGCACTCGGTACGGCAGGCCTTGCACGCCAGACAGCTCCCGAGCACCTCGTCGAGCTCGACCGAGACGGTCCAGTCGGCGCCGAAGCGGCCCTCGAGGGCGGCCCGGACGACGTTGGCCCGCCCGCGAGTCGACATCGCCTCGTCGCCGGTGGCGATGAAGGTCGGGCACATGGTCGGCGTCGCCTTGAGGCACCCGCCGCAGCCGTTGCACTGCTCGAGATTGGCGACGAAGCTGCGGTCGCGGTCGACGAAGCCGAGCTCGCCGGCCAGCTCGGGGGCCAGGGTCGACCCGGCGCCGAGACGGAGGTCGGCGTCGATCCGGTAGCGGCCGGTGTCGACGATCTTGCCCGGGTTCATCAGCCCTCGCGGGTCGAACAGCCGCTTGAGCCGACGCGACGCCTCGCTCAGCTCGGGACCGATGTGCGCCTCGAGGACCTCGGTGCGGGCGATCCCGACGCCGTGCTCGGCCGCGATCGAGCCGTCGAACGAGCGGCACAGCGCGGAGACCTCGTCGGCGATCCTCCGCAGCTTGACGAGATCGCCCGGCTCGTGGAGGTCGAGCACCGGACGGACGTGGAGCTCGCCCGACGCGGCGTGCCCGTAGAACGAGGCCTCGAGCCCGAGCGGCTCGAGCAGGGCGCGCAGCGACTCGACATAGGCCGGCAGACGATCCGGGCGGACGCAGACGTCCTCGATACAGGCGGTCGGCTTGGCCGGCCCGGCGCGGCCGGTGAGCAGCGACAGCCCGGCCCGCCGGAGCTGCCACACCAGCTCCTGCTCCGCCGGGTCGTCAAGCAGCAGGCGACGGTCGCCCAGGCCGGCGCCGTCGAGGGCCGCGAGCCCTTCCTCGATCTCGTCGAAGAGCTCGACGAGGAGCACCGCCTCGGCCGGTCGGCGGTCGAGGTCGAGGAGCTCGCGGGCCGCGGCGAAGGGGCGCTGGCCCCTGGTCTGGTCGAGCAGCACGCGGTCGAGGTGCTCGACCGCCGCCGGCTCGAGCCGGGCGACCTCGACCGCGGCCGCCATCGCCTCGGCCACCGATCCGAAGAAGAGCACGCCGAGGCCACGCCGCTCGGGCCGCGGGACGACCGCGAGCAGCGCGCCGGTGATCGCCGCCAGGGTACCCTCGGAGCCCGCCACGATCCGGCCCAGGTCGCCGGGCGCGGCAAGGGCCCGGTCGAAGCCGTAGCCGGGCCATCGCTTGGCCATCCCGCCGGGCAGCCGCCGGGCGATCTCATCGGCGTGGCCGGCGACCAGCGTGTCAACCTCGTCGCGCAGACCGGCTAAGCCGTCGCGGTCGCGGCCGACCCAGGCCACCCGGCCGTCGGCGAGGGCGAGCTCGAGGGCGACGACGTGGTCGGCGGTGGTGCCGTAGACCGGCGCGTGGGCCCCCGACGAGTTGTTGGCGATCATCCCGCCGAGGGTGGCGCGGGAGGCGGTCGCAACATCCGGGCCAAACCAGAGACGGTGCTTTCGGAGAAAGGCGTTGAGCCGGTCGAGCACCACGCCCGGATCGACCCGGACCACCCGCCGCTCGAGGTCGAGCTCGCCGATCTCGCGGTTTCGCCGGGCCAGATCGACGATCAGCCCGGCCCCGAGCGCCCCGCCGGCGAGCCCCGTTCCGGCGCCGCGCGGCGTGATCTCGCAGTCGGCGTCGGCCGCCGCCGCGAGCAGCCGGCCGGTCTCGGACCCCGACGAGGGGAAGGCCACCACCTGTGGCTCGACCTTGTAGATCGAGGCGTCGGTCGAGTAGAGGACCCGGGTCAGGACGTCGAACCGGAGGTCGCAGCCCGTCGCCTCGAGGGCTCGGCGTTGCCGCGGCGTCAGCTCGGCGGACATGACGGGATTGTAGCCGTTTCACGGCCGCGCACCGCCTCCCCGTCGAGCTTGTACGCCGGGGCGACGGCGGGGTATCCTGAGGATCGCTGCGACTGGAGGGGAGACCGTGGAGCTGACCGGATTCAGCCTGAGCGTTCTGGCCGCCGCCGCCGGGGTGGCGTTCCTGCACACCGTCCTCGGGCCGGACCACTACCTGCCGTTCATCGTCCTGGCCCGGGCCCGCGCCTGGTCCTTGACGAGAACTCTCGTTGTGACAACGATTTGCGGTCTCGGCCACGTCGCCTCGTCGGTGCTGCTCGGGGGGCTCGGCGTGATCTTCGGGGTGGCGGTCGCCAGGATCGAGGGCGTCGAGGGTGGGCGCGGCGACCTCGCCGCCTGGGCGCTCGTCGCCCTCGGCATGGCCTATGCGGTGTGGGGCATCCGGCAGGCGCTGCGCAACGCCAAGGGCATCGAGACCCACACCCACCACGGCGACGTCCACCTCCACACCCAAGGCGGCGCCGAGCACCACCACGAGCACGGCATGGGGTCGAACCTGACCTTCTGGGCGCTCTTCCTGGTCTTCGTCCTCGGCCCGTGCGAGCCGCTCATCCCGCTCTTCGTGCTGCCGGCGAGTCGCGGCGACTGGGCCCTGGCGGCGGCGACGGCGGTGGTCTTCACTCTCGTCACCCTGGCGACCATGGTCGGTCTGACCGCCGCGGCGTTGTCCGGCGCCCGGCAGCTGCGGCTCGGCCGTCTCGAGCGCTGGTCGCACACCCTCGCCGGATCGGTCATCGCCGCCTCGGGGTTGGCGATCCTCTTCCTCGGGCTTTGACCGGCTTCTCCCGTCGCGTCCCGCGCGATCTCGGGCCGAGCCGGCTCGCCGCGGCCCGCGCGCGGCTCGGCCGTCCCGAGCTCGACCTCACCGTCACCAACCCCACCGCGTGCGGCCTACCCTACCCCGACGACCTGCTCGCCCCCCTCGCCGATCCGGCCGGTCTCCTCTACCGGCCCGACCCCCGCGGCCCGGCCGCGACGCGCCGCGCGGTCGCCGCCTTCTACCGGGAGTGGGGCGTCGCCGTCGACCCCGAGGCGGTGGTGCTGACGGCCTCGACCTCCGAGGCCTACTCGGTGCTCATCAAGCTTCTCTGCGACCCCGGCGACGCGGTCCTCGTCCCGACCCCGTCGTACCCGCTCCTCGACCAGCTCGGCCGGCTCGACGGCATCGCGGTCCTGCCCTTCGCCCTCGACCCCGACGACGGCTGGCGTCCCGACCTCCAGGCGCTCGCGGCCGCCCCCGAGCGCACCCGGGCGGTCGTGCTCGTCCACCCCAACAACCCGACCGGCAGCCATATCCACCCCGACGACGCCGCGGCGGTCCGGAGCCTGTGCCGCGAGCGCGGCTGGGCGCTGGTCGCCGACGAGGTCTTCCTCCCCTACCCGCTCGACGGCGGCCCCGGGTCGGCGATGAGCTTCGCCGGTGAGACCGACTGTCCCAGCTTCACCCTCGGCGGGCTGTCCAAGAGCCTCGGCCTGCCCCAGCTCAAGCTCGCCTGGATCGTCGCGGGGGGCCCGGCGGCCTTCGTTTCGGTCGCCCTCGACCGCCTCGACCACATCGCCGACGCCTACCTCTCGGTGAGCACGCCGGTCGCCCTCGCCGCGCCGCGGCTGATGACCGCGGCGCTGCCGGTTCGCCGGGCGATCGGCGAGCGCTGCCGGGCCAACCTGGCGACGCTGCGCCTCGCCGCGGCCGGCCTCCCGGCGGTGACGGTGCCGCCGGTGGGCGGGGGCTGGAGCGCGCTGCTCCGCCTCCCGGCGGTGGTCGACGACGAGACCTTCGCCCTCGACCTGCTCGAGCAACGGGGCGTCGCGGTCCAGCCCGGCTATCTCTTCGACCTGCCCCACGAGGGCACGCTGGTGCTCAGCCTGCTCACCCCCGAGGAGGTCTGGCGGCGCGGGATCGCGGCGATCCTCGAGGCGCTTCGCGCGGTGCTCTGACCTCAGCCCGGCAGATGCGGGCCGAGCAGCCGCCGGACCTCGTCGCCGGTCAGCCGCCGCCGCGCGACGAGCTCCGCCGCGACGGTCTCGACCGCCGGCCAGCTGCGCCGCAGCAGATCCTCGGCGTGGTCGCGGACCTGCTCGAGGAAGGGCAGCACGCGCTCGCAGTCGCCGACCACCCGGAGCGCGAGCCCGACCGCCGCGTCGAGGTCCTCGCTGCTCGAGTCCCAGCCGTCACGGCCGCTGACCATCGCCTCGGCGACCAGCCCGGCCACCGTGCACAGCAGCCGGCGCTCGGCCGGCGCGGTCGGCAGGTGCGGGTCGACGACCGCCGGGTCCTCCTCGACGAAGCGCAGCGAACGGACGCTCCCGGTGAGCTCGTCGTCGCCGACGATCTCGACCTCGGTGACCCTCTGACCGCAGAGCTCGGCCATGACCGCGTGGCCGGCTTCGTGGAAGGCGGTCAGGGTCAGCGGGTGGTCGACGACGACCGACGGCGTCGCGCTTCGTGCGGGCACCCGATCATCGTACCCCGGATGGCGCTGGCGCCGCAGCGCGGTCCTGGTCCTCGTCGCCGAGGGCGACCATCACCGCCACGATCGCGAGCGGCAGCAGCTGGAGCCCGAGCCGGTCGAGCGAGGTCCGGAGGTGCCACTCGAGGGGGTCCGGGGTGATCAGGTAGATCGCGGCGTCGGCCGCGAGGGCGAGGACCACCGGCAGGCCGAACAGAGCCGCGGCGACCGCGGCTGCGGGCGCGGGACGTCGGGCGAGCGCGACCGCCGCGAGCCCGACCAGGAGCACCACCGTGGCGCCCCACAGCGCCTCGCCGCTCCCCGGCACGAGCCGCGCCGCGAAGGCCGACGCGACGGTCTGCCAGCGCGACGGGTCGGCGAGCCGCGACCAGAGCTCGGGGACGAGGTAGCGCCCGACCTCGCCGCCGGTCGTCCAGCTCGTCTTGAGCACCGCGGTCGCGACGATCCCGGGCGCGGCTCCGGCGCCGATACCGAGCCAACCCGAGGGCCCGAGGGGCCGCCGGGCGACCCGCGACACCACAACCGCGGTCCCGGCCAGGAGCGTCGCGAGGATCGCCCCCTCGTCCTTGGTCCAGACCATGAGACCGAGCACGAGACCGACCAGCCAGGCCGGCGCCGGCGCCCCCGACCGACCGCGGTCGACGAGATCGGCCAGGCCGAGAGCCGCGACGACCGCGAGCGAGGCGAGGGCGAGATCGGCACCCTGGGCGAAGGCAGACTGCCAGACCATCGGCGTCGACAGCAGCAGCGCGGCGGCCGCCGGGGCGAGGGCGGCCGGCGCCCGTCGGGACACCGCGAGGGCGGTCGCGGCGGCGGCGCCGACGACGAACAGCCCCCCGGTGGCCACCGGGATCACCGTCGTCTCGCGGCCCCACAGGGTGAGCTCGGCGGCGACCAGGCCGGGCAGCAGCAGCGGGTAGCCCGGCTTGCTCTCGACGAGCAGGCGGAGGACTCCGGGGAAGGCATCGCCGGCGCGAAACCACTGGAGGGCCCGATAGGTCCAGATGCCCATCCCGTCCCACGAGCCGAGGGGCCGCAGCGCCAGCCACCGCAGGAAGCTCCAGCCGACGCCGAGGGTCACCGCGGCGAGGACCAGCCAGCCGGCCGCGGTGGTCCAGTGGCCGCCCGTCCCCGGTCGCGGCGCCGGCGGGCCGTGGGCCGGCCGCACCCTGTGCAGCACGGCGGCGCCGATCGCGGCGGCGGCGACCGAGGCGAGCAGGGTCGGCCGCCCGGCCGCACCGAGACCGACGACGAGGCTGGCGAAGGCGGTCAGCGACAGCAGCCCGGCGATCATCCCCGGGCCCCACGCGGCCGCCGCGAGCAGCCGCTCGCCGCGGCTCGCCTCGCGCCGCCCGACGACCGTGTCGGCGAGCCCCATCCCAGCCCCGAGCACCGCGACGACGACGAGGACGGAGACGTCCACCCCCTCAACCGCCGATCTCGAGCAGGGTCACCCGACCGTCGGTGAAGGCCACCCGGAGCACGAGCCCGCGTCGCCGGGCCGCGTCCTCGAGCTCGAGGAGAAGGGCGTCGAGCCTGGCCCGGCGGTCGAAGTCGAAGAGCACAACGAGCGCCGGACCGTCCACGGCGGCCTCGGCCATCGCCTCGACCCGGAAGCCGGCGATGGTCCGCGCCGTTTCGTCGATCTCGACGAAGCGCGGGTCGAGGACGGTCGGGACGAGGGCGTAGCGGGCCTCGAGAAAGCGCCAGCGGGCGTCGGAGACATAGGCCACGCGCGCGACCCCGGCGAGGCGGGGGCGGAGGTCGCCATAGCGGTCTTCGAGGGCGGACGGCTGCGGCCCGTCGAGCCGGCGCGTCAGCCCGACCGCGATCACGGTGTTGACCAGGCACGCGAGAAGGGTCGCGGCGACCATCGCGACCGGCGGACGGCGGCTCATCCGGCCCGGGCCTCGCGGGTCAACCGGTCGATCGAGGAGCTGGCGACGCCTGAGGACAATCGCTTCCAGACGCTGTCGTGGCGCTCGACGCGAATCCCGGCGAGCGGCCCGAGGCAGCCGATCTCCTCGTCGACCGGGACTACAACCGACAGGTCCGGACGCGGGATGTCGTTCATCGGCAGGAGGATAGCAGACGTCGCTCGGCGAGGGCGAGCTCACACCAGGTCGGCGTCCGCCATCGTCAGGTAGACCCGTCCGGCGAGGGCGGCAACATCGAGCGCCGGGTCGAAGGCGCGCGCCACCATCACCACCTGACCCGGAACCTCGCTGCGGACGAAGCCCCGCGCCTCGAGCCGCGCCTGGCCGGCCGGATCGCCGTTGAGCCACAGCTCCTCGAGCTCGGCGCCGCACTGGGCGGCGAGGCCGCCCGACAAGTGGTTGACGAGCTCGAGCGCGCCCGGGTGGCGGTGGTCCCAGAGCAGGTCGACCCAGCGGCAGCGGCCGGCGTCGCAGCGGAAGGCGACGAAGGCCACCGCCTCGCGGCCGAGCCGCGGCAGGATGAGGAACCGGTGATAGCGGACCGTCGGGTGACCGGCGAGGCGGTGGAGGGCGCGGTCGGCGTCGCGCACCGCCGCCACCGGGTAGTCGGCGCGGACCCGTCGCCACAGGGCGTCGAGCCGCGGCTCCCAGTCGGCGGCGAGCTCGGCCCGGTAGAGGTGACGGCGGCGGCTCGCCGACGCCGCGGCGGGCGTCCGCGACAGATAGACGATGGGCTGCGGCTCGACCGCGTCGTAGCCGAGCTGGAGCACACCGAGGCGGAGCGGTCGCGGGCTCGGGAAGCCGTAGAGCAGCGACGCCCGGCCGGACCGGCCGAAGGCGTCGAAAAAGGCCTCGACGGTGCGCACCCAGACCCCTTTACGGGTGAAGCCGCGACGCGCCGCACGGGTCGAGAAGACATCGACGATCTGGGCGGCGCTCCACTCGCGGCCGTCGATCGAAAAGCGCAGCGGCATCCCGGCGTAGTGGGCGACGAGCTCGCCGCCGATCTCGGCGAGCATGACGAGCCGGCCCGGAGCCGACGGCGGGAACTTCCAGGCCCACTCGTCGAGGCTGCGCTCGAGCCCGAAGGCCTCGTTGAAGCCGCGGTTGACGGTCGTCTCGTCGCCCGGTTCGAACGGTCGGATCACCAGCTCGGCGTCGCTCATCCTCTCTCCCAGGTCCAGCGTCCGACGATCCGCCAGCGGCGTCGGTCGCGGCGCGCCGCCACAGCGTACCAGCGACCGCTCGCGGTCAGCTCGTGGGCGGCCGGCGGCAGCGCGGCGGCGTTCGGGCAGCCGACCGACGGCTCCATCTCGGGGACGATCGACAGCAGCCAGACCTCGGCCTCGACCGCGGGCAGGTCGCCGGGGCCGCCGATCGGGATCCAGGTCGACCCGGGCCGCGCCGGCGGCCCGGCCAGCCCGGCGAGGAGCGCGCGCACCGGCGCCGGGTAGTTGCGCTCGAAGAACCGGGCCCGCGAGCGCGCCTCGATCGCCTCGCGATCCTCCCGCCGGGCGGTGGCGTGGCCCCACCGGTGGACGACCCTCGCCCGCGGGGCGAGCACCAGCCGGGCGCCCCGCCGCCGGGCGCGGAGCAGCCAGTCGGTCTCCTCGTAGTAGAGGAAGTAACCCTCGTCGAGGGGCCCGAGCCGGGCCAGGGCGTCGCGCCGGAGGGCGAGCAGCGGGCCGCGCAGCGACGGCGTCGCGACCGGCCGGTCGGCGGTCCAGACCCGCCACGCGGCCTCGATCCGCCGCGCGGCGGCGCGCCGGCTCGGCCAGCGCCGGCCCAGGGTGCGGCGAAGCTCGGCGAGGGGCCCGGGGTCGTCGGGGATCGGGAGCAGGACCTCGCCCGCCCGGTCCCACAGCAGCTGCGGTCCCGCGACGTCGGCGCCGCCGGTCGCCTCGGCGAGGGCCGCGACGCTGCCCTCGAGGAGCTCGATGTCGGGGTTGGCGAGCAGCAGGAGATCGCCGGAGGCCGCCGCCGCGCCGGCGTTGAGCCCCGCCGCATAGCCCCGGTTCGGCCGGACGACCAGCCGGTCGGGGTTGCACGCCGATACCGCCGCCGCCTGGCCGGCGTCCTCGGACTGCTCGACGAGGACGACCTCCGCGGTCAGACCCGCCGCCGCCGCGCCGCTCCGGAAGCTCGTCACGCAGCGCGGCAGCACCGCCGACGAGTGGTGGCACACGGCGACCAGCGACGCCTTCACCGGACGCCCCGCCAGCCGTCCCCGATCGCCCAGCGCACGGCGTCGTCGAGAACCGGCGTCACCGCCGCCTCGCGGAAGCCCGCCGCCGCGTCGAGCCCGCGCCGGCGCATCGCCCGCCAGCGGCGGGGGCTCCCGAGGACCGCCTCGGCGGCGTCGGCGATGGCGTCGGGGTCGTCGAAGGCGACGAGCTCGGCCGCGCCGGCGGCGAACGACGCGTGCGACGGGATGTCCGAGGCGACGACCGGCAGACCGCAGGCCATCGCCTCGAGCACCGACAGCCCGAAGCCCTCCGACGGCCACGACGGCGCGAGCAGCAGGTCGCAGCCCGAGAGCAGCCGCGGGACGTCGGCCGGCCGCAGCCGGTGGTGGAACTCGTCGGGCTCGACGAGCCCCCGCTCGGCGTCGCCGAGTGGCCACTGCGACAGCCGGACCAGCGTAACGGGGAGCCCACGCCGACGCAGCCGGCGCACCGCCTCGAGGGCGGTCGGCGTTCCCTTCATCGTGAACTCGAAGGGGTGGGCGACGAGCAGGCGCGGGCGGCGGCCGGGCCCGAGGCGGGTCCGCGGCCGCCACCACGGCTCGAGGGCCGGGGTCACCACCCGGGCGGGCCGGCCGAAGCGCTCGCTCACCAGCCCGGCGAGGACGGGTGACACCGTCCAGGCCGGGAGTGGCCGGGAGTAGGCCTCGAGGATCGCCGGGTGCTCGTCCCGGTTGTGGTCGAGGGCGGCCTCGAAGCCCTGGCAGAAGTGGACCGCCCGGCCCGGCAGCGCCAGCGCCGGCGCGATCGTCGTCCAGAAGGTCGCGACCTGGAGATCGGCCACGCCGACCTGCTCGGGTGTGAGGTCCGTAACCTGACGGAAGCCGTCGCCGACGTCGTACCAGTCCGGCCGCGGGCCGCGGCTGACCACGGTCGCACGGTGGCCCGCCCGGCGAAGCAGCGCGGCGTGGTGGAGCACCACCTTGACCCCGCCGAACAACGCGGTGTCCTCGAGCAGATAGTTGATCCGCAACGACCCGGCGTCGCTCACCGGTGCTCCCAGCGCCGGCCGACCTCGATCAGCGACGGCGTCCACTCCGGGGAGTTGAAGCGCACCGCCTCGGTGAGGATCACCTGGTCGTGGTTGTGGAGCCCGCTCTCGTCGAGAAGGAAGACGTAGACGTGGAAGAGCCCGGCGGCGATCGGCAACGACGGCACGACGAAGCGGACGCGGTAGCGCTCGGCGCCGCACAGCGGCGGCTCGCCGTCGCGCTTGGTCGAGGCGGCGAGAACGCAGCGGCCGTCGAGGGTGTCGAGGGCGACGCCGAGGTGGTAGGGCTCGGCGGGATCGGTGCTCTGGAGCTCGATCTCGACGGCCAGCTCGTCGCCGGCCGAGAGGGTCAGGGGCAGCTCCGTCGACCGACCGCCCGGGCGGACCGCCGTGATCCGGCCGACCCGTCGGCCCTGGGTGGAGGGCACGCGGTCGGGGACGACCGTCGCGGCGCCGCCGCCGATCCGGCGGATGTCCCGGAGCTGGAGATGGGCCTCGTAGGCCTCGACCACCTCCTTGGAGGGACCGTCGCGCTCGACCCGGCCGCCGGCGAGCCAGATCGCGCGGTCGCAGAAGCTCGTCACGTAGTACATGGCGTGCGAGCAGAAGACGATCGTCGTCCCCCGGTCCTTGATCTCGCGGATCGTGTCGACGCACTTCTTCTGGAAGTAGCCGTCGCCGACCGCGAGCGCCTCGTCGACGACCAGCACGTCCGGCTCGACATGAGTGGCCACGGCGAAGGCGAGCCGCATCGCCATCCCGGTCGAGTAGCTCTTGACCGGGTGGTCGATGAACTCGCCGAGCTCGGCGAAGTCGAAGATCCGCGCGAGCCGGGCCTCCATGTCGTGCCGCTCGAGCCCCATCAGGGCGCCGTAGAGGACCGCGTTGTCGCGACCCGAGAACTCGGGGTGGAAGGCCGCGCCGAGCTCGAGGATCGCGGCCACCGTTCCCTGGACCTCGATCTGCCCGGCGGTCGGCGTCGTCGTGCCGGCGATGATCTTCATCAGGGTCGACTTGCCGGCGCCGTTCTCGCCGATGATCCCGACCGCCGTGCCCGGCGCGACCGCGAAGCTCACCCGGTCGAGGGCCTGGACGTCGAGGTGACGGCTGCGCCGCCCGACCACCCGCTTGATCCGCTCGGTCGGCGAGGCGTAGACCCGGTACCACTTGTGCACGTCGTGCACGCTGATCGCCGGCCGGTTTGGGTCCAAAGCCATGACGGGCCGAAAGATACCACATCGGAGGCCGGACCGGTGAGACGTCGCGGCGGCTGTAAACACCCTGTAACGCGACCCGGGGCGGTCCCCGGTTTGACCCTATAATGGCCGCCATCGGCCCGGGCGACCCCGGGCATCCCGTCCGCACAAGGAGACGATGATGATCTCACGCACCACCGCGCTCTCGCTCACCGTCGGGCTCGTGGTCGTCGCCGGCCAGGCGGCGGCCGCCGCCCCCTCGGCGGAGGAGCTCGTCAGCCGCGCCGTCGCGGCCGCCGAGACCGCGACGACGATGGACCAGCACGACATGATCCGCGCCGCCATCCGCCAGGAGGAGACCGCGTCCGACGGCACCGCCCAGGTCCGCGACCTCACCGCGATCTTCCACGGCCGCCGGCTCGACAGCATCCGGCTCGAGCTCGACGGCGGGGTCAGCCTGGCCCTCGACAACGGCGACGGCTGGGCGATGATCCGCGGCGAGCTCGACAGCCGTCCCCAGACGCCCCGGATGGCCGGCGGGACGATCCGCCAGACCCTGTTCCCGCTGCTCATGCCGTTCTCGCTCGGGATGCCGGGGGTCGAGCTCGGCGCCGTCACCGAGGGCAGCTTCGACGGGACGCCGGCCTGGGTCCTCGAGATCGGCTTCGACGCCGACTTCTTCGCCGCGCCGAGCATGGTCACCACCTGGAAGGTCTTCATCGGCCGCACCGACCACCTGGTGCTCGGGGCCGAGTACCTGCCGGCCCCCGACCTTCGTGAGGTCCGCGCCGAGGGGATCCGCTACCGCGTCCTCGGGCGGCAGGACGTCGACGGCGTCAGCCTGCCCACCCAGGTGCTGCTCGACGGCATCGACCTCGAGGGCCTGCCCACCGGTCACGTCCGGGTGACCAAGCTGAGCTACCTCTCGGCGGGACCCCTCGACCGCTCGCTGTTCTTCAACCCCGCCGAGGCCGAGCGTCTCGACGCCGGCGAGGTCGAGTAAGAAGCGCCATAGTCGAGAGCAGGAAGATCGACGGGCGGCCCTGGGGCCGCCCGTCGCGTTGCTTCAACCCGGTCCTCGGACCTACTGGACGTCGACCACGACCGCCGGGATGAGGATCGGGTCCTGGGTTCGGTTGTCGACCACCGAGGCGTAGGCCGCCACCGGGCCCCCCGACAGGACCTTGACCTCGATCGAGCCGTCCATCGTGACGTTGGCGAGATAGGCGAACTGGAAGACGTTCTCCTGGATGAAGACCCCCGGCCCGACGTTGAACCCCGGGATCCGGCCGACCCGCTCACCCTCGGTGTTGTAGATCGAGATCTCGACCACTGCCGGGGTCTCGTCGCTGACGTTGAGCACCCCGACGTTGGTCCGGAAGCCGAGACCGCTGTCGGCGGAGTTCGACACCCCCGCGATGAAGCCGGACTGGCCGGCCGCGATGAGGTCGGTCTCGCAGAAGAGCTTGAGGTTCTGACCGAAGGTCCCGCCGTGGACGTCGACGTTGTAGGTCCTGGCGACGACCTGGGGCAGCGGCGAGCCGTCGTTGCTGGTCATCACGAGATAGCCCTTGGACTCGACCCCCGAGGGCAGCATCGAGCTGCCGAGCAGGTCGGCGAAGAAGGCCGCGTTGGCCGACGGCAGCCCGAGGTTCATCCACGGGATTCCGATCTGTCCGCTCTCGGATGAGTAGTACCTGATCTTCGTCGACGTCGGATCGACGGTGTCGTTGAAGAACGTGACGTCGGAGCGCCAGTTCGAGTCGTTGGCGCCGGCCAGCCGGGCGACCCCGGGCAGCCAAGCCATCTCGCCGTCCTGGCCGACGGACTCGACGTGGACCGGGTCGCCGGTCGCGTTGTCGACGACCGATGCGCTCGCCGAGACGTCGTGGCCGTTGGTGAAGATGTAGAGCGAGAAGATGTCGAGGTCGGTGAAGATCCCGGCCGCCTCGGCGATCTTGACGACCTGGGTCGTGCTGTGCGGCAGGACGCCGATCACCACCGGGTCGCCGATGATCTCGCCGGCGTCGCTGAGCACCCGGATCGTGATCCCGCTCGCATAGCGGTCGGTGAGGTTGGCGAGGCTCAGGTTGGTCCGCGAGTAGAGGTTCTCGGCGAGCCCGGTGAGCAGCAGGAAGTCCTGCTCGCTCTCCTGGACCGGGACCGCCTTGACGAACTGGCCGAACGTCCCGTTGGGGGTATCGTTGTACGTCCTCGACATGATCAAGGGCGTGACCTCGACCCCCTCGCCGTAGACGAACCGCAGCGATCCCTTGTTGTCGTCGCCCTGGATGCCGGGGATCGCCTCGACGATGTCGTCGATCACCAGGGTCCCGCTCGGCGCGACGATCCGGCTCAGGCCGTGAATGACCCCCTGGTTATTGTTAGTGTTCTCGGGTAGATACTCGATGTCGACCATCACCTGGTCGCTCCCCGGGTTGAAGATCCGCAGGTCGGTCTTCCACAGGGTCTGGTTGAGACCCGGCGTGTGCACCGCCGAGGGCACGAGGAAGACGTCGGGCGCGGGCTCCTCGACATCGATGATCTCCAGCGTCTGGGTCGCGGTGTCCGACCCGGCGCAGTTCGAGGCGATCAGCTCGACCTGGTAGAAGCCGGGGTCGCGGAAGACGTGGGTGAAGTCCTGCTCGGTCGAGGTGACGATGACCTGCGAGCCGAGACGGACGGTCCACAGCCACTCGGTGGGCGATGTGTCGCCGCCACCGCCGCCACCACCACCGCCGCCTCCACCACCGCCGCCACCGCCACCGCCGCCTCCACCGCCACCACCGAGCTGGAAGACGCTGTGGGTCTGGCTCTTGACCGAGATCGCGCCCGAGCGCGCCTCGCCCGCGTTGGCGGCGACGTCATAGCTCACCGTGCCCGACCCGGTGCCGCTGGTGGGGCTGTTCAGGGTGATCCACGGGTTGGCGGTGGTCGCGTTCCAGGTGCAGCCGGCCTGGGTGTTGACCGCGAAGCTCAGGCTGCCCCCGGTGGCCGGGAAGCTCCAGCTCGCCGGGTTGAGGCTGTAGGTGCAGGTCGGCGTACCACCGCAGCTGCCCGTGCTCTGCACCGTCACCGTTCGGGTCGTCGAGCCGAGCACGGCGCCGGTCGCCGGGTTCTTGACCGTCACCGAGACGGTCTTGTCGCCGGCCGAGGCGAACTTGAAGCCCATGTCGTGGCAGTTGCCGAAGAAGGGCTCGCAGACCTGGATCTGCGGGAAACCCGAGCAGCCGTTCTCGCCGAAGTCCCACTCGGCGCGGATGTCGCCCGTGTGGCCGGTGATCGTGAAGGTCGTGAGCTCGCCGATCTCGGGGCTCGTCGGCGTCCAGCCGAGGCCGGTCGCGAGGACCTTGAGACCGCCGCCCGACGAGGTGTCGGTGAAGCTCACCTCCTCGTCCTCGTTGGCCGGGCTCGGGCTGATGACGAACGACGCCTCGGGCGGGCCGTCCTTGCCGCAGAAGGGCGGGCACTCGCCGGTGGTCTTGACCGTGACCCCCTTCGACTGGCTGCCCGAGGTGGTCTCGACGGTGATCTCCTTGAGACCCGAGTCGGCCCAGGCCCACTCGATCTCGTTGCAGGTCCCGGCGGTGCCGGGACAGGTGATGATCGGCGAGTTCTCCTGGCAGTCCTCCGAGGTCAGATCCCAGCCCGTCACCTCGAGCCGCTCGTCGACCGTCAGGGTGACGGTCTCGCCGATCTCGGGGTTGATCTTCGAGATCTCGATGTCGACCGGGATCCAGGGGTGGTTCTGGGTCACCGTGTAGTCGTCGGTGAAGCTGCTCTGGCCGGTGACCCGGATGATCCCCTCGCGCTGGTGCGGGGTGTTGTTCTCGGCGACGTTGTAGTTGATGGTACCCGGCCCGCTGCCGCTCGGCGTGCTCACCGAGATCCAGCCGACCGTGCTCGTCGCCTGCCAGGTGCAGCTCTCGTCCGAGGCGTTGATGGTGAAGCTGCCGGCCCCTCCCGAGGGGTCGAAGACCTTGCCCTGGGTGGTCAGCCAGTACTGGCAGACGATCCCTGCCTCCTGGGTGACGGTGTGGGTCTTGCCGGCGGCGGTGATCTGGGCCGTGCGCTGCTGGCCGGTGTTCTCGGCGACCTGGTAGGTCACGGTCCCCGAGCCGCTGCCGCTCGATCCCGCCGTGATCGAGATCCATGGTACGCCCTCGCTCGCCGTCCAGCTGCAGCCCGTCTGGGTGCTCACCGAGATCGTGCCGGTGCCTCCCGCCGAGGTGAAGGTCCGCGAGGTCGGGCTGATCGAGTAGGTGCAGGTCGGCGTGCCGCTGCACGAGCCGGTGTTGCTCACCGACACGACGTGGCTCACCTGAGGTTGGGCGATCCCGCCGGTCGTCGTGACGGTGAGCCGTACCGTCTTCTGCCCGCCGCTCGCGTAGGCGAAGGCGGCCTCGTTGCAGCTCGGGAAGTGCGGCTCGACGCAGGTGTAGGTGGTGGTGCCGTCGCACCCGGTGCCGCCGAAGGTCCACTCCGACCGCTCGATGTCCTGAGCCGAGACCCCGGTGACCTGGAAGCCGATCCAGGTGCCGATCTCGGGGCTGGTCGGCGCCCAGGTGAAGTCGACCTGGATGTTGCCGTTGGCCACCACGACGTCCTCGGCGAGCTTGACGCTGACGTCGTCCGGGTCGGGAACGCTGTTGGTCAGCGTCAGGCGGATGTCATAGGTGTCCCAGGTCAGGGTCTCGGCGGGGATCTGGCACTGGTCGTTGACCGGGCCCGCGCCGTCGCAGAAGGCGAGCTCGTGGACTAGCGCGCCGGCCGGGGTCAGCACGTCCCAGTCGAAGGTCAGCACCGCCCCGGTCTGGGCCCGCGAGGTGCTGGTGAGCGTGATGAGCTCGTTGTGCTTGGGCGCCGCCGGCGAGATCGTGAAGTCCGCCGCCACCGACGAGATGTCGCGGACCAGCTGGGTGGAGTAGGTGTAGGGGTTGCCGCCGACGATGTGCTGGTAGTTGACGTCGACCGCGAAGGTCCACTGCCCGCTCTCGCCGAGCACGACGCCGGTCACCGGGTTGCCCGTGTAGGGGGTCGACCCCGTCGGACCGGTGACCATCCACTCAAAAGGGACGGCACCCCCGGGATGGCCCTGGGCGCCCGCGGTCAGGGTGACGGTGTCGCCGGTGATCGCCGCCTGCGGGGTGACGCTGATCGTCGCGGTCGGCGTGCGGTTGATCGACACCTGCTGGGTCTTGATCTGCTCGGGGGTCGAGCCGGGGACGTAGGGGTACTCGTCGGTCTCGACCGCGGCGTGGGCGTAGAAGACGTCGGTCGTCGTCATGTCGATCGGCAGGGTGTAGACCAGCGGCAGGTTGCTGGTGGTCAGGCTCGTCGAACCGGCGAGAACCGTGCTGCCGTGCGGGCTCGAGCCGTCGGTGATCCAGCGAGCCCAACGCTCGCCGCCGACCGAGGTGTTGGTCACGGTCAGCTGGTCGCCGGGGAAGGCCGGCTGCGGGCTCATGCTGAGGTTGGCGATCGGCTGGATCGGCCCCGAACAGGCGGTCGGGTCGATGACCTGGAGCGAGCTGTAGCGCGAAAGGTACATCGCGGCGCCGTCGTCGGAGAAGACCACGTGCTGGTTCCACAGGCAGCTTCCGAGGGCGTTCCACGGGTTGGACGGGTCCCAGAAGTCCTGGTCGAGGGACACCGGGTTGGTCGGCGTCGAGACGTCGAAGGTCTGCGGCTCGACCGTCGCGTTGCGCTGGGCGACGTGGACGATCGGGTAGCGCAGCCCGACCGCGTTGGCGCTCGCCAGCCCGGTCAGGGTCTTGCTCGACAGCTGCGATGGGGTCGCCGGGGTCCCGTTGCCCCAGCCGATGTCGTAGATCTTGAGCACGCCGGCGTTGGCGACCGCGAGCAGCCCGGCGCTCGCATCGACCGCGGCGCCGTAGCCGCGGGTCATGTTGGCGGTCGAGATACCGCCGTTGCCCAGGTAGTCGAGACCGAAGGTCGGGCTGGTGTGAGCCCGGTAGATCCGGAACTGGCCGAAGCGCTCGGACATGTAGATCACCGGCGGGTCGGTCCCCTCGACCCGGAGCCCGTTCTGGATCTCCGGCCCGCTGCCGCCGTTGTCGAGGCACTGGATGACCGGGTTGCCGGCCTCGGCGATCCCGTTGAACAGGTAGAGCCCCGACTTGTTGTTCGGGCAGGGCGCCGTCCCGAGGCTCGCCGCGACCAGGTACTGCTGGCTGCCGTAGGAGAAGGTGTAGCCGCCCTGGATGAGGTTGGCGTCGAAGTTCTTGCTCGAGGCGGCAAAGCCGGGGAGCGCCCCGGTCCCGAGGTCGAAGAGCACCGTCGCCGCCTTGTAGTTGGCGATCCCGTACCGGCAGTCGTCGCACACCGAGAAGTTGATGAGGTCGTAGTCTGAGTCGCCGACGTTGGGGATGTTGAAGTTGGAGGTCGTCAGGTTGTCCGGGTCGGTGGGGTCGTCGATGTTGAAGATCGCGATCTCGTTGCCCTCGTCGACGAAGAGGTAGTCGTGCCCCTTCCAGCGGATCTCCTGGATCCGGAACACCCGGTCGATGGTCGGCAGGGCCTCGCAGTTGGTCGGCGAGTAGTTGAGGTTTCGAACGTGCTCGAAGCAGCCCTGGGCAGCGGCGTCGCCGGCCGGCAGCAGCGCGACGGCAAACGCGACGACCGCGAAGGCGGATACCACCGGGGTACGGGTCGCGAGAGGTCGGATCATGAGGTCACCTCCACGGGTCCACTATAGGCAACGGAATTTGACGCTGTCAACACGACAATTCTAACATTAGCCCGATCTTTTTCAGATACTTAGCCGATCACTCCGAGCTGTGACCCGGGTCACGAGGGGGTCGGGACCGGCAGCTCGACGCTTCGCCCGCCCTCCCCTGCCGCAGCGCGGCTGAGAGTATGACCAAACGGCGATCGACTGTCCACCCCGGTGTGGGTGGTTGACCGGCCTTTTACGTTCTTGACATGTGCGGTTGTGCCCCCGGCCGGGTCTCCGGTCGCCACCTCACCCGGGGTCCCACCGGGCGATCGTCCGAGGTCGGCATCGGGTCATTCCGATGAGGAGGAAGGCGCCGGTCTCTCGTCCAGTCGACGCGGGCGACCGGCAAAAAAAGAGGCGGCCCGAAGGCCGCCTCTGGATCGCACGGTTGGGTCGCTTAGTTGACCGGAGCGCCCGGAGAGGTCACGTAGCCGGTGGGATCAACATACTGGTAGTTGATGCCCAGGAGCGGCAGGTACTGGTCGCTGAAGCAGTTCCAGTTGCCCATGACGGCGGCGTCACGCTCGGCCGACCACTGGGTGTTCGCCTCGTAGCGGACGCCCATCCAGGTCTGATAGAAGTCATCGGGCTCGTTGGTGGCGTTCGGCGGGTAGTTCGAGGCCGGCCACACGAAGAGCATCCAGCCGTAGGCGCCCGGGGTGTCGAACTGGTCGACCGGGATCGACTGGGTCTCGAGCGGGATGAGGTTCGGGATGACCGACTCGCCGCCCGGCATCGACCACGGCACCGAGGTCACGGTGGTGACCATCTCGTCCTCGTCCCACGCATAGTAGGTGTAGGCGTGGCAGTTCGAGGCGACGAGCTCGTCCGGCGACACCTGGTTGGCGCCGTTGCGGTCGAGGTCATAGGTGAAGGCGTAGGCGCTCGAGCCCTTCCACACCTGGACGTCGGTATCGATACCGGCAACGCCGGCGCCGAGGTAGCGGAAGGCCCACGCGGTCGGCAGCGGCTCGCGGTAGTCGGAGACGCCGTCGTTGAGCACCGCGTAGCGGTGGTAGAAGGAGACCGGGAAGCCGGTCGGGGCGATGGTGGCGACGGCGTCGAGGTTCATCGAGGCCTCGAGGTGGACCGCGTTGTTGGCCTCGGAGAGCCGGTCAACGGTCGAGGTCCAGAACACGTCGCCGATCAGGACGTTGTCCATCCGCGCCTCCTGGCTGAAGTAGCCAGGGGAGTCGGGGAACAGCTTGTTGCAGTTCTCGACCACGTCGGCGGTGATGTACATCCAGGTCGGGTAGGTGGTGTCACGCTCGGCCCAGTAGGGGGTCGGGGTGAGCTCGTACGCGTCGCCGAACGACTTCACGCAGTCGTTGCTGTGCAGCCGGTCGACGGTCTGGCTGACCTGCAGATAACCCTGGAACAGGCCGAGGAAGCCCGGCGGGATCGGGGACGCGTACAGGCCGGGGTACGAGGAGTTCGAGCTGTTGCAGCGGGCGCCGAGGTCGGAGGTCGGCTGCGGATCGTCGATGCCCGGGTTGAGCCAGGAGCCGTTGAGCTGGTTGCCGAACGACACCGGGCCGTTGACCGACACACCCTCGTTGCCGCTGTGCGCCTCGTTCTTGGTGACGGGGAGCTGGCCGTTGACGAGGATGTCGCGGATGTTCATCGAGATCACATCGTAGCCGGTGAGCAGGATGTTGAAGTCGAGGATCGCCGCCGAGAAGTCGGTCCACACGGTCACGTGGACCACCTGGGCCTCGGCCGACACGTTGGTGATCGAGAAGGTGGTGCTCAGACCCGACGTCGGATTATTGTAGTCGAGGGTCACGAAGGGGAACAGGATGGTCGCGGCCGGCGCAACGTCGAAGGCGCAGACATTCGCGTACACGATGCTGCTTGCGCCCAGGACCAGCGCGCCAACCAGCGCGAGAGTCACGAATCTTTTCATTACTCAGCTCCTTCCATTCGAATACATTGCCAAAGTACTTCCGGTTTCGCGGCCCCTTCCAGGGCCCCTCACCTGCTCCGTCTCTTTCGCATCACCTCCTGTTTAAGTATTTTTCCTTCAAGCTTTTAGCTCATCTTTATGTCATCACAGCATAAAATATAGCACCGATGCCGCTCGTCTGTCAATAGCTGAAGGCGTTTCCCCACCGTCGGTCATTATCGAGCCGATCCGGGGCGAATGTCAAGCCGTCACTCGGTCGCGGGCCGGCTGAGCCAGAGCCGGATCCCGCCCGGCTTCTCCTCGACCTCGGCAAACGCGGCGAGGATGTCGTCGCGGCCGTCGCCGTCGAGATCGGCGAGCTGGATCTCGAAGGCCCGTCCCGGTCCGACCAGCTCGGGGCTGGTCTCGAGGGTGAAGCCGCCGTCGGCGTTGCCGATCCAGGCCTCGAGCCCGCCGAGCTTGCGCCCCGACACGAGATCGGTGACGCCGTCGCCGTTGAGGTCGCCGACCCCGACCCGGACGTAGGGGTTGGTGCGGTCGTCGTCGAAGTAGATCGGCCCGGTCGGGGCGACCAGCCCGTCCTCGGTCCAGCGGTAGCGGAGCAGGCCGGTCCGCGCGGTGTTCTTGCCGTCGATCATGCGGTACTGCATGAAGGCGGCATAGACCTCGAGGTCGCCGCCCTCGACCGCCAACGGCTCGACGTCGAAGTGGTAGGCGTTGCTCAGCACGCCGTGCGAGAACTGCTCCTGCCAGCCGTCCTCGCGGTTGAGAAAGACGAGCTTGCGCCAGTCGGCGGTGTTCGACCCGACAACCAGGTCGACCCGGCCGTCGCGGTCGACGTCGACGCTCTCGATGTCGTCGCTGATCAGCACGATCGGCAGACCCTCGGTGACCAGCTGCCAGCCGTTGTCGGTGCGCAGCTGGACCCATACCGTCGACTTGTCCTCGATCCTCTGCTGGTTGCCGAGGTCGACGTCGAGCTCGGCGATGAAGGCCAGGTCTTCGCGGCCGTCGCCGTTGAAGTCGGCCACGGTGCAGGCGCGCGATGTCAAACGCGGATCGGGCCCGCTCAGCCGGTCGCTGCGCGGGAAGCCGCCCTTGCCGTCGCCGTACAGCACGAACTGCTGTTTGAAGTGGATCGCCAGCACGATGTCGAGGTGGCCGTCGCCGTCGAAGTCTCCGGTCGCCACACCTCCGTAGTCGTAGGGGATGCCGCGCAGCCAGCCGGCCTCGCGCATCAGCCGGAAGCCCGCGTCCGGCAGCCCCTTGTAAACCGCCGGCTGGCTGACGCCCTTGCGCGCCGGTGGCGCGACGAGGTCGTCGATCCCGTCGTCATCGACGTCGTCGATGACGAAGTTCATCTGCCACAGCCCGCTCTGCGGCAGGCCGGTGTTGTGGGGCTCGAGGCTGAGAACGTCGGCGAAGGGCGGCGGCACGATGACCGCGCCGAAGTCGACCCAGGTGTGGTAGTCGCCGTGCTCGCGCTCCCAGTCCATCCGGTCCTTGACCAGCCGTTCCTCGGCCTGGCGCCTGGCCCAGATGTTGTGCAACGGGGACGCCGGGTCCTCGGGCGGGATGCCGCGCAGCCAGAGGTGGGTCGCGTCCTCCTTGACGATCTCCATCTTGATCGACACCGCCGGGTGGGGATAGGCGTAGGTGTCGTCGACCCGCACGGCGATCGACTTCTCGACCTGGCGCGGCGTCAGCCAGTCGGTGATGAACTCCTCCCAGGTCCTCGTGCCCTGCTCGGGCGTCCAGACCATCTCGGTCTCGCCCATCGCGGTGGCGAGGGCTCGCTCGGAGCTGCCGATGGGCGACGCGGGGGTCGGGGTGGGACCGGGAGCCACGACCTCCGGGAGCTCTGGAACCTGTGCCCCGGCCTGGACGGCGATGGTGCAGGCGACGGCCGCGGCAAAATGGATCACTCGGTTCATGTGGATTCCTCCATCGATCGCCCGACCGTCACAGCAGATCGGGGATCGTCATACGGTATCGGTCGAGGGCCGCCGAGCCGACGACGAGAAGCACGGCGGCGACGGCGGCGAGGTACACGAGGGACGGGGCGGCCGGCGGCGCGACGCCGAGCAGCCCGGCGCGAAAGACGCCGACCAGGGGCGTCACGGGGTTGGCCTGGATGAGCATCCTCAGCCAGCCCGGCTGGACGAAGCTCAGGGAGTAGATGATCGGAGCGCCGTACAGCGCGAGCTGGAGCAGCAGGGCGAGGACCTCGGGGATGTCCGGCAGCGCGACCCCGAGGATGCTGACCAGCAGCCCGGCGCCGATCGCCAGCACCAGCAGCACGACGAGCCCGAGCGCCAGCCAGCCGGCGCCGCCGAGGACCAGCACCCCGGACCAGGCGCAGTAGGCGATCATCAGCACCACCGCGGCGAGGTGGTGCAACAGCGTGCCGAGGAGATCGCCGACCACCAGAACCTCGAGCGGCAGGCGGACCCGCTGGACCAGGGTGGCGTTGGCCCGGATCACCCGCGAGGTCCGCAGGACCACGTCGTTCAGAGCGAGGTAGGGCACGAGGCCGGTGATCAGGAAGACGCCGAACGCCACGGGCACGCGATCAGCAAGATCGGTGCCAGTCATCAGCGGGATCTTGATCTCGAGGATCACCGAGAAGACCACGGTGTAGAGGGCGAACTGGACCGCGGTCCCGAGCGGCGTCCACAGCCAGCCGAGGACCGCCCCGGCGTGACGCGACGCAAAGGCCCGCCAGGCGAGCTGGGCGAGCAGGAAACGGTGGGTCGCCAGGGTCCGCACCAGCCGTGCGGGGGCGAGCAGGTAACGCAGCATGGATCTCCCGGTGCGGATTGCGAGTCGGCGCGTCGGGCGTTTCGGGGAATCGGACCCCGGAGCAGCTTGACGCGGACGCGACGGCTGCATACTATACATGTATATCGTCTCGGGCGCAGTGTGTCTGCTGCGCGCGGGATGGTACTATGGTTCGGAAAGGGACGGCAACCGAGATGGCGATCGAGCTCCACGAGCTGACGACTCCCGCGGCCGATGTGGGGGCCCGTCTGCGCGCGCTGCGCCGCGAGCGCCACCTCACCCAGACCGAGCTGGCGCGCCAAATTGGCATCCAGCAGTCCGACCTGTCGCGGATGGAGAAGGGCGAGTACCGGGTCTCCCTCGACAACCTTTTCAAGATCCTGGCGGTCTTCGACGTCGCGCTCAACGACTTCTTCGACCCCCGGCAGGCCGCCGACGAGCCGACCGCGCGGCCGCTCAGCCACGAGGACATGCAGATCCTCCACCTCGTGCGCCAGCTCAGCGACGAGGGCCGCCGCGAGGCGATGGAGTTTCTCGAGTTCAAGGTCCGCCGCGAGCAGCAGGACCGGCGCGCCGTAGCGAGCCGGCGCCGCGGAATGGAGACCGGGTCGTGAGCGCCCGCTTCGACGAGCTGCTGGGTCAGGCCCAGGCCGCCTACGCCGCCTCGAACCTCGATCGGTCGCTCGAGCTCTTCACCGAGGCCGAGGCCCTCGCGCGCTCGCTCGGCGACCAGGACCTCATCGACACCGCCTACTGTCAGCGTGCGTTCGTGCTCATCCAGACCGGCCGGGCCGAGCCGGAGATCCCCGAGCTCAAGAAGCTCTTCCTGCGCAGCCCGAGCCCGCGCAACCGCTGGTCGGCGGCCTACAACCTCAGCGACGCCTACTGCGCGATCGGCGACGTCGACCAGGCGCGCGGCTGGGCCGAGCGTGCGACCCACCTCGCCACCGAGGCCGGCGACCCCGACCTCAGGATCCGTTCGGCGAACACCTGGGGTCGCCTCGCCCTCCAGACCTCGCGCTTTGACGACGCCGAGATGATCTTCGCCGACATCCTGACCGGGCTCGGGAGCGAGCGGCAGCTCCAGCCCGAGAACTCCAACCAGGTCCTCGACAACCTCGGCTATGCCCGGATGTGCAACGGCAGCCTGGCCGAAGGCATCGAGCTCTGCGAACGCGCGCGAGCCGGCTTCGAAGAGATCGGCGCCGACCATTTGCTGTACGAGACCCTGCAGGATCTCTGCTACGGGCATCTTCTGGCGGGCGACCTCGAGCGCGCCCACGACTGCGGCGAGCGAGCCCTCGATCTCGCCATCGAGTACGAGGACGACCAGGTCGCGAAGAACTGTCTGTTCCTTTTGAGCGAGACCGCGGTGAGACGCGGCGACACCTTCCGGGCCCGTCGCTACCTGCGCGAGCTCACCGCGTACTACCCGGAGGTCGGGATCAGCGAGGAAATCATCGATGTCTTCCTCGTGACCGATCTGACCTCCGTGGTCAACCTGAGGGGGTGACCATGAGAGCGGCACGAGCCACACTCATCGCAGTCCTCCTGGTCGGCACAGCGGCGGCCGCGACGGCGGCGGACATGGTGCTGACCAGGAATGGCGAGCTCCACCGTGCGGTCCCGACCGCCGACGGGCTCGTCGTGAGCCACCGCCTCGCCGACGGAACCGTCACCGAGAGCACCATCCCGCAGACTGCCGGCCCCGCCGTCTCCTCCGTGCAGGTCGGAGTTGACGAGCTGACCGGCGCCGTCTTCGTCGCCTGGCAGACCGGCGACGAGCTCGTTTCGCGCGTCGAGATCGCCTGGTACGTCGACGGGATCTGGAGCGGCCCCTTCACCATCGCCGGCGGCGACGGCACCGCCGCCGAGAACCCCCAGCTCATGATCGACCGGTTCGACACGATCGTCCTCGACGACAACGGCGAGCCGATCGAGTTCGGCGCCACCTTCCTCCACCTGCTCTGGTGGGGGTTCACCGAGGACCGGGATGACGGATCCGCCTTCCTCGCATCGGTCACCCTCGACGGGAGCGGCGTCCCCGATGTCGCCGCGTTCAACCCGTTCGCGCTGCGCGACCTGCTGCCCTACGGTATCGGCTGCGAGGGCATCCAGAATGCCGCCGGGCTCGCCCACCCCAAGATCTTCGTCGATCCGCAGTCCGGCGCCCCGACCGTCTTCGCGAGCGACTTCTCGAACTGCGCCTTCCAGATTCTCAGCATCGGCTACGAGGTCGTCGAGGAGTGGGTCGGCGACATCAAGCGCCGGCGTGCGATCACCGTGTGGCGAACCGAGTCGATGATCGCCATCAACCCCGACATGGTGCTCGCCTCGGCCAAGGTCGAGGTCGGTCACGGCCTCGACGTCGTGATGTACTGGGACGTCGACGAGGCGGTCGCCTATGTCCAGCTCGACGAGAACGGCATGCCCCCGGTCAAGAATCTGCCGGTCGGCGACGGGCTGACCCGCGAGCAGGCGCACGAGATGATCCGCAGCCTCGTCCACTGATCGACCGGCGAATCGAGCCACCAACGCCCGCGCTCCGGCGCGGGCGTTGTCATCTCACGACCCTGCCGATGAGCTCCTCGAGCACCGACGCGTAGTCGTCCCAGTCGAGCCCGGCGACCGAGCGCCGCGCGCCCTCGGCGAGCCGGGCCAGGCGGTCCGGGTCGAGCCGCTCGAGCGCCGCCGTGATCGCCGCCGCGTCGCCGGGAGGCACGATGATGCCGTTGTCGCCGTCGACGACCAGCTCGGGCACGCCGCCCACCGCGGTCGAAAGCACCGGCAGCCCGGCGGTCAGGGCGAGGGGTGCGACCGCCGACTGCGACCCCCGCCGGTAGGGCAGGACGAGCAGGTCTGCCGCCGCGAGCAGCGTCCCCACCCGTCCTTCGGGGACCCATCCGAGATCGAGCCGCACCCGGCCTTCGAGACCGAGCGACGCGGCCTGTCGCCGCAACCGGTCGGCAAGACCGCCCCACGGCTCGCCGGCGACGAGAAAGAACCAGTCGGACGCGGCGGGGAGGGCGGCCGCGGCCTCGAGCAGCAGGTCGACCCCCTTGTACGGCCGGATGAGCCCGAGAAAGAGCGCGACCCGGCGGCCCTCGGGCAGGCCGAGCTCGGCTCGCGCGCCCCCCCGGTCGAGGGGCCGCGGCGCGGCGGCCGCCGGCAGACGGTGATGGGCGACCGGCAGGGTCGGGTGGACGTGCTCGAGCTCCCTCGCCAACGACGCCGCGTGGGTAAAGAGCCCGTCGCAGCGGCCGAGCACCCGGCGCGCGGCGAGGCGCTGCCAGGGCCGGGCGTCGTGGTCGAAAGGGTTGTGGACCACCGCGACCACCGCCGGCCGGCGGTCGGCGCCGAGCAGATACGACCACAGCCCGGACCACGCCGATGTCCAGTAGGGAATGACCCAGGCGTCCGCCTCGTGGGCCTCGGCGGTCCGCCGGACCCGACGCCAGCCGACCGGGTTGAAGGGGTCGATGAGGGGACGGGCGCCGGCGACCGGAGGGCAGGCCTCGGGGTCGCGGTCCGAGATCCCCGGGTAGAGCCAGCGCGGGTACTGCCGGCTCGGCGTCAGGAAGAGCACCTCGTGGCCGCGTGCGGTGAGCGCGCCGACCAGACGGGTCGTCGTGCTCGCGATGCCGCCGCGAAACGGGTAGCCCGGGCCGAAGACGGTCAGCCGCACGGCGTCCGGCCGGTCAGCGGGTCGGCGGGTGGGTGGCCTTGCGGTACCGTCGCTCGAGCCGGAGCTTGACCGGGTCGGGCACGAGACCGGTCACGTCGCCGCCGAGCGCCGCGACCTCACGCACCAAACGCGACGAGAGATAGGTGAACTCCTCCTTGGGGGTGAGGAAGACGGTCTCGACGTGCGGGGCGAGCCGCCGGTTCATCAGCGCCATCTGGAACTCGTACTCGAAGTCGGAGACCGCGCGCATCCCGCGGACGATGATCGACGCGCCGACCTCGTCGAGGAAGTTGACCAGCAGCCCCGAGAACGAGCGGACCTCGACCCGGTCGTCGCGGCGGTAGTGCTCGCTGATGATCTCGAGCCGCTCCTCGGGGGAGAACAGCGCCTCCTTGCCGGTGTTGTCGAGGATGCCGACGACGACCCGGGCGAAGATTTCCTTCGCGCGCTCGACGATCGCCACGTGACCGACATGGAAGGGGTCGAAGGACCCGGGGTAGACCGCGATGGGTTGGGTGTGGACCACGGGCATATCTTACCTCGGAACGTCGCACGGGTTCCGTACAACGAGCTCACGACCGACCGCTCGGGGCCGGTGCCCCTCGTCAATCCTCGACGACACCCTCGGTGGCCCGGTTGTGGTGCCGGTCGATCGCTCGGACGACCACCAGTCCCCGGCCGCCCTGACGCGGGAACTCGAAGCTCTCGACGGTGCCGTCGAGCACGCCGTCGGCGGGCGCCAGGGGGTGCCAGCGATCGCCGTTGCGCGACCACTCGACCTGGGCGATCGGGCTCGACGCGTCGCTGACCCGAACCTGCCAGAGGTCCCCGTCGGCACGGACCTCGAGCCGCGGCGGGGTGTTGTCGACGGTGAACCAGCGGCTGCTCGCAGTGGCCGACAGGGCCGCCCCCGGGTTCTGCGGCCCATCCGACGCGGTGACGACGAAACGGTAGAGGCCGTCCGGGATCGCGGTGGTGTCGACCGCGAGCTGGGTCCCCTCGATGCGCTCGACGACCGGCAGCCGGTGGCCGTCCCGGCGCTCGACCTCGAGATCGAACCGCATCGGGTCCTCGTTGGGGTCCTCGGCCTGCCAGCTCACGGTGCGGTAGCCGACGCGGTAGAACTTCTTGCCCTTGGCCGCCGGCGCCGCTCGCTCGGTGCTCTCGTCGATCACCGTGAACACACCGTTGATGTCCGGGTGCATCGCGTCGACGACCGGTCCGCTCGGCGGCGGCGCGGCGAGGTAGACGGTTCCCGGGTCTTCCACCGAGACCTCGGTCAGCCTGGGTGGCAGGTTGATCTCCGCCATCGCCACCTCGATCCGGTCGACGAGGTCCCCCGGCGCCAGCTCGATCTCCCACTGCACCGAGCGCGCCGCCGGCAGAGGAAGCCGCCCGGTTGCCGCCCCGGTCCACTCGGTCCAGGGCAGCCAGCTCTCGTCGGGCTTGTCGCTCGCACCGGTCCTGAAGCGGATCCTGAGGCCGTCGACCGGCGGGTCGACCCGGTACTCCCCGAAGCGCATCGGCCGCGGGAATCTCATCGCCTCGCTGCGGAAGCGGCCGGGCTCGCCCCCGGGCGCCCGTCTCAGCACCGCCGCCGGCCCCTGGGCGAGCAGGATCTCGCCGTCGCCGACGATGCCGACGACCTGGACCGCGTCGACCGACGCGAGGCGCGCGCCGCCGTCGTCGACGAACCGCCAGACCTCGCCCTCGAACCCGGTGCCCACCAGCACCCCGTCGCCGTCGCGGGCGACCGCCGAGGCGACCTGGCGACTGAACCGGTGGATGCTCAGCAGCGCGCCCTCAGGGGTCACCCGGACGAGCTCGGACGAGGCCGTGCCGCCGTTGACCTTCGGCAGGTCGAGGTCGAGGCTTCCGGCCTCGGTGGTCGCCGACCCGTCGTCGCCCTCACCGTTGGCCTTTGCCGCGCTCTTCCCGTTGGTCGGGCTCTCCGGCGGCTCGCCGACCAGGGCGACCGCCCACACCGAGCCGTCCCCGGTCGCCACCATGTCGGAGATCTCGGTGAACGGGCTGTCGACGAGCAGCGACATCCGCCCGTCCCGGTCGATGCCGAGGATCAGGCCCTTGCCCGATGTTCCGACGAGCAGCGTTCCGTCGGCGGTCGCCAGGCATCTGGCGTGGACATCGGGGACCTCGAGCCAGCGGCTGAAGCCCCGCGGGCCGAGCCGGAAGAGTCCCCCCGGCGAGCCGGCCGCCGCGATCACCACGCCGTCGTGCACCGCGAGGTCCCAGATGCCACCCTCGCCGAGCCGGCCGATCTCCTCGAGACGACCGTCGCGCCAGCGCCACAGGACGCCGGGGGCCACGGTCGCCACCAGGATCCCGTCGGGGGTGGGCAGCACCGCGGTCACCTGCTCACCGGGCACCGCGGTCAGCAGCTCGGCGCCGCGTCGACCGATCCGGTAGAGGTTGGCGGGGTGGCCGGTGCCGACCACCAGCGAGCCGTCGGCGTCGAGCCCTCCGGCGACCACCACCGGCTCGTCGAGGGTGGCGATCGCGGACCACCGGTCGACGCCCTCGAGGCGACCGTCGGTGGTGACGGCGACACCGTCGCCGCGGCCCTTGAGCAGATCCTTCGCGGTGTCGACGATCCAGCGCCGCGTCTGCGCGGCCTGGGTCTGGGTGGCCCACGCCGCCGCGAGCATCAGACCGATGATCAGCGTTCGTCTCATGGAACCTCCGACCTTCCCTCGCGACGCTCCGCCCGGACCCGCAGCTCGATCCTCTCGGCGCCCGCGACCGGCAGGTCGAATGGAACGTCGACCCGCCCGACGACCGTGTACGAGGTGGTCTCGATCGCCGGACCGAGGCCGCTCTCGAGCTGGACGACCAGCCCGGACGGCATCGCGACGCTGCCCCCGGCGAGGGCCACCCCGGGCTGCCGGGCCTCGAGGGCGAGCACCACCGAGGTCGACGGCGTCAGCGAGTTGACCAGGCGCACCTCGTCGGCGAACGACCCGGGCTCGAGCGGCCGCATCCCGAGGTCGTAGACCGACCACGAGGCGCCGTCGGCGACGACCAGGTCGAGCCGCCCCTCGGGCATCCCCGACGGGATCCGGATGGCCTGATCGCGGATCACCTCCCCGCCGCGGAACGGCCGCAGCCGAAGCCGTACGACGAGCTCCTCCCCCGGGTGGACGACCCGGCGCGCGGGGATCGCCTCGAGCAGCTCCGCGGAGCGGAGCCGCTCCACGGTCTCGAGGCTGACGGCGATCCCCTCGAGGTCGGGGACCTCGTGGCTCGAGCTCTCGAGGTAGGCGACGACCGCGGCGGTGAGCGCCGCCGCCTGGTCCGGCGCGTCCCCGGCCGCCAGGGTCTCGCGATAGACCGCCGGCGCCTGACCGGCGTAGTCGAGCTCGATCCGCAGGCCGATCGTCTGGTCGCCGAGCATCCGGCCCCGGGCCGCCTGGCTCGCCTGGACCACGTAGGCGGCGAGGAAGGGGCTGAGGGTCGCGTGCCGGACGATCCGGAAGGCGTTGCGGCGACCGTCGACGGTGACCGTCACCGGGAGCATCGGCGTCGTCTCGCCGATCCGGCCCCAGATGCCCCGCGAGCGGTCCGCCTCGAAGCTGCCGATCGTCTCCCCGACCGAGAAGAACTTGAACGAGCTCAGCTGGCTCGGCATGACCGCGACCACCGACGCCCGCGCCATCGGGAGGCGGATCGCCCCACCGCCCAGGAAGGGGTGGCCGAAGGCCCAGACCTCGTCGCCTCGCACCTCGGTGACGGTTCCACCGGCGGCGAGCACCGCATCGCCCTCGACCAGGACCGCGGCGATCATGCCCCCGGGCTCGACCGCTCCACCGGCCGTCGGAGCGCCTGCGCCGCCCGGCACCGCCATCCAGCCGAGCCGCCGCCAGCTCTCGGCGAGCCAGTCGCCGTCGCCCGGGCGCCATGCCGGCCCCCCGGCGACCGCCACCGGCAGGCCCACCGTCCCGCCGTCCCGCTCGGGCAGCAGCCAATCGGCGAGCCGCTCGCCGAGGCCCGGGCGTCCGGCGGCCGCGACGAGCTCGACGAGGGCCGGCCGGCTCGCGCCCGTACCCGGGCCGGACCCGGAAACCGCCGAGAGACCGACCATCCTCGCGAACGGCGTCACGCCGCCGATCGGCTCCTTGGCGAAGGGCCAGCCGAAGGCCAGCGCACCGAGCAGGCGACCGTCGACATAGACCGGCGAGCCGCTCATGCCGGCGATGATCCCGGTGTGGCGGTAGCGCTCGCCCTCGAGGCGGACCAGGACGATCTCGCCCTCCGGCGCCCACGGGCCGATCGTGCCGATCACCTCGACCGGGATCTCGACCACCTCGCCGCCGTCCATCTCGGTGACGCAGATCCCGACCGCGCCCGGCTGGACATCGGCGGGGTCGACGACCTCGGCCGCGTGGACGGTCGCGGCCGCCATCATCAAGGCCAGGGCGAGGCGAGCAGTCGGCACCTTCCGATTCCTCTCCGGTCCCGGCGTGCGCCGCCGGAGCCTCCAGGGGAACAGCCGGGGGCCCGATTCCATTCGACCGGGCCGACCCGATCTCCCATGGTACGGGAACCCCGCCGGACTGTTCGTTCGGGGAGCCATCTGTTGACGCTTGGCGCAGGAGTTTCTACAATTGAAGATCCTGGAAACACGATGGATGACTCTGTCACTCCCCATCCCTCGATGATCGAGCGGCTCGTCGAGCTGGCGCGCCGGCTCCACTCGGTCGGCCGCTCGACCGAGGCCGCCGAGCTGCTCGAGACGGTGTCGTCGCTGTCACCCCAGGGCAGCCGGCTCCGTCGCGAGGCGGCGCGGCTCCGAACCTACACCAACCCCGACAGCTTCGACCGCGAGTTCAAGCGCCGCAACCTCGAGGCCTCGCACGCCCTCGGAATGGCCCACATCTTCGAGCGACGGGGCGAGTTCGAGCGCGCCGTCGAGATGATCGACCTCGCCAAGCTGCGCACGCCGTTCAACTACCTCGCCTACACCGCTGCGGGCTTCCTCCACCTGCGCCACGGCGACCCCGGCGCCGCCCTCGCGGAGTTCCTCCAGGCGCGGCGTCTCAACCCCCTCGACTTCCGGCTCGCGGTCGAAACCTCACGCGCCGCGATCGAGAGGGAGAGCTACGACATCGCCCTCGAGAGCGCCGTCGACGCGATGCTGCTCGCCGCCTGGCGGTCCGAGCGCGAGCAGGACCAGGAACGGCGGCGGGTCGAGACCCTGGCGCGGCTCTGCCACCGCTCGCCGAGGAGCATGGACGCTCTCGTCCGGACGCGCAGCTCGGCGCTCCAGAAGGCCTGCGACCACGTCGCCCTGAGCCAGGCGCGGCTGTTCAACGCCGCCGCCTACCGGCGACGGGCGAGCCTCGTCGGCGAGCTGCCGACCGAGCAGGACAACCTCCTGCAGCGTGCCACCGAGCTCCGCGCGATGGGGCTGTTTCGGCACTTCACCGACGACCAGCTCATCGCGCTGGCCCGCGTCCTCCGGCCGACCACCTTCGGCAACGGAGAGGTCATCTTCCACGAGGGTCAGGAGGAGAGCGACATCCTGCTGGTCCGCAAGGGTCGGGTCCACATCACCAAGCGGACGCCGATCGGCACCCAGGTGCTCACGACCTTCGGCGCCGGGTCGTTGTTCGGCGAGCTCTCCTACGTCGACCGCCTCGAGCGATCGGCGACCGCGGTCGGGATCGGCGACGGCGCCCTGTACCGGGTCGACGCGAGCGCGCTCGAGGCCGCGATCCGGGCCGATCGCGATCTCGGCGTCAGCCTTCTGTGGAGCTTCTGGCAGACCCTCGCGGACAAGGTCCGAGCGTCCAACGCCCAGATGTCCGAGCTCTTCGACATGCCGGTCGACCGGCTCAACGGCGGCCGTAGTCGCGAGACCGGTCGGCCGGTGGAGCTCGACGAAAAGGCCAAGCTCGACATCCTCCGCGAGCAGGGGCTGTCGGCCCAGGAGCTGGGGCTTCTCGCCAAGTACTCGCGCGAGGAGAGCTTCTCGTCGGGCTCCCTGATCGTCGCCGAGGGCGAGGAGGGCGACCGGCTCTTCATCGTCGTCGACGGCGCGGTACGGATCTCCCGGATGGTCCCCGGCGCCGGTGAAGAGTGCCTGACCATCCTCACCAGAGGCGAGGTGTTCGGCGAGATGGCGCTGATCGACGACCAGCCGAGATCCGCCGACGCCAGGGCCCATACCGGTGGCTGCACCGTCTTCTCGATCAGCCGTGCGCTGCTCGAGGAGGTGCTGTCGATGGACCCGGACGCCGCGATGCAGTTCCTCGGCCTGCTCTGCCGGCTGCTCTGCCGGCGCCTGCGCGCGATGAACGACCGCCTCGTCGCCTGGCGCGTGATGTCGATGCACCAGTAGCCCCGGCCATACCTGTCCCCCTGAGTCAGGTTCGGGATCCTCCGTTCCCGATCCCGATCCCGCTCTCGGCTCACCCGCGCCCCAGCCGTCGGCATCTCGATCCAGTCGATGGCCGAGCTGCGGGCGGGACCCGGGTACCACCGATTCCCTCGTGCTCGCCTTCGTGTCTTGGTGTCTTCGTGGTTGCGACGATCAATCGGACGTCGCATCGGGATCGGTCAAACCCCCTGCGAGCCGGATAGGTGTGCTCCGGGTCAGGGGACTGTCACGACGGCTCGCGCGTAGGACGCCTGGCGGGTCATCGGGTCCATGACACCGACCGCGATGCGCTGGCGACCCTGCTCGAGCAGGAGCCTGAAGTCGAGGCCGAACCGCGTGCGACCGTCGGTGAGGTACTCGGCCGCGGGCAGCCTGATTTCGTGCTCCTGCCGCTGGACCTCGCTGTTGCGGCCCTCGTCGTCGCGGGCGCCGACGAACACCACGATCCTCGCGACGAGCTCGTCGCCGACCGGCATGAGCGCCACGGCGCCGAGGTCGAAGCTCAGGTGGACCGGGACGATCCTCTGGGTCGCCGTCCCGGGCAGCGCCTCACCGGTGGTCAGCTCGACCGCCATCGGGTTGTCGTCGATGTCGACCACCAGCGAGGTGAACACCCGGTCCTGGATAAGGCTGTCGTACGAGCGGTCGACGTACCGCCGGCGATACCGCAGATCGTAGCTCTGCCCGCCGGTCAGCTCGACCTCGATCCGGTTCACCCGGTCCTCGCCGGACGGACCCACCGTGTAACCGAGCGAGTAGTAGCTGTAGAGGTCGTCGGCGATCTGCCGGAGGCCGCCGCTGACGTCGTTGGTGTTGATCACCGCCAGACCGCCGGTCGCCTCGGCCATGTAGGTCAGCGAGGCCTGGTAGTTCCGCGATCCGATCGAGGCGGCGGTCGGGTCTCGGGAGTACGCGCTGTCGGCGTCGAAGCCGTCGGCGGTGTCGAGACCGCTCGCGTCGATGGCGTACAGGCTGACCTCCTGGGCGTTGGCCTGCGAGGCGAGCTCGTGGAACAACCTCGTCGCGTCGTAGCGCCCACGCATCGACAGGATCGACTGATCGTTGAAGGTCATCGCGTAGTCGTGCATGAGGCCGACGCCGGGCTCCATCGGCAGGCCGCTCGACACGTAGATCAACGACTTGCGGCCGTCGATCCCGGAGAGCATGGCGATCACCTGACGGAGCGCGCCCATGGTGTTGCGCAGGCTGTCCGCCTCGTCGGCGGCGAAGGCGGTCACCCGCTGCCGCATGTCGAGCTCGGCCCCGGCCTGGGTGTTGACCTTGCCCCCGTAGTCCTGGTTCCGCGCATCGGCCATGTCTCGGAGCAGGTCGCGCTGAGCCGAGTCGCGCTCCTCGCGCCCCCCGGTCCGGTCGACCACCGATCGCAGCGCCCCGTTGACCTCGCTCGGGCTCGAGGTGAAGGGCTGCAGCACCTCGAGGCTGCGCTGGTAGCTCACCACCATCATCTGGACCGGCGGCTCGAGGTTGGCGGCGACGAAGTCGCGGACCCGGCGGAGCACCCGGTTGCGGTCGATCGTCCGGAGGTTCTCGTTGTCGATGAAGAGCACCGTCCAGATCGGCTTGATCTCGACCGCCTGCGCCGGCGCGGCGGTCTCGCCGGCCGGCGCCTCGCCGACCTCGGCACGCGGCGGGGCGTTCGAGACGGCGGCCGCGGCCCTCTCTCGGATGACCTCGGCGTCGAGCTCGGCGAAGTGGCTGATCGGCATCTCGACACCGTTCTGGAGGATCCTGAAGTCCTCGACGCCGAGCCCGGTGACCGGACGGCCGCCGTCGCGGACGTAGACGTCGACGTTGACCACGGTCACCTGGACCTCGTCGACGAAGGCCAGACCTCCGACCGCGGTCCCCTCCTGTGCGGACGCGGCCCCGCCGATCACCGCCAGGACGACCCCTGTCAGGATCGCCGGCACGATCCGAACCGCCGATGGATTGAGAGTCATCCCGACCTCCACGCTCCTCCGCTGACCGCCATCCTACCTCGCCCCTCGCCGGTCCCGACCGCGGCGCCCGGGCTGGAACACGCCGGACCGGTCGATCGTTACTCCGGTTGAAAGGAGGCCGCCATGCACCCTTCCACGCCCGCCGGCGGCTCCGGCGCATTCGACAACGGGATGATCCACATCCCGACCGTGATCCCGATCTTCCCCCTGTCCGAGGTGGTCCTGCTCCCCGGAGAGGTGCTCCCGCTGCATATCTTCGAGCCCCGCTACCGGGCGATGGTCAACGACGCGCTTCGCGGCCACCGGGTCATCGGGATGGTCGAAACCGAGCCGGTGGCGTCGGACGCGGCGACGCCCTCCCTCCACCCGGTGGGCTGCGTCGGCTTCATCGCCGAGCACCGGCGGCTGCCCGACGGCCGGTTCCTGCTCTGGCTGCTCGGTCTCGAGCGATTCTCGATCGACGAGGAGCTCGTGGTCGACACGCTCTACCGCCAGGCCCGCGTCACCTACACCCCGATCCCCGACGGCCGGAGCTCGCTCGCCGGTCTCGGCTCGGTGCGAGTCGAGCTGCTCCGGACGCTCCCCGAGCTGGTCGAGCTCGACGACGACGACCGCAGCGCGCTCGCCGAGCAGATCGGCGCGATCACCGACTCGCAGCTCATCGCGCTGGCGAGCCAGATCCTCGAGCTGCCGAGCCGCCGCAAGCGCGAGCTGCTCGAGGCCGACAACATGGCCGACCGATTCCTGCTCGTCACCGAGGACCTCTACCGTCGACTCGACGACCGTCCGACCGCGGACCAGATCGACCCGGCCGAGCTCAACTGAGGGGCGCGCGACCCGGGGCCGGCTTCCGGCCCGGCAGGCGCCCCGATCCCGCCGACAAAAACGGACGGACCGGACGCCCGGTCCATCCGCCGGCCGCGGTTCGCCGGATCGGCGAACCCGGACCCGAGGGGGGGAAACCCTCTGCCTAGGACGGTCGCCTTCACCGCTGTCAAAGTCCTCGCCGACATGAAAAACGTCGGAAACAGTTGTCACACGACGAAAAAGCTCCGGCGACGCGGCCGCCACCGGGTTATATTCGAGACGAATCGGATCATCGACGCGCGGATCCTGACACCATGAACCACACCGACGCTCCCGCTCGAAATCGGACGCACGATCCGTCGGGCGCCCGGCTGTCGGTGGTCGAGCGCGTGATCTTCGGCCGCCGCCGGCTCCTGTGGACCGGGATCGTCGTGGTGTCGCTGCCGCTGCTCGTGCTCGTGGTCCTCCAGTATCGTTGGCTCGCCGATCTCCAGCACAGCTCGACCATCGCCCGCCGCGCCAACCTCGAAAGCGCTCTCAAGGCGATCTCTAACGAGACGTTCTTCTACTACAACGCGGTCGCCGACGAGGTGCTCAACCTCCCGCCTGCCGCCTACACCGAGGAGACCATCGAGCAGGCGGCGCACTTCTTCGCCTCCCGGGACCTCACCGGGGTCCGCCGGGCCTTCATCGTCACCTACCAGCCGATCCCCCGTCTCTTCCACTACGACCCGGGGACCCGTGCGATGGTCGAGGATCTCGACCCGACGCCCGACGCGAGGGCGGTGTGGGTCGCCGCCGCGCCGTGGAGCACGCTCCACAAGACTCTCGGTCCGGTCATGCGGACCGGCTTTTTCGTCAACGAGCACGACTTGTCGCGGCGGATCATTCTCAACCCGATTACCGACGAGAGCGACCTCCTGATCGCGATCACGGGTCTGATCATCGATCAGGACTACTTCGTCGACAGCGTGCTGCCGCGGGCCGTCAGCCAGGCGCTGCCGAAGTTCGACGACCCGGGGGCCCTGTGGGTATGCGTCCACGACGGGAGAGGGCGGCGGGTCTTTCCCTCGCGGCCGTGCTCGGACGTCGAGCCCGACCGCGTCCAGCGATCTTTCGACTTCGTTTTCACCGACTGGACCTTGAGCCTCCAGGGCCGGCTGGCCGTGCCCGAGCGCTGGGCGAGGGCGAATTTCGCCGTCAACCTAACCCTTTCGACGACTCTCGCCGTAATTCTCCTGGGGGGGATCGCCTTCACCGTCCGGACCGCGCTCCGGGAGATGAGGCTGTCGACCATGAAGAACGAGTTCGTCTCCAACGTCTCGCACGAGCTGCGGACGCCCCTGGCCTCGATCAGGGTGTTCGGCGAGCTCATGCGACACGGCAAGGTCGCCGACCCGGCCAAGGTGGCGGAGTACGGCGAGCACATCGAGACCGAGAGCCGACGGCTCAGCCAGCTCATCAACAACATCCTCGACTTCTCGCGGATCGAGTCCGGCGAGAAGCTCTACGTCTTCGAGCCGACCGATCTCGAGAGACTGGTCGGCGGCGCGGTCGAGGCGCAGCGCATCCGCCTGCGAGACCGCGGTCTCGAGCTCGAGGTGGTCGGCCCCGACCGCCCGTTGCCGCTTCTCGAGCTCGACGCCAACGCCATCGACCGCGCGATCGCCAACCTGCTCGACAACGCCGTCAAGTACTCCCCCAAGGGCGGGAGGATCGTCGTCCGACTGACGAGCGACGGACGGGCGGTCTCGGTGGCTGTGGCCGACCAGGGCATCGGCATCCCCGACGACGAGCTCGAACGGATCTTCGACCGGTTCCACCGGGTTTCGACCGGCGGCGTGCACGATGTCAAGGGCGCGGGTCTCGGGCTGGCGCTGGTCCGCCACATCGTCGCGGCGCACGGTGGCCGAGTCTCGGTCGAGAGCGAGCTCGGCAGGGGGAGCACCTTCACCATCGAGCTGCCGGTCGACCGCCGGCCGGACCGCAGCGAGAGGAGGCGTCATGGCCAAGATCCTGATCGTTGAGGACGACCACGCGATGGCGATCGCCCTGCGCGACGGCTTCAGCTACGAGGGCTTCCAGGTCGACGTGGCGGGGGACGGCGAGGAGGGCCTACGTCTCGCCCGCGAGAGCGATGCGGATCTCATGATCCTCGACGTCATGCTGCCCAAGATGACCGGTCTCGAGGTCTGCAGGAGCCTCCGCGGCGACGGCTCCGGGCTGCCGATCATCATGCTGACCGCCCGCGGTCAGGAGATCGACAAGGTGCTCGGCCTCAAGCTCGGCGCCGACGACTATGTCACCAAGCCCTTCAGCTTCATGGAGCTCCGAGCGCGGGTCGAGGCGGTGCTCCGACGGTCGGCGCAGACCCCGAAGAGCCGCAACGGCGGCACTCACTTCTTCGGCCAGCTCATGGTCGACCTCGACCACCACATCGCCGAGAAGGACGGTGTCGGGCTCGAGCTCACCCCGAGGGAGTTCCGGCTGCTCGACCACTTCATCCACCACCGCGGCGAGGTCGTGACCCGCGAGCAGCTGCTCGACGACGTCTGGGGTTACGACACGATCCCCTTCACCCGCACCGTCGACACCCACATCGCCAAGCTGCGCAAGAAGATCGAGGACAACCCGGCCGACCCGCGGCTGATCGTCACGGTCCACCGGCTGGGCTACAAGTTCGTCGGGTGACGGAGTGAAGAGGCGGAAGGAGTGGTGACCCCAGCGGGATTTGAACCCGCGTCGCCAGCGTGAAAGGCTGGTGTCCTAGACCTGACTAGACGATGGGGTCACACCGGTCGCGGCGCGGACACCGCCGGCCGCGCATCGTACACCAGTCGGTCGCCCGAGGGCAATCCGTGCCGCTGACGGTTACGGCTCGACCGTCGACCAGGCGCCGGTCCCGCCCGACTCGAAGTCGTCGCCGAACAGAATGCCATCGCCGCCGTCGATGACGTGGACGACGACGAACGAGCTCGTGTCCTGAGTGCCCGCCACGACCTCCGGGCCGCCGTCCCCGTCGAGGTCGCCGACCGGGGCGATCGAAAAGACGCGGTTACCGGTGCTGTACGACCACAGGATGGACCCGTCGGCGCCGCTCATCGCGTAGGCGTGCAGGTCGAAGGAGCCGGCGACGACGTCCATGACCCGGTCGCCGTCGAGATCCGGGACCCCGCGCGCGGTCCACACGTCGCCGCCGTTGGTCGTGCCGACGAAGGTCTTCCAGATCTCGGTCCCGTCGCTCCCCTCGAGCACGCTGACCGCGTTCTCCCACGAGCCCACGACGATGTCCGGATAGCCGCTGGCGTTGACGTCGTCGATGACGTCGACCATCATCCCGTAGTCTGCGACCGTCGTGCTCCGCCAGAGCTCGACCCCGGTCGCGCCGTTGAGGCAGCGGACCGAGCTGCCGTCGGTCGCCCAGATCACCGCCAGCGCCTCGGCCTGGCCGTCCCCGGTGAGATCCGGGATCACCTCGACCGCGTAGGCGGTGCGGCCGCCGGTCGGGTAGCTCCAGAGCACCGCGCCGGCGGGCGACGCGGTGCCGCCGTCGAGGCAGCGGACCATGTAGCCGCTGTCGGAGACCGCGATCAGCACGTCGTCGTCACCGTCGCCGTTGACATCGCCGAGGTTGCGGACCGAGTTCGGGTTGTCGCCGGCCTGATAGCGCCAGATCTGGGCCGCCTGGACCGCGCCGACCGACGCGCCGCTGACCAGGAACGCCGAGTCGGGCTCATAACCGGCGCCGAGGGCCACCTCGGGAACCCCGTCGCCGGTGACGTCGCTCATCTCGGCCAGCGAGTAGACCCACCCGCCGTCGCCGGGGCTGTTGGCGACATAGGTGTCGAACTGCCAGTGAACCGCTCCGTTCAGGGTGTCGAGCGAGTACGCCGTGCGGCCGCCGCCGGCCGTCCCGACCAGCAGGTTGAGGTGGCCGTTGCCGTCGGCGTCCGAGGCCGGGACGAGGGACTGGTCGCCGTACACCCAGCCCCCCGAAAGACCGCCGTAGGGCTCGAAACCCCAGACCACAATCGCGGTGCCGACACTCGAGCCGTCGAGGCAGAAGATGTTCTCGACGCCCGACTCCTCGATCCCGACCACGATCTCGTCGAGGCCGTCGCCGGTGACGTCGGGGATGGCGCGCACGCAGTTGGCGTTGTCGAGCCCGACCATCGAGAAGAGCAGCGTGCCGCCGGCCGTGTCGAGGTGTGCCGGCCGGTCGGCGCCCACCTCCTCGGGAGGCGCCTCGGCGCGCTCCCTGAGGACGGCGGCCGCGCTTCGAGGGTCGCCATCCGGGCCGCCAGCCTCGACACCGATCGCATCCGTCACCGAGAGGAGCGCCACCATCACCAATCCGCCGAGACCGATGCGCATGAGCCACCTCCGAGGTATCTGGTTCAGCGGTCGTCCGGGCCGGTCGGCTGCCCAGCGAACCACTGCTTGGGTTTCGAGACGACGAGATCCGTCTTGCCGGCGTCGAAGGCGATCCCGGCGTCGAGGCCCTTGAACCGGAGATAGAGCCGGCCGTCCGTCCCGGGCTTGTGCAGCACCAGCCAGCCCTGCGCCCCGAAGCCGTCGGCGGCCAGGTCGACGTTCTCGAAGGCGACCCGATGACTGCCGGTGCCGACGTCCAGGGTGCCGTCGACGTGCTTGATGTTGGGCAGCTTGGACAGCCAGCCGGGACCGACCCCGAGCACCTTGAGCAGCGCCATCACACCCTTGGTGTCGCGCATCTTCAACCGGACCGCCGCATCGGCCTCGATCGGCGCGCCGAGGGTCGCGCGGCCGGAGGCGAGCTCGACGTCGCAGAACCAGGGCTCGGCCCCCTCCTTCGCGCCCCCCTTGTCGCCGGCCGCCAGCTTGTCGAGCCGGATCGTCGTGCCCGAGACGTCGAAGCGCCGCGCCGGCAGATCACCCTCGGCGAGGTTGGCGTGGACCGTGAGGTCGCCGCGCACCGGCACGTCGTGGCTCGCCAGCAGGACATCGTGAAGGGCGAGATCGACCGTACCGGTGGCGATCCGCTTGCCGTTCACCTCGAGCCGGCCCTCGATCGAGCCGGCGCCCGACCGCAGCTCGAGCGTCGAGCGCGACGGCAGCAGCGGGTTGAGGACGTGCACGTCGGCGATCCGGGTCGGCGGGATCGTCAGAACGACTCGCGATGCCGGCTCGGTGCCGGCGATCGTGAACCCGTCCCACTCGGCCTCGATCTCGAGCCCCGATCCCTCGACGCCGACCGAGCCGTCGACCGGGTCGTCGAACTTGAAGCCGGAGAAGGCGACGCGGGCGGTGGTAACGTCCGCGCCGTCCCGCTTCGCCGTGGAAGTCGCCACCGCCGCGGTGCCGACGGCTTCGAGATCCATGAGGTGGAGGCGGTAGCTGCCGGACTCGAGCCGGTAGCTCGAGGGAGAGCGCAGCACGCCGTGATCGAGCACGACATCGGCGGCGACGGTGCCGGCGCCGGAGACGCTGATCCCCGGGGTGATGTGCAATCGGACCGCCGCCTTCTCGCCGATCGTCCCCTCGAGGGCCAGCCGGCCCGAGATCCCGCCGAGGATCTCCGCCAGCTTGGCGCCGCGCGCCGGGAAGCTCTCGAAGCGCAGGTCGGCCCGCAGCGCGAGGTCGTCGGTCAGCGTCTCCGGCCCGAGGGTCACGGTCGCCCGGCTCAGATCGAGACCGCCGCGGCGGATCGACACCGAGTCGCGCGGGACGACCCGGACACTGCCGCTGACCCGGCCGTCGGCGGTCAGCGCGAGCTCCTCGATGGCGAGCCTGATCGGCCCCTCGACCTCGGCGCCGGAGATGGCGATCGTCCACGGCCGCTTTTTCCTCTTCGCCGGGTAGAGGTCCTCGGGCTTCGGGTCGGGAGGGTTGGTGAGACCGGGGATCTCGGGCCAGTGCTCGGCGCTCTCTGCCGGACCGGCGTCGGCCGCCTCCTGGCCCTCCTTGGGCGGCCGGTCGAGCCGCGGCCGGTAGCGGAAGTCGGCGTCCCGGGCGTCGACGCCGCTGATCTGGATGGTCTTGGCGAGCAGCCGCACCAGGCTGATCCGGCCGGTCGCCTCGCCGACCCTCAGGTAGACCTGGTTCCTCCGGGTCTGGCTGGTCAGCGTGAAGCCCTCGACCGAGACCCAGCCAGGGAAGTAGGTCGCGGCCGCATCCCACGAGATCGCGGTCTTCTCGGGCTTCTTGTTGATCAGCGCGGCGAGCGCTCCCGACCGGATCGCCAGGTTCGCCGCGACGACATAGACGATCTCGAAGGCGACCGCGGCGACCACCGCCACGAGGATCCACCTGCGGAGCCGCGACGACGGGCCGGAGGCGTGCTTCGACAGGACCATGACCCCCCCATGCCGACCTGGCCGGCCCGCTGACTCACGGCCGTGCCGCGGCACCCCCGGTTTCGGCGACGCCGAAACGGTAACTGGTGAGCCGTGCTGGACTCGAACCAGCGACCACCTGATTAAAAGTCAGATGCTCTACCACCTGAGCTAACGGCCCACCCGAAGAAGGACCAAGGTAATACCCGTCGAATCCGGGGTCAAGGGCGGCGGTCTCAGCCGCCGGCGACGAGCTCGCGCAGTCGCCGCTCGAGCTCGCCGTCACCGCGCACCAGGGTCTCCTCGCGGCGCGGCCCGGTCGAGACGATCACGATCGGCGCCCCGACCTTCGCCTCGAGGTAGCCGAGGTAGTCCCGGGCCTCGGCGGGCAGGTCGGCGATCCGGGTCACGCCCTCGGTCGGCCGGCGCCAGCCCGGTAGGGTCTCGTAGACCGGCTCGAGGCGCTCGGCGACCGTCGAGTCGGCCGGGAAGGTGTCGACGGCCGAGCCGTCGGGCAGCCGGTAGGCGGTCGCGACCCTGATCTCGGGACAGCCGTCGAGGACGTCGAGCTTGGTCACGGCCACCGCGTCGATCCCCGCGACCTCGACCGCGAACCGGGCGGCGACCGCGTCGAACCAGCCGCACCGCCGCGGCCGGCCGGTGGTCGTACCGTACTCGGCACCACGCTCGCGCAGACCCTCGCCGGTGGCGTCGTCGAGCTCGGTCGGGAAGGGCCCGCCGCCGACCCGCGTCGCATAGGCCTTCATGACGCCGATGACCGGGCCGAGCAGCCGCGGACCGATGCCGCACGAGGCGGCGGCGAAGCCCGGCAGGCAGGACGACGAGGTGACATAGGGGTAGGTTCCCCAGGCCAGGTCGAGCATCACGCCCTGGGCCCCCTCGAAGAGCACCGCCTCGCCGTCGGCTCGGTGCCGGCGCAGCGCCGGCCCGACCTCGGCGACCAGCGGGCCGAGCCGTCCGGCGACCCGCTCGAGCTCGGCCATCGCGACCTCGAGGTCGACCGGCTCGGCGCCGAACAGCGCCTCGAGCTCGTGGTTGTGCTGCTCCATCAGCGCCATCGCGTCGCGGCGTCGCGTCGACGGATCGTCGGCGAGGACATGACCGCGCAACGCCCGACGCTGAGCGCGGTCCTGGTAGGCGGGTCCGATGCCGCGCCCGGTGGTGCCGATCCTGTCGGCGCCACGCATCCCCTCCCGCGCCGCGTCGAGGGCGCGGTGGGTCGGCAGGATGAGGGTCGCACGGGGCGACAGGACGATCCGCCCGTCGATCTCGACTCCCTCGCCGACGAGCTTGTCCATCTCGCCGACCAGACCGCTCGGGTCGACGACCATCCCCGAGGCGAGGTAGCAGGTGACGCCCGGGTGGATGATCCCCGACGGGACGAGGTGCAGGGCGAAGCGACGGTCGGCGAAGCGCACCGTGTGGCCGGCGTTGTTGCCGCCGTTGTAGCGCACGACGGCGGCAAAGCCCCCGGACAGCAGGTCGACGACCTTGCCCTTGCCCTCGTCGCCCCACTGACCACCGATGATCATCAGAGAGTCCTGGCTCATGCGGCCTCCGGCGCGCGATCTTATCGCGATCGGCGGCGACGGCCAAGCGAAGGCCTCCCGGAAGACCCCGGCGGGCGCGACCGACCCGAGGTCGGCGGTGTAGAATCCCCCCGCCATGTCCGTCAATCCCCTGAGACCGGCGCCGGCGCCATGCGGCCTTTCTCGACGGTGGCCGTCGTTCCGGCTCACCGGAGGATGATGGGGGCGCCGCTGACCACCGTCGACCGCCCGGGCAACGCCGCCTCGACAAGGGGCCGCGTCGGCGTGCTCGTCGCGCTGCTGGTGTTCGCGGCAATCGCGACAACCACCACTCTCCGGCACGAGATGTGGCGCGACGAGCTGCGGGCGTGGCAGGCCGCGACCGCCTCCGCGACCCCGGCCGAGCTCGCCGCCAACATCCGCTCGGAGGGCCACCCGGGCCTCTGGTACGCGCTGCTCTACCCGCTCTCCAGGCTCACCGACCACCCGGTCGCGATGCAGCTCCTTCACCTCGCGATCGCCATCGCGGGCGCCGCGGTGGTCCTCGTCGCCGCCCCGTTTCCGCTCATCTGGCGGACGATCGCGGTGCTCGGCTACTTCCCGCTCTACGAGTACTGCGCGATCAGCCGCAACTACGGGCTCGGCGTGCTGCTGCTGTTTGGCTTCTGCGCGCTCTACCCGGCTCGCCATCGCCGCCCGGGGTACGCGGCGACCCTGCTCTTCCTGCTCGCCCAGACCAGCGTCTATGGCCTCATCCTGAGCCTCGCCCTGGGTCTCATGTGGATCGTCGACGATCGGACACGGCTCGGCGAGGCATCGACGCCGCTCCGACGACCGATCGCCGCCCTCGCATTGTGGCTGTCCGGGCTGGCGGCCAGCGCCCTCCAGCTCACCGGCGGGCTGGCGGTCAAGCGGCCGTTCGTCCCCGAGGTGATCACCGCTCCCCCGAGGGTCCTCGACGTGCTCGCCGGACCGTGGCGCGGTCTGGCGCCGCTGCCCCGCCCGCGATTCAACTTCTGGGGCTCGAACCTGCTCGACCTCCTGCCCGACGGGATGGTCATCCAGGCGGTGCTCGGACTGATCCTGGTCGTCGCTCTCGCCTGGTCGTTCCGCCGGCGGCCGCCGCTGCTCCTGCTCTATCTCGGCGGCTCGACCGCCCTGGTCGCCTTCGCCTTCCTGGTCTACGTCGGCCACCTCAGGCACCACGGTCACCACATGCTGCTGCTGCTCGCCTGTACCTGGCTGCTCATGGACCGGGAGACCGACGGGCCCGGGAGGGCGGCGCCCCGCCCTCGCCTCGACCCCCTCGTCGCGGTCCTGCTCCTCGTCAACCTCGCCGCCGGTCTGTACGCCTGCGCCCGGGACTGGCGGGACCCGTTCTCGGCGGCCCGCGAGGTCGCCCGGTCGATCGCCGAGCACGGGTACTCCGACCTGCCGATCGTCGGCCATCGCGAGTCAGTCGTGGCCGGGGTCGGTGGCTATCTGCGGCGCCCGATCTTCCAGCCGTCGGTCGGCCGTGAGACGAGCTACGTCCCGTGGGGCGCGCCCGATCGCCGGCCGGTCGACGACGGCGACGTGCTCGCCGCTGCCACGGCGCTGGCGCTCCGCCGGGATGGCGATGTCCTGATCCTCTTCAGCCGCGCCGGGAAGCGTCGTCCGAAGGTCCTCGGCAACGCGGTCAGGATCGGCGATTTCCCCGATTCCATGGTCGCCTCCGAGCGATTCGAGCTCTACATGCTGCCGGTCGAGGCGCTCCACCCCGGCCCGTGAGGGCGCCGTCGCTCGCCCTCGAGGTCGGACCGCGCCGGGGCATCACCCTCTTCCGGCTGCCGCAGAGCCGGCCGTGGTTCGCCGCTCTCGACATCTCCGGCGAGCGCACCCGCGGCCGTGTCATGCGCGACCGCTGACTCTCGGGTTCCGCCGGATTCGGATTGGCCGGGCTCGTCCGCGCTGCCCCTCCGGCCGATCTGCATGGACGCCGAAAGGGGTACCCGGCAGGTCCCGGGCCAGGTCTCCCGACGCCGGTCTGCTAGGATGCGCCGGTGCCAATCAACGAGGACCTGTCCGTCACGCCGACCGTGTCGGTGATCGTCCCGGTCGGGCCGGGGGCCGAATGGCTCGCGCCGTGCCTGCGAGCCCTCGGTCGCTGCCGGCCCCGGCCCGAGCAGGTCATCGTGGTGATCGACGGCGCCGGGAGCGAGCTCGCCGAGCTCGCCCGGCAGCCCGGGTTCGAGGTCGTAGTCCTCCCCGACTGCGAGGGCCCGGCGGCGGCGAGAAACCATGGGGCGGCGAGGTCGCGGTCGGAGATCCTGCTCTTCGTCGACTCCGATGTCGAGGCGCCGGCCGATGTCGTCGGTCTCGTCGCCCGGGCCTTTGCCGGTCCGGCCGGCCCGAGCGCGCTCTTCGGCTCGTACGACGACGATCCGGCGGCCCCGGGCCTCGTGTCCCGCTACCGCAACCTCCTCCACCACTGGGTTCACCAGCACGGACGGCGCCGGGCCTCGACCTTCTGGAGCGGCTGCGGCGCGGTGCGACGATGGGTCTTCGAGACCGTCGGGGGCTTCCCGGAGCGCTCAGACCAGCCGTGCATCGAGGACATCGCCTTCGGCGCCCGGCTTCGCGCCGCCGGGCATGAGATCGAGCTCGAGCCCTCGCTCCAGGTCAGACACCTCAAACGCTGGAGCTTCGCCGGTATGGTGTGGACCGATCTCACCAAGCGGGCGATCCCGTGGAGCGAGCTCATGATCCGCCATCGCCGGCTGCTCAACGACCTCAACACCGACCTCATCGGCCGGACGAGCGTCGCTTTGGTCGCCGTCGCCCTGGTGGCGCTCGCCGCTGCCGCGGCGTGGCCCGCCGCGGCCCTGGCCACCGCCGCCGCTGCGCTCGGCCTGGTTGCGGTCAACCTGAGCTTCTACCGGTTCCTCGCCCGCCGGCACGGGATCTGGTTCGCGATCCGGGCGGTTCCGCTGCACTGGCTGTACTACCTGATCTGCGGCGTCGGGTTCGTGATCGGCGCGGCCCGCGCCATGGTCCCTCGTCGCCGCCCGCTGCTGCCGGTTGCCGAGAGAGCCAAGGCCGCGTGACGAGAACCGTCGTCATCGGCGCGGGACCGGCCGGGCTGAGCGCCGCGCACGAGCTCGCGCGCCATGGGCGGAGACCACTCGTGCTCGAGGCCGCCCCCACGGTCGGCGGGATCGCCCGCACCGAGGTCTTCAAGGGCTACCGCTTCGACGTCGGGGGCCACCGGTTCTACACCAAGGTCCCCCAGATCGAGCGGCTCTGGCACGAGATGCTCGGCGACGACTTCCGCTTGACCGAGAGGCTGTCGAGGATCCACTACGGCGGCCGGTTCTTCAGGTACCCGCTGCGGATCGGCAACACCCTGCGCAACCTCGGCGCCCTCGAGAGCGTCGCCGCGGTGGCGAGCTATCTGAGGGCCGGTCTGACCCCCCGACGACCCGCCGAGACCTTTGAGGAGTGGGTCAGCCAGCGCTTCGGCCGGAGGCTGTACGACCGCTTCTTCGCCGGCTACACCGAGAAGGTCTGGGGGGTTCCGGGATCGCAGATCCGCGCCGAGTGGGCGGTGCAGCGGATCCAGGACCTGTCGCTGCTCAAGGCGGTCAGCGGCGCGATCATCGGCAGCAACGGCTCGCGGTCGCTGATCGAGCGGTTCCACTACCCCCGGCTCGGGCCGGGGATGATGTGGGAGCGCTTCGCCGCCGTGTTGACCTCGAGCGGCGGCGAGATCCGGCTCGGCGCCGAGGTCGAACGGCTCCACCATGCGGCCGGCGTCGTCGCCGCGGTGACGGCCGGGGGCGAGCGGATCGCCGTCGACCAGGTGCTGTCGAGCATGCCGATCACCCATCTCGTCGCACGGCTCGACCCGCCGCCCCCGGATGAGGTGCTCGCCGCCGCCGCCTCGCTCCGCCATCGGTCGATGATCAGCGTCGGGCTGATCCTCGGTCGCGACCGGTTGTTCCCGGACCAGTGGATCTACATCCACGATCCCCAGGTGCTGGTCGGTCGGATCCAGAACTTCACCAACTGGAGCCCCGACCTGGTACCCGACCCCGCGACGAGCAGCGTCGGGATGGAGTACTTCTGCGATCAGGGCGACCGGCTGTGGGCGATGTCCGACGGCGACCTGGTGCGGCTCGCCGCCTCCGAGCTCGAGCGGATCGGGCTGGCGGCCGCCGGCGATCTCCTCGACGGGATGGTGATCCGGCAGCCCCTCGCCTACCCGATGTACGACGACCGCTTCCCGCCCAACCTCGGCATCCTGCGCTCGTACCTCGCGACCCTCGGCAATCTCCAGACCATGGGTCGTAACGGGATGCACCGCTACAACAACATGGACCACTCGATGCTCACCGGCAGCCTCGCCGCCGCCAATCTGCTCGGCGGCCGCCACGACCTCTGGTCGGTCAACACCGAGCGGTCCTACCACGAGGCCGAGCCGGCGATGACGATCGGCCGACCGCGCTGAGCCGGACTCGGCTCAGGGTGCGAGGACGACCTTTCCGAAGTTCTTCCGCTGCTGGATGTAAAGGTGGGCAGCGGGGGCCTCGTCGAAGGCGAAGCTCCGATCGACCACGGGCTGGAAGACTCCGTCGGCGAAGAGCGTGATGATCTCGTGGAGCATCGCTCGCAGCTCGTCGCCGCGGTCCCAGAGGTGGCCGAGGTTGACGCCGAGGACGCCACGGTTGTGGTTCATCAACGGGATCGGCTTGAAGGTGGGGGTCCGCCACAGCCCGGTCAGGGCCGCAACCAGGTTGCGCCGGGTTGAAGGTGCGAAGCTCGACACCCCGTAGACGAAGAGCCGACCGAGCGAGGCGAGGCAGCGATAGCTCCTCGCGAAGCTGTCGCCGCCGATCGCGTCGAGGGCGATGTCGACGCCGCGCCCGCCGGTGATCCGGCTGACCTCGGTCACGAAGTCCCCAGCGCGGTAATCGATGCAATGGGCGACGCCGAGCGCGGCGAGGCGTTCATGCTTGACCGGAGAGGCGGTGCCGATGACCTCGGCGCCCCGGTGTCGACAGATCTGCACCGCCGCCTGACCGACGCCACCGGCGGCCGCGTGGACGAGGACGCGATCACCGGCCCGAACACCGCCGAGCCGGACGAGCATGATCCACGCGGTCAGCCAGTTGATCGGGATCGACGCCGCGCCATCGAAGCCGAGGCCGTCCGGTATGTGCGCGACCAGCTGATGGTGCGCGCAGACCACATCGCTGTAGCCCCCGAATCTGGTGAGGGCGAGCACCCGGTCGCCCTCGGCCAGGCCCGAAACTCGGTCTCCGACCCGGTCGACGACACCGGCCACCTCATAGCCGACGACCAGCGGGGGCTTCGGCGCGTCCGGGTAGAGTCCCAGCCTCGCCAGGATGTCCGCGAAGTTGACACCGCTCGCCGCCACCCGGATCCGCACCTGATCCGCCCCCGGAGTCGGATCGGGCGCCTCGCGCACCTCGAGAACCTCCGGCCCGCCTGTCCTCGGTATCCAGACCTGGCGCATCTCACCACCCTTCCCTCCTGCGGCTTGGATTCCCCCGCCGCGACATTCTCCCACTGTCAAAAAAATGGCCGGAGCGGGGAAGGAGGGGTCCGCTCCGGCAAAACGTGGAGGAGTGTGCCGTCTAATGTGCGGCTGCTGGTGTCCTGAAGTAGTCGCTGACGTCGATCTTCTCGTCGCGCAGCTTCTCCGGCGGCGTCGTCAGGTAGTTGTAGCGGGTCCCGTAGCTGAGCAGGGCGCGCTCGAGCATCCGCCGGCCGCGATAGAGCCGCGACATCACCGTGCCCACCGGGACCTCGAGGATCTCGGCGATCTCCTTGTAGGCGAAGCCCTCTAAATCGGCGAGCAGGACGACCATCTTGTAGTCGTGGGGCAGCTCGAGCAGCGTCTTGCGAACCTCGTGGTCCATCTCGATCGCCATCGCGCTCGCCTCCGGATCGACCTGGCTCCGCGCCGCGGCGTCGAGCAGGGTCTCCTCGAGGCCCTCGTGGACCTCGTCGAAGTCGACCTTCGGCGGCTGCAGCTTCTTCTTGCGGTACGAGTTGATGAAGGTGTTCTTCATGATCTTGAACAGCCAGGCCTTGAAGTTGGTGCCCTCGGAGAACCGCTCGTAGTACTTGAAGGCCTTGAGGTAGGTCTCCTGGAGCAGGTCCTCGGCATCGTCGACCGACCGGGTCATCCGCAGCGCGCTCTTGAAGAGCTGGTCTCGATAGGGCAGGACACCAGAGCTGAAGTCCCACATTCTCGGTTCGGCTGCTGCATCGATCATGAGGCCTCCCACGGTTGAGCGATGATACAGAGATGAAACATGCCTGTCAAGCGGTCCCGTGAAAATTCCCCATGAAGGTGAATGTTTCACTCACGAAACAGCGAGCGCCCAAAAACGATAACGGGGCCCGGATGGGCCCCGTCGGTTTTCGGGTGCGGGACTCGGCTACGGCAGCAGCAGGAAGGCGATGATCAGCGCGTAGATCACCAGGGACTCGATGAGCGCGAGACCGATGATCATGGTGATCCGGATCGGACCGACGGCGCCCGGGTTGCGGCCGATCGCCTCGCACGCGGCGGCCAGACCCTTGCCCTGACCGAGCGAGCCGAAGGCGGCCGCGAGACCGATCGCCAAGGCGGGGGCGAAGAGGCCCCACGGGCTGGCGGCGCCGCCGGCGGCCTCACCGTGTTCCTGAGCCATGGCCGGAGCGGCCAACGCGAGCGCCACGAGTACCACTGCCAAGGTTGCAAAACGACGACTCATGCTCTTCCTCCTCCAAAGGATCTTTGTGAACGTCCCGGTTAATGTTCCTCGGCGCCCACGGCGCCGTTGAGATATGCCATCGTGAGCATGATGAAGATGAAGGCCTGGAGCAGCGCGCCGAAGATCCCGAGGCACATCATCGGCCAGGGCAGGATGAACGGGAACATCCCGAAGAAGATCCCCGTCGCGGTGTGCTCGCCGAAGATGTTGCCGAACAGCCGCAGCGCCAGCGAGAGCATCCGGGCGAGGTGCGAGATGACCTCGATCGGCACCATCAGCGGGGCGAGCAGCGGCAGCGGGCCGGCGAAGTGCTTGAGGTACTTCCACAACCCGTTCTGACGGATGCCGACCACGTTGTAGACCAGGAAGGCGGTGATCGAGAGCGCGAAGGTCGTGCTCGGGTCCGCCGTCGGCGGCTGCACGAAGTAGAAGATCCCGAAGATGTTGCCGACGAAGATGAAGATGGCGAGACCGCAGATGATCGGCAGGAAGCGCTTGCTGGTGCCGTGGCCGACGACGTCCTCGATGAGACCCTCGAGCCCGGTGAGCAGCGTCTCGAGCGCCGACTGGAGCTTGCCCGGCGCCTCGACCGAGAGGCTGCGACGGACCGGGATCAGGACCGCGGCGACGAGCACCACCACGAGCATCGCCATGATCGCGTTGTCGGGGAGCCAGTAGCCGTGGTGGTGGAGACCCATCATTCCCTGCCACCGGTCGCTCGACTCGCCGAGCAGGGCGATCAGCAGCTTGTTGATCGGGTGAAAGAGGATCGACAGCGGATGTTCCAACTCAACCTCCTCCAACTCGACCCCCGCGGACCCCCTCGACGACGAGGGCGGCCACCAGGGCCGAAAACCCGAGGGTCACCGCCACCGGGTCAACCTGCGGCACCCAGACGAGCGCCGCGAGCACACCTGCGAGCAGACCGAAACGGCCGATGATCCGGAGAATCGAGGCGAGGGTGAACCGCGGTCGGACGGGCTGGACCACCCCCTCGACGACGACCTCCAACCACCGAAAATTGATAATAGCCACCGTGCCGGCCGCGGTCAAGCTCACAGCGCCGGCGATTGAGTGAAAAATCACAAGTTCTGAGATTGCGCCTGAGAATACAAACACCCAGGCCAGTCGGACGACGTTGTCGAGGGAGAATCGCCGCGGGTTCTCAGGGGGCGTCGGCGCCGCCATCGGGATCGTCATCCTCCCGGGACAGCTGCTCTTCCTGGCGCCCGGTCGAGAGAGTGATGCGGAACAGGTTGACAAAGCCGGCGATGAGACCGAAGACGAAGAAGACGATGGTCAGCCAGGGCTCGGTGCCGAACCAGGAGTCCATCCAGCGGCCCCAGAAGTAGCCGATCGCCATGGCGATCGGGAACTGGATGCCGACGATCGAGGCGTTGAGCCAGTTGCTCGCCTGCTGCATGCTCCGTTTGCGAGCCGTCATCGACGACCCCCGTCCCCGCCGCTCAGACCAGCCCGAGCGCGTCGAGCCCGGTCTTCGCCCAGCTCACCAGCGGCGCCGGCCAGACGCCCACGGCGAGCGTCAGGAGGGCACACCCGGCGATCACCGCCTCGGCCCAGCGGTCGCGCAACGGCTCGACCGGGGCGCCGGCGTCGGCGCCATCCTCCCTGAGGTACATCTGGACGACGATCCGCAGGTAGTAGTAGAGGCTCGCCGCCGATGTCGCGACCGAGATGACGGTCAGCCCGACGAAGCCCGAGCCGAGAAGCGCCGACCACAGGTAGAGCTTGCCCATGAAACCAGCGGTCGGCGGGATCCCGCCGAGGCTCAGCAGGAAGATCAGCATGGCGGCCGCGATCCCGGGATGGCGACGGGCGAGCCCGGCGAAGTCATCGACCCGGACGTCGGCATAGCCCTTGGACTCGAGCAGGATCACGACGCCGAACCCACCCAGGTTCATCAGGGCGTACACCGCCATGTGGACCATCACCGCCCAGGTGCCGGCGTCCGAGGCGGCGACCACCCCCATGAGCGTGTAGCCGGCGTGCGAGATCGACGAGTAGGCGAGCAGCCGCTTGACGTTGTCCTGGGTCATCGCCGCCAGGGTGCCGTAGACAAGGGTCGCGGCGCAGGCGAGCCAGAGGACCAGGCCCCAGCTGTCGACCTCACCGGCGAAGGTGCCGGCGAAGAGCCGGATGAAGAGCGCGAAGGCTGCCGCCTTCGGCGCCACCGAGATGAAGGCGGTCACCGGGGTCGGCGCGCCCTCGTAGGCGTCCGGCGTCCACACGTGGAACGGTACCGCCGCGACCTTGAAGAGGATCGCGAAGGCGATGAGGACGATCCCGACGAGCAGTAGGATGTTGTCGTGGGGCACCTCGGCGAGGCTCGAACGGATGGTCTCGAGATCGAGGCTGCCGGTCGTCCCGTAGACCAGCGAGATCCCGTACAGCAGCACCGCCGACGACGCGGCGCCGATCACGAAGTACTTGACCGCGCCCTCGTTGGACTTGAGCTCGAGCTTGAAGTAACCGACCAGGATGTAGACCGACAGCGCCATCAGCTCGACGCCGACGTAGAGCGTCGCGAGGTTGGCCGACGAGGCCATGACGAACATCCCGAGATCGGCGAACAAGACCAGGGCCGAGAACTCGCCGCTGCTGTATCCCGAGCGCTCGATGAAGCCGGCCGACAGCAGCAACGCGGCCGCCGAGACCGCCAGCACCAGCAGCTTGAAGAAGACGGCCAGCCCGTCGATCACCAGCATGTCGCCGAGGATCTGCTGCGGTCCGGCCGCGGGTCGGCCGAGCGCGAGGACGAGGACCGCGGTGAGGGCGAGGGCTGCGACCGCGCCGACGATCGCCGGCCGCGCACCCCGGCGACCCAGCGGGATCCCCGCGATCAGCACGACGAAACCGGCCAGCGCGAGGAAGATCTCCGGGGTGAACGGAACGAAGTCGGCCAGCGACATCGCCTACTCCCCGGGCTCCGGGTGGGCCTCGTCGCCGTGGTCGGCCACGTCCGGGGCGTCACTCGAGGCCTCGCCCGGAGCCGCGATCCCGGCCTCGGGCAGGGCGACCGCCACCCGTTTCATGACGTTGTCCACCGTCGGTCGCATGCGGTCGAAGAACGGCTTCGGATACAGCCCGACCCAGAAGGCGAGGACGATCAGCGGGATCAGCGTCCACTGCTCGCGGCGGTTGAGGTCCGCGAGGTCCTTGTTCTTCTCGTTGGCGAGCTCGCCGAAGAAGACCCGCTGGTACAGCCAGAGCATGTAGCCGGCGCCGAGCACGATTCCCGATGCGGCGAACAGCGCCCACACCCAGCTGTGGTGGAAGGCGCCGATCAGGATGGTGAACTCGCCGATGAAGCCGTTGAGGGTCGGCAGGCCGATCGACGACATCGTGATGATCAGGAAGAAGGTGGCATACAGCGGCATGACCTTGGCGATCCCGCCGTACTCCGCGATGAGCCGGTTGTGGCGCCGCTCGTAGACGATCCCGACGAGCAGGAAGAGCGCGCCGGTCGAGACCCCGTGGTTGAGCATCTGGAGGATCGCGCCGCGCAGCCCCGGGTCGTTGAGGGCGAACATCCCGAGCATCACGAAACCCATGTGGCTGACCGACGAGTAGGCGACGAGCTTCTTCATGTCCTTCTGCGCCATCGCGACGAGCGCGCCGTAGACGATGGCGATGATCGACAGCGCCCCGATCCAGGGAACCGCCCTGACCGTCGCGTCGGGCAGCAGCGGCAGCGAGAAGCGGACGAAGCCGTAGGTTCCCATCTTGAGCAGGACGCCGGCCAGGATCACCGATCCCGCGGTCGGCGCCTCGACGTGGGCGTCCGGCAGCCAGGTGTGGAAGGGGAACATCGGCACCTTGATCGCGAAGCCGACGAAGAAGGCGAGGAAGACCCAGAGCTGGAGCTCGGGCGGGATCTGCGACGCGATGGTGTAGAGGTGGGGGATCGAAAACGTCGCCTCGTTGCCCAGACCGGTCAGGCCGATCGCCGCGACCCCGCCGGCGTTGAAGAAGTACAGGGCGAGGATGCCGACCAGCATGAGCACCGAGCCGACCAGGGTGTAGAGGAAGAACTTGATCGCCGCGTAGAGCTTGCGGGGGCCGCCCCAGACGCCGATGAGGAAGTACATCGGCACCAGCATGACCTCCCAGAAGACGTAGAACAGGACGAAGTCGAGGGCGCAGAACACCCCGATCATCCCGGTCTGCAGGAGCAGCAGGAAGATGTAGTACTCCTTCTCACGGTGGGTGATCGCGGTGAACGAGCTGTAGACCGAGATGAAGCCGAGCAGGGTCGTCAGGAGGATCAGCAGGATCGAGAACCCGTCGACGCCGAACAGGTACTGGACGCCGACCGAGGGGATCCACTGCGCCTCGGTGGCGAACTGGAACTCGGCGCCGTCGGTGCGGTAGAGAAACCACAGGGGCAGCGAGAGCACGAAGTCGGCCGCGGCGACAACGGTGGCGGTGAGCTTGACCGCGCGCGAGCTCTCCTTGTCGACGAAGAAGATCATGAGGAGGGCGCCCGCGAGCGGGAGGTAACAGATCAGGTTGAGGAGCCATCCGTACTGTGTGTCCATGGTCGTCCCGCTCCCCCGATCCTAGAGTGTCGCGACGAAGAAGATGCCGAGCAGCAGCGCCGCCCCGAAGACCATCACCATGACGTAGCCCTGGGCGAAGCCCACCTGGAGCCGTCGGCTCTCGCGTCCGGTCACCCGAACCCCGTTGCCGAGCAGGTTGACCAGGCCGTCGACCACCTGGAGGTCGAAGATCCCCGACAGCCACGACGAGCCGACCGTGGCGTGGCGGGTCCCGTTGACCGCGCCGTCGACCACCCGGGCGTCGAGCTCCCACAGCAGATCGGCGAGCCTGACCGTACCGCGTACGACGGTCGCGTCGTAGAGCTCGTCGACCCAGTACTTGTTGAGCAGCATCCGGTAGGCCAGAGGGAAGCGCGCGGCCAGGTGCTGCGGCCAGGTCCAGGCCGGGTCGAGCCGGTAAAAGCGGCGTGCCATCAGGATGCCACCCACCGCAACCGCCACCGACAGCCCGACCAGGATCCACTCGAGACCGAGGCCGACGGCGTGCCCATGGTGGCCGTCGCCGTGCGCCTGGAGCACCACCGGGCCGAGGAACCGGTCGATGAAGCTCCACCCCTCGAGGTGGAAGAGCTGGCCGGGGAACCCGATGAGGAGGCCGCCGACGATCGAGAGCACCGCGAGCACCTGCAGCGGCAGGGTCATGGTCCAGGGAGACTCGTGGAGGTGGTGCTCGGACTCCACGCCGCCGCGGAACTCACCGAAGAAGGTCATGTAGACGAGCCGGAACATGTAGAAGGCGGTCAGCGCCGCGCCGCCGAGACCCAGCACCCAGAGCAGGTAGTAGATCCCACTGTGGTCGTTGAGATTGGTATAGCCGGCCTCGAAGACCTTGGCGAGGATCGCGTCCTTGGAGACGAAGCCGGCGAGGGGCGGGATCCCGGCGATGGCGATGGTCGCCGCCAGGAAGGTCCAGTAGGTGGTCGGCATGTGCTTCCTCAGCCCGCCCATCTTACGCATGTCCTGCTCACCGCCGCAGGCGTGGATCACCGAGCCCGAGCCGAGGAAGAGGCAGGCCTTGAAGAAGGCGTGGGTGACGACGTGGAAGATCGCCGCGATATAGGCGCCGACCCCGGCCGCGAGGAACATGTAGCCGAGCTGGGACACGGTCGAGTAGGCGAGCACCTTCTTGATGTCGTTCTGGACCAGCCCGATGGTCGCCGAGAAGACCGCGGTGACGCCGCCGATCACCGCGACGGTGAGCATCGCCGCCGGGCTCATCTGGTAGAAGTAGTTGCACCGCGCGACCATGTAGACGCCCGCCGTGACCATGGTGGCGGCGTGGATCAGCGCCGACACCGGGGTCGGGCCGGCCATGGCGTCGGGAAGCCAGACATAGAGCGGGAGCTGGGCCGACTTGCCGATCGCGCCGACGAAGAGCAGCAGGCCGATGATCGTCGCCGCGCCGGCGAGGTCGCCGTGGTGGTCATTCGCCATGGCCCGGAAGAGCCCGTCGAACTCCAGCGTGCCGAAGTAGAAGAAGGCGAAGAAGATCGCCAGCAGGAAACCGAAGTCGCCGATGCGGTTGACGATGAACGCCTTCATCCCGGCCGCCGCGCACCAGTCCTTCTCGAAGTAGAAGCCGATGAGCAGGTAGGAGCACAGCCCGACGCCCTCCCAGCCGACGAACAGCACCGGCAGGTTCGAGCCGAGCACCAGGGTCAGCATCGCGAACATGAAGAGGTTGAGAAAGGAGAAGTAGCGGGCGTAGGCCCGATCCGACTCGCCGTGCATGTACCCCACCGAGTAGAGGTGGATGAGGAAGCCGACGAAGGTGACGAAGCCGACCATCACCGCCGACAGGGGGTCGACCTGGAACGACGCCGCGATCGCGACCTCGGCGGTGCGCCCGCCGGCGATCGTCACCGCGCCGCCCGAGATCCACTCGAAGGCCCTGACGACGTAGGGCGCCGTCCGGTCCTCGGTGAGGAACCACTGGATCATCGCCGCCCAGCCGTAGAGCCAGGCCAACCCGGCGCCGAGCAGGGCCGCCGAGTGGGTCACCGCCTTGGAAAGACCGCGCCGGTTCGAGACCAGGCCGTTGAACACCGCCCCGGCGAGAGGGAAGAGCGGGACCAGCCAGATCAGGTCGTACAGCTTCATCGCCTCAGCCCCGCATCAGGTCGGCCTCGTCGAGGGAGACCGTGTTCTTGAGCCGAACCAGGGCGATGATCAGCCCGAGCCCGATCGCCGCCTCGGCGGCGGCCACCGTGATGACGAAGATCGCCAGGACCTGGCCGGCAAGATCGGACAGCCTGAAGGAGAAGGCGATGAGGTTGAGGTTGACCGCGTTGAACATCAGCTCGAGCGACATCAGCACGGTGATGAAGTTGCGCCGCACCATGACGCCGATGATCCCGAGGCAGAGGAGGATGATCGACAGCACGACGTAGTGGGTCGCCTCGATCATGGCCCCTCCTCCCCGCCCCGGCGCTCGAAGGCGGCCGACCGGCGGCCGAAGACGATGGCGCCGATCATCGCGACGAGCAGCACCACCGACACCACCTCGAAGGGCACCAGGTAGGTGGTGTAGAGCACCATCCCGACGGCCTCGGTGTTACCGAGCACCTCGCCGCCCGCCGACCGCAGCGCGGTTCCGTCGCCCTGGCCCGAGGCGAAGACGCCGAACACCAGCGCGAAGGCGACGAGGATGCCGAGCAGCACGCCGCCGACCACCGCGAGCGGCGCGAGCTCGGACAGGAAGACCTCGCTCGAGGCGAGGCCCTTGACGTTGACCAGCATGATGACGAAGAGGAAGAGCACCATGATCCCGCCGCCGTAGACCAGCACCTGGACGGCGGCGAGCAGCTCGGCGTGGCGCAGCAGGAAGAGCGCGCCGACCATGACGAAGGTGAGGAGCAGCGACAGCGCGGCGTGGACCGGGCTTCTGAGGACCAGCACGCCGACCGCCCCGGCCACGGTCAGCGCGGCGAAGCAGTAGAAGAGGATCTCGGCGAAGTTGGCGACCAGGAAGTCCATGCCTCCTCCCCTACCCGTCGTCGCCGTCGACCGGCTTGGGCTTCGGCTTCCGGCCCAGCGGGTCCGTCGGGTCCTGGCCCTCGGCCGGCGTCTTGACCCCGGGAAAGGCCTTCACCCCCTGCCACTCGTGGAGCCGCTTCTTGTCGAAGTACAGACCCTCGTCGCGCTCGTAGACCGCGGCCTCGTAGGTCTTGGTGGTCATCCAGATCGACGCCGGCTCGGTCGGGCAGGCCTGCTCGCACAGACCGCAGAACATGCAGCGCTTGACGTCGATGTCGTAGCGGTCGATGACCTTCTTCTTCTTGCCGGTCTCCGGGCTGACCTCGACGTGGTCGGCGATGAAGATGATCTCGATCGGGCACGCCTTGGCGCACAGACCGCAGTCGATGCAGCGCTCGCTGTCGTAGCCGAAGAGCCCGCGGAACCGGTCCTTGGGCTCGACCCGCTGCTCCGGGTACTGCACCGTCTCCTTGGCGCGGAAGAAGTAGCCGCCGGTGACCCCCATCCCGCGGAGCAGCTCGACCGGCACCAGCGTACTGAGAAAGTCCATGAAACCCATCCCCGTCACCTGAAGAGCAGCACGCCGACGCCGACCAGCAGCACGTTGGCGAGCGACAGCGGCAGAAGCCACTTCCAACCGATCGCCATGAGCTGGTCGAACCGGTAGCGCGGAAACGTGCCGCGGAACCACATATAGACGATGATGAAGGCCATCACCTTGGCGAAGTACCAGACCACCGGGGGGATCCAGCCGAGCGCCGGCGACTGCCACAGACCCGAAAGCAGGTTCGGGAAGGGCGGCAGCCACCCGCCGAAGAAGAGGATCACCGCGAGGGACGAGACGAGCAGCATGTTCATGTACTCGGCGAGGTAGAAGAGCGCGAACTTCATCCCCGAGTACTCGGTGTGGAAGCCGGCGACCAGCTCGGCCTCGGCCTCGGGCAGGTCGAAGGGGTTGCGGTTGGTCTCGGCGACCCCGCAGACGAAGTAGATCCCGAAACCCAGGATGCCCGGCACGAACCACCACAGACCGGCGGCCCGCTGCGACTCGACGATGCCGACCAGCGACAGCGTGCCCGCCAGCAGCAGCACCGAGACCACGGCGAAGCCGAGCGGGACCTCGTACGAGACCAACTGCGCCGCCGACCGGAGCCCGCCCATCAACGAGAACTTGTTGTTCGACGCCCAGCCGCCGAGGATGATGCCGTACACCCCGATCGACGAGATCGCGAGGACGAAGAGCACGCCGATGTTGAGGTCGGCGATGAACGGCTCGACCGTGACCCCGGCGACGGTGAAGCTCTCGCCGAACGGGATCACCGCCCACACCAGGAACGACGGCACGAAGATCAGGATCGGCGCGAGGGTGAAGACGAAGCGCTCGGCCCGCGCCGGGACCAGGTCCTCCTTGACGAAGAGCTTGAAGACGTCGGCGAAGGGCTGCAGGAGCCCCTTCGGTCCGACCCGGTTCGGTCCCAGCCGGACCTGCATGTAGCCGAGCACCTTGCGCTCGAGCAGGGTGAGGTAGGCGACGACCAGCAGCAGGGCGGTGAGGATGACCACCAGCTTGATCACCGGCAGGACGACGAGGTCGAGGAGGGGGCCGCTCACCGGTCGATCTCCCCGAGCACGATGTCGAGGGTGCCGATGACCGCGACGAGATCGGCGACCAGGTGGCCCCTGACCATGTCGGGCAGGGCCTGGAGGTTGACGAAGGAGGGCGGACGGACCCGGCAGCGGTAGGGCTTGGTGCTCTTCTCGGTGGTCACGACGAAGTAGCCGAGCTCGCCCTTCGGCGCCTCGACCGATCCGTAGACCATCCCCTCCTTGGCGCGCAGCACCTTGGGCGCCCGCGCGGTCAGCGGTCCCTCGGGCAGCCGGTCGAGGCACTGGCGGACGATCCGCACCGACTGGCGCATCTCCTCGACCCGCACCAGGTAGCGGTCGTAGGTGTCGCCGTTCGAGCCGATCGGCACCTCGAACTCGACCTCGTCATAGCGGTCGTAGGGGAAGACCTTGCGGATGTCCCACTTCACCCCGGAGCCGCGCAGCGGCGGGCCGGTCAGACCCCACTCGACGGCGTCCTCGGGCGAGACGACCCCGATGCCGACGGTGCGCTTCTTCCAGATCCGGTTCTCGGTGAGCAGCGTCTCGTACTCGTCGATCTTGGCCGGGAAGGCGTCGATCACCGCTCGGCAGCGGTCGACCCAGCCCTCCGGCAGCTCGAAGGGGACGCCGCCGATCTTCATCGTGTTGAGGGTCAGCCGGGCGCCGCAGTACTCCTCGAACAGGTCGAGGATCTCGTCACGATCGCGGAAGTTGTAGAAGAACGGGGTGATCGCGCCGATATCGATGGCGTGGGTCGCGAACCAGACGAGGTGCGAGGCGAGGCGCTGGAGCTCGGCGAGGATCATCCGGATGTAGGCCGCGCGGGGCGGGATGGCGATCCCGAGGGCCTTCTCCATGGTCACGCAGAAGCCCTGGTTGTTGGTCGCCGCGGCGATGTAGTCCATCCGGTCGGTGTGCGGGATGCACTGCGGGAAGTCCATCTGCTCGAACAGCTTCTCGGTGCCCCGGTGGAGATAGCCGATGATCGGGCGGGCGTCGACGATCTTCTCGCCGTCGAGGGTGACCATCAACCGCAGCACGCCGTGGGTCGCCGGGTGCTGGGGCCCGAAGTTGACCTCCATCTCCTCGACGTCGAACAGCGGGCGGTCGGGGCCGCTCATGTCGCCCGCTCCTTCTCCTCGTCGGTCAGCGGTCCGCCGCCCGGCGGGTAGTGGTCGGGGTAGATCGCGGCGCCGGTGTCGATGCCCTCGACCGGGAAGTCCTTGCGCAGCGGGTGACCGTTGAAGCCCTCCCAGGTCAGGATGCGCTCGAGCCTCGGGTGGTTGGCGAAGACGATGCCGTAGAGGTCCCAGACCTCGCGCTCCATCCAGTTCGCGGTCTTCCAGACCCCGGTCACCGACTCGATGACCCGGTCCTCGGCGACCGCGGTCACCAGCCGCAGCCGCGCCTGGTCGGCGAAGCGGTGCATCCAGTAGACGACGTCGAACCGGCCCTCCTCGCGCCCCGGCCAGTCGACCGCCGTGAGGTCGACGAGAAAGGCGAAGCCGCGCTCGGTCTTGAGAAACCGGCAGATCTCGACGATCTTGGCGACCGGCACCCTGATCGTCAGATCGCCGGCGAAGCGCTCGGCGCCGAGGACCGATCCGGCGACGGCGGCGGCAAGGGCCACCGCCTCCGGGTCGTCGGTCGCCTCGATGCGCTCGGGCGGCACCGGCTTCTCCTCCCAGGGCGGCTTCGGCGGCGCCTCGGCCGCGTCCCCTTCGACGCCTCCGCCGTCCGCCGCGGCGCGCTTCGCCGCCGCCTTGGCCTTGGCGGCGGCGATCTTCGCCGCCTTCTCCTCGTCGGTGAGCTTCGGCTTCGGCTCGACCGGAGCGTCGTCGGGCGGGGCGGTGGGCTCGTCGGTCATCTCATCCTCGGCCCGCGTCGGTCCGGGCGATGGTCTGCCGGTCGATCTTCTCCTGGAGCTGCTGGATGCCGTAGATCAGCGCCTCCGGCCGCGGCGGGCAGCCCGGGATGTAGACGTCGACCGGGATCAGCCGGTCGACCCCCTGGGTCACGGCATAGGTCCTGTACGGCCCGCCGCAGGTCGCGCACGAGCCCATGGCGATGACCCACTTGGGATCGGCCATCTGGTGGTAGAGCCGTTTGACCACCGGCGCCATCTTCTCGGTCACCGTGCCCGACACGATCATCAGATCGGCCTGACGCGGCGAGCCCCGGAAGACCTCGGCGCCGAACCGGGCGAGGTCGTTGCGCGAGTCGAGCGTCGCCATCATCTCGATCGCGCAGCAGGCGAGGCCGAACTGCATCGGCCACAGCGAGCTGCGCCTCGCCCAGTTGAACAGCGTGTCGTAGGTGGTGGTGATGATGCCGGGGTTGAAGCGGTTCTCGATCAGGCCCATTCCAGCGCCCCCCGCCGCCACGCGTAGACGTACCCGACGAGCAGGATCGCCAGGAAGACGACCATCTCGATGAAACCGAAGATGGCGAGGCGGTCGAAGCTCACCGCCCAGGGGAAGAGGAAGATGGTCTCGACGTCGAACACGACGAAGAGCACGGCGATGACGTAGTAGCGGATCGAGAAACGGGTGTCGAAGGCGAAGCTGGTCGGCTCGACCCCACACTCGTAGGGGTCGCTCTTGACCGGGTCGGGCGTCCCGGCGCGGATGAGCTTGGTGACCAGCAGCAGGAGGATCGGAACCGTGATGGCCACGAGGGAGAAGACCAGGACCGGAACGTAGTGCTCCACCATCCCTCCTTCGAGAATTTTCCGGCGCGGACGCCACTCACGACATTCTAACCGCGCTCGGTGGAGTGTCAATGAACCGGCCCCGGCGGGCGCTGCGCCCGGTCGCGGTGGGAACCTCTCTGGCCAGCCCGGATCTCACTGGCCAAGGAGGCACCCATGAGCACCGACGAGCCCGACCGCCGTGCCCAGTCCTGGCAGCACCTTCTCGCCGACGACCCGGGCGGCGCCGCGGGTCTTCGCCTCGGCGTCGCGGCGGCGCTGGCGATCCACGCGGCGGTCTTCGCCGTCACCTTCCCGACGAAGGCCCAGGCGCCGCCGCCGCCGCCCGAGGAGGTGCTCATTCCCTACCCCCTCACCGAGCTCGCGCCGCCGCCCGAGCGGCCGCCCGAGTCGCTCCTCATCGAGCCTCCGATCACTCGGCCGCAGGGACCGCCGGTGGTCTCCGCGCCGCCCGAGGAGACCCTCGTCTCATCGACCATCGAGGAGCAGCCGCCGCCGTCCGGTCCGGTGGTGCCGGTAATCGTGAGCCCACCGGCGGCGCCGCCCCCGTCGCCGCCCAACCCGGAGCTCACCGAGGTCAGGGTCCATGTCCACGTCGACCCGCCCGTCGTCCTCGACCGCGTCGAGCCCCGCTACACCGAGCCGGCCCGCCGGACCGGGATCCAGGGCGTCGTCGTCCTCGACCTGCTCATCGGTACCTCGGGCGCCGTCGAGTCGATCTCGGTGCTCAAGCGTCTGCCCCTCGGCCTGACCGAGAGCGCCGTCGACGCCGTGACCCAGTGGCGGTTCGAGCCCTGCGTCTACGACGGCCATCCGGTCAGCGTCCGCTACGTCCTCACCGTCCGCTTCACCCTCGACTGATCGGTCGGCCGAGATCGAACCGGACCGAGGGCCTTGTGGACTCGGATCGCCCACCGAACGATGGTCGTTCCCAGCGCGTTGAAGTGCTCTCTTTCCCAAGACCTCATCGTCCGCTCCCGAGAGAGACGGCGGTCGGACCGGGGGTGGATCGCCGGTCGAGGCTCCGGTAGGCGATGGCCTCGGCGATGTGCGGGGCCCGGACCCGGTCGTCGTCGGCGAGGTCGGCGATGGTCCGCGCGACCCGGAGGATCCGGTGCCAGGCCCGCGCCGACAGCGCCAGCGCCCGGGAGGCGTGCTCGAGCAGCCGCCGGCCCTCGTCGTCCGGCTCGGCCCAGGTGCGGATCGCGTCGGTGTCCATGTCGCCGTTGGCGTGCAGCCCACCCGCGCCGAAGCGGTCGTGGGCGCGCCGCCTGGCCCGGGCCACCCGGTCGGCGACCGCCGCCGTCGGCTCGCCGCGCCGGTGGCTCGCGAGCTCGCGCCAGGGCACCGCCGGCACCGTCACCTGGAGGTCGAGCCGGTCGAGCAGCGGGCCCGAGAGCCGCGACCGGTAGCGGGCCACCGCGGTCGGCGTACAGCTGCACTCGCGCCGGTCGTCGCCGAGATAGCCGCACGGGCAGGGGTTGGCCGCCGCCACGAGCTGGAAGGCGGCCGGGAAGGTCAGGGTCGAGGCCGCCCGGGCGACGGTCACCGTGCGGTCCTCGAGGGGCTGGCGCAAACCCTCGAGGACATCGCGCCGGAACTCGGTGAGCTCGTCGAGGAAGAGCACGCCGTGGTGGGCGAGCGAGACCTCGCCCGGCTGCGGGCTCGCCCCGCCGCCGATCAGCGCGGCGGCCGAGATGGTGTGGTGGGGCGCGCGGAAGGGCCGGCTGGCGAGCAGACCGCGCGGCCGCGGCACCCGGGTCGAGATCGAGTAGACGCTGGTCACCTCGAGCGCCTCCTCGACCGCGAGCGGCGCCAGGATCCCGGGGAGCCGGCGCGCAAGCATCGACTTGCCGCACCCCGGCGGGCCGATGAAGAGCAGGTGGTGGCCGCCGGCCGCGGCGACCTCGAGGGCGCGCCGTGCCTGCTCCTGGCCGACCACGTCGGCGAGATCGGCCGCGCGGTCGGCGGCCGGCGCCGTCGGGTCGTCGGGCTCGCCGGCAGCCGGCTCGGCGCCGTCGCGCAGGTAGCGGACGACCTCGCCGAGGGTGGTCGCACCGACCACCCGGATCCCGCTCACGACCGCTCCCTCGGCGCGGTTGGCGGCGGGCAGCACGACCTCGGAGACCCCGCTGCGCCGCGCCGCGAGGACGATCGGCAGCACGCCCCGGACCGGCTGCAGCCGGCCTTCGAGCGACAGCTCGCCGACCAGCAGCCTCCCGTCGAGCCTCGTCTGCGGCAGATAGCCGACCGAGACCAGGTAGGCGAGGGCCATCGGCAGGTCGAGGGCGGCCCCCTCCTTGCGCTCGTCGGCCGGTGCCAGGTTGAAGACCACGTTGGCCGCCTCGGAGCGGTGACCGAGGTGGCGGATCGCCGAGAAGACCCGCTCGCGGGCCTCGCGGACCGCGGGGTCGGGCAGGCCGACGACCCGGACCGAGGGCTGCATCGCCCGGATCCGGTCGACCTCGACGGTGACAAACAGTGCGTCCACGCCGCGTGGCGTGGCGGAGTACGCCTTCGCCAACATAGAGCTCTCCTCTTCTGTTGTCAGCGTGGAACGAGGCCAGTATGGCCCGGGAAGCTGGCGGCGTCAAGGAAGGTGAGAAGGTAAGAAGGCCAGAAAGTGAGAAGGTTGAAACATCCCGGACGGGTTCCGCGTTGATATACTCAGAGCTCGTTGAAGCTGTGGGGGTGTCCCGGTTTCGACGGGGAACGGTTCCGGTTGTCGGCAGCGTGTCGAGGTCTCCGCCCACCTCGTTAAAGAGGCGGAGGCAATCATAACTGCCAACAACGACTACGCTCTGGCTGCTTAGTCAGCCACGTCAACCTCGCGACCCCGCCTGTCGGTCTGAGGATTGACGCTATTTGACAGGCTGGGCCACCGCGGCGCCCGAACGCGGCGGCCGAGAACTTAGGGCTGGCCCCTTCGAAGGCCGCCGACGGCCGTCCCAGGGGTGAGATCAAACCGCCGGCTGCACACGGAGAAACCGGCGACCGGAGTTCCTCGGACGTGGGTTCGATTCCCACCGCCTCCACCAATTTCAACGCCCCGCCCCCCGCAGCGGCTGTTCCTCTCAGCGGCGCGCCTCGATCGGTCTACGGACGATCGGCGCGTGGCCGAAGGTCGGCTCGCTTCGCGACCCGCCCGCGTCCACATTGCGCCGCTCGCCCGCAGTGTCGATTTCCACCACCTCAGCCGATGATGTCGCCCGGATCGTGGAGAAACGGGTCGACAACCCGGACGCCGGCGATGTCCTGACCGTCCTGGAGATCCTCGGTCAAGAGGATCGCGCACGCCTGGTCACGCGCCGCGGCGACGATGAGGGCGTCCCACCAAGCGATGGAGAACCGGTCCTCGAGCTCCCAAGCGGTCTCGAGGAGACCACCGCTGCTGGGCGCGGGGTTCCAGGCCAGCAGGCTCCGGACCGCACGGCGGGCGTGCTCCGTGGCGAGCGGGGTCGCGAGCTTCCTGGTCGTCGTGACGTAGAACTCGCGGAGAACCTGGAAGCTGACCCGCCCGCTGCGGGTGTCCCACAACCGGGTCAGCCACGCCTCCGCAACCCGCTGCTTCTCCGGCCTTCCGGCGTCGAAGCGGTAGACCAGAACGTTCGTGTCAACGAAGACCGGCTCGATCATGCAGCTCTTCCCGCCGTGGATAGCGGTCCCCGGGTTGGCTCAGGCGGACGGGCGGGATCGCGAAAAACGCCTCCCGGCTGATCTCGTAGGCGGTCTCGGCTCTCATCTTCTCGGCGAGCATCTCACCCACCAGGCGCGAGACGCTGGTCTCCCGCCTTGCGGCCTCGACGCGGGCCCAGCGCGCGACCTCCTCGTCGACGGTGATCGTGACGTTCTTCACGACACGATTCTAGTGGGACACGAACTTCGTGTCAACGACGAGCGAGCACCCAGCTGAGGAAGCGGTAGACCAGCTTGGCGGCGAGGAACTCGCTCGCCCACTGGCCGGGGGTGGGGAGCAGCTCGACGACGTCGAAGCCGACCACCCGCCGGCGCGCCGCGACCTGCTCGAGCAGCCCGGTGACCTGGAACCAGTCGAGACCGCCGGGCTCGGGGGTGCCGGTGGCCGGGACCAGGGAGGGGTCGAAGCCGTCGAGGTCGATGGTGACGTAAACGTCGTCGCCGAGCCCGGCGATCGCCCGCTCGACCCAACCCGGCTCGGCGTCCGGACCGTTGACCTGGTGGCCCCAGACGACCCGCTCGGGGTCGAGCCGCGGCACCTCGTCGACATCGACCGCGCGGATGCCCACCTGGACGATCGGGCAGAGCTCGCGGACCCGCGCCATGACGCAGGCGTGGTTGTAGCCCGAGCCGTGGTAGGTCTCCCGGGTGTCGGCGTGGGCGTCGATCTGGAGCACCGACAGCCCCGGCACGACCCGGGCGGCGCCGCGGATCGCGCCGATCGACACCGAGTGGTCGCCGCCGAGCACGATCGGCAGGGTCCCGGCCTCGACGAGGCCGCCGACCAGCGGGTCAAGCAGATCGGCGAGCGCCTCGGGCCGGTCGTCGCAGACCACCGGGGGCAGGGTGGCGATGCCGCGGCGGCAGGTCTCGCGCCCGGTCAGCAGGTCGTACCACTCGATGTGGTGCGACGCGGAGAGGATGGCGAGGGGCCCCTGGTCGGCGCCCTTCTTCCAGGTGCTGGTGCGGTCATAGGGGACCGGAACGACCGCGGCGGCGGCGGAGGCCGGGTCGGCGAGCTCGTCGGGGAGCTCGCAGAAACGGGGCCAGCCGGCGCCGGTCATGAGCTCTCCAGATAGGTGTAGCCGGTCAGACCCGCGTCATAGGCGGCGAGCAGGGTGCGGCTCTCGGCCGCGGTCAGCCGCTTCGCCCGGACCGACGACTCGCAATCGCGCCGGATCGCCCCCGACAGCTCGCGGACGTCGTACTGGAGGTAGCCGAGGACCTCGCCGATGGTGTCGCCGTCGACCACCTCGTCGACGTACCACCCCTCGTCGTCGTCATAGCGGATGTGGACGAGGTTGGTGTCGCCGAACAGGTTGTGGAGGTCGCCGAGGGTCTCCTGATAGGCGCCGACCAGAAAGACCGCGATGTAGTAGGGCTCGCCGTCGCGCACCTGGTGCAACGGCAGCACCGTCGCCACGTCCTCGTGCTGGATGAAGCGGTCGATCTTGCCATCCGAGTCGCAGGTGATGTCGGCGAGCGTCGCCCGGCGCACCGGCTCCTCGTCGAGCCGGTGGATCGGCATGATCGGGAAGACCTGGTCGATGGCCCACGAGTCGGGCAGCGACTGGAAGACCGAGAGGTTGCAGAAGTAGGTGTCGCTGAGCTTCTGCTCGAGCTCGAGCAGCTCCTCGGGGATCGGGTCGAGGTCGCGGGCGAGCGCGCTGATCCGGATGCAGGTCGACCAGAAGACCCGGTCGACGAGACCGCGCTGCTCGAGGCTGATGAGTCCGACCGAGAAACGGGTCAGCGCCTCCTGCCGGGCCTGCAGCGCGTCGTGGTACGACTCGAGCAGGTGATCCGGCCGCACCGAGAGCAGCGCCTCGAGCACGTCGCGGACGATCCTCGGGTGCTTGCCCTGGGCGAGCTCGGCCGTCGCCTGCTCGTCGGTCAGGGCGTGCCGGTCGAGACGCGACACGCCGAGCACGTTCGAGACCAGCACGCTGTGGTGGCAGACCATCGCCCGCCCGGCCTCGGTGACGATCGTCGGGTGGGCCACCCCGGCCTCGTCGCACACCGCCATGATCCGGTAGACCACGGTCGCGGCGTACTCCTCGAGGCCGTAGTTGGCCGAGAAGTCCCAGTTGGTCTGGGAGCCGTCGTAGTCGACTCCGATCCCCCCGCCGACATCGAGGTACGACAGGTTGGCCCCCATCTTGTTGAGGTCGGCGTAGACCCGGGTCAGCTCCTGGAGACCCGAGTTGATGACCTGGATGTCGGACAGCTGGCTGCCCATGTGGCAGTGGAGCAGCTCGAGGCAGTCGAGCATCCCGGCCTGCCGGAGCAGCCCGACGACGTCGAGGACGCCCGGGATCGACAGCCCGAACTTCGCCTTCTCGCCGGTCGAGCCCTGCCAGCGGCCGCTCGCCAGGGCGTCGAGCTTGAGACGGACGCCGACCCGAGGCCGCACCGAGTAGGCCCTGGCGGCGTCGAGCAGCAGCTCGAGCTCGGCGAGGCTCTCGACGACCGCGACGACGTGCCGGCCGAGCTTGGTCGCGAGCATGATGTGGTTGAGGTAGCGCTCCTCCTTGAAGCCGTTGCAGATGATCAGCCGGTCGGGGTGGTCGACGGTCAGCCCCATCACCGCGAGCAGCTCCGGTTTCGACCCGACCTCGAGACCGAAGCCGTGCTCGCGGCCGTAGACCTCGATCTTCCTGACCAGCGAGCGGTGCTGGTTGACCTTGATCGGGTAGACCGCGGTGTAGCTGCCGCGGTAGCCGTTCTCGGCGATCGCGGTCGAGAACGCCGACGCCATCTCGCGCATCCGCGCCGCGAGCAGGTCGGGAAAGCCGATGTTCACCGGGACCGAGATGCCGCGCTCCTCGAGGCCGAGCACGACCTCGTGCAGGTCGATCATGTGATCGGGGTTGCCGTCGAGGTTGACCATCAGGTGGCCGTTCTCGCCGACCGAGAAGAAGCCCATCCCCCACTCGTCGATGCGGTAGAGCTCCGCCGAGGCGGCCGGAGACCAGCCCTCCCGGGCCACCGCCGGCTCCGCCTGCGGGTTGTTCGTCGTCGTCATGTCAGCCCCCGTTGGTCGCGGCCGCCGGGTCGAAGCCGAGACCGGCGGTGATCCTCTCGCGGTGCTCGGCCACCGCCCGGTCGAGCGCCGACACCGCGTCGGCGACCCTGCCGAGCAGCGCCTTCGGCGCCCGCCGCCGGCCGCCCGCGAGCAGGGCGCTGGTGATCCACGGCAGCACCGCGGTGACATCGGTGTGGACGTAGACCGACGAGGTCTCGACGCACTCCGCCGAGACCTTGCCCCAGGTGTGGCCCTCGCCGGCCGGGCACGACGACAACGCGCCGTTGTCGACCGGGTCGACGCAGATCTGGACGTCGATGTCGAAGCCGCGGGCGTCGAGCTCGAGCATCTGCGACAGCGTCGGCTCGCCCTGCAGGGTGTAGTTCTTGGGAACGCCGCCGCCGAAGATCCAGACCGCCGTCTCGCCCGAGGTCTGGGCCGCCCACTGGAGGGCCGCCATGAGGTAGACGTCGGCGATCGCGTCGAGGGCGTAGGCGAAGCGGTCGCCGGCGAGCGCCTTGAGCCGGACCGCGTTGAGGAAGATCGACCCGTCCTGGGGCGCGCCGACGAACACCGGAACCCCGGTCTGGTAGCACGTCGAGAGCAGGCAGGGCTCCTCGACCCCGAGCTCGAGCTCGAGCTCGTGGAGCCGCTTGCCGAGCAGGCGGTTGGTCTCGACGGTCGTCATCGGCCGCTGGAACTCGGGCTCGGCGAGCAGCCTCGAGAACAGGGCGTCGGTGTCGAACAGCACCTTCTCCTCGAAGCCGAGGTCGTAGATCCGGATGATCCGCGCCTCGCGGAGCAGCGCATCCCCGGCCTCGGGTCTGATCTCGCGCACCCGGTGGCCGATGACCCGGTGGGCGTCGTGGTAGAGGTTCGCCCCGGTCGTCGTGAGGACGTCGATCATCCCCGCCCGGATCATCGGAATCAGACACGACTGGTGGATGCCGGCCGGCGTCATCGCGCCCGAGAGGGTGGCGAAGACCGTCGCCCCCTCGTCGATCGAGCGAGCCATCAGCTCGAACGCCGTGCGGACCTGCCGGCCGACGAACGCGGGGAAGGCCTTCTGCAGCAGCTCGTCGGCGCGCTCGCCGCCGGTGATCGCGGCCGGCGCCACCTCGCGCGCCCGGCCGAGCTGGTCGAGCACGTCGTTTCTCCGGTTCTTGTCCATGACCTCTCCTCAGTCGCTGCCGCCGGCGCTCGGGAACCGGGTCGTCGGGGTCCCGCTCAGTCCTCGGCCTCCTCGGTCTCTTCCGGCTCGAACTCCTCCGGCAGGTCGTCGTCGCCGTCGTCCTCGCCCGGCGACCACTCGGCGTCGTCCTCGGGCACCGGGAGCTCGGGCTCAACGGGACGTTTCTTGGGGCGGCTGCTCGTGCGCGCCGGGCGGAGCGCGGCGCGCGGCGTGAACCGCTCGCGCGAGCTCTCGAAGGCGCCCTTGAGCTCCTTGCCGATCGCGCTCTCCTCCTCGGTCAGCTCGCGGAGCTTCGGCTCGACGATGTCGCGCCGATATTCGAGAACCCGCCCCTTGGCGAGGTTGAACAGGTACACGGTCGCCGGGTTCCCCGTGTCGAGGGACTCGTCCCGCGCCACCGGGCTGCTGCGCTTGCCGGCCTCGAGCATACCGAGCCACACGCCCTTCTTCTTGACCATCGGATGGGTTCCTTTCTCGCCCCAGAGTCGCTGTCCGACGACCCGGCAGGCCCATCGTCCCGCCCGCTCGTCGGTCATGGTACGGAATGAAGGATCTTCCGTCCACGGAAAATTCCCCCGACCGGCCGCCGTCCCGTCCGCCGTCGGCGGCGGGGCTCACTTCTTCTTGAGCACCGCCCGCCACCCGGTCGGGTTGGGGACCGGCCGCAGGCGGAGCTGGATGCCGCCGTTGGTCTCGTGGGCCGGCTCGGTGACATAGACCAGATCGGGGTCGACGGCGCGTGCGGCGGCGATCATCGCCCGGGTCGCCCGGCGCGGCGCCATGGCGTAGACCAGGGCGACCGGTCCCTCGGGCCCTTCGCCGGTGAAGGTGGTCACGTCGTAGCCGTCGCGGCGCAGCGCCCGCGCGATGTCGACCCCGCCCGAGCGCGACAGGATCCGGATCACCGCCTCGCCGCGCGCCAGGCGCCGCTCGACCGCCAGCCCGACCCCGTTACCGGCAGCGAAACCGGCGGCGTAGGCGAGCGCGATCCACCCGCTCTCGTGCAGCCGGGTGATGACCTGGCTGATCGCGACCACCCAGATGAGCACCTCGAAGAAGCCGAGGAGGACCGCCGGGGTGCTGTGACCCTTGACGATCGCGACCGTCCGCATCGTCCCGAGGGTGACGTCGGCCACCCGCAGGCCGAAGATCAGCACGCACAGCAACCACACCGGCATGACCGCGACCCACTCCATGGTCTCTCCCAACCCCTCGGTCCGGCGCGTCGGACCGCGCCCCCCGATCCGGTCCGGCCGCCCGGCCGCCGTGACGACGACCTCGGACGGCACCCTTGGCGGCGGCCGACCCGCCGTCGGCCCCGACGACCGGGCCGGCCGAGCCTTCCCGCGGCCCGGCGCCCGGCGTCGACCTGGGTCCAGTCGCGGATGCGACCCGACGGACGCGGGATTCTAACCCAGCCCGGACCGGCCGGGCAGCCCACCGCCGGCGAATCGATCGGCGAGGGAAATTTCGCCGGAAACCCTGGTATTTTCGTTACGAGAGGCCACGACGCCGTTCTGCAGGGATGAGACGTCCATGAGCAAGAAGACCCGCGACCAGTGGAGCGAGTCGGATTTCGAGTCGGATCAGGAGCTCGTCAAGCCCTCCGGCCGCCGACCCGTCGACCCCGACGAGCGCGATGACTTGAAGGACTGGATCGAGGAGAAGGGCGCCCGCGGCCGCAAGCGCCGGGACAAGGCCGGCGGACGCCACGAGAGGACCCGGCAGCGCGAGCTCGACGACTGACTCGGCGACCGGGCGACCCCGCCCCGGCCGAGCTCGGCGCACGATCCGGTAGCCGGAACGACCGTTCGTTGCTAAGCTGACGCCGGGTCGCCCGGGGAGGCGACACCACGTTGGCGGCGCCCAGGTCGAGTCGCCGCGCCACCGGTCTAAGGATGCAAAGAGCAACCGTCGTCACTCTGATGATCCTGCTCTGTGCGGCCGTTGCGGCCGCCCAGGAGATGGTCGCCACGCCGCTGCCCGGCCCGGCCGCGCTTCCCGGCCGTGACGGACTGCGGACTCTCGAGGTCGAGTTCGCCGGTCGCGCCGTCCTCGTGCCGAGGGTCGGCGCCCGGATCGAGGTCATGCCGGTGCTCGCCCTCGTCGGCGCCACCGCCGAGTACTCGATGGCGGCCGGAACCTACCTCGTCACCCACGGCGATCATGTCGTCCAGTTCTCGCCCGGGCATCGGATGGTGCTGGTCGACGGCGAGCTCTTCGAAAGCGCCGACGCACCGGCGCCGTCGCCCGGGGGCGTTGCCGCGTCGATCGAGTTCGTCGACCGGTCGCTGCTCGCGCCGCTCGGCTTCAGGCTCGAGCCGAGCCCGGCGGGCTACCGGATCGTCTCCGGGGCGAGGCTCGACCCGTCGCTCACCGTGCGCCCGGCGGCGGCCGACTTCGAAGCCACCACGACCCTCGTCCTGAGCCTCGAGCGCCCCGCCGACGTCAGGGCCGAGCCGGACGCCGACGGCGGGATCGTCGTCCGCTTCACCGGCGCCACGCCGCGGCTCGATCCGTCCGCCCGGCTGCAGTCGCGCCGGGTTCGGGTGATCTCGAGCCGGGCCAACGAGCTGATCATCGACACCGCCGCCGACGTCGGCCTGCTGAGCTGGCACCGCCTCGACGGCCCGCCGCGGGTGATCCTCGAGATCGGCCGGGTGGTCCCGACCCCGACCCCCGCCCCGGTCCAGGTGGTCGAGAGGACCGGTCCCCAGCCGATCGTCATCGACCCGGGCCATGGCGGTAAGGACACCGGAGCGGTCTCCGCCACCGGGCTCACCGAGCGCGACCTGACGATGGCCGTGGCTCGCCGGCTCGCCGCCGAGCTGCGGGCGCGCGGCCACGCCGTCCGGTTGACCCGGGACGACGGCGAGGGCCGGGCGCTCATCGACCGCACCGCGATCGCCAACCGCCTCGAGGCAAGGGTCTTCGTGTCGCTCCACGCGAACGCCTCGTCGTTCTCGTCGGTCAAGGGCTCGGAGACCTACTACATGAGCCTCGACGACCGCGCCAGCGACGCGGCGGCGGCCGCCCTGGCCGAGCTGGAGAACACCGCCGGCTCGAGCCCGGACGGTCGCTCCGACCTCGACCTGATACTCTGGGACCTGGCCCAGGCGTCGGTGCTCAACGACTCGGCCGAGCTCGCCGTCGCCGTCCAGAGCCGGCTCAACGAGCTGCTCGAGATCCGCGACCGCGGCGTCAAGCAGGCGCCCTTCGTGGTGCTCACCGGCGCCACCATGCCGGCGATCCTCGTCGAGGTCGGCTTCCTGTCCAACCCCGCCGAGGCGAGCCGCTTGGCGAGCCCCGAGCACCAGCAGGCCCTGGCCGGCGCGATCGCGGCCGGCATCGAGGCCTTCCTCCGCGACCGATGAGCCGTCGGGTTGTCTGGATCCTGGTCGCGGCGGCCGCCTCGCTCGCCCTGATCGCCTGGCTGGTCCTCGGTCCCGGCCGGTTGCCCCTGTCGCCCCGCGCTCCCGAGATCGTCGAGCCCGACGACCTGCCGACGCCGACCCCGGCGCCCGAGCAGCGGGTGATGCTGCTGTTCGCCGGCGCCGACGGCCTGCTCCACCCCGAGCTGCGCGGCGTCCCGCTGCCCGACGAGGTCGACGAGCGGGTCCGGCTCATCACCCTCGAGATGCTCGCCGGTCCGACCGGCAGCCTCGGGCCGGTCGTGCCGTGGAAGGCCGAGCTCAACGCGGTCTTCGTCGACGGGATGGGTACCGCCTTCATCGACCTGAGCCCGCCGCCCGAGCCGCTCGCCGGCAGCCACACCGAGCTGCTGCTGGCCTACGGGCTCGTCGACTCGATCCTGCTCAACTGCCCGTCCCTCGACTCGGTCCAGATCCTCATCGGCGGCCGCGAGGTCGAGACCCTGACCGGTCACCTCGACCTCTCCCGCCCGCTCGTCCTCAACAAGAAGTTCATCGCCTCATGACCCGGCCGATCGGCATCTTCGACTCGGGCGTCGGCGGGCTGACGGTGCTCGGCGCGCTCCGCGAGCGGCTGCCCGGCGAGGACCTCGTCTACCTCGGCGACACCGCCCGCCTGCCCTACGGGACAAAGTCGGCGGCGACGGTCCAGCGCTACGCCCTCAACGCCGCGGCCCATCTCGCCGAGCACGATGTCAAGCTGCTCGTCGTCGCCTGCAACACCGCCTCGTCCTACGCCCTCGACGCCCTCACCGCCGCCTCGCCGGTGCCGGTGATCGGGGTGGTCGAGCCCGGGGCCCGCGCGGCGCTGGCGACCGGAGCGCGGCGGATCGGGGTCATCGGCACCGAGGGCACCGTCCGATCGGGCGCCTACCAGACCGCCCTCGCCCGGCTCGCCCCGTCGGTCGAGGTCGAGGCCGTCGCCTGCCCGCTGCTCGTGCCCCTCGCCGAGGAGGGCTGGGGCGATCACCCGGTGACCGACGAGGTCGCGCGGATCTACCTCGAGCCGCTCCTCGCCCGGGGGGTCGAGACCGTGATCCTCGGCTGCACCCACTACCCGTTGCTGCGGCCGTCCCTCGAGCGGGTCGTCGGTCCCCGGGTCCGGCTCGTCGACTCGGCGAGCGCGGTGGCCGAGACGCTGGCCCGCGACCACGCCGGGCTGCTCGGCACCACCGGCCGCCGTCCGGGCGCCATCCGGCTCGAGCTGACCGACGCCTCGGATCGCTTCCTCAGGATCACCCGCGCGATCCTCGGCGCCGACCCGGAGCGCCTCGAGCTCGTCGACATCTGACCCGGGGAGCGGACGCCGGCCGCCGGCCGTGGGTCAGCCCGAGGCCGGCCTCTTGCGCCAGGTGTAGCTGTAGGACACGCCGAACGAGTTGAAATCGCCGCCGATCCGGGTGAAGGCGCCGGTGCTCGCCGCGAAGCGCAGCGCGTGGTGCGGCGCCACCTGCCAGGAGAAGGTCAGGCCTACCCGCGAGTTCTGCTGGAGGTCGTCGCCGGTGACGCCGTCGATGGTCGTCCGGCCGCCGCGCCAGAAGTTGGCGTCGATCGCCGCCCACAGGCCGCGGCGGAAGAGATAGCGGACGTGGAACTGGCTCGACAGGATCGGGTCCTGGCTGCGGGTCTTGCCGCCGGCGAACTCGGTGTTGTCGGTGTAGAACCAGCCGCCGACATAGGCGTCGATGGCCCACCTCCCGATCACCTGGACGATCCCGACCTCGGGCTTGAAGCCCCAGCGGTTGGCGCCGATGTTGACCAGCTTGGTCGAGTCGTACTCGCCGGTCGGCGCGACGACGATCAGGCTGGCCCCGATCAGGGTCTTGGGCCGGTAGGAGGCGAACTCCTGCGGGCTCATGGCGGGGCCGCCGTAGAGGTTGACCCCGAGCCGGAGGTTGAGATCGGCCGGTCCCGACCGGCTCGCCGAGGCCGGCTCGCCGAGGTACAGCCCCTCGAGATCGCCGACCACCCAGGGTGCGATCACGGTCAGGGTGGCCGACCGGCCGGCGAGACCGAGGGTCCGGGCGTAGCTCAGGCTCGAGACGAGGATGTCGGCGCTCGCCTCGTCGATCGGCCCCGACGGGTCGAAGGCGAGATCGCCGCGGTTCGAGGCGGTGGCGACCGATACCAGGTTGACCCCGACCGGGGCCGGGGTGTAGGCGGCGGGGATGAGCTCCTGCGCCGGCCCCGGAGCCGCCGTCAGCGCCACCGCCGCGGCCGCGACCGCCGACCCGCACCGCCCCAGCCAGGCTCTCCGTCGTCCGCTCACCCCGCCACCCCCGTTCGACCGGCGTCGATTCTATCCTGCGATGGCTCGGGTTCGTCCGCGCCGCCGGTGCTAAGCTGCAGCCTCGACAAAGGAGCCGCCGATGCGCCCAGACGGCCGCCAGCCCCACGAGGTCCGTCCGATCACCGTCGAGCCCGACTTCATCCGCTACCCCGAGGGCAGCGTGCTGTGGCGGGCCGGCGACACCGTGGTGCTGTGCAACGCCAGCCTCGCCGACACCACCGCGCCCTTCCTGCGAGGATCGGGCGAGGGCTGGGTGACCGCCGAGTACGCGATGCTGCCCCGGGCCACCGACACCCGCTCCGACCGCGAGGTCAACAAGGGCAGGCCGAGCGGGAGGTCGCAGGAGATCCAGCGGCTGATCGGCCGTGCCCTGCGCGCCGCCGTCCGTCGCGACCTCATGGGCGAGCGCACCCTGACCGTCGACTGCGACGTCCTCCAGGCCGACGGCTCGACCCGGACCAGCTCGATCTCCGGCGGCTGGACCGCGCTGACCATCGCCCTCGCCCGGATGTACGAGCAGGGCCTGCTCGCCTCCTGGCCCCTCGCCGAGCAGATCGCCGGGGTCGCGGTCGGTCTGCGCAAGGGCGAGGCGATCGCCGATCTCGACTACGGCGAGGACTACGACTGCGATGTCGACCTCAACCTGGTCTTCACCGGGACCGGCCGGCTGGTCGAGGTCCAGGGCACCGCCGAGGGCGCCGCCTTCACCCGCGCCGAGCTCGACGCCATGCTCGAGGTCGGCTGGCGCGGCGCCGGGCAGGTGATGGCCGCCCAGCGCGCGGTCGTCGCGCCGCGCCTCGAGGCGCTCGGGCTGGCCCTCCCCTGACACGGGCGAAGCGCGATACAATCGAGTGAGTTATGAGCACCATCGAAGAGCGGAGCGAGGAGCGGCGACGGCGGATGGTCGCCAACTCGGCGCACGGCCCCGAGGAGGCCGAGGCCTGGGACCTCGAGTTCTGGCAGGCCGTCGGCCCTGAGGCGAGGCTCGCCGCGCTGGTGGCGATCCACGAGGACGTCGCGCGGGCCGAGACGGCCCGGGCCCGCGCCGACGAAAGCGGGGACGAGCGGTGAGCACCGTCCGCGACTTCGAAGACATCCTGGCGCTCTTTGCCGAGCACGGGGTGCGCTACCTCATCGTCGGCGGTCTCGCCTTCGTCTACCACGCCAAGCCTCGCTACACCAAGGACATCGACCTCTGGGTCGACGACGACCCGGAGAATGTCGCGCGGGTCAACCGGGCGCTCGCCGAGTTCGGCAGCCCGGCGCTTCTCGACCCCGCCGACCCGGACGAGATTCTCCAGCTCGGGTCGGCGCCACACCGGATCGACATCCTCCGCAGGGTGGTCGAGCTCGACTTCGGCCCGGCGTGGGAGCGGCGCATCCGCGGAACCTACGGCGAGGCACCGGCGAGCTGGGTCGACCTCGACAGCCTGATCGAGATCAAGAGCCGGATCGACCATCCCCGGCACCGGGAGGACGTCCGGGTCCTCAGGATGGTCAAGGAGCGGCGGGCGTCCGAGGGGTGAGGGTCGCACCCCGGGCGCCGACGCGGACGCGGGAAGGCCCAGACGTTGACACCCCGCCGGGGCGAAACCTATACTCACCCCCCACCTTCGGGTGGAGTCGGTGCGATCTTTGTCAACGAGAGCGGACTCGAGCGTCGGGGTGTAGCGCAGCCTGGTAGCGCACCTGCCTTGGGCGCAGGGGGTCGGAGGTTCAAATCCTCTCGCCCCGACCACCACACTCCGACACAGCCCAGGTTGATCGCCGCCTGTAGCTCAGCGGGACAGAGCAACGGACTTCTAATCCGTGGGTCAGAGGTTCGAGTCCTCTCAGGCGGACCACACCGTAAACGATCGGCTCACGGTGAGCGTAGCTCAGTTGGTAGAGCACAGGATTGTGGCTCCTGTGGTCGTGGGTTCGATCCCCATCGCTCACCCCATTCGCCTGCTCTTTTCTCATCTCGTCTCGCGTGCGCCCGTAGCTCAGCTGGATAGAGCGTCAGACTCCGGATCTGAAGGCCGCTGGTTCGAATCCAGTCGGGCGTACCATCTCGATTCAATGACTTAACCCCCCGTCACCGGGGGGCTTTGTCGCTTTCGATTCCAGGTTGGCTGCCCTCGTCGACATCGTCCGCATAGAGAACGCCGCCCGGGCGCGGGCCCCGGGCGGCGAGGTTGGTTGATGTCAGTGGACGTAACGGCCTAGTCGGCGCAGCAGGTCGAGCAGCAGTCGCCGTTGCAGGCGCAGCTGCCGCCGTCGGAGCAGGCGCAGCCGTCCGCGTCGCACGAGCAGTCCGCACAGGTGCAGGCCTCACCGCAGCACGAGCACGGCGCCGCCGGCGCCGAGTCGTCGAGGGCGCCCATGGCGAGGGGCGCGAGGACGACGAGGGCGGCCAGGGCGAGGCCGAGGAGCACTTTCTTCTTCACGGTAACCTCCAAGCTGGTTCGTCAGTCGTCGGAATGGACTCGACCCAGCTCGAGGATCACTCCCGCCAGACGCACAGCGTGGCCTGCTGCCGTCCCCGGTCGACCGGCGGTCGATCAGCGGCGCCGCACGGCGAGACCGTGACCGCCGGCCGGGCCTCCGGGGCGTCGAGCGCCAGGGCCGCGATCGAGTGGCCGATGCGGCTCTTCGAGTCGGCCGGCAGGACCGCGTCGGTGGCGGCGCGAGCCGTGCAGGAGCACGTCGGCGCCAAGCCATCGGGCTCGTCCGACGCGCAGCAGGTGTCGACCACCGGTGTGGTCGCGCAGCACCCGTCGTTGTTCGACTGGATTGCGTGGAAGCAGATCGCGTCCGAACCACCGACCGCGCACCAGCACTCGGCGATCGCCGCGGCCGGGAGGGCCAGCATCAGGCAGACCACGATCGTGCCGATGAGACGAGGAATCTTCACCGATTCATCGTAACCGCACCGGTCGACCGGGTCAACCTCGACCTCCGGCCGGCGACGCCCGCCCCGGGCTCGGCGCCGTGCCCGTCGTCGGCCGGATCTGCTAGGGTCGCGGGCGATGGCTGACGATCTCGCCGTCGGGGCAGCGGGGACGCCGGCCGGGCCGGGCCGGCGGGTCCTGCGGCGGCTGCTCGTCGGCTACCGGGTGGCGGCGGTCGCGCTCGGCGCGATCGCGGCCTGGCGGTACCGCCTCGTCCTCAACCCGGACGGCGTCTCCTACCTCGACCTCGGCGACGCGATGATCGCGGACGGCCCGGCCGCCGGGCTCAACAGCTACTGGAGCCCGCTCTACCCGCTGGTCCTCGCCCTGGTCCGGGCGCTGAGCGGCTTCTCGGCGTCCCTCGAGCTCCCGATGGCCCACCTCACGAACCTGCTGATCTTCCTCGGCGCGACGGCGGCCTTCGAGCTGCTCCTCGGCGAGCTGGTGACCGCGGTCGAGACGGTCGACCCGGCGTCCGAGACCGGGGGCGTCCGGGCGGCGTCGCCGGCGGCGGTCGCCCTGGTCGGTCTCGGCTACCCGCTGTTCCTGCTCGCGATGCTGCGGCTCATCGGTCTCGGCTTCGTGACCCCCGACCTGATGGTCGCCGGCTTCGCGATGGCCGCGGCCGCCCTGGTGCTCAGGCTGACCCGCGGCGGCAGCGGCTCCGCGGTCGGCGCGGCGCTCGGGCTGGTGCTCGGGCTCGGCTATCTCGCCAAGACGCCGATGCTGCCCGTCGGAGTTGCGATCCTAGTCTGCGGGTGGGCGGCGGCACGGGACCGCCCGGCGCGCCGGGGCATGCTCGTCGCGACCCTGGTGACGGCGGTCATCGCCGGCGCCTTCATCGGCGCCCTGTCGGCGAGGTACGGCCGGCTCACCTGGGGCGACAACGGCCGGATCAACTACGCCTTCCACGTCAACGACGTGACCCACTTCTCGCACGCCAAGGCCGACCAGGGGGTGCACGGCGCCCTGCTCCACCCGCTCCGGCGGGTCCACCGCAACCCGCCGGTCTTCGAGTTCGCCGAGCCGATCGGTGGCACCTACCCGCCGTGGTTCGACCCGGGCTACTGGTACCAGGGGGTCCGCCCCCGCTTCGACGCCGCCCAGCAGATGGCGACGCTGCGGGCGAACTTGGCGCGGCTCGGCGGGATCGCCCGGTCGCTGGGGTGGGGCCTCGCCTCGATCGCCGTGGTCGCGGCTGCCGCCCTGCTCGCCGGAGGACGGCCGACCTGGAGGCGGCTGCGGGCCGTGGCGGAGCGGGCGGCCATTCCCCTGACGGTGGGCGTGGCGCCGCTGCTGATGTACTCGCTGGTCCTCGTGCATCCGCGCTATGTCGGCGGCTTCGTGCTCCTGGCCCTGCTCGGCGGGCTCGCCGCCGCCCTCGGCGCGTCGCGGCCGCCGGCCTGGCTCGGCGCGCTCGGCGTGGCGGCCGGCTGCCTGCTCGCCGCCTTCGTCGCCGCCGACGTGGCGCGGCGTCCGGTCGAAGGGACCGGCGGCCGCGATCTCAAGGTGGCGGAGGCCCTCCACCGGGCCGGGGTCGGGCCGGGCTCGGAGATCGGGTTCATCGGCAACGCCTTTGTCGCCGACTGGGTCCGGCTCGGCCGGTTCCGGATCATCGCGGACATCCCGAAGCGACACACCGAGCGGTTCTGGTCGGCCGACGAGGCCGCCCAGCGGCGGGCCCTCCAGGCCTTTCGGCGGACCGGCGTCCGGGCGGTGGTCGCGACATCGCAGGCGCCACTGGCCCGGCCCTGGCGGAGGCTGGGGAACGGCCACTGGGTGGTGCTCTTCGACCCCGAGCCGGCCGGCAGCAGCGACGACCCCGGGAGCCCTCCGCCGGAGCGCTGACGCCGCCGGTGTGGTCCCTGTCACGCCGCCCGTCGCGCGGTGGGCGGACAATCGAGGCATGATCGTGGAGTGCCCGCGCACGATCGCCGGGGGAGTCGCCGGGGTGATCGCCGCCGCGGCGGCCACCGTCGCAGCCCAGATCTGCCCACCCGGGTCGCCCACCGGTCCGGTCCAGGCGCCGGTCTTCGTCAGGAACCTCGCCGGCCAGACCAGCTGGTTCGCCTCGCCGGTCGTCGTCGACCTCGACGGCAACGGGTCGAACGAGCTGGTCGCCGCGTACTACGACGTCTATGTCTTCTCGGGCAACGGGACGCTGCTAGACCGCGCCGAGGACGGCGACGGGCGGGTCTACGCGCCGCACGTCGTCGCCGATCTCGAGGGCGACGGCACGATCGAGGTCGTCGCCGGGCGCGGCCACCAGGTCTGGGCCTGGGAGTGGACCGGCTCGGCGCTCACGGTCAAGGACGGCTGGCCCGCCGACACCACCACCGGCGGCAGCTCGCCCGAGGTCCGGGGCATGGCCTCGGGCGACCTCGACGGCGACGGGCGGATCGAGATCGTGGTCACCACCACCCAGACCGTGCCGACCGCGCAGGGCGGCGCGCAGGTCTTCGTCCTCTCGCCCGACGGCGAGCTCTTCCAGCCGGCCGGCGGTCACAGCCCGGCCTGGCCGCGATACAACAACCTGAGCGGCCCCGGCAACGACGCCGACCGCAACGGCATGGGCCACAGCGGCTTCGGCTGCTACGGCCTCAACGCCGGGGTCGGCGACATCGACGACGACCCCGAGCTCGAGGTGCTCGTCACCTACGACAACCACCACATCCAGGCCTTCGACCACGACGGGGTGGCCCTCGACGCCTCCGACTACTACACCAACCGCAGCTCGCCCTGGGTCGGCAACCGCCTCACCTGGGGCCAGTTCATCCGCTGGGCCGACCCGACGGTCGAGCACGACCACTACCACCTCCACAGCGGTCCCTGGCCGCACCCCGACTGGACCGAGTGGCTGCAGTGGACGGCCTCGCCGCCGTCGGTCGCCGATCTCGACCTCGACGGCCGGGCCGAGGTCGTCGGCATCCCCAACGTCGAGCGCTACGTCCCCTACGTCACCCAGGCCTACGCGGTGATGGTCCTCGAGGGGGCGCACGGCGACGGCAGCCGGTCGGCCCGGCGCAAGGCGGGCTGGGAGGTGCTGCCGCGCGGCGACGCTCCGATCTCGGTCAGCGGCTGGTACCCGCCGACCGGCGTCCCCGCGCCGACCGTCGTCAACATCGTCGGCGACGCCCACCCCGAGATCGTGGTCTCGCTCAACGACGGCTATGTCGCCGCCTACTCGAGCACCGGTCAGAGGCTGTGGCGGACCAACACCCGGCACGGCCTCGCCATCAGCTTCAACACCGAGACGACGGTCGCCGACCTCAACCAGGACGGGACGCCCGAGCTCGTTCTCGCGACCTACGGCGACCCCGACGTCCACTCCTCGGGCCGGCTGATGATCCTCGCCGCCGCCACCGGCGCGGTGCTCCACGACATCGCCCTGCCCAACCCCGGCCACAACGGCAACGGCAACGGCGCCCCCGCCGCCCCGGCGATCGGCGATCTCGACGGCGACGGCGCCCTCGAGATCCTCGTCCAGACCTTCGACCACGGGCTCGACGTCTTCACCGTCCCGGGCTCGGCCGACAACTGCCTGATCTGGCCGACCGCCCGCGGCGGGCCTACCCGCTCGGGGCAGGCCGACCCGCGCTGGCGCGAGGTGATCTTCGTCGACGGCTTCGAGTCGGGCGGCACCTCGGCCTGGTCGAGCTGAGCTACCGCCCGGTGCTCGTGCCGCCGGTCACGAGAGCCCGGCTCGAGCCGTCCTCGGGCCTCTCCCAGGTGACGGCGATCCCGATCAGTCGACGTCTCCGGTCTCGTCCTCGTTCTCGAGCTCGGTGCCGGCGTCGATGAGGACCTTCCACTGACCGTCGACCTTGCTCCACACCGTGACGTACTCGCCGGTCTCGACCTCGCCGTCGTCGGCCTCGGTCTCGGTCCAGCTGCCGCGCTCGACGGCGAGGTCGCCCGAGGCGGCGACGACGACGCCGGTGGTCGTCCACTCGAGAGCGCCCATCGGCGCCTCGGCCCACTCCTTCTCCCGGTTCGCCTGGATCGCCGGCAGCCCGACCAGCACCTGACCGTCGAAGATGGTCGTCGCATCGGACCGCATCAGGGCGTCGATCGCTGCGCCGTCCCGCGCCTTGGCGGCCTCGAGCCACCCCGCGGACAGCGCGCGGATCGCCTGCTCCTCGGCGGCGAGATCGATCACCGGCGCCGGCGGCGGCGGCTCCGGGCAGCAGGCGGCAAGGACCACCATCAGGACCACGGCCGTTCCACAACGTGCGAGCATCTCGACCTCCTCGATCGTTGGCCGACGAACCGCGGTCGGCGGTCGGTCGGTGGTTGCCGGTTTGCGGAGAACGCCGGCCGGATTGTAGCAGCTCAGGCCTGCAGGAACCCCACCACGAGGTCGTTGAAGCGGTCGGGCTCGTCGAAGTTCGGCAGGTGGCTCGAGCGGTCGAAGACCTCGAAGCGCGAGCCGGGCAGGCGGCCGTGCAGGGCCCAGCCGGCCTCGATCGGCACCGCACGGTCGTGGCGACCCCAGATCAGCATGGTCGGGCGCCGGCGCCGGGCGAGCTCGTCGATCTCGGCGCCGAGCCGGTCGAAGAAGCCGCGCCGGAGGATGGCGAGCGCCGCCGCCGTCGAGCCCTCGATCTTCTGGTGACGGGTGAGCCGTGCGAAGACCTCGGCGGTGAGCAGCTCGGGGTCGTGGATCCACAGGTCGAGCAGGCTCGACCGTCGGATCCGGTCGGTGGGCAGGGCGAGCAGGAGCTCGGGAAGCCGGGGTAGCCGGAACAGCCGCTCGCGCAGGGTCGGCGGCCGCGCGATCCCCACCGAGCCGACCAGCACCACCCGGCCGACCCGGTCCGGGTGGGCCGCGGCGAAGGCGAGGCAGGCGCCGCCGCCCATCGAGTGGCCGATCAGGTGGACGGTGGCGATCCCGAGGTGGTCGAGGAGCAGCCGGATCTGCTCGGCGAAGAGCCCGAAGCCCCAGTCGAGGGGCCCCCGCGCCGAGTAGCCGGACCCCCAGAGGTCGAGGGCGTGGACCGTGAGGTGGCGGGACAGCGTGTCGATGTTGGCGTGCCAGGTGCCGTGGTCGAGGTTGAAGCCGTGGACGAGCAGCACCGGCGGCCCCGCCCCCCGGCGGACGAAGTGGGTCTGGCGACCGGCGAGCTTGACCGTGTAGCCCGGGGCGTGGAGGCGGGTCCACTCGTCGAGGGGCTGGCTGTCCCAGGGAACGAAACGCTCGGCCATGGCTCAGCACCGTTGCGGTCGGCGGCCCGTCGGGCACAGGAGCGGCGGCGGGTCACGGAGGGCATGGTCCACGGCGGTCAGGATACCCGAGCCGGATCGGTCGTCAGGGTGCGCCGTCGGACCTCGGGCTTGACCGGACCCGGGGTCGGTTCTATATTTCGCAAGGTGACGAAATGAACACTCCAGGCCTCGACGCCGCCATCACCGCCGCCCGCGCCCTCGGTCACCCGGCCCGGCTGCGCACCGCCGCCATGCTGCGCACGGGCGAGCTCTGCCTGTGCCAGATCACCGAGGTCCTCGGGCTCGCCCCGTCGACCGTGTCGCTGCACCTCAAGGAGCTCCGCCGGGCGGGCCTGGTCAGCGAGCGCAAGGACGGACGGTGGGTCCACTTCTCGCTCGCCGACGACCCCGAGGCGCGGCGCTGGCTCGACACCGCCCTCGGCGCGGTCGCGGGCGATCCCCAGCTCGTCCGCGACGGCGAGCTGGTCCGCGAGCTCCGCGACCTTCCCCTGGCCGACCTGTGCGGTCTCGGCTACGAGGCGGCGCTGGCCAAGCGCGACCGCGGGCTCCCCGATCCCGACTGACCACCGGCCCCGTGGCCGACCCGGAGGACCGACGATGACCGACCGACCATCCACCACCGCGCGCCTGTCGACCCTCGACCGCTGGCTGACCCTGTGGATCTTCCTCGCCATGGCGGCGGGCGTCGGCGCGGGCTGGCTGTGGCCGGCGATCGCCGGGTTCTGGAACCGGTTCACGGTCGGCACCACCAACCTCCCGATCGCCATCGGTCTGATCCTGATGATGTACCCGCCGCTCGCCAAGGTCCGCTACGAGGAGATGGGCCGGGTCTTCCGCGACTGGAAGGTGCTCGGGCTGTCGCTGGTCCAGAACTGGGTGGTCGGACCGATCCTGATGTTCGTCCTCGCCGTCGCGCTGCTCGCCGATCTGCCCGAGTACATGGTCGGGATCATCCTGATCGGGCTCGCGCGCTGTATCGCCATGGTCATCGTGTGGAACGAGCTCGCCGACGGCGACACCGAGTACTGCGCCGGGCTGGTCGCCTTCAACTCGGTCTTCCAGGTGCTCTTCTTCTCGCTCTACGCCTGGGTCTTCATCACCGTCCTGCCGCCGCTGCTCGGGCTCGAGGGCGCGGCGGTGAGGATCACCATCGTCGAGATCGCGACCTCGGTCGCGATCTACCTCGGGATCCCCTTCGCCGCCGGGGTCGCGACCCGGTTCGCGCTCATCGCGGTCCGCGGTAAGACGTGGTACCACGAGGTCTTCATCCCGAGGATCAGCCCGATCACCCTGGTTGCGCTGCTCTTCACCATCGTCGTCATGTTCTCGCTCAAGGGCGAGGTCATCGTCGAGCTGCCCCTCGACGTGATCCGGATCGCGATCCCGCTGCTGCTCTACTTCGTCATCATGTTCGGGGTGTCGTTCGCGATGTCGAAACGGGTCGGCGCCGACTACCGGCGCGCCGCCACCCTGAGCTTCACCGCCGCCTCGAACAACTTCGAGCTCGCCATCGCGGTCGCCATCGCGACCTTCGGGATCGGCCACGGCGCGGCCCTCGCCGCGGTCATCGGACCGCTCGTCGAGGTGCCGGTGCTGATCGCCCTGGTCAACGTCTCGCTGTGGATCCGCGAGCGGTTCTTCGCGGGTCCTGCCGCCGGCCCGGGCCGGCTGGTTCGCGACTCCCCCCCGGCCTGAGCCGTCGTCGCCCGCTCGGCGGCGCGAGAGCACGAGGTGCGAGACCCAGCGGCAGTCAGCGCACCATCGGGACCGTTGTCGGGTCGTTGGTGCGGTTGTCGACGACCGAGGCGTAGACCGCCACCCCCGATCCGCTGATCACCTCGACCACCGCGTAGCCGTCGGCGATGTCGGTGCGGCCGGCGATCCGGCGGAACGGCTCCTGGAGCTGGAGGCGGCCGCCGGCGGGGATCGTCCGTTGGGCGGTCGCGAGCTCGGCCCCCGCGCCGTCGCGCAGCTCGAGCCGCAGCACGGTCTGCTCGGGACCGGTGTTGAGCACGCCGATGTTGGTCCTGAAGTCCTGGTTCTGCTGGAGCTGCGCCAGCCAGACCGTGTCGCCATCGCCGACCAGCCGCGCCGCGTCGAGCCCGTCGAGGTACTGGCCGAAGCTCCCCGCGGCGCTCAGGTTGTAGGTCCGCGAGCTGACCAGCACCGGCCGGTCGGCCGTCACCTCGAGCGATCCCGAGCCGGTGCTGCCGAGCAGCCCGACGACATCGGCGAGCACCCGGTGCTCGCCCGCCTCGAGCACCAGCTCGAGCGAGACGTCCGGGCCCCCCGCGGGGTGATAGGTGACGATCGCCGAGGCCGGCTCGGCGGCGTCGGCGTTGAGCAGCCCGAGATCGGTCCGCCAGACGCTGCCCGCCGCGCCGTCATCGCGGGCGGCGGCCGCCACCCACTGGCTGGTCGCGCCCGGGCCGGTCTTCATCGGGATGGTCGTCGGGTCGTTGGTCCCGGCGTCGACCACCGAGCCGTAGACCACGACCTCCTCTCCGTCGAGCACCGTCACCACCGCCCGGGCGGTCGTGACGTCCGAGCGCCCGCCCTGGTCGAGGATCGGCTGGTTGAGTTGGAGCACCCGGCGCGGCGCGACCTGCCGGGTGAAGCTCGCGAGCTCGATCCCGTCGCCGTCAAGCAGCTCGACCAGGACGCGCGCCTCGCGGCGGCCGGCGTTGAGGATGCCGATGTTCGACCGGGCGAGCGCGTCCTCGCGGAGGTGCATGAGCACCGCCCGGTCGCCGTTGCCGAGCCCGCCGGGACCTGTGACGCCGCCAAGGAGCTGGCCGAAGCTGCCGTCCGGCGAGAGGTTGTAGGTCCGCGACGCGACGGTCAGGGGCTCGGACGAGAAGACCCGCAACGACCCCGAGCCGGCCAGCCCGAGCTCGCCGACCACGTCGCCCAGGATGAGCTGCTCCCCGGGCTCGAGCTCGAGCTCGCGGTCGACCGCCAGGTTGGTCATCTCGACCCGCAGCCTGAGGCGGTTGGCGAGGCTCGAGCGGTTGAGCAGGGCGAGGTCCGAGCGCCACAGGCTACCGCCCGCGCCGGCGCTCCTCGCCACCACCGGGATCCACGACTCGGCGAGGGCCGCGCCGAGGGCGCGCTCGGCGATGCCCACCGACTCGAACAGGTCGTGGGCCGGCACCGTGGTCGGATCGGCGAGCTCGATGTCGTCCATCTCCTTGCGGGTGTTGAGCAGCGCCACCATCGCGATGCCGTTGTCGAACCAGCGGCCGACCGTGATCGTCCCGGGGAGCGAGCCGTCGTGGCCGTATGAGACGACCCCATCGTCCTCGATGACCACCCAACCCCTCCCGTAGGCCGCGCTCGCGGTCTCGGGGATCACCTCGAGCATCGCCTCGATGCTCGCGCGACCGAGCAGGGGGCTCGCGGCGGGGTCGTCGAAGAGCGCGCCCATGAAGCGCAGGTAGTCGGGCGCCGAGAGGATCCAACCCCCGTGCGCGTCCATGTTCTCGATGTTCCAGCGGTAGGGGTCCTCGCCCCAGCCGTGGTAGCGGACCTCGCCCGGCGCTCGCTCGTGGAGGGCGGTGTGGCCGCGGCGCGGCCGGCCGACCCCGATCGGCTGGAAGACGTTCTCCGCGACCCACTCGGAGTAGTCGCGGCCGGTGACCTCCTCAATGATCAGACCGAGCAGGCAGTAGCCGTAGTTCGAGTAGGCGAAGCGGAGGCCGGGCAGGGACTGCAGGGTCCTCCCGCTCATGTAGGTCGCGATGTCGCGCTTGCTGATCGGCAGCTCGACCCCGAGCGCCGCCGCGATCGTCTCGTCGTAGAACATCGGGTCGAAGGTCTGGTCGCGGTCCAAGCCGCCGGTGTGGTAGAGCAGGTGGTCGACGGTCACCAGCTCGAGCCACGGGTCCCGGTGGCCCCCCGGTCCGGGCTCGAGATCGAGCACGTCCACCACCCGGGTGTCGTGGCTCAGCAGCCCGCGCTCGATGAGCTGGTGGATCGCGACGCTGGTGATCGGCTTGGACATCGAGGCGATCCGGAACAGCGAGGTCGGCTGGACGGGCTCGGCCTCGGGGCTGTCCCAGGTGAAGCCGCGCGCGTAGACCAGCCGGCCCTCGTAGGCGACCGCCAGGGCGGCGCCGGGGATCGCCCAGGTCTGCATGAAGTCGCGAATCGCGGCGTCGTACGGCTCCCAGCCCGGCACCGGGTCGCCGGTCTCGGTCCAGACCCGCTGCTGTGCGACCGCCGGCCACGCGACCAGGACCACTCCGAGCAGAACGATCATCGCGCGCCGCGTCCGGAACATGGCGCCTCCCTGACCTGAGCGTTGTACCGCTTTCCAGACCTACGTCGGCCGGTCCGCGAGGTTTCCGGAGGGCGCGGCTCGCGACGGCGCCGCTGGCGCCGCTCGGCCGCAGCTCGGCACCGGGCCGCTAGCTGATGTCCTGCTTGTACTTGCGGATCTCGGCGAGGAGCTTACCCGCCTCGGTCTTGAGCTCGGCGTCGTCCGACTTCTCGGACAGCGTCTCGACCGCCTTCTCGATCCGCTCGACCGCGGCCAGCGCCGCTGACGCCTGGTCGGTGGTGTCGAGCCCGCTGACCCCGGCGCTTCGTCCGGCCTGGCGGAACTCGCGCGCCGCGGCCCGGAACTCGCCGCGCAGCCGGTTGAGCTCGGCCCCGTCGTCGCTCGCCGCGCCGCCGGGCATCAGGCTCAGCTCGCCGGTGGTGAAGTAGTTGTAGGCCAGCAGGCCGAGGACGATCACGATGACGATGAGCACGATCTTCTGCATCTTCGTGTCTCCAGACGACGGGTGGCGTTCGGGCGAGACCATTGTGTCACGGATCAGCCTCGATGCCGCGCGGCAGCTACAGCCCGCCCTCGCCGAGCCGGACCTCGAGATCGACCCGGCGACCCTCGCGGCTGACCGTGACGGTGACCGTCTCGCCCGCCGCGCGCCGCTCGAGGGCGAGCCAGACATCGCCGGTCGAGCGGACCGTATCCCCCTCGATGGCGACGATGAGGTCGCCGGGGACCCACCGGCCGCTGCGGTTGCGGTAGGTCGGGCGCAGCCCCGCCCGATCGGCGCCGCTGCCCCGCTCGACGTTGCCGACCAGCGCGCCCGTCAGACCGAGCCGGCGCGTCGCGTGGTCGGCGACCAGCTCGACGCCGAGCGCTGGCCGCCGGATCTGGCCGTGCGCGATGAGCTCGGGCACGACCCAGTTGACGGTGTCGACCGGGATCGCGAAGCCGAGACCGGCATAGCCGCCGGAGGGGCTGACGATCGCGGTGTTGACCCCGATCAGGCGGCCGGCGCTGTCGAGCAGCGGCCCGCCGGAGTTGCCCGGGTTGATCGCCGCGTCGGTCTGGATGACGTCGCGGATCGGCACTCCGTCGACCGAGTCGATCTCGCGCCCGAGGGCCGAGATGATGCCGGTGGTCAGGGTCTGGTCGAAGCCGAAGGGGTTGCCGATGGCGAGGACGCTCTGGCCGACTTTGAGATCCGACGAGGCGCCGATCCTCAGCGGCCGCAGCCGATCGGTCGGCGCCTCGATGCGGAGCACCGCCAGGTCCTTCTCGGGCGCCAGGCCGACCACCGTGGCCTCCCAGGTCGAGTGGTCGGCGAGGGTGACCTCGGCGCGGTTGCCGCTCCTGATGACGTGGAAGTTGGTCACCACGTGACCGTCCTCGTCCCAGATGAAGCCCGAGCCGGTGCCGCTCGGGATCTCCATCACGTTGAGCCGGAAGAGGTCGCGACGCAGCGCGATCGAGGTGATGTAGACGACCGACGGGCTGGCCTCCTCGAACAACGAGGTCACCGATCGCTCGGCGGCGGTCAGCTCGCCGCGCCCGGCGACCGACCGCGGCGCCGGGGTGGCGGCGGACCGCTGGGCCGACGCGAGGGCAGCCAGCCCGATGCCGCCGACCATCCCACCGAGGAAGACAAGGGCCAGGAGATGTCGTTGGGCAGCCATGCTCGCCCCTCCAGGCTCCAGAGTATAGCCCCGGCCCCCGGCCACCCGGCCGGGCCGGCGATGGGTGTCATAATGGACTCACCCGTGCTCCTGCTCAACGTCACCCCGGCCGAGAGCGCGCCGTTCGAGCATCTCGTCGACGGCGACGAAGCGGTCATCGGCCGCTCGACGCGCTGCCACGTCACCGTCGCCGATCGCTTCATGTCGCGCCGCCACGCCCGGCTATTCAAGGTCGGAGACGACTGGCAGGTCGAGGACCTGGGTTCGCGAAATGGCACCTTTGTCAATGGCCGGCCGGTCGAAGGCGCCACCGCGGTCGGGGTCGGCGACGTCATCACCCTGTCGGCGAGCCTGGTCAAGATCGCCCGACCGGTCGACCGCGAACGAGCGCCTGGCGCCGCCTCCGAGGCGCCGTCGACCGATCACATGCTCCGGCCCGCGGTCGAGCTGCTGCGGCGCTCCGAGACGCCGCCCGGCGACGACGCCTCGTTCGGCCGGTACGCCTCGCGGCTCGCCCTGATCAACGAGGTCCACAAGGCGATGGCCCGGTCGGTCTCGGTCGAGGAGCTGCTCGAGCTCATCCTCGACCACGTCTTCGCCCAGCTCGGGCCGCATCGCGCCGAGGTCTTCATGCGCTGCGACGGGGGAGGCTACGCCTGTATGGCGCGGCGCATGGCGCCGCACACCGATCTCGGCTCGCTCGAGTCGGAGAGCCTGTTCGCCGAGGTCGTTGACAAGTCGATGGCAGCGCTCGTCACCGACGCCCGGGCCGACCGCCGCTTCGCCGACGCGGCGAGCCTCGTCTCCGCCGGGGTGCGGTCGCTGCTCGCGGCGCCGCTCGTTGCGCCGCCCGGCGCCCTCGGCCTGATCGTGCTCGGCTCGAACGCCGCGGTGCGCCAGTTCACCGAGGAGGACCTCGAGCTGCTCGTCACCCTGGCCTCGGTGGCGGCGATGCGGATCCACAACCTCGCCCTGACCGAGGAGGCGGCCGAGCGGCGCCGCCTCGAGCGCGAGCTCACCATCGCCCGGCGCCTCCAGGTCGACCTGATCCCGCAGCGCCTCCCCGAGGTGGCCGGCTACCGGTTGTGGGGCGCCACCCGGCCTTCGCGCGGCGTCTCCGGCGACTACTACCAGCTCGTCGAGCGCTCGGGCGGCGACGAGGTCGTGCTCGCCCTGGCCGATGTCTCGGGCAAGGGGATCGCGGCGGCGCTGCTCACCGGCTACCTCGAAGCGGTGTCGTCGGTCCCCATCGAAGACGGCCTGGCGCCCCACGAGATCCTCAACCGGATCTCCCCGAAGCTCCACCAGCGGACCCCGGCCAACCGTTTCGCGACAATGTTCCTCGGGGTGATCTCCCCATCGGCGCCGATCTTCCGCTTCGCCAGCGCCGGTCACGCCCCGGCCTGCCTGGTCCGCCTCTCGGGCGAGGTCGAGTGGCTCGGCGCCACCGGCATCCCGCTCGGCCTCCTGCCGTCCGCCGACTATCGTCCCGGCGAGGCGACCATCGAGGACGGCGACACTCTGGTCGTCTACTCCGACGGCTACACCGAGGCCGAGGGGCGGGATGGCGAGGAGTTCGGCCAGCACCGGCTCGCCGAGGTCTGCCGCGAGCACCGGCGGTGCCGGCCCGAGGCCCTCGCCGAGGCGGTCGACCGGGCCCTCGAGGGCTTCGCCGCCGGACGCCCCTTTGCCGACGACCGGACGATCGTCGTCGTGCGGCGGGAAGGCTGAGCTCAGGCCGGCCGGAGAAACGCCTCGACCGCCGGGGCCACCCGCTCGGGGTGGGTCAGGTGGACGTGGTGACCGCCCTCGACCTCGAGCCGCGTCAGGTCGGGGATCGCGGCCATCCGCGCCACCATCTGCTCCTCGGGGAAGGGCCAGCCCGAGCGAGCCCGGATCGCGAGCACCGGGCAGTCGATTGCGCCGAGGAAGGAGTGGACCTGCTCCTCGGTGAAACGCCAGCGCGAGCGCGTCTTGAGGCGCGGGTCGAAGGTGAAGCGGACGCCGCCGTCGACCGGCACGACCGAGCGCTCGACCAGGGCCCGGGCCGTCGTCGGGTCGAGGTCGGTGCCGTGGCAACGGGCGGCGATGGCGGTCGCGAGATCCGGGTGGGTGCGGGACGGGGTCCCAGCGATCCTCCGCTCGTCGTCGAGGGCGAGGCGGAGCAGCGTCGGGGCCTCGTCGGCCGGGGTCGACAGCGGCCCGGCGCCCTCGAGGAGAACGAGCCTTACGACGCGACCCGGCGCGGCCGCCGGCACCAGCGCCGAGATCCCCGCCCCCATCGAGTGACCGACCAGGGAGAAGCGCTCGAGACCGAGCTCGTCGGCGGCCTCGACCACCTGGGGAACCCAGTCGACGAAGTGGAGGCCGCAACCCGCCGGGCGGTGCGGCGACCGGCCGTGGCCCATCAGGTCGAGGGCGACGAGGCGGATGCCCTCGAGCCGCGGCCCGAGCCCGGAGAAGCTCGCCGCGTTGTCGAGCCAGCCGTGCAGCGCGATGACCGGCCGACCATCGGGCGGGCCCCACTCGAGGGCCGCCAGGCGGTGGTGGGGGAGCTCGATCGTGAGCTCACGAGGTTTCATCGGACTAGGCTACCGCAACCCGATCGAGGGATCGCCCGACGCGAGGATCGAAAAATCGCCCCTCCTGCCGGGAGGTGGTGCACAGGAGGGGCGGATGACGTCGCCGGGGCGCACCCCGGACACGTCGGACAGCGTGTTGCTCGTTCAGTCCATCTGCTTGCGCAGGATGGCCGGGATCTCGTAGTCGTCGGTCTGGTTGATGCCGTAGTCGTTGTGCGGGCCGCCGGGCACGAAGAAGCGGCTCGTCCGGACCCGCGGCTGGTCATCGACCACAGGCTCGAGCCTCGGCCGGACCTCGGCGGCCGGAACCCGGACCGGGCCCTGCTCGCACTGGAAGCCGGTGGCGATGACCGTCACCTGCATGCAGTCCTCGAGCCTCGGGTCGACCACCGCGCCGAACAGGATCTGTGCATCGGGGTCGGCGCCCTCGGTGATGATCTCGGCGGCCTCGTTGATCTCGTTGAGGGTCACGTCGGTGCCGCCCGAGATGTTGATGAGCAGCCCGCGGGCGCCCTCGATCGAGGTCTCCTCGAGCAGCGGAGAGGCGATCGCCTGCTGCGCCGCCTCGACCGCCCGGTGCTCGCCGAACGCCATCCCGATGCCCATGAGGGCGTGGCCCATCCCCTTCATCACCGTCCGCACGTCCGCGAAGTCGCGGTTGATCAGCCCCGGCACGGTGATGATGTCGGCGATGCCCTGGACCGCCTGACGCAGCACGTCGTCGGCGATCCGCATGGCGTCGGTGAAGTTGGTATTGCGCTCGACGAACTTGAGCAGCCGGTCGTTGGGGATCGTGATCAGGGTGTCGACGTGCTCGGCGAGGGCCGCGATGCCCTCCTCGGCGACCTTGCGGCGGCGCGAGCCCTCGAAGGAGAAGGGCTTGGTGACCACCGCCACGGTCAGCGCGCCGACATCCTGCGCCATTTGGGCGATCACCGGGGTCGCGCCGGTGCCGGTGCCGCCGCCCATCCCGCTGGTGATGAAGATCATGTCGGCCCCGTCGAGCAGGTCGAAGATCTTCTTGTCCGCCTCGATCGCCGCCTTGCGGCCGATCTCCGGGTTGGCCCCGGCGCCGAGACCCCGGGTCAGCTCGGACCCGAGCTGGAGCTTGAGCGGCGCCATGCTCGCGGCGAGCGCCTGGGCGTCGGTGTTCGCCGCGATGAACTCGACCCCGGTCAGACCGGCCGAGATCATCCGGTTCACCGAGTTGCAGCCGCCGCCGCCGACCCCGATCACCCGGATCCGCGCCGGCGTCGTGCCCTCGTCGAGGAAGATCCCCGACTCCGGCTCCTCGTCGAACAGGGTCGGGACGTCGTCGCCCGCCCGGTCCAGCTCCTCGATCAACTGATTGTCAAGCTCGATCATGCCCACCTCCCATTTCGAAAAAATCACCAAGGACGCCACGCAGTCGGGCAAACAGCCCGCCGTTGCGTCCGCGCGTCGCGATGAACCTGTCCTGCTTCTGGCACTGCACCCGGACGAGCCCGCAGGCCACCGCCCACTCGGGCCCCGAGACCGGCTCGGCGAGACCGGCGACCTCGAGCGGCCGCCCGATCCGGGCGCGGTGGCCGAAGATCTTCTCCGCCGCCTCCTCGAGCCCGTCGAGAGCGGCGCCGCCGCCGGTCAGCACGACGCCGGCGCGGGGTACCCGGTCGAGCCCGTGCTGCACAAGCGTCCGGTGGACCCCGATGAAGAGGTCGCGGGCCCGCTCGTGCAGGATCTCGGCGGCGAACCGCGCCGGGTGCACCTGGTTGCCGTCGCCGCCGAGGCTCGGCACCTCGATCGCCTCGACATCGAGGCCCTCGCGCTCGAGCGAGGCCCCGACCCGTCGCTTGGTCCGCTCGGCGGCGGCGGTCGTCGTCTTGAGCAGCGCCGCGAGATCGGCCGTGAAGTGGCGGCCGCCGATCGGCAGCGCGCCCGACGACGCCACGACGCCGTCGGCGAACAGCACCCACTCGGTTGTCGCGTACCCGATGTCGAGCAGCAGACAGCCGAGCTCGCGCTCGTCCGGGGTCAGCACCGCCGCCGCCGCCGCGAGGGGCTCGTAGACCAGCCGCCTGACCGCCACCGCGGCGCGGTTGACGACCTGCTCGACGGTCTCGGCGTGGGTCTTGTTGGTGTAGACCACGAAGGCCGACGCGTCGAGCCGGGTGCCGGGCATGCCGACCGGGTGCTCCATGCCGGGCTGGCCGTCGAGGGCATAGCCGCAGGCGATGATGTCGAGCACCCGGAAGTCCTGCGGGATGCTGACCTGCGCGCAGGCGGTGAGGGCCCGGCGCAGATCGTCCTCGGAGACCGTCAGGTTGCGCCCGGTGACCGGCACCGACGCGGTCGACGGCAGCCCCTGGATGGGCAGCCCGCCGAGCCCGACCGCGGCGAGCTCGACCGGGGTCGAGGCCATCGCCTCGGCCTCCTCGGCCGCCATCCGGACCGCGCTCGCGACCTCCTCGAGGTTGGCGACGACCCCCTTGCGAGCCCCGTCATGGGCCGCCTGACCGCAGCCGCGGACGATCAGCTGGTCATCCTCGACGTTCCCGACGACGACCGCGACACGGGTCGCGCCGACGTCGATCCCGACCAGCGGTCCGTGGTCGTTGATCATGCGGCCTCCCGCAGCACCAGCCGGTTGGGCCACCGCGCGTCGGCCCACTCGACCGTCGTCCCACCCTGCCGCACGACCTCGCACCAGGCGCGCTCGGCCTCGGTCCCCTGTCCGGTCACGTGGACCGTCGTCAGGTTCTGCGGCCCACCGAACGCGACATCGACCCGGAAGTCGGTCGGCGTCACCGAGCGGACCGCGAGGACCTCGCCGCCGCTGCACTCGGCGATCCTCCGGGCGACCGCGAAGGCCTCGCGCCGATCGGCCGGACGGCGGAAGCCGACCAGCTCGGGCAGCCGCGGGCGGTCGATCGCGCCGATCAGCCGTCCGTCTCCCGCCACCGCGTGCCAGCCGCCACCGATCCTCATCGACCCCCGGTCGGGGGTGGCGAACACCTCGACCACCACGGTCCCCGGCAGATCGAGCCGGACCCGGACCTCGGAGGCGGCGGGCCAGGTCGCGGCGACCTGGTGGAGCCAGCCGAGGTCGAGCAGCGGTACCAGATGCCCGACCTGCTCCTCGAGGGAGGTCGTGACCGCGGGCGGGACGACGTCGCCACCGTGCACCTCGACCGAGGTGACCGTCCACAGAGGAAGCACGATCAGGCCGACCGCCACCGCCGCCAGCGACAGCGCGAGACCCCGTCGGGAGCGACGCCGGGGGGTCCGCGGGCGGAACCGGTCGGGCAGGAAACGGCGCTGGACCGTGCTCATACCGCACCCCCGAGCCAGCGCTCGGCGACCCGGTGGACATCGCCGGCGCCGAGGGTGAGCAGGACGTCGCCCGGCTCGAGCAGCTCGTCGACGAAGGCCGGCGCCCGGTCGACCGCCGGGCCGGCCCACACCGCGGGGTGGCCGAGCCCGGTCGCCGCCCCCACCACAAGGGCCTCGTCGACGCCCGCGATCGGCCTCTCACGCGCCGGGTACACCGGCAGCACCACGACCGCGTCGGCGCCGAGCAGCGCGCGGCCGAAGCCGTCCGCGAAGTCGCGCGTCCGGGTGAACAGATGGGGCTGGAAGACGACCACCAACCGCCGGCCGGGGAAGGCCTGGCGGGCCGCCTCGAGGGCCGCGTCGATCTCGGTCGGGTGGTGGGCGTAGTCGTCGACCACGGTGACGCCGGCCCGCTCGCCGAGCACGTCGAAGCGGCGTGCGACGCCGCGGAAGCGCCCACAACCGGCGGCGAGGTCGGCAAAGGGCACGCCGAGCTCGAGACCGACGGCGATCGCCGCCAGCGCGTTGCGGATGTTGAACCGGCCCGGGATGGTGATGACGACCTCGCCGAGCCGGTCGCCGCCCGAGAGGACCGTGAACCGGCTGCCGCCGGGGTCGCTCGCCAGATCGACCGCGCGCACCTCGGCCTCCTCCGACAGGCCATAGCCGACCACCGGCCGGTCGACGGTCCCGGCCAGCGACCACGCCCCGGCGTCGTCGCGGCAGAGGACCACCCGGCCGTCCTCCGCGGTCTGGTTGCAGAAGGCGGCGAAGGTCGCGGCGAGCTCCGCCGGCGACCCGTAGCAGTCGAGGTGCTCGGGTTCGAGGTTGGTGACGACCGCCACCGTCGGGTGGAGCTCGAGAAAGGCACGGTCGAACTCGTCCGCCTCGCAGACCAGGACGTCGCCGGCGCCGACCCTGGCGTTCGAGCCGGCAAACCGGGCGCGCCCCCCGACCAGCACCGTCGGGTCGCGCCCGGCCTCGGTGAGGAGGTGACCGACCAGCGCGGTCGTGGTGGTCTTGCCGTGGGTCCCGGCGACCGCGACCCCGCGGCGGCCCGTCATGAGCCCGCCGAGCATCGTCGCCCGCCGCACCACTGCGAGACCGCCCTCCCGGGCCCGCACGAGCTCGGGCTCGGCGCGGTCGACCGCCGCCGAGTAGACCAGGGTATCGACGCCGTCGAGGTGAGCAGGGTCGTGGCCGATCCGGATGTCGGCGCCGAGCCCCACGAGGCGCTCGGTTCGCTCCGATCGCGCGAGGTCGCAACCGCTGACCGTCGCGCCGTCGGCGAGGGCGATCTCCGCGAGACCGCACATCCCGACGCCGCCGACACCCATGAAGTGGAGGTGGCGCGCGGTCACAGCCCACCCCCGATCGCGATCACCCGATCGGCGATCCGACGAGCCGCGTCGGGCCGTGCCATGCCCGCCGCCGCCTCGCCCATCCGCCGCACCGTGCCGGGGTCGCCGGCGATCCGTCCGAGGACCTCGGCGAGCCGCTCCGGGCTCGCCTCGTCCTCGGTGAGGACGACGGCGCCTCCGGCGCGCTCGATCGACCGGGCGTTGAACTCCTGGTGGTTGCCGGCGGCGGCGGCGAAGGGCACGAGCAGCGCGCCGCGGCCGGCGGCGGCGAGCTCGGACACGGTGAGGGCGCCGGCCCGCGCGACCACGAGATCGGTCTCGGCGAGCGACCGCCACGGCTCGGCGAGGAAGGCCGAGACCTCGGCCTCGACCCCGAGATCGGCGTAGCTCGTCTTGACGACCTCGGCCCAGCGGCCGCCGGTCTGGTGCTTGACGGTGAAGACCTGGCCCTCGCCGGCGAGGATCGCCAGGGCCCTCGGCAGCATCCGGTTGAGGAACAGCGAGCCCTGGCTGCCGCCGAGGACGAGCAACCGCAGCGGCTCGTGCGGCGCGACCGGCGTGATGTCGAAGAACCGCTGCCGCACCGGGTTGCCGGTCCACTCCGCGGGCAGCGACGGGAAGTGGGCGAGGGCGTCGGAGAAGCCGCAGCAGATCAGATCCGACCAGGGCGCCAGGAACCGGTTGGTCAGGCCCGGGACCGAGTTCTGCTCCTGGAGCACCGTCGGCAGACCGAGCAGCCCGGCCGCCACCAGCCCGGCGGCCGAGGCGTAGCCGCCGACCCCGACCACGGCGAGCGGGTCGAGCCGGAGCATGGTCCTCACCGAGGTGACGACCGCGCGCGGCAGCAGCGCGAGCGCCCCGACCGCCGCCGCCGGTCCGCGCGCCTTCAGACCCTCGAGGTCGACCAGGACCAGGGGCAGCTTGCGCTCTGGCACGAGCTCGGCCTCGAGCCCGCGGCGGGCGCCGAGCCAGTGGACCTCGACGCCTCGCGCCTGGAGCTCCGAGGCCACCGCGAGCCCGGGGAAGACGTGGCCGCCGGTGCCGCCGCCCGCGATCACGACCCGCCGGCTCATCCGCCGGTCTCCCGCGACAGGTTGAGCAGCAGTCCGATCGACGCCAGGGTCACGACGAGATCGGTCTTGCCATAGCTGACGAGCGGTAGGGGGATGCCCTTGGGGGGCAGCAGGTCGAGGCAGACGACCATGTGGAGGAGGCTCTGGACGGCAAAGGCGAAGATCAGGCCGAAGGCGAGCAGGGCCCGATCCGGGCTCGCCAGCCGGGAGGCGATCCGCAGGCCCCGCCAGACGATGAGCGCGATCAGCCCGATCAGCCCGAGCAGCCCGAGCAGCCCGAGCTCCTCGCCGGCGATCGAGAAGATGAAGTCGGTGTGCGGTTCGGGCAGGAAGAAGAGCTTCTGCAGACCGGCGCCGTAGCCGCGGCCGGTGAGACCGCCGCTGCCGATCGCCACCAGGCTCTGGTGGCTCTGCCAGCCGGCGGCGGTCGCGGTCCCGCTGCCCGCGTCGAAGAAGGCACGGACCCGCGCCAGTCGGTAGGGCGAGGCGACGACCGCGAGACCGAGCGCCGCGACGCCGAGCGCGGCCGGCGCGGCGATCAGGCGCATCGGCAGACCGGCGACGAAGGCCATCGCCGCGAGCACGACCAAGAGCAGCGCCCCCGACCCGAGGTCGGGCTCGGCGATGATGAGCAGTGCGGTGACCCCGCACACCGCCATGAGCCGCCGCAGGCGGTGGGCCGGCCAGCCCTCGCGGCGGGCGACCTCGAGCTCGCCGGCGGCCCAGACCGTCACCGCGATTCGCGCCAGCACCGACGGCTGGAGCGACAGCCCGCCGACCGACAGCCAGCGATGGGTGGCGGCGACCGGTGACTGGAGGTAGGCCGCGGCGAGGAGCAGCCAGCTCACGCCGACCGCGACGCGGGCCAGCCGCGGCTCGGTCAGGAGGTCCGACCGGAGGTGCATGCACACGACGAGGACCCCGAGCCCGACCAGGGCGGTCGCCGCCTGCCAGGTGAAGAAGTAGGAGCCCGGGCGACCGTAGCGCTCGGTCGCGATGAGCCACGATGCCGAGCCGAGCAGCGCCAGCCCGACTCCGGTCTGGAGGATCGCGCCGCCGAGCAGCAGGCGGTCGAAGCGCTGGGTTATCGGCACGCCGCCACCTCCTCCCGGGCCAGGGAGGCGAAGACGTCCCCGCGATGGTCGTACCCCTTGAACTGGTCGAACGAGGCGCAGGCCGGTGCGAGCAGAACCGTCTGGCCGGCGGTCGCCCGCGCCCGCGCCCGACGCACCGCCTCGTCGAGGGTGTCGCAGCTCTCGATCGGTGCGGACCCGGCGAGCGCGTCGGCAATCGGCGGCCCGTCGACGCCGATCACATACAGCCTCGCGACCGCCCGCCGGACCTCGTCGACCAGCACCGAGAAGTCCTGACCCTTGGCCTGACCCCCCAAAATGAGGTGGAGCGACCCCTCGGGGTAGCCGCGCAGCGCGGCCAGCGTCGCGCCTATGTTGGTCGCCTTGGAGTCGTCGATCCAGCGGACCCCGGACGCCTCGTGGACCACCCGGTGGCGGTGGGCGAGCCCGTCGAAGGACGCAGCGACGGTCGCGATCGCCGCGCGGTCGGCGCCGAGGGCGAGCGCCGCGAGGGCCGCCGCGAGCAGGTTGGCGAGGTTGTGGGCGCCGGCCAGCCTGACCCTCTCGACCCGGATGAGCTCGGCGCCGTCGAGGACCAGACGGTCGCCGTCGAGCCAGCCGTCGGCCGGGCCCTCGAGTGAGAAGAAGCGGCGCGACGCCGCGGACTCGGTGGCTGCCGAGGCGGGGTCGTCGGCGTTGAGCACCGCGGTGTCGCCGGTCGACTGGAAGGCGAAGAGCCGGCGCTTGGCGGCGAGATAGTCGGCGAGGTCGGCGTGGCGCTCGAGGTGGTCCTGGCTGAGATTGAGGAAGACCGCCGCGTCCGGCGCCATCGCGGTCAGCAGCTCGGCCTGGAAGCTCGAGATCTCGAGCACCCAGCGGTCCCAGTCGCCCTGCAGGAGGAGATCGGAGGCGGCGGTGCCCAGGTTGCCGCCGGCGACGGCGGCGAAACCGGCCGCCGAGAGCATCTCGGCGACCAGGGTGGTGACGGTGCTCTTGCCGTTCGAACCCGTGACCGCGGCGAGAGGGGCGTCGGGACGATGCCGCCAGGCGAACTCGACCTCGGTGACCAGCTCGAGGCCGCGGCGTCGGGCGGTCGCGAGGAGCTCGGTGGTCGGCGGCACCCCCGGCGACACGACGACCAGGTCGACGCCCTCGAGGCACTCGGCGGGGTGCCCGCCGAGATGGGCGACCGCCCCCGAGGGCAGGGCGGCGACGACCGCGGCGAGCTCCGCCGGGGGCCGCTGGTCGGTGACCACGACCTCGGCCCCGTCGGCCGCCGCCAGACGCGCCGCCGCCGCTCCGGACCGTCCGAGCCCGACCACCAGCACGCGGGAGAAGCCGAGGCCGACCATCCTCACCTCAGCTTCAGGGTCGCCAGCCCGGCGAGGGCGAAGACCACGGCGACGATCCAGAAGCGGATGACGACCTGGGTCTCGGCCCAGCCGAGCAGCTCGAAGTGGTGGTGGAGCGGCGCCATGCGGAAGACCCGCTTGCCGCGCAGCTTGAAGGACGCCACCTGGATCATCACCGACAGCGCCTCGAGGACGAACAGGCCGCCGACCAGCACCAGCAGCAGCTCCTGCTTGGCGACCACCGCGACGATCCCGATGCCGCCGCCCAGGGCGAGCGAGCCGACATCGCCCATAAAGACCGCCGCCGGGTGGCAGTTGAACCACAGGAAGCCGAGCGCGGCGCCGACGATCGCCCCGGTGAAGACCGCCACCTCGCCCGCGCCGGGCACCGCGACGATCCGGAGGTAGTCGGCGATCCGGGCGTGATCGGCGACATAGACGAAGATCGTGTAGGTCGCGGCGGCGATCGCCATCGCCCCGACCGCGAGGCCGTCGAGACCGTCGGTCAGGTTGACCGCGTTGGACGCGCCGATCAGGACGACGACCACGAAGGGCAGGTAGAGCAGCCCGAGGGGGATGAGCACGCCCTTGAAGAACGGGACCGCCAGCGCGCCGGCATGGGCCGCGTCGCCGGCCAGGAAGCGCACCGTCCAGCCGGCGGCGAGGCCGACGAGGATCTGCAGCCCGAGCTTCTGGCGAGCGGTCAAACCGAGGTTGCGCTGGCGCCGGACCTTGAGCCAGTCGTCGAGAAAACCGATCCCGGCGAACGCCGTGGTCACGGCGAGCACCGTCCACACCAACGGGTTGCCGAGATTGGCCCAGAGCAGGGTCGCCGCCACGACGCTGCCGACGATCAGCACGCCTCCCATGGTCGGCGTCCCCGCCTTGATCTGGTGGTGCTCCGGTCCCTCCCGGCGGATCGACTGACGGATCTGCATCGCCCGCAGCTGGGCGATCAGCCACGGCCCGGCAATCAGGCTGACGAAGAACGCCGTGGCGATCGCGAGGCCGGTCCGGAAGGTGATGTAGCGGAAGACGTTGAAGCCGAACCAGACATCGGCGAACCGGATCAGGAGGGAGGAGAGCATCAGGCGGCCTCCCTTCCTAAAAGCGCATCGACCGTGCGGTCGAGCCCGACCCCGCGCGAGCCTTTGATGAGCACCACGTCGGCGGGCTCGAGCACCCTCGCCAGGAGCTCGGCGGCCGCCTCGGCATCGGCGACATGGTGGACGGATCCCGGCTCGAGCCCGGCGTCGCGGGCCGCGGCGGCGAGCTCGCCGGCGGCGGCGCCTCCCGTCGCGACCAGCAGGTCGCAGGCCGAGGCCGCGGCGCGACCGACCTCGCGGTGGGCCTCGGCCGACCGTTCGCCGAGCTCGAACATCTCGCCGAGCACCGCGACCCGCCGACCGGGCGCGACGGCGAGCAGCTCGAGCAGCCGCCGCATCGCGACCGGCGAGGCGTTGTAGCTGTCGTCGACCAGCGTGACCCCGGCGGCCAGGGTGTGGACCCGCCCGCGGCGGGGCGCCGGCTCGAGGCGCGGCGCCACCGCGGCGACCCCGTCCGCCCCGATCCCGAAGACCGCGGCCGCGGTCGCGGCGGCGAGCAGGTTCTCGGCCTGGTGGCGACCCGCGAGAGCGAGGTCGACCCTCGCCCGACCGGAGGGCAGCCGGAGCGTGAAGCGGGTGCCGAGCAGGCCGCGGTCCTCGAGATCGCAGATCTCGGCGTCGGCGTCGGCGGCGCCGTAGCGCAGCACGGCCGCCGAGGTCGCGGCGGGGAAGGCCCGCTGCAGCGGGTCGTCGGCGTTGACCACCAGCGTCCCCGCCGGATCGAGGTGGGGGATCAGCTCGGCCTTGGCCCGGGCCACCGCCTCGAGGTCGGCGAAGAACTCGGTGTGGACCGGGGCGATCCGGGTGTAGAGCACGAGCTGCGGCGCGATGAGCGCCCCGATCGTGTCGAGCTCCCCGGCCCGGCTCATCCCGGCCTCGGCGACGAAGACCTCCACGCCGGCGGGTTGCGACAGCATCTCGGCGGGCAGGCCGAGGGTCGAGTTCCGGTTGCCGGTCGTCGCGCCGACCGTAAAGGCCGGATCGAGCAGCGACGCCAGCATGTTCTTGGTCGTGGTCTTGCCGACCGAGCCGGTGACCGCCGCGACCCGCCAGCCGGCATCGGCGCGCACCCGTGCGGCGAGCTTCCAGTACGCCTCGAGCGGGTCCTCGACGCGGATCAGCGCGCGGTCCGGCGGGATCGGGTCGAGCTCGGCGTCGAACCGGACGAGGGCGGCGGTCGCCACCTCGATGGCGTCGGCGACAAAGGCATGGCCGTCGCTGCGGGCGCCGCGCAGCGCGACGAACAGGTCGCCGGGTCGGACCCGCCGCGAGTCGACCTCGGCGCCGGTGAGCCGTAGATCGGGCGGACCGACAACGGCCCCCGACACGATCCGCGCGGCCTCGGCGCAGCTCAACCGCACGGCACCCTCCCCGCCTCCTCACGGATGACCTGCTGGTCGGCAAACGGGAGGCGGAGGTCGCCGATGGTCTGGGTCGACTCGTGACCCTTGCCGGCGACGAGGACCAGCGAGTGGCGGTCGGCGAGCTCGAGCGCCCGGCCGATCGCGGCCCGGCGGTCGAGCTCGACGATCGGCGCCTTGCCCGCCGCCTCGACCCCCGCGGCGACCGCCGCGGCGATCTCCGCCGGGTCCTCCGAGCGCGGGTTGTCCGAGGTCACCACCGCGACGTCGGCGAGCTGACCGACCGCGAAGCCCATCGGGCCGCGCTTGCCGCGGTCGCGGTCGCCGCCGGCGCCGAACACGACGATGATCCGGCGGTCGGTGATCCGCCGCAGCGACTGGAGAACCGCGCGCAGCCCGTCCGGGGTGTGGGCGTAGTCGACGAAGATCGGCAGGTCGAGACCGGTCGGTACAGGCTCGAGACGTCCGGCCAGGGGCCGGGCGACGGCGAGGCCGGCGGCGATCTGGGCGGCCGCCACGCCGCAGGCATGGGCGACCGCCGCCGCGGCGAGGGCGTTGCGCAGGTTGTGGACCCCGACCAGCGGCATCCGGACGGCCACCGACTCGCCGGGCAGCCGCAGCTCGAAGCTCGAGCCCCCGAGGTCGAACACCAGGTCCCTGGCGCAGACATCGCCACGGTCGAGGCCCCACGAGAGATCGCCGGCGGCCGGCTCGTCGAGCAGCCTCGCCCCCCAGGGGTCGTCGACCGGGAGCACCCGCCGACCGCCCGGCGCGAGGTGCTCGTCGAACAGCCGGCGCTTGGCGGCGAAGTAGCTCTCCATGTCGAGGTGGTAGTCGAGGTGGTCTCGGGTCAGGTTGGTCCACACCGCGACGTCGAAGGCGAGACCGGCGACCCGGTCCTGCATCAGGGCGTGCGACGACACCTCCATCGCGACCGCCGCGGCGCCATCGTCGACGGCCCGGCGGAGCAGCGGCGCGAGGTCGGTGCTCTCGGGGGTGGTCCGATCGACGTCGGCGAGCTGCCGCCCTTCGAGATGGGCGCCGAGCGTGCCGACGACCAGGGTCGGCATCCCGCCGCCTCCGAGCAGCTGACCGACCAGCGAGACGGTGGTGCTCTTGCCGTTGGTCCCGGTCACCCCGACGAGTCGCAGCTCGCGCTGCGGGTCGCCGGCCAGCGCCCAGGCCATCGTCGCCATATCCCGCCGCGGCCACGGTGAGCGGACCCAGGGCAGATCGATCCCGGGCTGGCGCTCGGCATCGCTGAGCACCGCCGCCGCTCCCGACGCGACCGCTCCCTCGAGGAAGTCGAGCCCGTGGTGGTGCAGGCCGGGCAGGGCCGCGAACACGTCGCCCGGCGCGACCTTGCGCGAGTCGTGGGTGACGCCGCCGATGTCGCGGCCGGCGTCGCCCTCGAGACAGGCTTCGGGGCAGCGGGCGAGGAGGTCGGCGAGCTTCATGCGCCCCCCTCCCCCGCCGACCGGGTCGCGCCGCCTCGATCGGCCGCCTGCACCACCTCGTGACCGCTCGGTGCGAGATCGAGCTGGGTCGCGGCAGCCTCGGCGATCCGCGCGAAGACCGGCGCGGCGGTGGTCGCACCCCAGAAGTCGGCGCGCGGGTTCTCGACCGAGACGACGATCACCAGCCGAGGGTCGGGCAGGGGCAGGAAGCCGGCGAACCACGCGACGTGGTGGTCGTCGTCGAAACCGCCGGCGACCGCGCGCTGGGCGGTCCCGGTCTTGCCGGCGACCCGGAGGCCCGGCACCCGCGCGGCGGTCCCGGTGCCTTCCTCGACGACCGCCTCCAGCATCCCGGTGAGCCGGGCGGCGAGCGCCGGGTCGAGCACCCGGGCACGGCGCCTCCCGCTCGACGGCATCGACCAGTCGTCCGCCGCGGCGCGGGTCAGCAGGCACGGCTCGAGAAGCCAGCCGCCGTTGGCGATCGCCGCGTAGGCGAGCGCGAGCTGGAGCGGGGTCACCGTCAGCTCCTGGCCGAGCGCGAAGCCGGCGCGGCTGAGCCTCGACCACCCGGCCACACCGGGCAGCATGCCGGCCGCCTCTGCCGGAAACTCGATCCCGCTGCGCTGGCCGAACCCGAAGGCGGCAAAGGCGCTCCACAGGCGCTCCTGCGGGACGCGCTCGGCGATCTCGATGATGCCCGCGTTGGCCGAGAAGACGACCACCTCGTCGATCGTGTACATCCCGGGGGCCGCGTGGTCCCGGATCCAGTACCCGGCGAGCCGGGTGCCCCGATCGCGGCAGTCGAAACGCTCCCCGGGCCGCACCGTGCCGGTCGACAGCGCCGCGGCCGCGACCAGCGGCTTGACCGTCGACCCGGGCTCGATGGCGTCCTGGACGGGCCGCAGCCGCCACCGTTCCGGCTCGGCCTGCCCGGGCGCCGCCGGATCGAAGGACGGCAGCGAGGCGAGGGCGAGCACCGCGCCGCTGTGCGGGTCGAGCACCACCGCCGACGCGGCGTCCGCGTCGAGGTCGACCAGGGCCCGCTCGAGCTCGACCTCGCTGGCCGCCTGGAGCCGGGCGTGGAGGGCGAGCTCGAGGTCGCAGCCCGCCCGCCCCGCCTCGACGCGCTCGAGGCGGACCTTGCGCTGGATCGCGTCGTTGACCGCGAGAAAGGTCTGGGGCTCGCCGGCGAGCACCGCGTCGAAGTGGTGCTCGAGCCCGGCCCGGCCGATGGTGCGGAGCTCCTCGCGACCGACAAAGCCGATCACCGGGGCGGCGACGGCGCCCATCGGGTAGACCCGCGCGAAGTCCGGAACCAGGGCGACCGCGGTCGGCGCGAGCTCGCGCACCGCGTCCCCGACCACGGCGGGCGCCTGCTTGGCGAGCCACACCGTCCGAGGCCCGTCGACCAGCCGTCGGGCGAGCTCGTCGCCGTCGAGGTCGAGCAGCGGCGCCGCGGCATGGGCGAACAGCGCCGGGTCGGAGATCCGCTGGGTGTCGGCCTGGATCGCGACCCGCTCGAGGGAGGTGGCGAGCACATAGCCGTCGGCCGACAGGATGCTGCCGCGCGGTCCCGGGACCTCGATCACCTGCTCGTGCTGGCGCTGGGCCCGATCGCGCCACTCGGCGCCGTCGACCACCGCCACCTGGGTCGCCCGACCGACCACGGCGAGCCCTCCGGCGACCAGCGCCATGACCACGGCCCACAGCCGGCGCCGGCTCACGGCGCCTCCGCCCCGGCCGGCTCGGCCTCGTCCTCAGGCGGATCGGCGAGCCGGGGGGGCGCCAGCCCGAGCATGTGGGCGCGCGCGGCGAGCATCCGCGGGCTTCGCCACCGTTCGAGCTCGAGGCGGAGGGTGCGCTCGCGCGCCTGGAGCTGCTCGACCTCGGCGCGCAGGCGGATCAGGTCATAGTGGACCGAGGTGATCTTGAGCCGCGGCCAGCCGACCAGACCGAGCACTCCGACGACCATCGCCGCGAGTAGGAGAAAGGTGCTCAGCACGTGCGGCCACCGCCGGTCGCGCTGCGGCACGAGAAAGCGGTTCGACGGACCGGCGATCGGGAGCTCCACCATCAGCTCCCTTCCCGCCGCTCGACGACCCGCATGCGGGCCGATCGCGACCGCGGGTTCGCCTCGATCTCGGCGTCGGACGGCCGGACCGGGCCCGGTGTGAGGACGGTCACCAGGTCGAGCGGCGCACATCGGCACTCCGGGAAGTCGGGCGGGCAGGTGCACCGTCCCTGGAGCCGCGCGAACCCGTGCTTGACGATCCGGTCCTCGAGCGAGTGGAAGGAGATCACCGCCAACCGCCCGCGCGGCCGCAGCGACCGCACGGCCGGCTCGAGGAAGCGTTCGAGCTGACCGAGCTCGTCGTTGACCGCGATCCGCAACGCCTGGAAGACCCGGGTCGCGGGGTGGATCCGCCGCTCCGACCGGCGGCCGACCACCCGCTCGACGAGGTCGCTCAGCTCGGACGTCGTGGTCAGCGGCCGTTCGGCACGGCGACGCACGACGGCGTGGGCGACCGCCCGCGACCGGCGCTCCTCACCGTAGCGCCAGAACACCGTCACGAGCTCCTCCTCGTCGGCCGTGTTGACGAGGTCGGCCGCGGTCGGCCCGTCGCCGCCCATTCGCATGTCGAGCGGCCCGTCGGCGGAGAAGGAGAAGCCGCGCCGCTGGCTGTCGAGCTGGAGCGACGAGCAGCCGAGGTCGGCAAGGATCGCGGAGGGCGCCGGCAGGTCGAGCTCCGAGAGCAGCTCCGGCAGCCGGTCGAACGTCCGGTTGACGACGGTGACCCGGCGTCCGTACGGCTCGAGCCGCCGCCTCGCCTCGGCGACGGCCTCCGGGTCACGGTCGACACCGAGCAGGCGCGAGCCGGGCGCGGCCTCGAGCAGCGCCGCCGCGTGCCCGCCGAGGCCCACGGTGGCATCGACGATCAGCCCGTCGGCCACCGGACCGAGCCACTCCACCACCTCGGTGGTGAGGACGGGGATGTGGACCTCGGGCACCCGGCGCCTCCATCACAGCTCCAGATCGGCGAGCTCGTGCTGCTCGTCGTCGCTGAGCAGCTCCTCGGTGAGGAACGAGGCGGCGCGCGACCGGTTGGTGACCGCGAGATGGTTGATCCGGCCCGAGACCACGACCTCGCCCTCGACCTCCACCATCTCGCGGAGCAGCGCCGGGACGAGCAGCCGGCCGTGGTCGTCGACCTCCTGGAGCTGTCCGTAGTTGACGCGCTCGATGAGCTTGCGAACCGCCGGCTTCATCGTCGGACGGGCGAGCAACCGCTCCTCGACCCCCTGCCACACCGGCAGCGGGTAGATCCTCAGCTCGTGGGGGAAGAACGAGCAGACGTAAACATCGCGCCCGAAGGAGCTTTCGAGCTGCTCGCGCAGCCGCGCCGGCAGCTTGACCCGACCCTTGGCGTCGATGGTCGCCGGAAACCCCCCTCGGAACCGATCCACGTTGGACCCCCTTCGACGTATCGAGCGGCCCGCCGAGAGTCAACGAGCCACTTCGAACCCTTTTCGACCACTTCAGGCCACCTCATGATGATGGCCCCGGAGACCGCTGTCAAGGGAATGGATGGACGGAATGTACGGTCGGCGGACCGGAGAGGCGGCGAGCCGGCGCGCGATGTCGGGGTCACTACAAGATCTTGTAGGTGATGGCTCGAAAAACTACAAGATGTTGTGCTCCGACCCCCGGGCGCGGGGGCTCGCCGGTTTCGCCCCGGCCGCTCCCCGGCGGCGGCTCGGCGACGACGGCGCCGGCCCCGGCCGCCCCGATCGCGGGAGCGTACAATGTCCCGGTGACACGAAGCCCCGTCCACCGCGTCGGCGTGGTCCTCAAGACCTCGAGCAGCGAGGCCGCCGAGCTCGGTCGCCGGCTGCTCGTCGAGCTCGATCGGCTCGGGATCGAGCCCGTCCTCGACCGCGCGTCGGCCGCGGCCCTCGACCTCGACGACGGTCTCGACCGGTCGGAGCTGACCGCCGCGGCCGATCTCGTCGTGGTGCTCGGCGGCGACGGCACCCTGCTGTCGGTGACCAGCGGGACGATCGGCGGGACGCCGATCCTCGGGATCAACCTCGGCACGCTCGGCTTTCTCACCGAGCACCCGGCCGACCAGCTCTTCCCGATGCTCGTCGCCGCGGTCGAGGGTCGGGCGACCCTCGAGCGGAGGGAGCGCCTCGAGGTCGCGGTCAGCACCCCCGGGAAGGCCGCCTCGGTCCACACCGTGCTCAACGACGTCGTGATCAACAAGTCGGCGCTGGCCCGGATCGTGGTGCTGTCGATGCGCGTCGACGGCCAGTTCGTCAGCCGGTTCAAGGCCGACGGTCTGATCGTCGCCACCCCCACCGGCTCGACCGCCTACAACCTGTCGGCCGGCGGACCGATCATCCACCCGACGGTCGGCGTCATCGTGGTGACGCCGATCTGCCCCCACACCCTGACCAATCGCCCGATCGCGCTGGGGATCGACTCGGTCATCGACATTCAGCTCGAGAGCCAGTCCGAGGAGGTCTTTCTGACCCTCGACGGACAGAAGGGCTTCCCGCTGACGACGAGGAACCTGGTCCGGGTCCGGCGCTCCCCCGACCCCGTGTTCCTGATCACGGAGCCGAGCAGGTCGTACTTCCAGGTGCTCCATCGGAAGCTGAAATGGGGCGAGCGCGGAGGCTGAGGTACCGCCACCTCAGACGCACGGTCATCGCCGTTCTGGCGACGGTCGCCGCGTTGCTGTTGGTCGCGTCCGTCGCGCACCTGCTGCTGACCGCCGGCCCGACCCGTCGGCTGGCCCGTAACTGGATCGAGGGCGCCGCCGCCCGGCGCGGCCTGACCCTCGAGATCGAGGACCTCGGGTGGGCCTTCCTCCCGCCGCGGGTCGAGCTTGAAGGGCTGCGCCTCGCCGGGCCCGGGTTCGGCGCCGAGATCGACCGGGCCGAGGTCGAGCTCACCCGCTTCTGGCTCGCCCGCCGGACCATCGAGCTCGGGACCGTGGTCGCCGACGGCGTCCGTCTGTCGCTGACCGACCCGCCCCGTCCCGAGCCGCGCGGCGGCGACCGGCTCAAGCTCCGCGTCAGGCATCTCCAGCTCACCCGGTTCGAGTTCGTCGGCACCGGGTTGCCGGGGAGAGTCGACCTGACCCTCGACGGCATGGATGCCGGCTGGAGCTCGGAGGGCGGACCGCCGGCGGGCTTCGTCCGAGTCGACCGGGTCGAGCTCAAGGCGCCCGGGCTTCGCCCGGTCGAGGTCTCGGCCGAGGCCCGGCTCGTGCTCGACGACGGGGTCGAGATCCCGTCGTGGCGGGTGCGCGCCGACGGCGTCGACCTACGGGGCCGGGGCAGCGTCACGAGCGCCGGCGGGACATCGTTCACCGCCGCAGGCACCGTCGAGCTCGCGGCCCTCGACCAGGTCGTGAAGGCCGGCAACATCCTCGAGGGCACCGTGACTGTCGCCGCGACCCTGACCCCGGGCGCCGAGGAGCCGCTCAGGCTCGAGGCCGAGGGTCGCCGCCTCAGGGTCGCCGGCTTCCCGCTCGAGGACGTCGCAGGCCGGCTTGTCCTGGTCGGCAACGGCATGCGTGGCGAGCTCGACCGGGCGACCCTCCACGGCGGACGCATCGCCGGCGGCTACACCCTCGAGCGGAAGCCCGGAGAGCTCACCCACCGTGTCCTGGTCACCGGCCGTGGCGTCCGGGTCGCCGACCTCCTGCGAAGCCTCAAGGTCCCGCCCGCCGGGATCGCGGCCCAGCTCGACGCCGACGTCGACGTCGGGTGGAGCGGGCGGGCCTTTCCCCTCGGCCACGGCCGCGCCGAGGTGCTGCTGCGCCCGACCGCCGGACCGCTGCCCGCCTCCGGACCGTTGACCATCGAGCTCGACGGCGACCGCGCCCTGACCTTCTCGGCGGACGAGCTCCAGCTCGGCGGCACGATGCTCGACTGGCAGGGACCGCTGGCGATGGGCAGCTGGCAGCCGGCGTGGTCCTTCACCGCGTCGCCGGCGGTGCTCGAGGAAATCGTACCCATGGTCAACGGCTTCATCGGCAGCGCGGCGCTGCCGCCGGTCGAAGGCGTGGCCCGGCTCCAGGTCGGTCTGTCCGGCCCCTGGCGCGAGCTCGTCGTCCGCACCCGGATCGACGCCCGTCCGCTCCGACTCGGACGGATCGAGATCGACCACCTCGTCGCGTCGGCCCTCGTCGCCAGCCGGGAGCTGACCCTCGGCCCTTCCAACTTCAGCCTCGGCGACGGTAGCGGCGAGATCGACGGCGCCATGAGCTGGGATCCGGAGGACGGCGACCGGCAGCTCGCCATCGACCTGCGCGGCCACCGGATCCCGATGGCGCGGCTCGCCCAGTGGATCGGGCAGGACGGGATGGTCGACGGCGTTCTCTCCTTCACCGGCGGCCTCCGCGGCCCCCTCGCGAGCCCGCGCGGCGCCTGGGCGGTCGGGCTCGACGACGTCCGTCTTGCCGGGGTCGACCTCGGCGACGCCACGGCGACGGTCGACCTCTCCGCGGGCCGGTTCGAGGCTCGGGGGCTCGACTTCGACCGCGGTCTGGGAGGCCGCCTGTGGTGGCAGCCGGTCGACGGCGAGGTCGGCGCCGATCTCGGTTGGCAGGGCATGCCCCTCGACTTCCTCGGCGACGAGGTCGTCCGGACCGTCGGCCCGACCGCCGATCTCCGCGTCGCCGGGCGGCTGTCCGGGGACCGGCGGCCGCTCGGCGCCCTCGAAGCGGCCTCGACCGACGGGCGGCTCGAGATTCGCGCCGAGCCCGACCACTGGCTCGTCGAGGGTCGGCTGGCCGATGCGGTCAACGGCTCGATCGAGCTGCGTCCCGCCCCCGGGGGCGGTCTGGCCGGCGGCGGACGCCTCGAGCTCGATTCGGCCGAAGGGTTGATCGCCCGGCTGCTCCCCGACTCGGGCGTCCCGTTGACCGGGACCGCCGGGCTCGACCTCCGGGTCGACTGGCCGACCGGCTCGGCGCCGATCGTCGACGCCACCCTCGCAGAGGTCGATCTGCGCCTCCAGGACGACCCGGTCCGGCTGCTCGGCCCGGCCCACCTCCGGCTGAGCTCCGACGGCCTCGAGGTCGAGGACCTCTACCTCGGCCACCGCAACGACCGCGTCTTTTTCCGCTGGAAGATCGCGGCGGACGGGACGATCCGCGGCAACGCCACCGGCACCCTCGACGCGCTCCTGCTGCGCTTCCTGGTTCCCGACTGGGAGCCGGCCGGCCGGGCGACCGGTGTCGTCGAGGTCCTCGGCACCCTCGAACGACCACGGCTCGAGGGCATCGCCGAGATCGCCCAGGGCTCGTTCCGCCTGCCCGGCGGCCAGACCATCCTGTCGGGCATCGATGGCACCGTGCTGCTGTCCGAGGACGAGGTCGTCGTCGACGGCGCCGGCTTTCGTTTCATGCAGGGTCGCGGGGTCGCCGACGGTCGGATCGCCCGGCGGGAGGGGGTCGTCTCCCTCGATCTCGCCGGCGACATGACGGGGCTGCGCTACCCGGTCCTGCCCGGTCTCGAGGCCCGGCTCTCCGGGCCGTGGCGGATCGCCGGCCCCACCGACGAGCTGCACATCAGCGGCGACCTGCGCGTCGAGCGTGGCACGTTGCAGCGCCGGGACGACCCGGCGGCGCTCATCCTCGAGTGGTTCGGGGGCCCTCCGACGCCGCCCGGCGAAGGCGGCGCCAGCCTCGACCTCCGGGTCGACGCCGACCAGACGATCGAGCTGCGCAACCCCTTCGTCCGGCTGGTCGGCTCGGCGTCCCTCCACGTCACGGGCACTACCAACCGTCCGGGCGTGGTCGGCAAGGTCGAGTTCGAGGAGGGCGGCGAGGTCACCCTGCAGAACCTCCGCTACGACGTCGAGCGCGCCAGCCTCACCTTCTCCGACCCGGATCGGATCGACCCCTCGGTCGAGCTCCAGCTCCGGACCTGGGTCCAGAACTACCAGGTCACCCTGCGGATCTCGGGCACCTCCGACCGGCTCATCCCGCAGGTGAGCTCGAACCCGCCGCTACCCCAGGAGGAGGTCTTCAGCCTGCTCGCGATGGGCTACCGCAGCGACACCCTGGGCAGCGGCGCGATGGGCGTCGGCATCGCCTCGACGCTGCTCTCGCAGCAGCTCTCCACGGAGCTCGACCGGCGGACCAAGCTGGTGCTGCCCCAGTTCAGGGTCGACCCCTTCTCCGACAGCACCGCGAGCGGGCCGTCGGCAAGAGTCACGGTGGTCCAGCAGCTGTCCCCGAGCTGGACGGTCACCCTCCAGTCGAACCTCTCGGCCGAGCGCGCCGAGGTCATCGTCAGCCGGTGGTACCTGGCCCCCGGGATCTTCCTCGAGGCGAGCCGCCAGCTCGACGGCTCGTACGGCGTCGACATCAAGATGCGGCGCCCCTACTGAGAGCGCGAGCCGTGACCGTTCACCACCCCCGATCCTCCAGCACGTCGCTCAGAGCGGCGGTGCTCGCCTGGGGGCTCGTCGCGCTCGCGGCCCCAGCCGGTGCAGCCCCCCTCGAGGAGACGCCGGTGGCCGTGGTCTCGGTCGAGGGCGATGTCGTCGACCCGCAGGCGACCCTCGAGGTGCTCGGCATCGAGGTCGGCGCGCCGCTCGACCGCTCGCGGCTGCGCGACACGATCCTCGCGATGTACGCGTCGACCGAGACCGAGTGGATCCGCATCGAGGCGTCGGAGGGCCCGGAAGGGCTCGAGGTCGTGGTCCGGATCAGCCACCGCCCGACGGTCGAGCGGGTCCACGTCGAGGTGGCCGGACGGTTGCTCCGCAAGAGGGTCGAGAAGTGGCTCGAGATCGGCCCGGGCGACGCCGTCAGCGCGGCCGCAGCCGAGGCCGGGAAGCGACGGATCGCCCGTCGGCTGCGCGAGCTCGGTCACCCCGACCCGCGGGTCGACGTCTTTCTCGACTACCGCCGCTCGACCAACACCGTCGAGGTCACGGTCGCCGTCGATCTCGGAGCTCCGACCACCGTCGGCTCGGTGGTGCTGCGCGGGGTCGAGGACCCGGAGCTGGCGGCGGCCGTCACCCCCGAGCTCGGGCCGGGGAAGAAGCTGACCACCGGGCTCCAGGACAAGCTCCGTCAGCGCGTCGAGCACGGGCTCAAGTCGGCCGGCTACTGGGAGGCCGAGGTGCTCGGCATCGTGCCGAGCGGCAGCGGCGGTCCGGTCGAGGTCGAGATCTCGGTGGCTCCCGGCGAGCGGTTCCGGCTCGAGCTCGAGGCGCCGCCCGACAGCTCCAAGGCGGTGCTCGAGGCGATCCCCGATCCCGCCCGGGAGGAGATCCACCCGCACCAGACGGCGGCGCTCGCCGAGCGGGTCCGCGAGAGGCTCCAGGAGGCCGGCTACCTGCTCGCCGAGGTCACCGCCGAGCTCGTGACGGACGAAGCCGGTCCTCTGCTGCGGCTGCGGGTCGAGCCCGGGGCGGTGCGCCGGGTCGCGTCGATCGAGTTTCCCGGTGCGACCAGCCTGTCCCAGAAGCGCCTCGAGGAACGGGTCACCGTCCGATCCGGCGCGGTCCGCGGCCTACGCGGCCAGGACGTCAGCGCCCGCTCCCTCGAGCGAGACCGCCTCTCGCTGATCGATCTCCTGCGCAGCCGCGGCTTCCCCGAGGGGACCGTCGGGACCCCGAGGATCGAGCCGGTCGGCGACGACGCGGTGCGGATCGTGTTCCCGATCGACGAGGGGCAACGGTGGACCGTCACCGATCTTCGCCTCGAGGGGTTTCCGGCCGAGACCGCGGCGGCGCTGGAGACCGCCGAGCTGCCGATCCAGCTCGCCTCGCCCTGGGACCCCCGCCAGGTCGAGGCGGCCCGACATCGCCTCGAGGCCCTGCTCGGCGACACCGGGTACCCCGATGGCCGGGTCTCCGCCGAGATCGACGCCTCCCGGCTCGGCGAGGCGGAGATCGTCTTCACCGCCGAGCCGGGGGGCTTTGTCCGCTTCGGCACGGTCGTCATCGCCGGTCTGCGCCGGACCCGAGAGTCGGTGGTCGGTCGGACCCTTCGCCGGACCGGCGTCGAGCCGGGCGCGCCGTACTCGCGGGCGCGGCTGCTCGAGGCGCAGCACCAGCTCTACGAGCTCGCGCTCTTCCGCCGGGTCGAGCTCGTCCCGATGCCGGGGCAGGAGCGGCACGAGGACCGGGGCATCGTCGTGCTGCTCGAGGAGGGGCTCCACAAGAGCTATCTGGTCGGTCTCGGCTGGAACGAGACCGATCGGTTCCGCGTCACCCTCGGCTGGTACCACCTCAACCTGTTCGGGGGCGCGCACGCCTTCTCCGCCGAGACCCAGCTGTCGTCCCGCGAGGAGCGCTTCCAGCTCGGCCTCCGCGAGCCGCGCCTGCCATGGGTCGACCTCCCCGCCTATCTCGTCGTCTACCGAACCTACGAGGAGTTCGCAACCTACGCCCAGCGCCGTCGCGGGCTGTGGATCGATGTCGGCGATCGCCTCAAACGGCCCTACCGGTCGTGGTGGCGCTACGAGTACCAGATCGTCCAGCCCGAGAATGTGAGCGGCGACATCGGACGCGAGGAGGAGGAGGCCCGAATCTCGTCGATCACGCCGACCTTCGAGTGGGACTACCGCGACAACCCCCTCGTCCCGAGCCGCGGAACCTACAGCGAGATCTCGCTCGACTACGCCTTTCCGCTGTTCCAGGCCGATGCCGAGTTCCTCAAGCTGCGCGCCCGGACGACGCTGTACGGCGACATCGCCAACGGCCGCGGCGCGATCGGCATCCGCCTCGGGGCGATCCGGCCCCTCGGGCCCGGCGACGACCTCGCTCCGAACCTCCAGATCCCGCTCAACACCCGGTTCTTCGCCGGCGGCGCCAACACCCACCGCGCCTTCGCCCGCGACTTCCTCGGCATCCCCGGGCAGACGATCGACGACGACGGCAACCCGATCGGCGGCAACGCCCTGGTCCTGGTCAACGCCGAGTACGTCCGCAAGATCAGCTCGCTCTTCTCCGGCCACGTCTTCGTCGACGCCGGCAACGTCTGGGAGAGCCCCTCGGCGGTCCGCTTCGAGGACGTCCGCTGGGGGGCCGGTCTCGGTTTCTCCCTCGACACCCCGGCCGGACCGATCCGCCTCGAGTACGGCTTCAAGCTCGACCGCGAGCCCGGCGAGTCGACCGGACAGTGGTGGCTCTCGTTCGGCATCCCGTTCTAAGGGTGAATGATGAACGACGTCGCGCCCCGCTCAGCGGCGCGCTGGTGGACCGGCTGCAGCGCGATTCATCATTCATCCTTCATCCTTCATCATTCCGCTACCCGCCCCGGACGACGACGAAGACGGTGTAGGCGGCGACCAGGGCGAGCATCGCCGTCCCCTCGGCGCGGCTGATTCTCCCGTCGCGGACGACGATCCGGCCGACGATGAAGGTCGCCAGGATGAGCAGCGGGATGTCCTGGCGGATGACGAAGACCGGCACCTCCGCGGGCTTGATCGTGAACGCCACTCCGACCACCAGGCCGAGGTTGAAGATGTTCGACCCGAGGACGTTGCCGATCGAGATCTCGGACTCGCCCTTGAGGGCGGCCACCACCGAGGTCGCGAGCTCGGGCAGCGAGGTCCCGACGGCGACCAGGGTCAGCCCGATCACCGCCTCCGCGATCCCGAAGCGGCGGGCGAGCTCGATCCCGCCCCGGACCATGAGCTCGGACCCGACCACCAGCACCGCGATGCCGATCCCCACGAGCGCCAGGTGAACGAGCGGTCTCCCCTTGACCATCGTCCTGCCGCTGCTCTCGACCCGCGCCTGACCGAGCGCGATCGCGACAAAGGCGCCGAACACGACGAGCAGCCCGATGGCCAGCGGTCGCCCGATGAACCCCCGCCAGGCCAGACCGACGAGCAGGAGCGCCGGAACGAGCCCGAAGACGAGATCGCGCCGCAGCACCCGGGCGCCTCCGACGACGTGGATCGGCTTGAGTGCTGCCGCCAAACCGAGCACGAGCAGCAGGTTCATGATGTTCGAGCCGACCGCGTTACCCAGGCTGAGACCGCTGGCGCCGCCGAGCGCCGCCCTCACCGACACCGCGAACTCGGGCATCGAGGTGCCGAAGCCGACGACCACCAGCCCGACGACCATCGGCGAGACCCCGAGACGCAGGGCGAGCCGTGACGCCCCGTCGACCAGCCAGGACGCACCCAGGCCGAGACCGACAATGCCGACCACGACCATCACCCAAGGGAGGAGCTCGGTCGCCACCGCCGGCGATCCTACCACCGCGATTCGTCCGACGAATCGCGGTGGCGCGTCGGACGCGCCAATCCATCGCAGTGATCGCGAGAGCGCCGATGAATGCGACGAGTCGACGCCTTCGAGGCGTCGCCACGATTCGTCCGACGAATCGTACCCGCGGGACGATCTCGTCTCACCGCCCGCCGGTGATGTAGTGCTCGAGCTGCTCGATCGCGAACCGCTGCTGGTCGATGATGGCCTTGACCACGTCGCCGATCGAAATCACGCCGACGACCCGGTCGTCGGCGACGACCGCAAGGTGGCGGATGTGCTTGTCGGTCATCAGCGCCATGCAGCCGTCCGCGCGCTGTTCGGGGCTGACGCAAACTACCCGCGTCGTCATGATCTCGCTGACCGGGATCTGCTTCGACGCCTTGTCCTTGAGGATCACCTTGCGCGCGTAGTCCCTTTCGGAGATCAGCCCCACCAGCTTTTCCCCGTCCCGGACCAGCAGTGCACCGACGTTGCGGCGCGCCATCTCGGCGAGTGCGTCGTACACCCGGGCATCCGGAGCGATGTCAAAGACCTCGGTGCCCTTCTCTTCGAGAATCTGTCTCACCGTCTTCATCGAGTGCCCTCCGGTCGTTCGAACGTCGCGAACCGGCGCCTCCGAGGCGCCGGCGCGATTCGTCCAACGAATCGCAGCTAGGTCTTCTTGAAGATCTGCGAGATCTGCTCGCGGGTCGCCGACCCCACGACCTTGAGCATGTGCGGAATGGCCGACGGCCGCTGGTGGTCCGGCGACCGGGTCACCCGGTCCGCAAGCTCGCGGTTGATCTCGGTGGCCCAGTTCTCGAGCGCCCGGAGCAGCTCGTGACGGAGGAGGCGCCCGATCAACTTGTCGTCGTCCATCACCGGCAGACACGAGAAGTTGCACTCCGAGAAGACCAGCGACGCCGACAGCAGATCCATCTGCGGCGTCAACCGGACCGGCATCTCGGACATGTAGTCCTTGACGACCCCGCCGGAGATCCCCTCGTAGGCCCAGCGGCCCACCGCCCGCAGGCAGTCCTTCTCGGTCAGCAGCCCGACGACCGCTCCGTTCTCGTCGACCACCGGCGCCGCCGCGAAGGGCGATCGGGCGAGGATCCCCGCCGCCTCCGGCATCGGCATCTTCATCGGAAAGGTGCGGCTCGGCTTGCGCATCACGTCGCGAACGGTCGGCGCTGTCATCATCGTCCCCTCCCGCGATTTAGAGTGATAGCCGCCCGTGGGCACGGCTTGACGCGCCCGCGCCCTGCGCCCAGGGATGGTCGCCGGCGAGCGGTCGAGGCGTCTGCATGCGCACCACAGGACGTGCCTGGTGTCATTTCTCAGATGTTGAAATGAGTATACCAGCAATATTATGATGGCGGGAACAGAGCCGCGGGAACTGGGGATTCATGGAGACATTCGGTTCCAACCCGTTGTGGCCCCTCGGCGTATACGCCGCGGCGGTCGCGGCGATCGTTTTCACGATGGTCGGGCTCTCGTTCCTCCTCGGTCAGCGCCACCGCGGTCGAGCCACCGACGAGCCCTACGAGTCGGGCATCGTCTCCACCGGCTCGGCGCGGGTCCGCATGACCTCGCAGTTCTACCTGATGGCGATGCTCTTCGTGATCTTCGACCTCGAGGCGGTCTTCATCTTCGCCTGGGCGGTGGCGGTCCGCGAGCTCGGCTGGACCGGCTACGCCGCCATCTCGGTCTTCATCGCGCTGCTCCTCGTCGCGCTGGTCTACCTCTGGCGGACCGGGGCGCTGACCTGGGGTCCGGCAGCCCGCGCCAGCCAGGCCGGCGCCGGCGCGGCGAGCAAAGCATGACCAGCGGTCGCGAGCTCCCGACGACCGCCCGGGTCCTCGAGGAGTTCGCCGCGTCCTCGCTCCGGGAGGCGGTTGCGCGGAGCGTCCTGACCGCTCGGCTGGAGCACCTGCTCGCCTGGGGCCGCAAGAACTCGATCTGGCCCTTCGCCTTCGGGCTGTCGTGCTGCTTCGTCGAGATGGCCGGGAGCCTGACCAGCCGTTTCGACATCGCCCGCTTCGGCGCCGAGGTGATCCGCGGGTCGCCGCGCCAGGCCGACCTCATGGTGGTGGCGGGCACCGTCTTTCGGAAGATGGCGCCGGTGGTCCGCCACCTCTACGACCAGCTCATGGAGCCGCGGTGGGTGATCTCCATGGGCTCGTGCGCCAACTCGGGAGGAATGTACGACATCTACAGCGTCGTCCAGGGCGTCGACTCGTTCCTCCCGGTCGATGTCTACGTCCCCGGGTGCCCGCCGCGCCCCGAGGCGTTCATGGAAGGCCTCCAGCTGCTGCGCCACGTGGTCGGCAACGAGCGCCGACCGCTGTCCTGGGTGGTGGGCCCGCAGGAGGTCCACCGCCCCGCGCCGCCGAGCATGAGGGACCTCAAGCAGCTGCGCCGGTCGCTGCAGACCGAGCTCGACTCGCCCGACGGAGTGTGATCAGGAGACACGGAGGCGGTATCGCATGACGCGCACCGAGGAGATCGCCCGCGGGCTGCCCGAGCAGTTGCGGGAGCCGGCCACCACGGTGCAGGAGACGGTCGACGGCATCCCGACCCTCTGGGTGGAGCGCGAGCGGTTGTCGGCGATCGCCTCACAGCTGGGTCGGGACATCCCCCATCCCTTCGCCACCCTGCTCGACCTGACGGCAATCGACGAGCGCGAGCGATCGCACCGCGACGGCCAGCCCGCGGCCGACTTCACCGTCGTCTACAACCTCTTCTCGTACGCCCGCAATCAGCACCTCCGGCTCAAGGTCCCGCTCTCCGGCGAGCATCCGTCCGTCCCGACGGTCACCGGCTGCTGGCCGGCGGCGAACTGGTACGAGCGCGAGGTCTGGGACATGTTCGGCATCGCGTTCGAGGGCCACCCCGAGCTGCGCCGGATCCTCATGCCGCCGACCTGGGTGGGCCACCCGCTGCGCAAGGAGCACCCCGCCCGGGCCACCGAGATGGGGCGGTACGAGCTCACCGACGACGAACGCGACGCAGAGCAGGAGGCGCTCCGCTTCCGGCCCGAGGACTGGGGCATGGAGCGCGAGGCCGAGGGCGCCGACTTCCTCTTTCTCAACCTCGGTCCGCAGCACCCGGGGACCCACGGAGTGCTCCGTGTCGCCCTCCAGCTCGACGGCGAGCTCATCGTCGACGCGGTGCCCGACATCGGCTACCACCACCGCGGCGCCGAGAAGATGGGCGAGCGTCAGACCTGGCACACCTATATCCCCTACACCGACCGCATCGACTACCTCTCCGGGGTTCAGAACAACTTCCCCTATGTGCTCGGCGTCGAGAGGCTCGCCGGCATCGAGGTGCCCGACCGCGCCAGGACCATCCGGATCATGATGGCGGAGCTCTTTCGCATCGCCAGCCATCTGGTCTGGTACGGCACCTTCGCCCAGGACGTAGGGGCGCTCTCTCCCGTCTTCTTCATGTTCGTCGACCGCGAGCGGATCTTCGAGATCGTCGAGGCGGTCTGCGGCGGGCGCATGCACCCGAGCTGGTTTCGCATCGGCGGCGTCGCCCACGACCTGCCGAAGGGCTGGGAGCGGCTCGTCGCGGCCTTCCTCGACTACCTGCCGCCGCGCCTCGACGAGTACGACAAGGTCGTGATGCGCAACCGGATCTTCAAGGCGCGGACCCAGGGCGTCGGCGCCTACACCCGCGACGAGGCCCTCGAGTGGGGGGTCACCGGGCCCAACCTCCGAGCCTGCGGCGTCGAGTGGGACTTCCGCCGGGCGCAGCCCTACGGCGGCTACGACGAGCTCGACTTCGACGTCCCGACGGCCGAGGCGGGCGACTGCTACGCCCGCGGGCAGGTCCGGATCGAGGAGATCCGTCAGAGCCTGCGGATCATCCGCCAGTGCCTCGACAACATGCCCGCCGGCCCGGTCAAGGCCGAGCACCCCCTCGCCACGCCGCCTCCCCGGGCGCGGACCATGGCCGACATCGAGACCCTCATCCACCACTTCCTGTCGGTGAGCTGGGGCCCGGTCATCCCGCCGGGCGAGGTCTTCTCTGGTATCGAGGCCCCCAAGGGCTTCATGGCCTACTACCTGATCAGCGACGGCTCGACCGGCGCCTACCGGACGCGGATCCGGACGCCGTCCTTCGCCCACATGCAGACCATCCGCCGCCTCGCCCGCGGCGTCTTCATCGCCGACCTGCTCGCCATCCTCGGCAGCATCGACTTCGTGCTCGCGGACGTGGACCGGTAAGAGGGGGATTGTGGTACTCACTCGGGAGGAGCTCGCGCTGTTCGACCACGGCCTGAGCCTCGAGGAGAACCCGCGCGCCGCCTGCATCGCCGCGATGAAGTTCATCCAGGACCGGCGCGGCTGGGTCGACGACGAGGCCATG
>JALOLD010000125.1 GCA_025456145.1 Thermoanaerobaculales bacterium | reverse complement strand
GAAGCCATCGCACAGTCGCAACCACGAAGACACCAAGACACGAAGGAGATCACGAAGCCATCGCACAGTCGCAACCACGAAGACACCAAGACACGAAGGCGAGCATGAAGGGGATGGTGGTGCGGGCGTAGGTCCCGCAGGTTTGCGATCAACTGGATCGAGATACTGTCGGCTGGGGCGGTCGTGAGTCGGTCCGTGATCGGTCGGAAACTGAGCGATCCGGACAGGCATGCTCTGAGTTTTGGATCCTGACCTGTGAATGCCATCGCAGCGTCCGTGAGAGGACTGCGATGGACTTCATCACACTTCACTCTTCACTCTTCACTCTTTACTCCTCACTCTTCACTCTTCACTCTCCACTACAGCCTGACGTCGCGGGCGACCCGGTTGCCCCAGTAAAGGGCGGCGGGCCGCAGCCACGGGAAGAGCAGCTCGGCGGGGGTGCGGATCCGCCGCCGGTGCAGCCCGCGCGCGAGATCGCGCAGGGTCGCGCGGTCGCCCATGTCGCGGAGCATGTCGCCGAGCCGGTAGGGCTCGCCGAGGGCGCGCCACCCGTAGCCCTCGGAGGCGCAGCGCCGGAGCAGACCGCGGCCGTCGTAGACGTGGGTGTGGCGGACCAGGGCCTCGGGACGGGCGACGATCGTCAGGCCGGCCTCGACGACCTCGCGCTGCCACTTCTTGTCCTCCATGATCCGGGCGAAGCCGAAGGGGTAGCGCTCCCAGACCGGGCGCCGGATGGCGCAGTTGACGGTCGAGAAGCCGATGCCGCCATGGGCCTCGATCCACCCCTTCGACTCCGAGGTGAAGTAGAAGCGCTCGCCGCACGAGTCCCAGTAGAAACGGTCGTCGGGGTCGGGGACCTCGGCGATGCCGCCCTGGACCGCGGCGAGGCGCCCCTCGTCGTCGTCGAACGGCGCGACGAGGGCCTCGAGCCAGCCGTCGTCGGCGGGGACCGCGTCCTGGTTGAGGAAGACGACGACCCCGCCGCGGCCGAGACCCGCGCCGAGATCGCGGGTGAGACCGTGGTTGAAGTCGCGGCGGTCGATCGGGACGATCCGCGCGCCGTGCCGCCGCATCGTCTCGAGGTCGGACTCGCGCGAGCCCGAGTCGACGCAGATCACCTCGAAGCGACGGCCCGTCGCCTGGCCGCCGATCGCCTCGAGGCAGCGGTCGAGGTGGTCGCCGCCGTCGAGGGTCGGGATGACGATCGACACCTCGACATCGCTCCCGCCGACCGCCGCCGGGCGGGTCGTGGCGGCGGCCGGCCGGCCGGCGGGGATGAGGCTGTGGTAGGCCCCGAGGATCGTGTCGGCAACGATCCGCCAGTCGTAGGCGTCGCGGACGAGCTCGGCGGCGGCCGCGGCGAGCGACCCGGCGAGCTCGTCGTCGTCGAGCAGCCGCTCGATGGCGGCGGCGAGCTCGACCGCGGTGTCGGCGATGAGCAGGTGACGGCCCCCCTCGGCGGCGATGCCCTCGGCGGCGAGGGTCGTCGCGACGACCGGGATGCCGGCCGCGAAGGCCTCGAGGATCTTGAGCCGGGTGCCCGACCCGGCACGGATCGGCGCGGCCATCACCCGGTGGCCGTGGTAGGCGTCGCGCAGGTCGTCGACCGGTCCGACCACCGCGATGCCGTCCCGGCCGTCGAAGCGCAGCACCCGGTCGGACGGGTTGGCGCCGACCACGGTGAGCCGGGCGTCGGGCCGGCGCAGCCGGAGCAGCGGCCAGATGTCGAGGGCGAGGTGCTCGAGGGCGTCGACGTTGGGCAGGTTCTGGTAGTTGCCGACGTAGAGCACGCCGCTGCGGCCGAGCGGCGGCGAGGGCTCGCGGTAGCTCGCGGTGTCGACCCCGTTGGGGGCGACCACCATGCGGTCGGCGCCGTCGCCGAGGTAGGGCGCGAGGAACTCCGCGTCGGAAGCGGACATCATGTGGAGCTGGTCGACCGCGCGGCAGGCCAGGATCTCGTGCCGCATCAGGCGGCGGGCGTCGGCCCGGGTGCTGCCGAAGGCGCCGCCCTCGGGGAAGCGATGGTGGAAGCCGAGGGCGCGCCGCCGCGCGAACGAGCGAAAGGCGACGTCGTGCTCGGTCACGATGACCGGCACCCCCGGGGGCACCGCGCGCCGGTACTGGGCGAGCTCGGTGTACTCGAGCTGGACCACATCGATGGCGTGGCCGTGGACGATGTCGCGGATCTTCGCGGACGCGCGGTCCGAGGCGAAGAGCTGGGCGTTGGGCGGCTCGAGACCGAGCGGGTCGGGGTCGAGCCGCGGCCGCCAGTGGTGGAAGTCGACCCGGGCGCAGTACGGCTCGAGGGCGGACCGCTGCTCGGGGTCCTCGCCGCGCTGCGAGAAGATCAGCAGGTACAGGTCGCAGCTCCGGCTCAGCTCGCGGACGAGGTTGGACAGGCGCACCCCGCCGCCGTGGTCGGCGGGGTGGAGGTGGTAGGGCGAGACGATGAGGACCCGCGGCCGGCGCCCGCCGGCGGGGACCGGCGGCGCCGGCGGCACGGGCGGCGCGACCGGGCGCCGCGGGCGCAGCCGCGCCGCCAGCTCGGCGCCCCAGCACCAGGCCACGAGATAGACCCGGCCGGCGACCCGCGCCACCACCCGGGCGACCCGGCCGCCGGCCGCGGCGGCGGCCCCGAGCGCGAGCCCCGGAAGCCACAGCACGAGCCGCGCGAGGGCGAGCGCGGTCCCGCCGGCGAGCCGGGCGGCGGCCGAGAGAAAGGCGCGCGGCCGGCGCAGCGGGTGGCCGAGGTCGAGCAGGGCGGCGACGAGCTGCCAGGTTCTCGAGGCGTGGATCTCGGCGAGCCGGTTCTTGGCGTGCTGCCACTCGGCGTAGTAGCCGTCGCGCTCGAACTCGAGCTCGCGGACCCGCTCCTCGAGCCGGCGCTCGCGGACGCGGTCGGCGTCGCTCGCCGACCGGTCCGACGGGCGCGAGCCCGCGCGGTCGGCTGGTTGCGGTTGCTGTGGATCCACGCTCCTCGCCTCGGCGGCAGTGTCGGGGGGATTATGGCACAGGCGACGACGGCGCCCGGCCGCGGCCGGGCGCCCGGCGTTGGACCGGTCCTTGACGGTGGGGTACCCTTTCCGGGTCCGGACGCCGGAGACCGGAACGACCACCAGATGCCCATGACCACGCCGGAATCGACGGCTCGCCGACCCCGATGGGGGCTGCGGCTCACCCTGACGGTGAGCCTGGCGGCCGCCATCGTCGCCGGCGGGGCCTGCCGCGGTCCCCGGACCGGCTCGACCTCGGGCCCGGTGCTGCGGTTCGTCGACCGGCCGGCGCAGGAGATCTTCGAGAGCCGGCGGATCGCGGTCGAGGCGACGGCCGTCGACCTGTCCCCGGACCCGGCGGACGGGACCACCGGGTGGCGCCTCGAGGGCGCCGCGAAGCCCCGGGGCTGGAGCGGGGGGCGGCTGCTCGCCCGCTCGACCGGCGACGGCGAGCTGGTCTTCACCCGGGGCCTCGGGGCGCCGGCCACCGGGGTCGACGTCGTCGAGGTCGAGCTCGGCGGTCTGCGGCCGTCGGACTCGGTCCGGCTGCGCTGGGCGGGGGAGGGCGAGGACTTCGGCCCGGCGGCGAGCATCCGGCTCGGCGCCCGGCTCGGGGTCGGCGCCGCGATCCGCACCTTCCGCTTCGACGTCGCCGGTCACGACCGGTGGACCGCGACGACGACCAGGCTCCAGCTCGTCGTCGCCACCGAGGCCCGGCTCGTCCAGCTCGGCCGGGTTGCCGGTCTACGCCTCGAGCTCGACCGCGCCGGGCTCGAGCGGAGCCTCGGCGAGCCGTGGATCGCCGAGCTCGGCGGTCACCACCGCAGCGTGCTGCTCGGACCGCCCGGCCACCGGATCGAGCGCCGGCTCGTCGT
>JALOLD010000084.1:5709-17468 GCA_025456145.1 Thermoanaerobaculales bacterium | reverse complement strand
CGCGACCGGCTCACCGAGGCCTACCTCAAGACCGACGCGCGGGTGACCCGCCCCGACGGATCGGACAGCCAGGGGATGCCGCTGTGCGTGCTGCGCGATGACGAGGACCTGCTGCTGTCCGCCCTCGGCGAGGGCAACGGGCGCGGCCCGTACCACCTGATCGTCGCCGCCATCAACCTCTCGGGATCCAACGAGCTCAACCGCAAGTCGTTCCTCTCGGAGCATTTCATCTTCAGCCGCGACTTCATCGGCTCGCGGGTCACCGGGTGGGTCCCGACCACGGTGTACCGGGGCGGTCGGATCCGGGTCGCCCGGGCCATGACCATCTCGGCGGCGGCGGTGGGCTCGGCGATGGGCCCCAACACCTTCGCCGCCCAGGCCTTCGTGGCGACCCTGCTCAACGCGCGCCTCGGCTTCTGGACCGACAACCCCTGGAGCTACCGCCGGGGCGCGCCGACCGGCACGCGCTTCCAACCGACCTTCTGGCCCCGCTATCTGATCCGCGAGGCGCTCGGCAAGGCGAGTGCGCGGCTGCCCCGGGTCAACGTCTCGGACGGCGGCCACACCGGCGACAACCTCGGGCTGCTGCCCCTGCTCGAGCGACGCTGCGAGACCATCGTGGTGTGCGACGCGGAGGCCGACGGCGACCTCACCTTCGGCTCGTTCAACAACGCGGTCCGGATGGCGCTGACCGAGGAGAACATCGAGATCGACATCGACCTCGTGCCGATCATGGAGCGGAAGAAGACCGCCGGCGGCTATCGGGCGAGCATGGCGAGCGTCGCGGTCGGCACCATCGCCTACCCGGAGGCCGGCCCGGACCGGCCGGCGTTCACCGGCCGGCTCGTCGTCGTCAAGGCCTCGGTCAACCGGTCGGGGGCGCCGGTCCACGTCGCCAACTACGCCAAAGGCCACCCCTCGTTCCCCCACGAGACGACCGCCGACCAGTTCTTCGACGACGCCCAGCTCGAGGCCTACCGCGCCCTCGGCGAGTGCCTGGGCCGCCAGGCCGCCGAGCGGCTGCGTGAGAGCCGCGACGCCGCTGGCGGCGTCGCCTGATCCCATCGATCCCGGGCGGGCTCAGGGGGGCCAGGCGCCGAGGCGGTGGTCGTAGCACAGGACCGTAACGTCGTCGCAGGGGTCGCCGGGCAGCAGCGTGGGCGGCAGCGCCGCACCGGGCGACGCCGCGAGGTTGCCCCACTCGACGGTGAGCCCCGCGCCGTCGAGGAGGTAGGCCAGGCGCTGGTAGACCACCGGGTTGGTGAGGTTGAGATCGCGCCACTTGACCAGCATCGCGTCGGCGGTGTGCTCGAGGACCTCGCCGACCGCGAGAAAGACCAGGGCGGTGGTGCCGTCGGGCATCGGCCAGCTGTAGGGACCGGGCTGGAGGTTGCGGATCACCAGGTGGGTCACCGACGACGAGTCGTAGTTGGCCGGGTCGTAGACCGCCGATGTTCGGTCGATCGGGACGAAGCTGAAGAGCTCGTCGACGGTGACACCGGGTTCGTCGCGCTCGAACCAGCCGCCGAACCGGGTGTAGAGATCGGAGAAGTCGGTCGGGAGGGGGTTCTCGGCCTGGCAGAGGCCGCCCTGGGCGGTCCACATCCAGCGCTCGTAGAACGGCCGGTCGCGGTAGCGCTGGGAGTCGGGGTCGAGCATGTCGGCGTCCACCACCGCCTGGAGCTCGGCCCGGCGAGCCGCCTCGAAGAAGCGGTAGACGCAGAAGTCGGCGCCGAGGTCGCCGTCGAGGTGGAACGGAACCTGGAACTCGATCTGGGCCCACGGCCACTCGAGGAAGGAACCGCCGCCGACCCAGTAGCCGGGGAAGCCGGGGACCTCATCGGCGAGGAGCTGGGGCAGGGCGAGCTCGGTGCCGGCCGCCACCGGGATCGGGTCGTGACCGGCGAGCAGATCGGTTCCCGGGGGCCCGGCGAAGGTCCCGGGGTCGATCCCGGTCGCGGCGAGGACGAGCGCCGCGAGGGGCGGGGCGATCCTCCCGAGGTGGCCGATGGCGTAACGGACCTGACCGGGGAGCATGAGCTCGATCTTCCACTGGGGCTCGTTGTCGAAGTGGATGGGCGACGGCCCCTCCTCGTAGCGCACCGAGCCCACCTCGCCGTCGGCCGGGGCGATGAAGGGCGGGCGGCGCAGCCGGACCGCGTCGCCGATCGGGTCGCCGCCCACCGGGAAGCCCCAGGTCTCGCCCGGCTCGCGGATCCCGTCGCCGTCGCCGAGGAGCTCCTCCATGTCGCCGTCGTCCTCGGCGAGGAATCCGACGAAGTTCGCCTTGGCCTCGCCCGAGGGGTCGCCGGTGAGGGGGCCGAAATGGCCGCCGTAGGGGCCGATCGAGACCCACACCGGACCGCCGGGGGTCGGCGCAACGAGCCGGCCGGCGCCGGGCGGGGCGGTCGAGGCGAAGGGCAGGTCGAGACCGGCCGCCCGGTTGCCGACGACCCGCCAGCCCTCCGGCTCGAGATCAACCAGGGCGAGGTCGTCGATGACCGGGCGGGCGACGGTGTCGCGATAGGTCACGGGCGCGCCGCCGCCGGTCGGGGTCCCGGTCCGCCGCTCGCCGAGCCTGAGACCGAAGGGCTGGACGATGTCGGGAAGGGCCCGCGGGTGGACCCGGGTGTAGACCTCGCGCACCCGCTCGAGGTCGACGGTGATCCCGGTGTAGCCCGCGATCTCGGCGTCGACCTCGGCGCGCAGCATCGGCTCGGTCTTGCCGAAGTTGAGAAAGGTCGGCGACACGCCGGGGATCGGCCCGGTAAGGGGCGCGCCGGCCTCGAGGGCGGTGGCGATGGCGAGCCGCGCCGCGAGAACCTGGCGGACCTCGAAGGTGGTGGTGCCCATCCCGGTGGCGGCGATGAGCGGGCCGGAGGTCGTCCCCAGGCAGTCGGTGAAGGTGTAGGCGCCGCTGTAGAGGTTGCCGGGGTTCCAAGAGACCGTCATCGACGAGCCGGCCGAGCAGCCGCCGTCGGTCTCGAGCCCGATGGTGATGACGTCGCCGATCTCCGAGTACGAGGTCAGACCGCCGTCGCAGCCCCACAGATCGCAGTCGTCCTCGCCGACCCATGAGCCGGCGACGAAGGCGCCGTCGCCGTCGAGCACGACCGAGAGCACCCGGAGGTGCTCGGGTCCCCCGCCGAGGTCGACCGCCGCCGCGACCTGGAGTTCGAAGAGCTCGCAGGAGGTCCGCTCGAGGGTGACCGGCTGCGGCGCGATGTCGCCGGTGGCGGTACCGGTGATCGTCTCGTCGCCGAGGGCGCCGGCAATGGTGATCGTGCGGGTTCCGCCGGGGCTCGCCAGCTCGAGCTCGAGGCTGACCACTCCGCCGGTCGCCGATCCGGCGACGACAACCCGTTTGGCGGTGCCGCCGAGCAGGTAGCCGGCGATCGCGCCGCTCGGCCTCTCGTAGAGCTCGAGGGCGAGGGCCCGGGTGGTTCCGTCGAAGTCGAGCTCGAAGGTCCAGGTCCCGGAAGTGCGCGCCGGATCGGGCGAGCCCGCCCAGCGGCTGGTGTCGCCGGAGTGGAACCCGTCGGCGAAGATCAGATCGGCGCACGACGCCGCACCGGCCTGAGGCGCGTCGAGGACCGGCATCGCGGCGGCGATCACCGCCGACGACAGGGTCATTCGTCCGAGGTGTCGGGTGAGCCTGCGCATGTCGACCTCGTCTCGGGTTGTTGGGATCGAGTCTGGGTCTACAACAAACCCCGCGCCCGGGGCCATTCCGACCGGGCCGGGGGAGCCGGGCCACCCGACCCGGAACGGACCCCCGCCGGTGGACGGGGCGCTCACGGGGAACGCCAGCCTCATGCCGCTGCGGTCGGAAGGGCCGTGTGATCGGTTGGTCCACCCGACGTCGGGAGATCCCTCGGCTCGCTCCGCTCGCTCGGGATGACGGTTCTTGGGTACGTCGCTCGCTCGGGATGACGCTTTCGGGGTAGGTCGCTCTGCCGGGGTAACGGTGCTCAGGGCCCGTCACCGGCCCTCCGCGCGCACGGCCGCCCCTACCCCGTCACCCCGAGCGAGGCCGCTCGGCGGCCGAGTCGAGGGGTCCCCCCATAGAACCCGGGTCGTCCACGCCACCCTGAAATATCGGCCGCCGGTACGCGCCGCCGGCCCGCGGGGAATCACTCGGGCCGCGTCGCTCGCTCGGGATGACGGGTTATTGGCGTGCAGCGGGCGAGCCGGGGGTCAACGCAGGTGGGAGGGGAACCGACGGATGGCGCGGGCGTGGCGCCGGCTCGGCGTGGTTCCCGCGCCCGCCGAAACCGCTCGACGCCCGGAGGAGCCCGGCGGTCGGCGGTGGAGCGCTACTCCGAGCGCCGCTGCTTCATCGCCTCGATCGCGGCCACCGCCTGCTCGCGGGTATCGTGGATGCTCGGCGGGATGTTGGCCTTGAGCGAGGTCGTCCGGACGGTCATCCGCGCCCAGCTGTCGCTGCCCCAGCGCGAGACCCCGAGGACGCGGCCGGCGACGGTTCGCCTGGCGCGCTCGCCGTAGACATCGGCGATCTCGCCCCTGACGAGGAGGTCGTCGATGTTGGCGACCACCCAGACCCTCTCCCCGAGCTGCTCGAGGTAGCGGTCGTACTGGGCGAAGAAGGCGTCGACATCGGCGGCGGTCCGGATCTCGCCGTGGTCGACGGTGAACAGGATGTTGCGATCGGCGTCGTAGGAGAAGTCGACCTTGATGTCCATCGCACCCCGTTGACGATTCTACCGCCGATGCGGCGTCGGTTTCGGCGAGGCCTGCCGTCGCTCGGGCCGGCTACTCGACCCCACCCTCGTCGGACGGCTCGTCCTCCATCATCATCTCCTCTTCCATCATCATCCCCTCGTCGGCGCCCATCATCCCGCCGAGGAAGGGCCCGAGCAGCCCCTGGATCGCCTGCTCGAACTGCTCCGGCGACTCGATGGTCTCGAGCTCGGCGATCATCCCGTCGACCATCCCGATCAGCATCATCGCCTGCATCGACCCCTGCTGGATCTCCTCGTCGGTCATCGAGGCGAGCTTCTCCTTCGCCTCGGCGATGTTCTTGTCCCAGTCACCGGCCATGTCGGTCGGCACCCAGCGTCCCTCGACCCGGGTCAGCTGGATCTCCTCCGGCGTCTCGTCCGGCGCGCTGACCCTGACGGTCGCCGTGTCGCCCTCGCTCGAGACGACCTCGACCTCGGTCTGTCTGAGCTTGGCGGTGAACTCACGGTCGAAGGCGTCGTCGCCGCTCGCCTTCGAGCGCTCGGCGGCGAGGTTCATGAGATCGCGGCCGGTGGTCGAGAGGTAGCTCTCCCAGCTGATCGTCTTGAGCTTGTCGAGGCTCGCGACATCGCTCGTGAAAAAGCTGTCGAGCAGGCTCACCATGGTGTCCCAGCCGCCTTCGATGTCGGCCTTCTTCTCGCCCGCGGCGTCGACCATCGAGCTCGCGAGGATGATCTCCTTCTTGTCGCGAAGGAGCCCGGTGGTCCGCCGGCCGAGACCGAACGCGGCATCCCACACCGCCGGGTCCATCCGGGCCGCGAAGGCGTGGGTGAGCTCGGTGATGTCCTTCTGGTAGGTGGCGGGCAAGGCGTGCCACAGCACCTCCGGATGCCGGTCGGCGAGCCCGGCGGACACCGCACGGACCGTCCCATCGGGGGTGGCTGGGATGTCCGCGGCGGTGGCCGAGCTGGCGAGCACGACGACAGAGGCGATCAGGCAGAGCAGCAGGATCGGTCGGCGGTAGTCGTTCACGGCGGGTCCTTTCAGCGAAGTGTCGAGACACATTCTCGCATGACATCGGGCTTTTCGGATCCACCCGGTGCCCTCGTCGCCCCCGCGCGTCGAGGGGGCAGATGGGGCCATCGCACCGAACCGAGTTGACATCGGGTTGCGGTTGACGTATGGTTACCATGGAGGCCGAGATGGATGGCAACGCCGTGAATCTGGTCGAGCTCGCTCCGAGCGAGGCCGCCAAGGTCCTGGTCGAGCAGGCCGACGAGGCGTGGCTCGCCGAGCTCCAGCGGTCGCTCGACCGCCGCCTCGCCCACCCCGCGCTCGACCGCCTCCTCGCGGTGTGGGATCTCAGCCAGGCCGACGCGGCGAGGCTGTTCGGCGTCACCCGCCAAGCGATCGGCAAGTGGCGCGCCCAGGGCCCGCCCGCCGGCCGGGCCGGGGCGCTGGCCGACCTCGCGGCGGCGACCGACCTGCTCGTCCGTCACCTCAAGCGCGACCGGATCCCGGCGGTGGTGCGGCGGCCGGCAACCCGGCTCGAGGGACGGTCGCTCCTCGACCTCGCGGCGGCCGGTCGGACCCGCGACCTGCTCCTCGCCTGCCGGGAGATGTTCGCCTTCGGCGACGCCCACGCCTGATGCGCTCCGAGGCGCTGCCCGACCACCAGGTCTGGCTCCGGATCGCCGACCCGGGCTGGCGCGACCCGCTCGACCCGAGCTTCGCGGCGGCGCGAGGCGGCCGCTGGAACCCGCCCGGCAGCCACCCGACCCTTTACCTCAACGAGGACCTCGCGACCGCCCGGCTCAACCTCGCCGGCTTCGTCGACGGCTGGCCCTACGGGCCCGAGGACCTCCGCGACGACACCGGCCCGGTCCTCGTCCACGCCACCCTGCCACCGGGACAGCGGGCGGCGGACGCCCACACCGCGAGGGGGCTCGCGGCGCTCGGCCTGCCGCCGACCTACCCCCTCGACCGCGACGGCCACCCGATCGGCCACCCGCCGTGCCAGGCGATCGGCGTCGCGGTCAGGAACGCCGGTTTGCAGGGAGTCCACGCGCGATCGGCGCGCGCTCCCCAGGGCGCCGGCCGCGAGCTCGCCTGGTTTCCCGCGAGCGCAGGCGACCGCGCGCGGCGCCGCAGAACCCAGCCGTTCTCGAGCTGGTTCTGGGGCTGAGGTCGGGGCGGGCCCACCGCCGCGCACATTCTGCGCCTCGCGCCGAACCGGCCGACACCGGGTGGCGGCGCCGACGCGACGCGGGATCCGCGTGCTACGCTGGCCGGGCCGGGGAGATCAGGACATGAAACCACTGGTCGTTCTGTGCGTCGGGTTGCTCGCCATCTCGTGCGGCCGCGACGAGCCGGTGGCGCACCGCCCGCCGGCCGATCAGCGCCACGGCCCGGCCAGCACCGTCGGGCCGCCGGGGGCCGGCCCGCCGGCGCCGCTACGCCTCCCGGAGCAGCCCGCGCCCTTGCGGTCGACCGGCCAGACCCTCTACGTGCCGGTCTACTCCCACGTCTACTGGGGCGAGAAGCCGACGCCGTTCAACCTCGCCTGCACCCTGAGTATCCGCAACATCGACCTGCAGGGCTCGATGACGATCACCGCGGTCGACTACTACGACACGGCCGGGACGCTCGTCGGTCATTACCTCGACGGGGAGGTCCCCCTCGCGCCCCTCGAGACCACCGAGTACTACGTGACCGAACGCGACGTGAGCGGCGGCTCCGGCGCGAACTTCATCGTCAGATGGCGATCGTCCGAGCCGGTCAACGCCCCGGTCGTCGAGGCGGTGATGATCGGGATCTACTCCGGTCAGGGGATCTCCTTCGTCTCACCGGCGCGGGAAATCGTCGAGTAGGCTGCCGGTCCCCGACGTGCCCGCGGCGCCCGGCTCGCGTTGCCCGGGCCGAGGTTGGGTCGCCCTGAATCGCAACCCCCCCGACCGACAGCGCGGCGCCGGGGGCGGCGAGGCTCACGGCGCGGGGTCGCCGGCCCGGCGTATACTCGCGACGAGCTGGAGGACACATGGAGCTGGAGAGGATCAGCATCACGGTGGAGCGCGACGACCTGAGGCGATTCGACGAGCTCCTCCAACGCCGGCAGCTCGGCAACCGGTCCGAGGCCCTCCGCGACCTCATCCGGCGCCGCCTCATCGACGAGGAGATCGAGCTCGGGAGCGGGCCCGCGGTGGCCTCGCTGACCCTCGTCTACGACCACGAGCAGCGCGAGCTGGCCCGCCAGCTGGTGAGCAGCGGTCACGCCCATCATGCCCAGGTGCTGTCGGTGCTCCACATGCACCTCGACGAGCGCCTGTGCCTCGAGGTCCAGATCCTCCAGGGCGAGCCGCACGACCTCAAGCACTACGCCGACCGGCTCATCGGCCTGCGCGGGGTCAAGCACGGCCAGCTCGTGCTCAGCTCGGCCAGCCTCTGGGAGGGTGACGGGACCACCGGCCACCACGGATCGCACTGACGCGCCGCGGCGCGAGGTCGCCGCCTCCCCGGAGCCCGAGACGGCCGCCCTTCACGCCGGCGCCGAGCAACCGCCGCGCTCGCCGTCGTCGTCGCCGCCCGCGGCCTCGATCCGTCCCTCGCACATCCGGCACAGACGATCGCACAGCGCCCGCGCCACGGCGCGGTCGTGGGAGATGAAGAGCAGGCTCAGGGCGAGCTCGTCGCGCAGCCGGGCGAGCAGCTCGACCATCCGGACCTGCTGGGGCAGGTCGAGGCTCGCCAGCGCCTCGTCGCAGACGAGCAGCCGCGGCCCCGGCGCGAGCGCCCGCGCGATCGCGACCCGTTGGCACTGACCGCCGCTCAGCTCGTACGGCCGGCGATCGCGGGCCGACGGCGGAAGCTCGACGAGATCCATCAGGTCGTGGGCCCGCCGAACGCGCTCCTCGCGAGATCCGATCCGGAACACCTCGAGCGGCTCCGCCACCGACGAGACTGCACTCTGGTAGGGGCTCAGATAGACCGCCGGGTCCTGCCAGACGATCTGGATCGAGCGGCGCAGCGACCACAGCTCCTCCGCCCCGAGCTCGGCGAGGTCGCGGTGGCGAAACCGAACCCTGCCGCGATCGGGTCGCTCGAAGCCGATGGCCAGACGGGCCAGGGTGCTCTTGCCGGCGCCGCTGGGTCCGAAGATCCCGACCGCCTCGCGGTCCCGGACCTCCAGGTCGATATCCCGTACCCCCGGCACCGTCTCGCCACCGCCGCGACGGTAGCTCTTCCCGACCCGCTCGAAGCGAAGCAGCGCCATCGTCACGGCCCGATCCCCTCGAGCAGCCGCATCGCCCGGACGAGCTCGGCGGTGTGCGGGTGGCGCGGGCGCTCCAGGACGCCGCCGACCGGTCCGGCCTCCACCTGCCAGCCGCCGTGGAGGACCACCAGGTCGTCGACGATGCCGGCGAGCACCCGGAGATCGTGGGAGACGACCACGAGCGCGGTCCCCTCGAGCTCGCGCAGCTCGCTGATCAGCGCCAGCACCTGGTCCCGGGTCGTCTGGTCGAGCCCGGAGGTCGGCTCGTCGGCGACGAGGACGCGCGGCCTCAGGGCGAGAGCGATGGCGAGCAGGACCCGCTGCCGCTGGCCGCCGCTGAGCTGGTGGGGGAAGCGGTCGGCGTGGTCCCGGTCGAGCCCGACGCTCCCGAGCAGCCGGACCGCCTCCCGTCGCGCCTCCGACCGGGCCCATCCCCGCACCGCCCAGAGCGCCTCGGCGATCTGCTCGCCGACCCTCGAGATCGGGTCGAGGGCGCCGGCCGGGCTCTGGAAGACCATGAAGACGTCGCGACCGCGGCGGCGCCGGAAGGCCCGCCGGTCGGTCGGGTCGATGCCCTCTCCGCCGATTTCCAGCCGGCCGCCGAGGACCCTGACCGGGTCGGGCAGAAGACCGCACAACGCGCACGCCGTCAGGGTCTTTCCGGCGCCGCTCGCCCCGGTGAGACCGACGGCGCCCCCTGCCTCGAGCGACAGCTCGACCCCTTCCACCAAGACCCGCCCGTCGGGGCCGGGAATGCCGACCGTCAGGTCCGACACCCGCAGCACCGTCACAGCAGCTCCCGAGGCGGCCGCTCGCCGAGATGCTGGAGCCCCTCGGCCACCAGGTTGCAGGCGAGGACGGCCAGCGTGACCGCGAGGCCCGGCGCGAGCATGAGCCACGGCGCCGAGGCCAGGTGGAGCCTCGACTCCTGAAGCATGGCGCCCCACTCGGGCGCGGGCGGCTGGACGGCGAGACCGAGAAAGCCGAGGGCCGAGATGGCGATGACGACCCAGCCGGCGCGCAGGGCGGCGGCCGCGAGCAGCGGCTGGCGGAGCTGGGGCAGGATGTAGCGGATCAGGAGGCGAGGTCCGCGGACGCCCACCGCCCTGGCCCCGAAAACGTACTCCTGCTCGCGGGCGGACAGCGCCAGGGAGCGGACCAGACGGGCCCACCACGCCCACGACGCCGCGGTCAGGCCGAGCACGACGCCGAGGGTGGAGGGTCCGGCCAGCCCCGCCAGAACCAGGGTGAGCATCATGCCGGGCAGGGTGAGGAAGGCGTCGATGACGATGCCGAGAACGCGGTCGACCACCACGCCGCCGAAGACCGCGAGCAGCCCGGCGGCCGCACCGACCATCATGGTCAACGCGGCCGTCAGGGCCGCCGTCCCCAGGGAGAGCCTCGCCCCCCACAGCAGCCGCGACAGGACGCAGCGGCCGATCTGATCGGTGCCGAAGGGATAGGTCGGGCTCGGTGGCTGCAGCCGCAGGGACGGGTCGGCCGCCACCGGGTCGTGGGGCGCGATCCAGGGCGCCAGGATCGCGGCGAGCGTGAGCGCCAATAGGAGCGAGACGCCGGCTCGGACGAGGGCGCGGGTCCCGCTCACGACGGGCCTCCCCCGCCGAGCCGGGCGAGACGGGGGTCGAGCCTGCGGTTGATCCCGTCCGCCGCCAGGTTGACCACCATGAAGACCGCGGCCACCGTCAGGAGAATCGCCTGGACCACGGGGATGTCCCGGCCGAGCACCGACGCCACGGTGAGCTGCCCGACGCCCGGCCAGGCGAAGACCGTCTCGACGACCACCGAGCCGCCGAGCAGGTGGCCGAGCGAGACCGCCCACATGGTCACCAGCGGCGGCAGCGCGTTGGGCAGGGCGTGCCGGAGCAGGACGGTTCGCGGCGGCAGGCCCTTGGCCTGGGCGAAGCGGATGTGGTCGGCGGCCATGACCTGGAGGAGGGTCGCCCGCAGCACCCGACCCTGCAGGGCCGCGGCGCCGGCCGCCAGGGTCAGCGAGGGCAGGACGAGATGAGCAGGACCGCCCCGGCCCATCACCGGCAGCCATCCGACCTGCACCGCGAGGGTCATGATCAGGAGCAGCCCGAGCCAATAGCTCGGGATCGAGATCGTCAGCACCGACGCGATCCGCAGCGCGTGGTCGGCGCCTCGCCCGCGGTTGAAGGCGGCGACCGCGCCCCCCACCGCCGACATCGCCAGCACCAGGAGGAACGAGCATCCGGCCAGCTGGAGGGTCGCCGGCATCCGCTGCACGACCTCGCTGGAGGCGGGAGCGCCGGTGCGCCACGAGCGACCCAGGTCACCCCGGCAGGCTGCCGCGAGCCAGCGCGCGTAGCGCACGGGCAGCGGGTCGTCGAGGCCGAGCTCCCGGCGGAGCGCGGCGACCTGCCCGGGGTCCGGCTCCTCGCTCCGGTCGCGGAGGATGACCTCCGCGGGATCGCCGGGCGCCAGGGCGAAGAGCCCGAAGGTGCCCACGGAAACCGCGAAGAGAACCGCGACCAGGCGCAGCGCGTGGGCCGCGATGGCGCGACGCATCAGGGGGCGGCTGCTCCGTGCTCGGCCGTCGGATCTCCCGCCCGCCACCAGACGGCGGTTAGGTCGATCCTACCCGTGCAGCGGACCCGGCCGTCGCGGAGATGCTGCTCGATCACGTCCTCGATGGTATCGCGGAGCCGGCGGCCGCTGCAGCCGAGGGTCGAGAAGTAGGCCTCGAAGAACGTCCGGGCGTCGTCGGCGTCGACATCGAGCCGAGCCGGCCAGCTCATCTCCGCCC
>JALOLD010000084.1:0-5688 GCA_025456145.1 Thermoanaerobaculales bacterium | reverse complement strand
CGGCGCAGCGGGAAGGCGTCGCCGCCGCGGCCGAGGACGACGAGGCAGTGGCGGCGGGAGAGACGGTCGAGCTCGCGTAGCCCGTCGGGAGACACGGCGTCGGGGAAGCAGCACGCCGCCGCCAGGTCGAAGCCGCGGTCGCAGCGCAGCCGGTGCCAGTCGGCGACCGCCGCGGCGACCCCCGGCCGGGGGATGTCCCGGAGCCTCGCGCGGAGAACGCCGATCATGCCCGGGGACTGGTCGACCGCGGTCACGACCGCGCCTCGCTCGGCCATCGCGAGGGCGAGCCGGCCGGCGCCGCACCCGACCTCGAGGACTTCGTCGCCGGGCCGGAGCAGTCGCTGCTGCCGTGCGAGCTCGGCGATCCGGCTGCCGAGGCCTTCGACGCCGGCGGTGAGGTCGTCCCAGAGGGGCGCGACCCGGTCGTAGAACCGGCGCCACCCGTCCGGGTCGGTGGCCTGGGTCCGCAGCTGCGGCGAGGCGCCGGCCAGCTGCCGCCAGCGCTGCTCGAGCTCGTCGCTGGCCGCGGCCGCGGCCGGGTCGGGGGTCATCGTGCTCGAGCCGGCCGCGCGTCGACCAGGGACGGGCGGAAGTTGGCGTCCATCGAGAACCCCTCGACCGCGGGGCCGTGGGCGTAGAGGGCGACGTCGTGGTAGATCGGGAGCACCGGGAGGTTGCGGCTGAACAGCGCCTGGAGCTCGCGGTAGATCTCCCGCCGGCGCTCGTGCTCGACCGCCGTGCGACCGGCGGCGATCATCCGGTCGAGGGCCCCGCCGCCGCAGCCGCAGTCGGTCCGGCCGCCGGTCTCGAGATAGTAGGCGTAGAAGAAGTCCGGGTCTCCGGTCATCAGGGTGTTCGGCTGGATCGCGAGGTCGAAGCGACCCGCGCGAACGTCCTCGTAGTAGGCGCCGGCCTCCCGGACGACGATCTGCGACGCCATCCCGGCGCCCCTGAGCCTCTCCTGGACCACCTGGGCGATCTCCAGGTAGGGCCAGCGCTGGAGGGTGCCGCCGTGGAGCAGGATCACGAGCTCGCGATCCGGCGCCTGGGGCGCCCGACCGGGCGGGGGGTCGACGAGCCCGAAGGCCCAGTCGGCGGCGAGGCGCGAGTAGGGGTCGCGGGCGACCACGCCCGCCCCGGAGGCGAAGGCCTCGACCAGGGCCGCACGGTCGACGAGACCCGCCAACCAGAGACGGGCCTCGGGATCCGAGAAGGGGTCGCGCCGGCAGTTGAAGACGACGTAGTGGGTGGTCGCGACCTCCACGCGCTTCAGGGTGATGCCCGGCCGGCCCTCGAGGGCGCTCGCCTGGTCGGGGAGAATGGCGCCGACGTCGGCGACGGCGTCGAGCTCGCCGGCGAGCAGGGCCAGCAGCCGGGTCTGGGCGTCGAGCACCGTGCGGAAGACGACCCGCCCGTAGGACGGCTTCGGTCCCCAGTAGCCGGGGAAGGCCTCGAGCTCGATGCTCTCGCCGGGCCGCGCGCGGACCAGTCGGAAGGGCCCGGTGCCGACCAGCCCGGTCAGACGGCCGCCCTCACCGTAGGTCGAAGGCTTGAGCACCGGGCTCGAGTAGGAGGCGACCAGGTTCGGCGCCGCCGGCGTCGGCTCGGAGAAGCGCATCACGAGCTCGGTCTCGCCGCGGACCTCGACCGACTCGAGGTTGCGGTAGACCCCGGTCGGGTCGAGCCTGGGCCGGGAACGGATCCGCTCGACGGCGGCGACGGCGTCGGCGACGGTCATCGGCGTGCCGTCGTGGAACACGACCCCCTGGCGCAGCTTGAAGACCCAGGTGCGGGCGCCGTCCTCGTCGTGCCACGACTCGGCCAGCCACGGCCGGGCCCTGAGGTCCCCGTCGAGGATGGTCAAGGCCTCCCAGGCGTGGGTCGAGGCGTGGACGTAGGTTCGGCTGTCGGGGCCGTCGAAGAGGTCGCGGCCGACGCCGATGGTCAGCGTGCCGGCGTCCGGGGCCTCGACCGCCGAACCGGACCACACGCCGGCGACGACGATCGCCACCGCCGCGACTCCGGCGACCAGGATGACCGGCCGCCGGAGGCTCGCGACGATGACGTGGGTAGGCATCAGTAGCGGTAGCGAATCCCGACGGTCCCCTGGACGTACAGCCCGGGGTTGACGTAGACGATCTCGGTGGCGTACTCCTCGTCGAAGAGGTTGACCGCCGACAGGCTGGTCAGCAGCTCCCAGTCGGTCCCCAGCTCCCAGCTCCTCCACAGCTTGAGGTCCACGGTCTCGTAGGCCTCCATGTGGAAGTAGGGCAGGTCCTCGTTGTTGTCGTCGTAGAACCGGTCGTCCGAGAAGCGGAGGAGGAGCTCCCAGCTGAACAGGTCGTTGTTCAGGTATCGCAGCCCGACGCTCCCCCAGTAGTCGGGGGCGTTGCGGAGCTGGTTGCCGACGTTGTCCGGGTTGACCTGGTCCTCGGTGATCCGCGAGTGGTTCAGGGTCAGCGCCGACGACAGCGCCAGGTGCTCGGTGAGCGGCCGCTCCAGGCCGAGCTCGAGACCGTAGATCTCGGCCTCGCCGATGTTCCGGGTGATGATGACCGTGGTGTTCGGCTCGGTCGGGTGGGCCTCGTAGGTGTATGCCTGGATGTTGTCGATGACGCCGTAGTAGCCGGTCACTCCGAGGAAGGTGCCGCCCTTGCCGCCGCCGAAGTCGAGGTCGACGCCGGCGTCGACCATCCAGGTCTCCTCGGGGTCGAGATCGGGGTTGGCGATCCGCCAGGTCGGGCCGACGTTGAGGTTCTGGAAGAACCAGATCGGGTTGCCGGGCCAGAAGGCGGTACCGCCCGACGTGCGCAGGGAAACGGTGTCGTTGAGCCGGTACCTGACACCCCCTCGATAGGTCGTGGCGTCCTTCGAGACGTCCGCCGGCGTGGGATCGGAGGAGCCCGAGTCGTAGATGTCGGTGTACTCCCAGCGGTCGAAGCGGACCCCGGCGAGCAGGCTGAGACGACCGTCCATCAGGAAGTGCTGGTCCTGGAGGTAGCCCGCGGTCATCTCGGTCGTGAGGTCGTAGCGGTAGATCTGCTCGGAGGTCGTGCCGCGGAAGGTGTCTCGGTCCTCGATCTCGCGGGCGGCGGACAGGCCGGCGGTCAGGACGTTGTTCGGGCCCAGGTAGAAGTCGGTCTGGAGCTCGAGGGGGATCCGCTCACGGTCCCACTCGGTGCGGCTCGCGATGGTGTCGTCGACCACGACCTCGCCGTCGACCAGCCGGGCGCCGCCGTTGTTCTGGCCTGGAATCGACTGGAACTGGTAACCGGTCGTGGCGGTGAGCTTGCCCCAGCCACCGAGGGGTGCGGTCAGGCGCAGGCTCGAGACCGTCGTGTCGCCGTGGTCGTTGATGATGTAGTTGGGCTGGCCGCCGTACAGGTAGCGCTCCTGGTAGTTCAGGGCGAGGTCGAGCCGGATGCCCGAGTCGCTCTCCCACCCGAGCCTGCCGGTGAACCAGTTGTAGTCCCAGGCGTTGTCCTCGACGCTGGCGGTCCGCACGTACTGCGGCTTGCCGAGACCGGCGAGCTCGACCATGCCGTCGATCGGGATCATCTGATAGCCGTCCGAGTCGTCGCCGCTGTAGGAGATGTAGTAGTCGAAGCTCCCCGTCTTGTCGCCGATGGACACGTGCGGGCGGAAGGTGCTCATCGAGCCATAGGAGAGCATCGCCGTCGCTCCCTGGCCCTCGACGCCGTTGCGGGTGATGATGTTGACGGTGCCGCCGGCGGCGCTCGCACCGTACAGGGCCGACGCCGGCCCGAGCACCACGTCGACCCGCCCGATGTCCTGCGGGTTGATGGCCGCCGACAGGAAGGCGTGGATCGGAACCCCGTCGATGAGGTAAACCGTGCGCTGCAGGAAGTGGCCGGTCCCCCGCAGGTGGACCCACGGCGGGCCCCACGGGAAGTACTGGGCCACGTGCACGCCCGGTACGTCGCGGATGTACTCGCCAAAGTTGTCCATGGCGTAGTCCGGCTGGGCCTCGATGTCGTCGGCGTCCACCGAGTACGTCGCCACCGGCGCGAGCGCGGCATCGACGGCGGTCCTGGTCGCGGTGACGATGACGTTGCCGAAGAACCTCCTCTGCTCCTCCCCGGCCTCGGTCGGCGCCTCGGCGACCGTTGCATCAGATTCCGGTTCCTTCACCGGTTCGTCCCCGCCATCCTGAGCTGCTGCGGTCCCTCCGATCAGGACGAGCGCCGCGACCCCCCATCCGGCAACCCCCTGAAACCTCATCTCAACACTCCTCCAAGAAAATATTACGAACTCAAGAAACGTACTACCGGGGTCGTGCGAAGTCAATCCCGCCGCCGGGCGCCCGAGACCGCCGCCGTCGACGACCGCCTCTCCCGTCAGCCTTCGACCGACAGTGCGGCGCCGAGGGCGGCGACGATCTGGGGCGCCGGCGGCGCGTGGACCTCTCTCCCCAGCGCCTCGGAGATCAGCTCGCGGAGGCAGGCGTTGAGGGCGCCGCCGCCGCAGAAGACGATCTCGTCCTCGAGAGGCAGGCGGCGCAGCATGGCCACGGCACGGCGAACCACCGCCTCGTGGAGCCCGCGGGCGAGCTCCGCGCGATCCGCGCCGCGCGCGGTCGCCGAGATGACCTCGGACTCGGCGAAGACCGTGCACATGGCGTTGATGGTCCTCGCGCCGGTCGCCCCGCGGCCGGCCCGGACGAAGTCGGCCATCGGGTACGACAGCGCCGTGGCCATGACCTCGAGGAATCGCCCGGTGCCGGCGGCGCAGCGGTCGTTCATCTCGAACTTGGCCACCGCTCCCCGGGCGTCGAGGGCGATGACCTTGGTGTCCTGGCCGCCGATGTCGAGCAGGGTCCGGGCGTTCGGGCACACCCGTCTCGCGCCGAGCGCCACAGCGCGGATCTCGGTCAGCGTCTCGGCGCCGCGGTGCTCGGCGAAGAGGTGGCGGCCGTAGCCTGTGGCGACCACCCGGTCGGCTGGCTGGCCGGCGAGCAGCTCGTCGCAGACCGCGAGCGGGTCGTGGTTGTTGAGAACGACGAGATGGTCGGTCATCTCGCCGTCCTCGACGATCACCCGCTTGACGGTGCGGGAGCCGATGTCGAGCCCGACGACGCGCATCTCAGCCCGCCCGGTCAGCGCCTGATCTGCTCGACGAAGGCCTCGACCCGCGTGCGCAGCTGGCCCACGTCCTCCTGGCTGTAGTCGGTGTCGATGCGGAGCACCGGCAGCCCGCCCGCCTCGACCTTCCGCTCGAGCAGCGGCGCCTCCATCTGGTACGGCGTGCAGAACTGCAGGGCGTAGTGGATGACGCCGTCGGCCCCGGAATCGCGGGCGATCGCGAGCGCGTGCTCGGAACGCGTCGGATTGGGGGTGAACACCGCGCAGTCGATCGTGAAGTAGCGGTCGACCAGGTTCTCGACGAGCGCGTCGACGCTGTCGCCGTCGGCCGAGGTCAGGTTCTGGGTGCCCCGCTCGCCGATGCACGACTCCTCGCCGACGACCACCGCGCCGGCGCTCTCGATGATCGAGGGCAGCTTCCAGTTGGGGACCGCCATCGGACACCCCGAGATCACGATGCGCGGCGTTGTCGCGGGGGCGACGCCGATCCCCTTCTCGATGCGCTGCTCGAGCTCGTCGCAGAGCGCGTTGACGCTGCCCGTGAAGCGCTCCGGGTCGTCGTAGAAGAACACCTGGTTGGCGAGCA
>JALOLD010000035.1 GCA_025456145.1 Thermoanaerobaculales bacterium | reverse complement strand
CCCGGCGCGACCCTGATCCGGCTCAACCTCCGCGAGCCGCGGGTCCCGCACGGCCACCTCGGCCTCGCCCTCGGCGGGCTCGAGGGCCTGACCGCGATCCGCGAGCGGATCGTCGGAGACTGATCGAGAGCTGCGTCGTCGCTCCGGAGGCTGACGCGGTCGCGAGTCCTACACCCGGTTGCGCAGCATGAGCTCCTTGGGGTGGGGCTCGAGGTAGAGCTGGCCGGAGAGATAGTCGATGTCGTGGCGGCGGACGTGGTGGCGGAGCATGGTGATCGGGACGATGAGCGGTACCAGGCCCTTGCCGTAGTCCTCGATCAGGGCGAGCAGCTCGCGCCGGTCGCCGTCGTCGACCGCCTCCCGGAGGTAGCCGACGGCGTGCTGGAGGACGTTGACGTGGCGCTTGGGGGTCGCCCGGCGGGCCAGGATGTCGAAGAACGACTCCTCGTACTCGGCGAAGACCTCGCCGTCGGGCCGCCGGCCGAACGAGGCGACGAGCGCGCCCATCCGGCGGTAGCCGGCCTCGTTGTGGGTGCGCAGCAGCATCTTGTGGGCGGTGTGGAAGGCGATCAGCCGGGCCCGCGTGAGCCCGGCCCGCCGCAGCGACCGCCAGCGGTGGCTGGCGAAGACCCGCTCGATGAAGTTCTCGCGGAGCACCGGGTCGTTGAGCCGGCCCTCCTCCTCGACCGGCAGGCTGGGGCAGCGCTCGAGGAGCACCGCGGCGAAGATCCCGACGCCGCTCTTCTCGGGCATCCCGCCCCGGCTCCAGACCTTGACCCGCTCCATCCCGCACGACGGCGACGAGCGCTTGAGGACGTAGCCGTCGAGCTCGAGCCCGCGCAGCTCGCCAACCCGTCGCTCGGAGTACGAGCGCATCCGCTCGGTGAGGTCCTCGCCGCTGCCCGGCTCGACGAGCCGCGGCGCCGCGGCCGAGCCCTCGAGGCGGATGGTCGGGCGGGGGGTGCCGAGCCCGATCTCGACCTCGGGGCACACCGAGACCCACTCGAACCACTCGCCGAGGACGTCCGTGAGATAGCGGTCGTGCTTGTGGCCGCCGTCGTAGCGGACCTTGCGACCGAGCAGGCACGAGGAGACGCCGACCCTGATCGGTTCGCCCTCGTCGTGCCAGACCTGCCATGCCGGTTGGTCGGTTGCCATGGATCCTCCCAGGAACACGCTATCATGCGGGCTTGGAGGACGACGAAATGGTCAAGCTCTGGCTGCTCAGAGGTGATCTCGACGCGCCCGGGTGGAACGTCCTGCGGGCGGACTACAAGGACAAGAAGATCGAGATCGTCCACCTCGACCCCAAGGTGTGGGCGATCGTCGAGCAGGACGAGCCGCCCTCCGGCTATGACGGTCTGACCGCCACCGAGCCCCCCGACGGCCTCTACCTCGACCCCAACGGCAGCCCGATGTACCTGGTCGGCGGCGCGGTGGTCAAACGGGCCGAGGACGTGGTCAAGGCGCTCGGCGCCGAGGCCCGGGCGATGCTCGAGCGGCTCGGCGACCCCCACACCGTGCTCGAGCGGCTCGGCCGGTCCTTCTGAGCATGACCGTGCGCCGGCTCTCCACCGTCCTCGCAGCACTCCTCGCCCTCGCCGCCCCGGCCCTCGCCGAGCAGGGGGACACCGAGGTCGGCTTCCGCGCCCTCTGGGTCGCCGGCAGCGCCACCGGCGACCGCGAGCTCGGCGACACCGGGAGCTCCCCGACCCTGTCCTCGGGGCCGGGTCTCGAGATCGGGTGGGTCGCGTGGCCCCTCGACTGGCTCACCGTCGAGCTCGCCGCCGGCGCCTCGGCGCTGCCCCTCGAGACGACCGGCGGAAGCCTCGGCAGCCTCGACCTCGGGACGGTGTGGGCGTTTCCGCTGAGCGCCGTGGCGCAGTACCGGCCGCCGCTGTACGGTCCCTTCGACCCCTACGTCGGGATCGGGCTCGCCTACACCCTCAACCTCCTCGACGAGTCGGACGCGGCCGCGGCGGCCTTTACCGACATCGAGCTCACCGACGAGCTCGGCCTCGTCGTCGAGGCCGGCGTCGCCTACCACCTCGACGTCCGCTGGTCGGCCACCCTCGACCTGCGCTACGTGGGATGGGAGACCACCGGGCGCTTCACCTCCGCCGACGGCTCGGTCGACGAGTCGGCGTTGGGCCTCGACCCCTGGGTCGTCGGCCTCGGCTTCCGCTACCGTTTCTGAGCTCTCCGGCCCCGACCTCTCCTCGCCGTGTCGAGCCCCGGCGACGGCCTCGCCCGGCCCCTCACTCCCGCGCCAGGTAGCCCCCGGCGGCGAGGTAGTCGACGACCCGCTGGGCGCTCTCCTCCTCGGTGTCGAGGTCGGTGCGGAGCGCCAGCTCGGGCTTCAACGGAGGCTCGTACGGGGCGGAGATCCCGGTGAACTCCGGGATCAGCCCGGCCCGCGCCTTGGCGTAGAGCCCCTTCGGGTCGCGCTGCTCGCAGACCTCGAGGGGGCAGTCGACGAAGACCTCGACGAAGTCGCGGGGCTCCTGGATGTCGCGGTTGCGATCGCGGTCGATCCGGTAGGGCGAGATGAACGCCGTCAGGTTGATGATGCCGGACTGGGTGAAGAGCTTGGCGACCTCGCCGATCCGCCGGATGTTCTCGTTGCGGTCCTCTGGGCTGAAGCCGAGATCCCGGTTGAGGCCGAAGCGGATGTTGTCGCCGTCGAGCACGTAGCAGTGGCGGCCGCGCGCGGTGAGGATCTGGTCGACGAGGGTCGCGACCGTCGACTTCCCCGAGGCGCTGAGCCCGGTGAACCAGACGGTCACGCCGCGTTGGCCGAGCGCGCTCTCGCGGTCGGCGCGGGTGACCTGGAGCTGGACCCTAGTGATGTTCTCGCTCTTCGGCTGACTCATGACGATTCCCCCTTCCGATCACTCGCGAGCACCCGGTCGATCTCGAAGAACAGCTCCTGCTCGCGCATCACGCCCACCGTCCGGCCGTCTCGCACCACGAGCAGCCGCCTGGCCCCGAGCTGGACCATCAGGTAGGCCGCCTCCATGAGCGAGGCGTCGGCCGCGATGGTCGGCGGCACCGGCGACATGATGTCGCCGACCCGGATCGAGCGGAGCGACCGGATCTCACGGGTCAGCATCCCGACCCAGAACATCGGCGAGTACTGGATCGAGTCCGCGAGGGTCGGCTTCGGAGCGGACAGATAGCGCGGCATGACCGCCCTGAGCAGATCGACGATGGTCACCGCTCCGACGACCGCGCCGTCCGACCCGATCACGAGCAGCGACCGGTGGCCGGTCTCCATGATGCTGTCGGTGGCCGCCCGGCAGAGGAACGAGCTGCGAAGCCGGTCGATCGCGTCGGTCACCGTGTCGCCCGCCGACAACGTGGTGTAGTCGGCAATCGGGATCATGACCTCGCCGACCCGGCGCTCGCCGGCCCCCGCGTCCGCGTGGATGCAATGACACGCCTCCTGGAGCTTGGCGACCAGGAGATCGATGTCGCACGGCTTGGCGAGGAAGTCGGAGGCGCCCTCGCGCAGGGCCACCCTCGCCGCATCCTCCGAGCCGTGCCCGGACAGCATGATGACCGGCACCGCCGGCGCCCGGCGCTTGAGCTCGCGCAGCGCCGTCAGCCCGTCCATCCCCGGCATCTTGACATCGAGGATGACCACGTCGGGGCCCTCCCCGAGCCGCTCCAGGGCCTCGTCGCCGGTCGCCGCGGTCATGGTGTCGAACCCGCGTCGGGCGAGGATCTTCTCGGTCGACGTCCGGAACCTCGGCTCGTCGTCGACCAGGAGCACCTTGATCTTGGACCCGTCCATCGATCCCTCCCGTCGTCAGAACATGGGCAGCCCGCTCCAACCCAGCCACTGCCAGTAGGTCGCGGCCATGAGGAGCAGGACGCCGAGGTTGGTGAAGAACAGGATGACGCCGGCGCGCAGGAAATCGCGCTGGCTGAGGTACCCGCTCGCGTAGACGATGGCGTTGGGCGGGGTGCCGATGATCAGGCAGTAGGCGAGCGACGACGCGATCGCCGTGCTCATCGCCACGAAGGGGATCATCGCTGTGCCGGGGTGGGCGATGCCGGCCATCGCCAGCGTCACCGGGCCGACCGCGGCGCAGGCCGGGCCGTCGGCCATGATCTGGGTCACCAGACCGGTGATGATGTTGCCCGACAGCAGCAGCCCGAGACCGGTGCCGAGCCCGAGCGGCACCATCACCTCGACGATCGAGCTCGCGATCCAGTAGGCGCCGCCGGTGGTGATGAGGATCCGGCCGAAGATGATGGCGCCGGCGTAGAGCCAGACCACGCCCCAGTCGACCCGGGTCTGGTAGTCGCGCCAGTTGACGATCCCGGCCAGCATGTAGGCGACGGCGCCCATGACCGCGAGCACGCCGATCCCGAAACGGATGCCGGTGAGCTTGTAGAGCAGGTTGTTCTCGGTGACCCAGCTCGTCAGCATGACCAGGAAGATGACCAGCGACACGATCTGGGGACGGCTCCAGCGCCCGCCCTCGCGCTCGATCTGCTCGCGCACGACGCGGATCGATGGTCCGAGATCGGTGGTCTTGGGCTTGAACCGCCAGTTGACCACCAGCCAGGTGATGGGGATGACGAAGAACAGGAAGGGCACGCAGTAGAGCATCCACTGGGCGAAACCGATGGTGATGCCGTACATGTCCTCGATGTAGCCCATCATGATGATGTTCCGGGCGGCGCCGGACGGCGCCAGCGAGCCGCCGAGGTTGCAGGCCATCGCGATGGTGATCATCAGCATCTTCGCCAGCTCGGGATCGTCCTGCCCCGAGGCGGCGGTCGCGGTGGTGTAGAGGAGGATGCCGATCGGCAGGAACATCGCGGCGAGGGCGTGATCGGACATGAACATGGTCAGCGGCGAGATGATCACGATGATGACCAGGGTGACCCAGCGAACGCTCGGTCGCTTGAGCTTGCCGAACATCATGACGCCGATCCGCCGGTCGACGCCGGTCTTGACGAAGGCGGTGGCGAACATGAGGCTGCCCATGATGAACCAGGTCGCGTCCGACCAGTAGAGCGACGGCATGGTCTCACGGTCGAAGATCCCGGTGACCAGCGCGATGATCCCGATGCAGAAGGCGACCATGGGCAGCGGAATCGCCTCGGTGACGAAGCACCCGACGACGAAGGCGACGGTCGCGACCGCGACCTTGACGTGGAACCCGGCCGTGGCCACCCGCTTCGCCTCCCGTTCGCCGAGGGCGGCGAGGTCGATGCCGCCGGTCTTGAGCGCGTAACCCGACCGGAGGATCTGCTCGAAGCGCGCCGGGTCGATCGCGGCGGCGGTCTCGCGCACCATCGCAAGGGACGCCTCGGTGCTCTCGATCTCGTTCTTCGAGCACCACTTCCGGTCGCGTCCGAGGAAGACCGTGTGGCTGAACGACGACCGGTCCATGCTCGCCTTCATCATCTGCACCAGCTGGGCCTGCCACTGGTTGAGGTCGGAGAACTCGGCGCCGAAGACCTCGCTGGCGAAGTGCTGCCTGACCAGCGTCGGGCTGAGCGAGTACTCGGCGCCGATCCGGAGCATGCTCCGCGGCGTCGGGACGAGGAGGATCGCGATGAACAGCCCGAGGGGAATGGCGAACAGACGCCAGTCGATGAAGCGATCGTACCCGGCGGGCTTGGCCTGTGGAGTCTGATCGGTCATGGACATCCTCTCCATCTTCACGGGGGGCGCGGGCAACCCCGATTACACGACGAGGTCGAGCAGGTACCAGGCGGCGAGCGCGAGCGTCGCCAGGAAGTAGATCCGCCGCTCCGCCTCGGGGGAGACCACGGTCACTCCGCGACGCGGGGCCGTCGCTGCCGACCCGGCCGCCGGCGGGTCGCCGACTGGGCGTTCCGGGTCCATCACTTCCTCTCCTTGCCGTCGGCCTCGCGGACCAGCTCGCGGGGCGAGCGGATCGCCGTCATCAGCCTCGCCTTGCGGATCCGGTCCTCGAGATCGCGGCGGCGAGAGGCGGCCTCCTCGGCCTTGGCGAGCAGCTCGTCGATGTCGCACGGCTTGGTGATGAAGTCGAAGGCGCCCGACTTCATCCCCTGGACCGCCGACTCGATCGTGCCGTGACCGGTCAGCATGATGACGCCGATCAGGGGGAAGCGGACCCGGATCTCGTGGAGCACCGTGAGACCGTCCATCCCCGGCATCTTGACGTCGAGGATGACCACCTCGACGTCCTGCGTCGCGAGCTTCTCCAGCGCCTCCTGCCCGCTCGTCGCGGTGGTCACCTGGTGACCCTTGCGCTGCAGCAGCTTGGCGGTGGTCGACAGAAACCGCTCCTCGTCATCCACCAGCATCAGGTTGAGGGTGCTCATGGTGTTTTCCTCCGTTCGTCCTCCTGCGACACGGCCGCCGGCAGGCTGACCGTGAACGTCGTCCCGACCCGCTCCTCGCTGGCCACCCGGATCGATCCCCCCATGGAGTCGACGATGCCGAAGCAGATCGACAGCCCCAGCCCGGTGCCCTTGCCGACCGGCTTGGTGCTGAAAAACGGGGTGAAGACCTTCTCGAGGTCGTTGGCCGAGATCCCGGTGCCGTTGTCCTGAACCGCGATCTCGATCCGGTCGCCGTTCTTTACCGCGGTGATCCCCACCCTGCCGCCCACCGTCCCGTGGCGCTGCTCGACCGCGTCGAAGGCGTTGTTGACGAGGTTGAGCACGACCTGCTGGAGCTGGGCGCGATCGGCGACCACCGGTGGCAGGTCGGCCGGCGCCGCGATGTCGAGGGCGATGCCGCTCACCGCCGCCTTGCTGGCGACCATCGCGGCGACCTCGGGGATGAACTCGCTCAACGCCAGCTCGCGCGGCGTCGGCTCGGTCTGCCGGGCGAACTTGAGGATCCCCTGGGTCACCGCGGCGCACCGGTCGACCTGGGTCCTGATCTGGCGGACCGAGTCGAGGAGCTCGGCGGTGTCGTCCGATCGCGTCAGGTCGCCCCGCGCGAACAGGTCGTCGAGGATGGCGGCGATCAGCGCGTGCTCCGACCGGATGATCTGGAGCGGGTTGTTGATCTCGTGGGCGAAGCCGGCCGACATCTCGCCGATCTCGGCGAGCCGGCCGGCGACGATGAGCTGCTGGTTGAGACGCCGTTTCTCCTCGTCGAGCCGCTGCAGCCGGCGGATCAGCCCGTCGGTCATCGACACCGCGAGCAGGACGATCGCCGAGCCCCCGATCACCAGGATCACGATTCCCAGGTAGGTCGCCCGCCGCACCGGCCAGAAGGCGTCGCCGACCTCCTGGCGGACCACCAGCAACCACTGGTCGTCGTTGAGCCAGGCGGTCGCCCAGACGAAGCGCTCGCCGCCCGCGTCGCGGGCCACCGTGGTCGCCACGGCGCGCGACGCCTGGTCGAGACCGACCCTCTCGGGCGCGACCTCGAGCAGGGTCCCGCCCGACCTCCGCGCGGTCTGGAACACCCCCTCCCGGTTGAGAACGTAGGCCTCGCCGGTTCGCCCGGTGTGGACGCTCTCCACCATCTGGGTGAAGAGCTGCGGGTCGATCGTCGCCCGGAGCACCCAGCGGCCGGCGCCCTCGCCACGGGCGATCGCGATGACGAAGTGCGGCGAGTTACGGTAGCCGAGGAAGACGTCGCTGACAAAGGTCCCGCGCTCGACGACGCGGCGGAACCACTCGGCGTCGCTGTAGACCTTGCCGGTCAGGTCGTAGGGGCCCTCATAGGCGACGAGCACGCCGTCGGCGTCGAACACGCCGAGGTCGACGAAGGCCGGGGCCTGACGGCGCAGGTCGGCGAGCACGTCGGCGAGGGTCCGCTCGCGCCGCAGACCCTCGAAGGTCCAGAGGTGGGCGACGAACTCGAGATCGGCGTGGCGCTCGTCGAGAAACGCCTGGACGGCGTTGCGGTGGTCCTCGGCGATCCGGACCATCCGCGACACCGTGGCCTCGCGGATGGCGAGGTTGAAGTTGACCGTGCCGACGAGGAGCACGACGGCGAAGGGCAGCGCCGGCGCGAGGATCATGCTGGCGAGGATCCTCCGCCGGAGCGACTCGTAGGCCCCGCTGGTCGGCTGCGGTTGCGGCTCGTGGTCGATCATGGTCAGAACCTGAAGATCAGCCGCAACGCGGCGCTCAGCACCTCGTCGACCTTGCGGTTTCGAAGCTCCGGGTCCGCCAGCTGAGTGTTGGCCGCCGAGAGGATCCCGCCGTCGTTCGCCGGGTCGGGGACCCACAGCCGCATCAGGTTGAGCTGGACCCTGAGGTGGGGGTTCGCGGTCCAGTTGACGCCGATGGTCGCCTCCCAGACGTCGGCGGCGCCGTCGTGGACCGAGGCGCGCACCGACTCGCCCTCGCCGACCGGCACCGCCGCACCCCCGAGCTCGGCGGCGGTGAAGCCGTCGACCACCACCGAGTCGAAGAGCTGGCGGTCGGTGCGGGTGTTGGAGATCCTCGCCAGCAGCTCCCAGGCACCGCTGCCGCCCGAGCGAGGGCTGAACGGCCGGTCGGGGTCGGGCTGCCGCCAGCCGAAGGCATCGACGCTCTTGCGCTCGCCGGTGACGAACCAGCTCACCCACAACGAGCTCGACAGCACGCTGCCGTCGCGGCTCAGGACCGGCTCGCGGAGCAGCCGGTTCGAGCCCTGGAGGTAGTCGTGGTAGATCGACACCCCGTCATAGCTCAGCTCGAGCACCTCGAGGCTCGCGGTAAACGAGCCGAGCAGCCAGTGCGCCTCGCCGCCCCAGCGTTCCCGGGACTCGATCTCGGACGTCACGATGTCGGAGCTCCGCCCGTCGGTCCCGATGACCTGCTCGAGCCGCCACCGCCACAGCCGCGACGCGAAGTCGGCGCCGGTGAGACCCCCCGACTCGAAGCGCCGGGTCGCCACCGATTGCGGGCCGTAGGTTCCCTCGAGCACGAGGTAGAGATCCTTCAGGGCCGGCGCCGTCGAGCTCCGGAACGGCTGACCGAAGAGCCGGAGGGCGATGTCCTTGTGGTCGTCGACGTCGCCGCGGGGCGCGTCGATGTCGATGCCGGCCCCGGTGTAGGCGCCGAGCTGGTAGGTGAGCCGTCGGTCGGCGACGGCGCCCCAGAGCATCACCCCCCGGTCGAAGAACGGGTAGACCGGCGCGTCGGTCGCCCGTTCGACGAAGTTCACCTGGTTGTCGTAGGACATCCAGGAGGTCGAGAACGGGACCTTCATCTGGCCGACGGTGAGGTGGGCGGCGTCGGTGAAGCCGAGGTCGACCCAGGCGTTTCGGATGTAGGGCTCGTTCTCGAAGGACGCCTGGATCCGATAGGCCATCCAGCCCCTCAACCGGCCGCGCAGGTCGATCCGGGCGCGACGGATGTCGATCGAGTCCGGCGCCAGCGACTCGCCGCCGAAGGCCCGCAGGTCGAGGTGGAAGCTCGCGGCGATTCGCAGCGAGTCCTTGCCGTCCTGGGTCTCGAAGGTGAAGCCGTTCTTGTAGGTGCCCTGGAGGCGGTCGGGGCTCTCCGCGGCCGCCGGCTCCTCGGCCCGGGCGGTAAGCGCGCCGAACGACGCCAGGACCAGCACGACCGTCAACAGACCCGACATGGACCGCCGTTCTATGGCTCTCACGATGATCTCCTCCTTCGTGGGGAGTGGCCGAGAGGCTGCCCCGGAGCGGCGCCGAGGCCGTGGCTCGCGCCGTTGAGCGCGTCGAGCCGGGCCTTCGCGTGGCGGTGGCGGCGGCCCGCGGCGCGCAGCGCCTCGGCGAGGAGGGCGTCCGCGACCGGGTGCTGGAGCACGGTGAAGACCCCCGCTCGCAGCGCCCGCACCGCCTCCGCGACCGACGGCTCGCCGGCGATCGCCAGGACCTCCACCAGCGGCCGGGCGCGGTGCACCGCCTCGACCCACTCGAGGTCGGAGGGCGCCAGGCTCTCGGTGTCGAGCACCAAGACCTCGAGGTCCTCCAGCGTCTCGGTGGCGGCCTCGCCCCCCGGCGCGAGCGATCGAACGGAGATGCCATAGCGTGCCAGCGAGGTCGTCAGGCTCTCGAGGTAGACGAGATCGCGGGTGGCGACCGCGACGTCGATCGGCGGCTCGGCAGCGCGTGGGTCCCCGGTCATCACCGGGGCCGAGGGCAAGCCCCGTGCCAGCTCCGCCGCGATCCGAGCGATCGATCAGAAGTATCTGTCGGAACGACGGTTACACCTGGCAGGCGTGACGCGGTGCGGGGTGGCCCCGGGTGGGTCGGTTTGTCCCGCGGGTCGGTTCCCGGGTCGGGCCCGTGCTCTCAAGCTGCTCTGAACAATGGACTTGTTGGTGTTCGGATCGAGTGGGACAGAATGTCCAGGCGGGCCCCGCTCAGCCCTCCTCGCCGAGCCCGTACTGGCGGAGCTTGCGGTGGACGGTCCGGCGGCTGATGCCGAGGATGCGCGCGACCCTCGACCGGTTGCCGCCGCACTCCTCGAGGAGCTGGAGGATGTGGGCCCGCTCGAGCTCCTCGAGCGAGCGTCCGGACCCCGACAGAGGCGCCGCCGCCAGCTCGGGCGGCAGGTCCGACGGCTGCACGAGCCCGGCCTTGCGCAGGATGACCGCCCGCTCGACGACGTTCTCGAGCTGGCGGACGTTGCCCGGCCAGCCGTGGTCGACGAGGAGGTCGAGGGCGTCCTGCCGAACACCCTCGACCGAGTAGCCGCCATCGGCGTTGAACTGCCGGATGAAGTGGTAGACCAGCGGCGGGATATCCTCGCGCCGGTCCTTGAGCGGCGGAATCTCCAGCGAGATCACCGCCAGCCGGTAGTAGAGATCTCCGCGGAAGCTCCCGTCGTCGACCAGCGCCCGCAGATCGCGGTTGGTCGCCGACACCAGCCGCACGTCGACCGAGCGCTCGACGGTCTCGCCGACCCGCCGGAACCTCCGCTCCTGGAGGAAGCGCAGGAGCTTGGCCTGCATCGACGCCGGCAGGTTGCCGACCTCGTCGAGGAAGAGGGTCCCGCCGTCGGCCTCCTCGACGATCCCCGGCTTGTCGGCCACCGCTCCGGTGAACGAGCCGCGGCGATGGCCGAAGAGCTCGCTCTCGAGGAGACCCTCGGGGATCGCCCCGCAGTCGACCGGGACGAAGACCTCCCGGCGCCGACCACCCAGGGCGTGGATGGCCCTCGCGAGGAGCTCCTTGCCGGTCCCCGAGGCGCCGCTGATGAGCACCGAGGCGGTGCTCGCCGCGACCTCCTCGGCCATCGACAGCAGACCGGCCATGGCCGGCGATCGGAAGAGGATCGGAAACGCCCGGTCGCCACCGGCGGCGTGCACCGAGCGCTGCTGGCGGATCTGTGCCGACGCCTCGTTGACGATCTCGAGCAGGTCGTCGAGGTTGAAGGGCTTGGTGAGGTAGTGGAAGGCGCCGGCGCGCATCGCCTCGACGGCCGAGGAGATGCTGCCGAAGGCAGTCATCAGGATCACCGGCTGGTGGAGCCGCCGGGCCATGGCGCGACGCAGCACCTCCATGCCGTCGGGACCCGGCATGCGGATGTCGCTGAGGACGAGGTCGAAGCTCCCCTCCTCGATCCGCTCCATGGTCTGGTGGCCGTCGACGGCGGTGACGACCCGAAAGCCCTCGTCGACGAGGACGCGCTCGAGGAGCTCGCGCATCTCGCGGTCGTCCTCCGCCACGAGGATCGTCACCGGGGGCTCGGTCGAGCTGACCTGCCGGCTCATCGGACCCTCCTCGGAGGCCTCCCCGACCCCTCGAAGGCGTGCGGGGCCGGTCTCAGCCTGAGCACCACCACGGTACCGCGACCCGGGGTGCTGTCGATCTCGACCCGGCCGCCGTGCTGGCGGACGATCCGGTCGACGATGGCGAGGCCGAGCCCGGTGCCCTCGGGGTGCGGCTTGGTGGAGAAGAACGGCTCGAACAGCCGGGGCAGGTTCTCGGGCGGGATGCCGCAGCCGGTGTCGGCCACCATCAGCACGACGGACGGGCCGGACAGCGTGGCGCCGGCCGACTCGACGCCGGCGACCAGCGACAGCCGGCCGCCCTCCGGCATCGCCTGGCAGGCGTTGAGAACCAGGTTCATCAGCGCGTGCTCGAGCAGCTTGGGGTCGGCGAGGGCCCTCACCCCGACGTCGTCGAGATCGCACCGCACCTCGACCCCCCGGCTGATCCGGGGAATGATGTCCAGGGTCTGGCGCACCACGGCCGGCAGGTCGACCGGCGTCAGACGGGCCTCGGCGGGGCGCGAGACGTCGAGCAGCCGCCGGATCATGTCCGCGATCCGCGTCGCCTGGCTGACGATCTGCTCGAGCATCTGGGCGGCGACCGGGTCCCTCGGCGTCTTGCGGAGCAGGTACTGGGCGTTGCCGGTGATGACATTGAGCGGCGTCCCCATCTCGTGGGCCAGCCCCGAGGCGAGCTGGCCGAGCAGCGAGGCCTTCTCGGCCTGGACCAGCTCCCGCTCGACGGCGGAGATGTCGGCGCCGAGCTCGTCGATGACCTCCACCAGATCCTCGTACTCGGTGATCCTCCGGGTCTCGGGCGCGACCTCGAGCGGTTCGTGGGGCCGCCGCTCGGGATCGCGCAGGGCGCGGCGGATGTCGATGAGGGGCCTCGCCAGCCACCGCGAGCTGAGCAGGAGAATCGCGACCGCGGCGGCGAGGGCGAAGGCGATCGACCAGCCGAGGGTCCGATACCGGCCGCGCAGGCCGACCAGCCGGCCCCCGACGTCGGCGCTCACCACCACCCCCCAGTCGGCCTCGTCGAGCTGTTGGACGAAGCCGAGGCGCTCCTTGCCCGAGACGATGCTGACATATCGCAGGTCGCCGGCCGATCCCCCGGTGAAGCTCTCGATCGGAGGGTTGCGGCGGAGATCGGCGCCCCGGCCGGACAGGGCGAGGTCGGAGTAAAAGAGCAGGCTCCCGCTGCGCTCGATCACGTAGAGGTGCCGGTCGATGCCCTCCCTCGTCCACGCCTGGAGCTGGTCGTGGAGGACCTCGGGGTCGAGCACGGCGACCGCGCGGCCGGTCTCGCCGCGAGGACCGAGGAAGAGCACCGTCGGAGGCGAGCCCGCGATCCACGGTCCGACCGGGGTCGGGCCGGCGTCCTCCCTCGCCATGGGCAGGTACCCGCTGGGCCCGCCGACCCGCGCGGGATCGAGCTGGCTCTCCCGGACCACGCCGTCGGCCGAGACCAGCTCCCAGTCGACGCCGGTCAACCGGGGCGGGAGCTCGTCCGGCGCGAGAGCGGCGGCGACCCGTATCTCGTCGCGGACCTGCCGGATCAGGGTGTCGAGGTAGGCCCCCGCGAGCATCGCGATGTGCCGGTTCGAGGCGCGGATCTCGGCCTCGACGAGGGCCACATCGCGGCCATAGCCGCGCCAGGTCAGCAGGGTCAGCGGGAGAAACGGGACCACCGCGACGAGCAGGATGGATGCGGCGAGCACGGCGAGCAGCGGTCGTCGTCGGATCGGCTGGGCCCCGTGACCAGCCGTCAGCGCGGGAGGTCGGACCCGAGTCGCCGGTGTCGTCGCCACCGCCGGAGAATACCACTCGGGGCCCTTGCCAGCGGCCTGCCGCCGACCGCGCGCGGCGGTCCCGGGTCGGCGGAGTCGAAGGCGAATACAATGGGCGCCGGACGAGCCGGTGGGCGGCAGGGAGGTCGTGACCGTGGCGGGAACCGGACATCCGAGCCTTTCGGCCGAGCACGAGGCGCTGCTCGCGACCCTCGCCAGCCCGTTCGAGGTGCAACGGTTTCTCGACTCGGTGCCGTACAGCGGCGACCCGATCTACCGCTGCCCGCGGCGGGTCCTCGAGGACCGGAAGGCGCACTGCTTCGACGGCGCCGTCTTCGCGGCGGCCGCCCTACGCCGCCTCGGCTTTCCGCCGCTGCTCCTCGACCAGCGCGCGGTCCGCGACGACGACCACGTGCTCGCCCTGTTCCGGCAGAACGGCCGCTGGGGCGCGATCGCCAAGTCGAACTTCTCCGGTCTGCGCTTCCGCGAGCCCGTCTACCGGAGCCTGCGCGAGCTCGTGATGTCCTACTTCGAGGCGTACTTCAACATCGACGGCGAGAAGACGCTGCGCGCCTACTCGCTGCCGCTGCGGCTCGAGCGGTTCGACCGCCAGGGCTGGGAGACCGACGACCGCGCGATGGAGGTCATCGCCGAGCGCCTCGATCGCGCCCACCACATCGAGCTGCTGAGCGCCGAGATGGAACGCACCCTGAGCCCGGTCGACCGACGGAGCCTCGACGCCGGGCTGCTCGGGGTCGACGAGGCCGGGCTCTACCGGCCGCCCGAGTAACGTTCCGAGCCGGTCGGCGGCGCTCGGCGGCGGCTCGCCGATCGGCGCCGGTCGTCCGGGTCCTCCGACCCGGCAGGATAGAATCGGGGGGACGGCACGACCGGCAACCCGGGCCAGGTCCGGCTGGGGGCAGCGCGGGCCGATGGCAGAAGGTGGGCGGCTCATGGAGATGGTCCTCATCGTGGCAGTCATCAGCCTGCCGGTCCTCGCCTTCGGCGGGTTGCTCCTGGGGATCGCCGCGCTGGTGCGGCTCGGTCGGCTCGGCCGGCGGGTCGACGAGCTCGAGGGCCGCCCGGCGGTCGCGCCCGACCACCCGGTCGCCGGGCGGCTCCGCGAGCTCGAGCGGCGGCTGACGGTCCTCGAGGGCGGGGCGCCGGTCGACGCGGCGCCGCCCCGCGAGGTCGCGGCCCCGGTCCCACCGGCGCCGGAGGTCGAGCCGGCGGCGGAGCCCCTCCCCGCCGCTCCGCCACGCCGTGCCGCACCGTCGGCCGCGGCGCCGACGCCCCCCGTCGAGGCGCCGCCGCCGCCTCGCGAACCACTCCCGGCGCCCCCCGAACGCCCCGAACCGCCGGCCGCCACGGCCGGAGCGGCCCCGAGCCCACCCTTCGAGCCGCCCTCAACGGCGCCTCGACGGCCGTCGCTCGCCGGAATCGATTGGGAGCGCTGGATCGGGGTCCGCGGCGCCGCCGCCGCCGGCGGGATCGTCCTGGCCCTCGCCTCGCTGCTCTTCTTCCAGTACTCGATCGAGCACGGTCTGATCTCCCCGACCATGCGGGTGGTGCTCGGCACGCTCGCCGGCATCGGCTGCCTCATCGGCTCCGAGCGGCTGGTCCGCCGCGACCAGGAGGCGGCCGGCAACGCGCTGGCCGGCGCCGGGGTGGTGATCCTCTACGGCGCCACCTGGGCGGCCCAGAACCTCTACGGCCTCATCGGGACGGCGCCGGCCTTCGTCCTGATGGTGCTCATCACCGCGGTGTGCGTGACCCTCGCGGTGGCCCGCCACGCCAGCTTCGTCGCGGTGCTCGGGCTGCTCGGCGGCTTCGCGACGCCGCTGCTCGTGGCCTCCGACGTCGACAGCCCGGCGGCGCTGTTCGGCTACATCCTGCTCCTCGACCTCGGGCTGCTCTGGCTCGCCCGGGCGCGCGGCTGGCCGCTGCTGTCGCTGCTCTGTCTGGTCGGCACCGCCCTCCACCAGGCGCTGTGGATCTTCCAGGGCATGGACCCCGAGCGGGCCGGGCTCGGCCTGGCCATCCTCGCCGTCTTCGGCGTCGCCTTCCTGGTCTCCTCCGGAGGTGAGGGCCGGTCGTCGATGCTCTGGCGGGCGACCCGGGCCGGCGGCGTCGCGATCCCCTTCGCCTTCGCCCTCCACTTCGCCGGCAGCGTCGGGCTGTCGAGCAACCCGTGGCCGCTCGGCGGGCTGCTGCTGGTCCTCAGCGCCGGCGCCTGCTGGCTCGAGCGCCAGCAGACCCGCGGCGCCGCGGTCGCCGCCGCGGCCGCGTCGCTCGGCGTCATGGCCCTGTGGTTTCTCGACCGCCGGCTCGAGCCGGCCCTCGCCTGGCAGGCGGTGGCGCTCTGCGTCGCCCTCGCCGCCCTCTTCACCGTCGCCGCCGAGCTCGCCCTGCGCCACGACGGCGACCGCCGCCTCGGCCTCGGCGCCCTGGTCTCGTCGCTCGGGCTGCTGACCCTCGTCGCCCTCGCGGCGGGCGAGGGCGGGGTGGTGCGGCCGTGGCCGTGGCTTCTCGGCTGGACGGTCCTCGGCGGGCTGCTGGTGCTCCACTCGCGCTGGCCGGGACGGGCCTGGACGACGCTCCCGGCCGGTCTCGCCCCGGCGCTCGGGCTCCTGCTCGCGGTCGGCCGGCACGGCCGCAGCGCCGACGGGCTCGAGCCCTGGGCGTGGCTCGGCCTGGCGGTCGCGGTGGCGGTCGTCCTCCAGCTCGTCGGCATGTCGGCGGGCGACGGGGCGCGCCGCACCTGGGCCGAGCGCGCCGCCGCCGCGACCGCCCTCGCCCTGATGCCGGCCGCGGCGGTGGTCGGCGCGGCCCACCACACCGATGTGATCGCCGCGATGGGCTCGGTCCTCCTGCTCGGGCTGCTCGCGGCCCTCGCCGCGACCCGAGCGCGCTCGGGCTGGTGGCTGCTCGCGGCGACCGCGGTCACCGCGCTGTGGCACACCATCGCCTATGCCGACGCCGACCGCCCGCTCGCGGTCCTGGAGACCACCGGAACGGCATTCTGGCTGCTCGCCGCGTCGGCGGCGCTGTTCACCGTGTGGCCGTCACTCGTACCGAGGGCGTTCCGCGAAAGCCGCGCCGGCTGGTGGGGCGCCGCCCTCGCCGGTCCGCTCTGGTTCGTGGTCCTCCGCGCCGCCTTCGAGAGCCGGTACGGCGACGCGGCGATCGGGCTGCTCCCGGTCGCCCTCGGCGCCATCGCCCTGGCCGCCGGGCTTCGGGTCCGACCCCGGCTCGAGGGCTCGCCGGAGGCCCACCGCACCTCCCAGGTCTGGTACCTCGCGGTCGCGCTGAGCATGGTCTCGGTGGCGATCCCGCTCCAGCTCGAGAACGAGTGGGTGACCATCGGCTGGGCGCTCAACGGCCTCGCCATCCTCGCCCTGTGGGTCCGGCTCGACCACCCCGGGCTCAAGGCCTTCGGGCTCGCCCTGCTCGGCGCCGCGACGGTCCGGCTGGTCGCCAACCCCGAGGTGCTGAGCTATCACGTGCCGTCGGCGACGCCGGTGCTCAACTGGCTGACCTACACCTATCTCGTCCCGGCCGCGGCGCTGGTGCTCTCGCTGCGGCTGCTGCGGCCGCTCGAGGTCGACCGGCTGCGGCCATGGGAGGCGCCGCTCTACCCGGGCAACCGCCCGATCGGCGCCGCGGCCTGCGGGCTGGCGGCGGTGGTGGTGGTCTTCGCCTGGATCAACCTGGCGATCGCCGACGCCTTCGCCACCGGGTCGACCCTGGTGCTCAGCCTCGAGCGGCTGCCGGCGCGCGACGCCACGACCTCGGTGGCGTGGGCGGTCTACGCCCTGATCCTGCTGGCGATCGGGGTCCGCACCCGGAGCGGCTCGCTGCGCTGGCTCAGCCTCGGGATCCTGGTGCTCACCCTGGGCAAGGTCTTCCTGCACGACCTCGGCGAGCTCGAGGACCTCTACCGGGTCGGCTCGCTGGTCGGCCTCGCGGTGTCGCTGATCGTCGTGTCGTTGATCTACCAGCGCTTCGTCTTCAGGACGACCGGGGAGGACGCATGAGAGGGACGATCGCACTCGTCGGCTTCGCCGCACTGGTCCTCGCCCTCCCGGTCGCGGCCGAGACCGAGTCGCTGACCGCGCTGTTCCCGCTGCGGGCGCCGATCGTCGCCGACGGCGCCGGACTGCAGCGCCTCGAGCTCCCGGCCGCGGTGATCGGGGCCTGCCGCGCCGATCTCGCCGATCTGCGCATCGTCGCCGCCGACGGCCGCGAGATCCCCTACCTGGTCGACGGCCCCGAACCGCAGGGGGTCGCGACCGGCGTCCGCTTCGGCGCGGCCCCCGAGGTCCTCGAGGCCGAGCGGTCGCGGGAGGCGGTCGGCGACCGGGTCACGGTCTACCACGAGCGCTACCTCCTGGCGGTACCGCCAGCCCCCGCCGACGTCCCGGCCTGGGAGCTCGTCCTCGAGGTGGCGCGAGAGGAGTTCGTCGGCCGCCTCGACGCGACGGCGATCGGCCCGGACGGCGTGCGGACGCCGGTGGTGACCCGGGGCTCGGTCTTCAGGCTGCCGGCGGCGGCGGCCGAGCGGCTCCGGCTGACCCTCCCGACCCGCGATGCGATCCGCCTCGAGATCGCGCTGGCGAGCGAGGAGGGGGGCTTCCTCGAGCCGGGCTTCGCCCTCGCGGCGAGCCGGACGCTGCCCGAGAGCGGGGGGCCGTCCTCGGTCGCCCTCGAGATCCTCGAGCTGCGCCAGCTCCCCGGCTCGACCGAGCTCGTTATCGACCGTCCGCGCGGGCTCGTCCCGCGCCGGCTCGCCCTGACCACCTCGACCGGCACCTTCCACCGCACGGTCACGGTGTGGGACGAGGGCCCGGGCGCCGAGGAGGAGCCGCTCGGCCGCGGCACGGTGCTCCGGGTCGCCGCGCTGGCTCCGGTCGAGGTGCTCGAGCTGCCGCTGCGCGCGCCGCGGGGCGACCGGCTGCGGCTCGTCGTCGACAACCTCGACAGCCCGCCCCTCGAGGAGATCGGGGTCGCCGCGACGCTGCCGCGGCCGGTCCTGGTCTTCTCGATGCCCGAGGGCGAGACCTCCGCGACCCTGCTGTTCGGCGGCGGCCGCGCCCACCGGCCGAGCTACGACCTCGCGGCCCTCGACCCGGAGCGACGGCTCCCGACCACCGGCGAGGCGGCGCGCCAGGTGCTGGCGGTGGTCGACCCGGCGCAGGCGCGGCCGGCGGCGCTCGGCGAGGTGATGGCCAACCCCGAGTGGGACCCGGCCCCGGTGCTCGCCTTCGCCATGCACCCGGGGGCGCCGGTCGAGGTCCGTCGCTACGAGCATCGGCGGCGGCTCGCGGTCGCACCCTCTCCCGAAGGCCTGTCCCGGGTCCGCCTGTCGCCGGCCGACCTGGCGATCCTCCGCCCCGACCTCGCCGATCTGCGGGTCGTCGACGCCGACGGACGCCAGTGGGCCTATCTGCGCCAGGACCGGGCGCGGGTCGTGACCTCGAAGCTCACCGCGTCGAGCCACCGCCGCGACGGCCGGGTGTCGCTCTATCGGATCGGCGCCGGGGGCGGCCCGATGACGGTCGACGAGCTCGAGCTGGCCTCCGGGGCGTCGTACTTCGACCGCGACTTCACGCTGCGCGGCCGGCTCGAGGACGGGTCGGAGCGCGAGCTCGCCCGGGGCCGGCTGGTGCGGCGGGCCGGCGACCCGCGCCCGGTGTCGATCGGGCTCGCCGGTCACCGGATCACCGAGCTGACCCTCGAGATCGCCGACGGGGACGACGCGCCGCTGGTCTTCGACGGGGTCGAGGCGCGGTCGACGGCCCCCGACCTCTACCTCGCGGCGCCGGCCGGCGACTACGAGCTGCTGCTCGGCGACCCCGAGGCCGCGGCGCCGGTGTACGAGCTCGAGCGCGTGCGGTCGGCGATCCTCGCGGTGCCCGCCGGCGACGCCGAGATCGGAGAGCTCGAGGCCAACCCGGGCTTTCGCGCCGCCAGCCGGCTCGCCGGCGGCGGGACCTGGCAGAAGGCGCTGCTCTGGACGGTGCTCGGGCTCGCGGTCGTGGTGCTCGCGGTGCTGACGCTGCGCGCCGCGAAGGGGTGAGCGTCGAGGTGGCGAGGCGGCGGACCGCCGGCCGGCCCGGTGGCCGAGCCGGCGGGGAGGGTCATCGATGACGAAGATCGACCGGATCGAGCTCTACCACGTCGCGGTCCCCCTGAGCTCGCCGTTCTACCCGGCGTGGATCCCCGGCTACCCGCAGACCGAGAGCCGCTTCACCCTGCTCAAGCTGACGACCGGCGACGGCGTCACCGGCTGGGCCGCCGGCAACGCCTTCGCCGACGAGCGGCAGGGGTTGGGGAGCCTGCTCGGGCCGTACCTCATCGGGATGGACCCGACCGACATCCCGCGCGTCCGCCAGCTGCTCCGCGAGGCCTCGTTCCTGGGCTGGCACAACCCGTGGATCGAGGCCGCCTGCTGGGACATCAAGGGCAAGATCGAGGGCCTCCCGGTCTACCGGCTCCTCAACCCCGCCCTGCCCGGACCGGTGACCGAGGCCCGGGTCTACGCCTCGTCGGGCTCGCTCAAGCCGTCGGAGGAGCGTCGCGCCTACCTCGAATCGATCCGCGCCATGGGCTTCGACGCGGTCAAGCTGCGGGTCCACGACTTCGACCCCGGGCGCGACATCGAGACCGTCGCGACCGCCCGCGCCCACCTCGGGGACGGCTTCACGATCGGCGTCGACGCCAACCAGGGCTGGCGGGTGACCCTGATCGACGACGCCCCGCTGTGGGATCTCGAGCGCGCCACCGACTTCGGCCTCGCCTGCCAGGACCACGGCGTGCGCTGGCTCGAGGAGCCGCTCGACATGCACGACGCCGACGGGCTCGCCGAGCTGCGGCGGCGGATGACGACGCTCAAGATCGCCGGCTGCGAGCTCAACGCCGGCTGGCACGAGGCCCGGCTGATGCTCGAGAAGGGCAGCCTCGACGTCTACCAGCCCGATGCGACCTTCTGCGGCGGGCTGGCGACCTCGATGATGATCGCCGACGCCTGTCTCGAGCGCGGCCTCGAGTTCACCCCGCACACCTGGACCAACGGCGTGGGCTTCGTCGTCAACCTCCACGCCTTCGCCGCCTTCCCGGCCCGGGTGCGCCTCGAGTACCCCTACGAGCCGCCGGGATGGGTCCCCGAGGTGCGGGACGCGATTCTCGCCGAGCCGCTCGCCGTGCGACCCGACGGCACGGTGGCGGTGCCCCAGACCCCGGGGCTCGGCCTCGAGATCGACCCGAGGAGGCTGCGCCGCTACGGCACGCGCTTCTTCACCATGACCCCCCGCCGGCTCGCCCTCCACACCATCCGCACCAAAGGCCTCAAGACCGCGCTCGAGCTCAAGCGCAGGCGGGCGGCGCGTGCCGGCGGCTGAGCCGTCCCGGTCGCCCGGACGCCCGTCCCTCCGGGCCGGTCGGCCCGGCACGGTGACCGTCCGCTGCGAGAACCTCGCTCGATGGAGACCACGATGCGCATCTGGCTGACCGGGTTCGGAGCCTCCCTGCTGATCTCGGGCTCGGCCGGCGCCGAGCCGCCGTCCTGCCCGGAGCGGGTCGGCGTCTGGAGCCCCGCGGCGATCCGGGCGCCGCTCGCGGACGACCCCGCCCCGCCGGTCGATGCCGTCGACGTCGCGGTCGCGGGGAGGGTCGTCGCGGTCGCCGACGCGACCTACGGCTCGAGCCGGCTGCGGCTTCTCGACGGGTCCGACCCCTGCCACCCGATCGAGCTCGGCGGGGTCGGTCTCCCGGGCAACGCCACCGCGGTTGCCCTCTCCCCCGGCCTGGCGGCGGTGACCCACTCGACGATCGACTGGGACATCTGCGTCGACGGCGGGCTGACCCTGGTCGACATCCGGGCTCCGGCGAGGCCGCTCGTGGTCTCGACCCTTCCCCTCGACAGCTGTGTCGAGGACGTGGCGATCGGGTCCGGCGTCGCATACGTGGTGAACGACGGCGACCTCGTGGTGGTGGACATCGCGGACCCGGAGCACCCCGTGACGACCGCCCACTACCGGCCCGAGCTGATCCACGCCTGGCGGGTCGCCGTCCAGGACCGGACGCTGTTCGTCGCCGACCTCTTCGGCAAGCTCTGCACCGCGGACCTCTCCGACCCGAGCATCCCCCGGCATATCGGCTGCGCCGTGGTCACCCACGACAACCTCGTCGCCCTCGCCGTCTTCGGCGACCTGCTCGCCGCGATCTCGCGCCCCGATCCACCCAACCCCCACGAGCTCGTCCTGGTGAACGTGGCATCGCCGCTGCAGCCGATCCGGCTCTCGGCGACGGCCACCGCCGGCCGGGCGGACGACGTCGCCCTGGTCGGGGGGATCGCCGCGGTCGGTCTCGGATTCGACGGCGGCGTCCAGATCTTCGAGGTGTACGACCCGGTGCGACCCGCGTCAGTCGGGATCGCCGGACCTCTCGGCACGCGAAACCACCGCCTGACCCTCGCGGGCAACCGGCTCTGGTTGGCTGAGAACCTCGAGGGCGTCGCGGTCTTCCGGATCGATGCCTGCCAGCTCCGGAGGACCGGCGGCAGGTCGACCCCGACCGGCGGCGCGGCGGCGGGCTCCGGTCAACCGCCCCGGCAAAGCCCCGGGAGGCGAGACTGAACGATCCGCTGGACGCTCGCTCGCCCCCACCCCCGGCCCCTCCCGTCTGGGTCTCGGCCCGCCGTCCAACGAGGCTCCACGGGCGGCGGGGCGACCCGGTCAGGCCAGGATGATGCCCCGGTGGGAGCTCGCGATGAACTCGAGGACGATGTCGACCTCGGGCTGGCCGGCGAGCTCGGCCCGCGCCCGCTCGAGGGCCTGGGTGGTCGTCGTCTTGGGGTTGTGGAGAAGCCGCCAGAGCCGGCGCAAGGCGGTCCGGCTGTCCTCGGAGAAGCCCTTGCGCTTGAGCCCGATGGCGTTGGGCCCATAGCACTTGGCCGGGCGGTTGCCGGTGGTGTTCATGTAGGGCAGGCAGTCCTTGTTGGCGGCGGTGAAGCCGCCGAGGAAGGCGTGCTCGCCGACCCGACAGAACTGGTGGACGGCGCTGAACGCTCCGACCGTCGCGAAGTCCCCCACCTCGACATGGCCGGCGAGGGTCGCCGCGTTGGCGAAGATGGTCTTCGACCCGACCTGGCAGTCGTGGGCGACGTGGGCGTAGGCCATGAACAGGCTCGCCTGCCCGATCCGGGTGATGCCTCCGCCGCCCGGCGTCCCGCGGTGGATGGTGACGAACTCGCGAAAGGTGTTGCCGTCGCCGATAAAGAGCCGGGTCGGCTCGTCGGCGTACTTGAGGTCCTGGGGCGGCGCGCCGATCGAGCAGTGGCTCTCGAAGCGGTTGCGCGCGCCGATCGTCGTCCAGCCGGTGATCCTGCAGTGGGGTCCGATCAGGCAGTCGCGGCCGATCTCGACGTTGCCGTCGATGATCGCGTACGGACCGACCTCGACACCCTCGGCCAGCACGGCCCTGGGGTCGACGATCGCGGTGGGGTGGATCTTGCTCTCCATCATCTCTCCGTCATCGCGGACAGGAGGTTCGCCTCGCAGACGACCTCGCCATCGACCGTCGCCCGTCCGCGGAGCTTGGCGAAGGTCCGTTTGACCGACTGCACCTCGACGTCGAAGACCACCTGGTCGCCCGGCACCACCGGACGACGGAAGCGGCAGCAGTCGATGCCGGCGAAGTAGATCAGCTTGCCCTCCCGGTCCTCGATCCTGCTGAACAGGAGAAAGCCGCCGGCCTGCGCCATCGCCTCGACCAGGAGCACCCCGGGCATCACCGGCTGGCCCGGGAAGTGCCCGAGGAAGTGGGGCTCGTTGAAGGTCACGTTCTTGACCGCCCTGATCGTCGTGTCGGTCATCTCGAGCACCCGGTCGATGAGCAGGAGCGGGTAGCGGTGCGGCATCACCGAGAGAATGTCCTGGATGTCCTTCACGATCCTCCCCCTCCCCCCTCGGCGCCCTCGAGCGCCGCCAGCCGCCGCTCGAGCTCGCCGACCCGCTCGCGCAGCGCGTCGAGCCTCTGGACGGCGGCCTGGGTCCGCATCCACTCGCGCTGGGGGCGCGCCGGGTGGCCGGCGAGCACGCTGCCGTCGCCGACCGACTTCATCACCCCGGCCTTGGCGGCGACCATCGTCCGCTCGCCGATCTCGAGGTGGCCCGCGGCGCCGGCCTGCCCGGCGAAGACCGAGTGCCGTCCGACCCGGGTCGATCCCGAGATCCCGACCTGGGCGACGATCAGGCAGTGCTCGCCGATCCGGACGTTGTGGGCGAGCTGGACCAGGTTGTCGACCTTGGTGCCCCGGCCGACCCGGGTCTCGCCCATGGTCGCCCGGTCGATCGTCGTGTTGGCCTGGATCTCGACGTCGTCCTCGAGGACCACGATGCCGACCTGGGGCACCTTGTGGTGGACGCCGGCGACGGTGGCGAAGCCGTACCCGTCCGAGCCGATGACCACCCCGGCCTGGAGGATGCAGCGGTCGCCGACCCGGCACCCGTCCTCGACCACCACCCGGGGATGGAGCAGGCAGTCGTCGCCGATCCGCACGCCGTCGCCGAGGACGCAGCCCGCCCCGATCACCGTGCGGGCGCCGATCACCACCCCGCGGCCGATCGCCGCCTGCGGCCCAACGCTCGCGCCGTCGCCGAGCGAGAGGTCGTCGCCGGTTACCGCGCTCGGGTGGACCCCGGGCTCGGCGGCCGGTCGCGGGTGGAAGAGCCCGAGGGCGCGCGCCACCGCCAGGTATGGCTCGGCGCAGACCAGGAGGTCGCGGCCGGACAGCCCGGCAGCGTCGGCGACGAGGATCGCGCCGGCCCGCGAGGCCATCGCGGCGGCGACGTACTTCGGGTTGTGGAGAAAGGACAGGTGCTCCGGCCCGGCGTCGTCGAGGGGGCGGACGCCCTCGATCATCCGGCCGCCGTCGCCCACCACCTCGGCGCCGAGATGGACCGCGAGGTCGGCGAGCGAGATGGCGTGGGTCACTGGGTGGTGTTGAAGCGCCGGATGACGTCGTCGGTGATGTCCACCGAGTCGTCGGCGTAGACCAGCCCCGACTGGAACTTGTTGAAGATCAGCGTGAAGCCGCGCTCGGCGCCGACCGCGTCGATGACCGGGATGATCCTCGCCTCGAGGCCGCCGAGCTCGCGGCGCCGTGCCTCCTCGAGCTCGCGCTCGGCATCGTCCTGGAAGCGCTGCATCGCGATCTGCTTGTCCTCGATCTGCTTGCTGAGCTCGGCGAGCTTCTCCTCCGACAGGGTGAAGCGCTGCTTCGAGAGCTGCTCCTGCAAAGCGGCCAGCTCCTGCTGCTTGGCGCGGCCCTCGTCGATCTTCCCATCCTGGATCGCCTTGAGCTTCTGCAGCGCCTGCTTGCCGGGATCGGACTCGGTCACCACGCGTTGAACGTCGATCACCGCGATGTTGACCTGCGCCGCGACCGGCAGAGCCGCCGCCAGGATGATCGCCGCGAGGCCGGCCACAAAGTACGAACGGGTCATGTGAAGAACCTCCATGAAGGGCCCGCGTGCGGGCCGGGTTGGACCTCGGTCAGAACGTGGTGCCGATGGAGAACTGGAAGTCGCTCTGGTCCTCCTCCGGCCACGGGTCGAGATTATACCCGTAGATGAACCGGATCGGCGCCTGGAAGATCGGCAGCAGCACCCGCAGCTCGACCCCGGTCGTCTTCCGGTACAGCGAAGGTTCCCAGCCCTGGTCCTCGTGATAGGTGTTCCCGACGTCGAAGAAGAAGACCAGCTTGACCGGACCGCCGAGCGCGAACTGCTGCTCGAGGTTGAGCAGCCAGTAGCGGTCGCCGCCCTCGCGCACCCCGTTTTCGTTGAGGAAGAACCGCAGGTCCTCGGTCCGCGGCAGCACCGTGTAGTACGGGATCCCGCGCAGCGAGCGGTCGCCTCCGAGACGGTAGCGCTCGTAGATCGGCATTTCGGAGTCGTTGTACGGGAAGAACTGGCCGACCTCGGCGTTGAAGGCGAAGATGAACTTGTGCTTGCGGTCGTAGGGCACCCACTGGGTGAGCGTCACCTCGGGCCGGAGGTAGTCGAAGTCGCCGCCGAGCAGCCCGCCCGCCATCCGCAGCCGCGCGTTGAGCCGCCTACCACGGCTGGTGTTGAACGGGTCGTCGCGGTTGTCATAGGTGAAGGACGGTGTGAACGAGGCGGTACGTCCGGCGAACTCCTCGAAGTACCGCTCGAGTGTGATCGGGTCGACCGGAGGGACCGAGATCGGAGGGACGTGGCCGCCGGTCGGGTCGCCGGGAACGCCTAACCTCGACACCTGGTAGCGCGACTGGACGTCCTCCCAGGAGTAGATCCCGGTGATCGATGAGAAGGCGCGAAGCCCCTTGCCGAGCGAGATCGAGAAGCCGGTGGTCTCGCGGAAGTAGTCGGCGACCTCCTGGTTGGTCTTGAACACCGAGCCGCCGAGCAGGATGCGGCGGTCGAGGAAGTACGGTTCGGTGTAGCTGAGGGTGTAGAAGTCGGCGTTCCGGCCGACCTGCAACGACACACCCAGGGTGTTTCCGCGACCGAGGAAGTTGCGGGTGTTGAACTGGGCCTGGACGAAGAACCCGTCGAGCTCCGAGTAGCCCGCCCCGAACTGGATGTCGTTGCGACCCACCTCGTTGCCCTTGACCGAGACGTTGACCCGCTTGAGCTCGTCGTCGAAGTCGAACTCGAGCGGATCCTCCTCGAGCTTCCAGAAGCCGAGGGCGTTGACCTTGAACACCGAGCTCTTGAGCGCGCCCATGTTCATCCAGTTGCCCTCGACGAGCCGGAACTCCCGCCGCAGCACCTTGTCGCGGGTCGTGCTGTTGCCGACGAACTCGATCCGCCCGAGGCTGTAGCGCTCGCCCTCGAAGACGTCGACCACCACGTCCACCGCCAGCGGCTTGTCCTCGACCCGCTCGAACCGCTCACCGGCATAGGCGTAGATGTAGCCCGAGTTGTGGTAGAGCTCCTGGATCCTCTCCTTGGCCGCGTCGAAGGCCTTCTTCGAGTAGGTGCTGCCCATCTCGACCTCGAAGAACTGCTTCATCCCGTCGGCATTGAAGATCTCGACGCCCTCGATGGCGAGCGAGTTGACGCTGTAGGGCTCGCCCTCCTCGACCGGGATCGTCACCCTCATCCGGTACTTCATCTTCTCCAGGGTTTCGGCGTCCGGGTTGTTGGCGACCAGCTCGAGCACCGGCTCGCCGATCTTGACGTCGAGGTAGCCGGCGTTGAGGTAGAAGTTGCGGAGGTTGTCGCGGTCGGCCTCCCAGTTCTCGCGGGTGTAGATGATCTTCTTGCCCCACTTGCGGTACAGGCTGACCGCCTTGACCTCCTTGAGGGCGCCGCGCAGCTTGCTGTCGCTGAACACCTCGTTGCCGACGAACTCGATGTCCTCGATCTTGACCTTGCCGCCCTCCTCGATCCGGAAGATCACGTCGCGGCGGTTGCGTCCCTTGTCGACCACCTCGTAGGAGATCTGCGCCGACCGGAAGCCCTCCTCGTCGTAGATCTCCTTGAGTGCCGACTCGATGCGCGACAGCTGCGACATCTTGAGCGGGACGTTGCGCGGGACGTCGACCCCCTTCTCGTCGAGCTTGTCCTTCATGTCCGAGGAGCTGATCTTCTTGTTGCCCTCGAAGGTCACGGTGTCGATGAACGGCCGCTCGGTGACGACGACGTAGAGCACGACCTCGCCGTCCTCGGTCCCCTCGCTCTCGATGCGGATCGTCTCGAAGAGCCCCGAGTCCCAGAGCCGGTGGAACCCCTCGGCGATGACCTCCTGCTCGAGCGGATCGCCCGCCTCGAGCCCGAGGTAGTAGGTCACCGTGTCGAGGGTGACGGTGACGCCGCCTTCGACGACCACCTCGGCGATGATCGGGCCTTCCTCCTGGGCGCCGGCGGCGTGCGCCAGCAGGACCGCGACCAGAAGCGCGAGCGCGCGCCGACCGACCGTCATGAAACCTCCTGGTGCCTGGCCGACGGCTCGACCGCCTCGGCTGCCGGCCGCCCGTCCGCCATCCGCACCCGGAGTCGAACCTGACCGCTGCCCCGGTGGTCGATCAGTACGTCGGCCACCGCGTCCTCGACCCAGAGCTTGATCAGGCGGCGCAGCGGCCGGGCGCCCGCCTGGGGGTCGAGCCCGCACTGCGCGAGCAGCCAGCGGGCGACCTCGTCGTCGACATCGAGCTCGACCTTGCGCCGGCCGAGGTTGGCCACCGTCTCCTCGAGCAGCAGTCGGGCGACGCTCAGCATGCTCGCGTCGTCGAGCGCGGCGAAGACGATGACGTCGTCGAGCCGGTTGACGAACTCGGGCGGGAAGTGGCGGCGCAGGCGACGGTCGACGATCTCGCGCATGCGGGCTGCCTCGACCGCCCGCCGGCTGTCGCCGAAGCCGACCGCATCCTCGTTCTGGAGCTCGCGGCTTCCCAGGTTCGAGGTCATGATGATCAGGGTGTTGGTGAAGTCGACGACGTTGCCGTAGCTGTCGGTCAGCCGGCCGTCCTCGAGCACCTGCAGGAGCAGGTTGTAGATGTCCGGGTGGGCCTTCTCGACCTCGTCGAGCAGGATCACCGAGTAGGGGTTACGCCGTACCTGCTCGGACAGCTGACCGCCCTCCTCGAAGCCGACATAGCCGGGCGGCGACCCGATCAGCCGCGAAACCGTGTGCTTCTCCATGTACTCCGACATGTCGAACCGGAGGAGGTGCCGGACATCCTGGAACAGGTAGCCCGCGAGCTGGCGGGCGACCTCGGTCTTGCCGACGCCCGACGGCCCGAGAAAAACGAACGACCCGATCGGCCGGTGCGGGCTGGTCACCCCGAGCCGGCTGCGCCGGATCGCACGGGCCAGCGCGCCGATCGCGTCGTCCTGGCCGACCACGCGCTGGCGCAGGATCTCCTCCATGCGGCGCAGCCGGTCGGCCTCGTCCTCCTCGATCGAGGTCACCGGGATGCCGGTCCACGACGACACCACCTGCTCGATGTCGGCGCGGTCGACGAGGACTCCGTCGCTCGCCGTCGCGGCGCGGCTCTCGAGGGCCGCGAGCTCCTCGCGCAGGCGCAGCTCCTGCTCGCGCAGCTCGACCGCCCGCTCGAACTGCTTCTTCGAGATCGCGTCCTTCATCCCGCGCACCGCGTCCCGGATCTCGCGCTGCACCCGGCGCAGCGACGACGACGACGAGACCTGACGGAGCTTGACCCGCGCGCCGGCCTCGTCGAGCACGTCGATCGCCTTGTCGGGGAAGGCCCGGTCGGTGATGTAGCGGCCGGAGTGGAGGACCGCGGCGCTGACCGCGTCGTCGGTGTAGCGCACGCCGTGGAACTCCTCGTACCGGCTCTGGACGCCGCGCAGGATCTCGATGGTCTCGTCGTCGGTCGGCTGGCGGACCGTCACCGCCTGGAAGCGGCGCGACAGGGCGCGGTCCTTCTCGACGTACTTGCGGTACTCGCGCACGGTGGTCGCGCCGATGCAGGTGATCTCGCCGCGCGACAGCGCCGGCTTGATGATGTTGGCGGCGTCGAGCGAGCCCTCGGCCGACCCGGTACCGATCAGCGAGTGGATCTCGTCGATGAAGATGATGACCTCGTGGTGCTGCTGGAGCTCCTTGAGCAGCCCCTTGAGCCGTTCCTCGAACTGACCCCGGTACTTCGTCCCGGCGACCAGGAGCGAGAGGTCGAGGGCGAGGATCCGCCGGTTGGCCAGCGACAGCGGCACCGAGCCTTCGACGATCCGGCACGCCAGACCCTCGACGATCGCGGTCTTCCCGACCCCCGCCTCGCCGAGCAGCAAGGGGTTGTTCTTGGTGCGCCGGCTGAGGATCTGGACGACCCGTTCGACCTCGGGGTCGCGGCCGATCAGCGGGTCGAAGCCGCCCTCGGCGGCGATCAGGTTGAGGTCGCGCGAGTACTCGGTGATGTGCGGGGTGGCGCCGGCCGACGCCTCGGCCTCGAGCTCGTGGCCGCGCCGGACGACCTCGTCCCGGAGCGCGAAGAGCTCGAACCCGTGCTCGCCGAGCACCTCCACCGCCCGCGACCCCTCGACCCGAAGCAGCCCGAGCAGCAGGTGCTCGGTGCCGACCCGGCCGTGCCCCATCGACTCGGCCTCGTGCACCGCGAAGGCGAGCACCCGCTTGACGTCCTCGGACAGCGGCAGCTCCGGCGAGACGCCGCCGGGCTCGATCGCGACGCCGTCGCCGAGGAGCTCGTCGCGGAGCTTCCGGATGTCGACCGGTACCGCCTCGCAGAGCTCGACGAGGGAGTCGTCGGCCTCGCGGAGCAGGCCGAGCAACAGGTGCTCGGGGGCGAGCTGACGGCTCGCCGCCCGGCTCGCCTCGTAACGGGCAAAGAACAGCGCCCGGCGGGCGTTCTCGTTAAACCGTTCGAACATCTGATGAAAGCTCGGCCCGCGGGGCAAGGCGGAAGATCCGGTCGCACCTGCGGGCCATCTCCTCGTTGTGGGTCACTATAATGGATGTCAGACCCGCCTTCAAATGAAGCTCGATCACCAGCTCGAACAGCCGCTCGGCGTTGTCGCGGTCGAGGTTGCCGGTCGGCTCGTCGGCGAGCAGCAGCCCGGGTCGCATCGCGAGCGCCCGGGCGACCGACACCCGCTGCTGCTCACCGCCCGACAGCTGGTCGGGAAAGTGCGAGGCGCGGCCCGTGAGCCCCACCGCGTCGAGCAGCTCGGCGGCCCGGTCGCGCGCCCCGGCGGCGCGGACGCCGGCGATGCGCAGCGGCAGCGCGACGTTGTCGAGGGCGTCGAGCTCGTCGAGCAGGTGGTGGTGCTGGAAGACGAAACCGATGAGCCGGCTGCGCAGCCCGGCGCGGCGATTGCCGTCGAGGTCGTCCGCGGCGAGCCCGTCGAGGGCGAGCCGGCCGCGGTCGGGCCGGTCGAGCAGACCGATCAGGTGGAGCAGGGTGCTCTTGCCGACCCCCGACGGCCCGACCACCGCGAGCATCTGCCCCGCCGGGACCTCGAGGTCGAGCCCGTCGAGGACCTCGAGCCGGGTGGGGCCCGAGCCGTAGCCCTTGCCCAGACCCTCGGCGCGCACCATCGGCGGCCGCTCACTCATAGCGCAGGCCCTCCGCCGGCTCGCGCCGGGCGACCAGCCGCGCCGGCAGCCAGGCCGCGCCGGCCGACAGACCGAGGGCCACCGCGACCACCAGGGCGAGGGTGGCGGGGTCGATCTCGAAGGGGACCGCGGACACCATGAACACCCCGCTCGGCAGCTCGAGGGCCTCGGTGCGGTCGAGGGTGATCGCGACCGCGCTGCCGACGACCGCGCCGGCCACCGACCCGACCAGGCCGATGACCAGACCGAGGACGAGGAAGAGCCGGCGCAGCGAGCCCGGCGTGCTGCCGAGACCCGCCATCACCGCGAGGTCCTTGCGCTTCTCGGCCGCCACCATGGCCACGTTGCACAGCAGGTTGAGCGCCGCGACGACGAGCATCAGGCCGACCGCGACGAAGATCATGATCTTCTCGAGGGCCAGCGCGGTGAGCAGCGGCCGGTGGAGCTCGACGAGACCGGCGACCCGGACCGGCGCCGCCGCCTCCTCGAGGATCGCCCGGGCGCGGTCCCCGAGCCCCCACGGGTCGGCGGGGTCGCGCAGCTCGATGGCGCCGACCACCGGCTCGCCCCAGAGCAGCCGCTGCGCCCGGTCGAGCGGCAGCTCGACCGTCCCGGCCTCGTCCCCAGGCGCCGGCGGAGCGAGCCGCCCGACATCGGCGGTGAAGCGGACCGGCAACGGTCCCATCGGGGTCAGCCGCTGGCGGGCGGAGATCACCTCGATCCGGTCCCCCGCGCCGATGCCGAGGCGACGGGCGAGCACCGAGTCGACGGTCGTCCGATCGGTGTCAGAGCGACCGACCACCGATGCCGGAACGGCACCCGTGCCCGAGCCGACCAGGCACATCCCCCGCACGACCTGCACGATCTCCACCTCGCCGAGCCGTCCTTGCAAGAGCGACGCCAACCGGTCGGGCTCGGCGAGCCGGCGTCCGCTGGTCGGCCGGACCTCGGCGTGCGCCGCCCGGGCCTCGATCTGCGACCGGATCCCCGACTGGAAGCCGTCGAGCAGGGCGAGGGTGACGACCAGGGCGAACACCCCCAGCCCGAGGCCGAGCAGCGAGATCAGGGTCACCGTCACCACCGGCGTCCAGCGCCGGGTTCCGACGAGGTAGCGGCTCGCGACGTGGAGCTCGGCGCCGATCGCCATCAGCCCTGTGAGTCTCGCGGCCGCAGCTGTGGGAAGAGGATCACGTCGCGGATCGACTGCTGGTTGGTGAGGAGCATGACCAGGCGGTCGATCCCGACGCCCTCGCCGCCGGTCGGCGGCATGCCGTGCTCGATCGCGAGCAGGAAGTCCTCGTCGACCACGCCGCCGCCCGCCGCGGCCTGCTCCTCGAAGCGGCGGCGCTGCTCGGCCGGGTCGTTGAGCTCGGTGTAGGCGTTCGCGACCTCGAGACCGCCGATGAACAGCTCGAAGCGCTCGACCACCTCGGGGTTGCCGGGCTTCGACTTGGTGAGCGGCGAGATGTCGCGCGGGTAGTCCATGATGAAGGTCGGGTCGATCATCCGCGGCTCGGCGGTCATCTCGTACAGCTCCTCGAGCAGCTTGCCGTCCGAGCGCTCGGAGATGCGCAGGACGCCGACCCGCTCGGCCGCCGCCTCCATCCGCTCGCGGCTCGACAGATCCTCCTCGGTGAGCTCGGAGTGCTCGAGGATCGCGTCGCGCAGGGTCAGCCGTCGCCACGGCCTGGAGAAGTCGATCGTCCGGTCGCCCCAGGGCACGACCAGCCCGCCCGTCGCCTGCTCGGCGACGGTCGTGATCATCTCCTCGGTGAAGTCCATCAGAAGCTCGTAGTCGGCGTAGGCCCAGTAGAACTCGAGCATCGTGAACTCCGGATTGTGCCGGGTCGAGATGCCCTCGTTGCGGAAGTTCCGGTTGATCTCGTAGACCCGCTCCATGCCGCCGACGACGAGCCGCTTGAGGTAGAGCTCGGGCGCGATCCTCAGGTAGAGGTCGAGGTCCAGGGTGTTGTGATGGGTCTCGAAGGGGCGCGCCGAGGCGCCACCGGGGATCGGCTGCATCATCGGCGTCTCGACCTCGACGAAGCCGGCGCCGTCGAGGAAGCGGCGGATCCCGGAGACGATCCGGCTGCGCGTCTCGAAGATCGCCCGCGATTCCGGGTTCGACAGCAGGTCGAGGTAGCGTTGACGGGCCCGCGCCTCGCGGTCGGCCAGCCCGTGATACTTCTCGGGAAGCGGTCGGACCGTCTTGGCGAGCACCTCGAGCCGAGAGACCGCGACGCTGAGCTCGCCGGTCCGGGTTCTGAAGATCGTGCCCTCGACCCCGATGAAGTCGCCCAGGTCGAGCAGCGAGAAGACCTTCCACGAGGTCTCGTCGAGATCGCTCTTCCGGAGGTAGAGCTGGAGCTGCTCGGCGCCGTCCGACAGGTCGGCGAAGCTCACCTTGCCGTGGCCCCGGACCGAGCGCAGCCGGCCGGCGAGACGGACCGCCGGCCGGTCGCTCTCGAGCCCCTCGGTCGAGGCCCCGGCGAAGCGCCGCCTGACGTCGGAGACCGACTCGGCCACCCGATAGCGGGTCGGGTAAGGCTCGACGCCGAGCCGGCGCAGCTCGTCGAGCTTGGCCAGCCGATTCGCGATGAGCTGCTCGATGGGCTGCTGCTGGTTCGTGGCTTCAGACACGCGACCTCCCGCGAGCGCGTGATTGTACCACGGCGGCTCCTCCTGAACGAATCGTTAATCTTCGCCTTTTCAGCGGGTTACCGGCGCTTTCGCGAGCCTGCGGAGGGCCGCGTGCCGGAGCGGCGCCCCTCCGGCCCGGCGGCCCGGGACCGGCGTGCCCGGGGCTCGTCCCGCGTCGCCCCGTCCGACGGAGGGCCGGACCTCCTCGTCCGCTCGACCTTCCGCGGCTTCGGTCGCGGCTTCGGCGCCTCGCCGCTCGCCCGCCGCAGCGCCGCGATCTCGGGCTCGGTGAGCATCCGGAAGTCGCCGGGACGCAGCGCGGGGTCGCTGATCGGCCCGATCGCTGTTCGCCGCAGCCGCTGGACCAAGTGGCCGGCGCGAAAGAAGAGCTGGCGGACCTCGTGGGTCCGACCCTCGGTGACCTCCACCCGCCACCAGGTCGAGGCGCCGCCCGAGGCGGTTCTCAGGCGCTCGGCCGCCAGCGGCTTGACCCGG
>JALOLD010000012.1 GCA_025456145.1 Thermoanaerobaculales bacterium | reverse complement strand
CCGCTGCCGCTGCCGCTGCCGCTGCCGCTGCCGCTGCCGCTGCCGCTGCCGCTGCCGCTGCCATCGGACGCGGACGCGGACGCGGACTCGGACGCGGACGAGGACGCGGACGAGGACGAGGACGGGGACGTGGACTCGGAAACGGATGCTGCGGTTGCTACGCGGGCCGCGTCTCGAGCATTGCCTCGACGACCGCGCACCAGGCGTCCCGGATGCCCTGGGGATCGTAGCCGCCGCCGCCGAGGGCGAGCAGGCGGCCGCCGCAGTGGCGATCGGCGAGACGACACAGCCGCTCGGTGACCCGCCGATGGACCGCCGCGGTGTACTCGAGGTGGGTGAGAGGGTCTCCGGCGAGGCCGTCGGCGCCGCACTGGAGGATCACGAGCTCGGGCGCCGAAGCGTCGATGTGGGCCTCGGCGCGCCGCCAGGCGGCGAAGAACTCGTCATCGCCGGCGCCCGGCGGCAGGGCGATGTTGAGCTTGGTTCCGACCGCGCGCCCAGCGCCCGTCTCGTGCTCCCATCCGGTGCCCGGGTAGAGGAACCGTCCGTCCTCGTGGAGGTCGGCGATGATCAGGTCGGAGTCGTCCTCGAAGCCGTACAGCACGCCGTCGCCGTGGTGGGCGTCGATGTCGACATAGGCGACGCGGCGGATCCCGTGCCTCGAGCGGAGCAGCTCGATGGCGACGCCGCAGTCGTCGAAGACGCAGAACCCGCCGGCGGCGCTCCGCCGGGCGTGGTGGAGGCCGGCGATCGGCACGAAGGCCCGTCGGCTGGTCCCGTCGGCCAGCCGTCCGACCGCGTCGAGGGTCGTCCCGACCACCCAGGAGGCGGCCTCGTAGATACCCGGGAAGACCGGCGTGTCGCCGAGGTCGAGCAGCCCGCCCCCGGCGGCGGAGAGCTCGGCGACGAGATCGACATAGCCGGGGCTGTGGAAGCTCTCGATCTCGGCGCGGGTTGCCTGAGCCGGCGGTGCGACCTCGACCCGGTCGTCCAGCCCCCGCCGGATCATCTCCGTCCAGAATGTTCCAAGGCGCTCGGTCCCGAAGGGATGGCCGTCGCCAAAGCCGTACCGGGCGAGCTCGGCGCCGTGGTAGACGACGACCCGGTCGCCTCGATCGGAGATGTCGGCGTTGGCCACGGGGCCATTGTAGGCCGATCGGAGAGACCCGAAGAAGCGGGCGGGCTAACGGATCCCGGCCTCCTCGTCCCGCTTGGAGAGACCTCTCCCATGGGGTACCATGTCATCGGGTGGAGGATGAATGGTCCAGCCTTCGACGAACGCCCCAGAGGTGTCGGATCGGCCGCAGCTGCGGTGCCCGTTGTGCGGCTCGCCGGCAGAGCTGCGCGGGGGTTGAGGCAGCTCGCGCATCGTGTGCAGGTCCTGCACCGCCGACGTGCCCGCATCGCAGTACCCCGACGCCGTCGAGGCCTTCAAGCAGCAGATGATCGACTGCTGGCTCGCGCGCTTCGCGGCGCCCGAGCCGTGATCCTGAGCCCCTGTCGGGACCCATCGTGACGGTCCGCACGGCGGCGCAACACCCCCCGACCGCTCAGTCGAGCCTGACCTTGGCGAGGTAGCGGGCGGCGAGCTCGTTGGGGTCGGCGAGGCCGAGGGCGCGGGCGAGCTGCAGCACGTGGCCGCGAACGAAGACCGCGGCAGGCAGCTGGTCGACCTCCTCGGCCTCGATCTGAGAGATGAGGCTGGTGCGGATCTTGGTCACGGCCGAAAGCTGCTCGAGCGAAAGACCACGGGCGCGACGTTGGAATCGCAGGTGGGCGCCGGGCGCCGTCCTGGGGTCGGGAGGCGAGCCGACCTCTCCCTCGCCCTGGAGACCTGTTTCCTCGACAGGCTCGACCGGCCGCGGCCCCGGGCTGCGGGGTGGCTCGTTGCCGGTGATCCGTCGATAGGCCTCGTCGATCCGGTCGAGCATCCGCAACCTCTCGTCCTCGTCGAGCAGGTTGTAGGTCGCCAACGCCCCCGGTTGGTAGAGCGAGCGACGGAAGTGGAGCGCGCGGTTGACCTCGGCGAGCTCGGCACCCGGCGCCAGGTCGAGCAGCTGCCAGTCCTCGAAGCGGGCGTGGCTCATCCGACCGCCTCCACGGGCTGGCCGACGACCGTGCCGGCGGCGCCGCGCACCGCCCGGGCGAAGCTGCTCTGTGGGAACAGGTCGACCGCGGGCCGGCGCTCGTCGACCGACCGACGGACGAGGGCGTCGTACGGGAGGTTGCCGAGGCATCGGAGGTTGATGCCGAAGTAGTCCCGGCAGGCCGACCCCATCTCGTCGCCGAGCCGGGTCTGCTCCGACCGCTCGATGCGGTTGACGATGATCGAGGGGCTGAAGGTCGACGCTTCCTCCATCAGTGCGGCGCCGGCCTCGGCATCCACCGCCATCACCTGGGCCATGAGATCCCGAGGCGTCCGGACCCGCTGCCGGGCGTCACCCCGCATCACCTCGTCGACCGCCGCCTTGACCCGGGCTCGCGGCTGGGCGCGCTTGAGCTTTCGGAAGTAGGCCGCCTTGATGAAGAAGTAGGCGTTCTCGACCGATGTCGCCTCCGGGACGACGACCAGCACGCCGCGGCGAGCGGCGAGGAAGAAGTCGAGGACGTTGAAGCTCGTGCCGGCGCCGAGATCGAGAAAGATGTGGTCGACGTCGAGGCTCGCCAGGTGCCGGAGGATCTTGGTCTTCTGGCCGAAGCTCGGGTTGGCGGTCTCGAGCAGGGCCTTGGCGCCGCTGACCAGCCAGAGATTGTCGAAGGGAGTCGGAGCGAGAATCTCGTTCAGGCTGGCCACCCGGCGCGCGATGAAGTCGGAGAGGTTGCGCTTGGGCGAGGGGATTCCGATCAGGGTGTGGAGGTTGGCGCCGCCGAGGTCGGCGTCGACCAGTGCCACCCGGGCGCCGGTCCGGGCGACGGCGAGGGCCAGGTTCGCGGCGACGACCGACTTGCCGACACCGCCCTTGCCACCGCCGATCGCCCACACCCGGGGTCCCGTCTCCGTGGGTTCCTGGATCTCCTCGATCATCCGGTCCCTTCACGCCCCGCCGACCGGCCGAGGCTCGTCCGCTCGGCGAGCGACTTCCGACCGGCGCGCGGGGGTTGGATCGATATTACCACCCGGCAACGCAGCGCGCGGCATGACGCGGGGGGCGCAACCCGGCGCCGGATCGGCCCGCGTTCGAGAGGTGGCCGGTCGGTACGGCCTGGGGAGGTGTTAAAATGATCCTGCGTCGCAATCAAAAAGATCGCGTCAACCCGCGGCCCCGTTCGACCCGCCGCGACCTCGGGAGAGTCTGATGATCTGCACGTTCCGTCGGCCCGTATCGCTTTTCGCCACCGCCTTCGCCGCCCTCATCGCCCTCGCCGCGAGCCCGGCAGCCCACGCCGACCGCTGGATGGTCCCGGCGGCGGCGCACGTCGCCGGGTCGGCGGGGACCAACTGGCGCACCGATCTCCGCCTGGTCAACACCGAGGACCAACCGGTGACGGCGAGGGTCTACGTCCTGCCGGCGGGCGCCGACAATGCGGCGCTCGACCAGTACGTCGACGTCGCCGTTCCGGCCCGTGGTCAGGTGCAGATCGACGACGTGCTGGCCGCGAGCTTTGGATTCTCGGGGAGCGCGGCGCTGCTCGTCGACGCCCCCGGCGAGGGCCTCGTCGTGACCTCGCGTACCTACAACCAGGTGCCGGGGGGCACCTACGGGCAGTTCATCCCCGGAGTGCCGACCGGCAACGCCCTGGCGATCGGGCAGGACGCCTTCGTCGTCCATCTCGCCAAGTCCGCGGCCTTCCGCTCGAACTTCGGCTGGGCGGGGACGACGGCGAGCTCCGGAACGATCACCATCACCCTGTTCGACGGGGGCGGCAACCAGATCGGCAGCCCCAAGACCTACGACGTCGAGCCGTACGGGCAGCGCCAGGTCAACGACATCTTCGCGGCGGTCGGCGCTCCGGCCACCGCGGTCGCCTACGCGGTCGTCCGACCGACCGTCAGGCTCGTCGCCTATGCGTCGGTCGTCGACAACCGGACCGGAGACCCGGTCGCGGTGCTCGCGCAGGCCTTCCCGATCGGTAACGCCGACCTCTACGTGTCGGGCGTGGCCCGGGCGGCGGGGGTCGGCACGAGCCTTTGGCGGACCGATCTGAGAATCCTCGCGGTGGGCGGCGGTGGGACGGTCACCCTGGCCTATCATCCGAGGAACCAGGCGGTCACCACCCCGGTGAGCGAGACGGTGCTGGTCGGCGACGGAATGTTGGTCGCCCTCGACGACGTCATGTCGACGACCTTCGGCATGGCGTCCGCCAATGGAGGGCTGCACATCACCGCCGGCTTCCCGCTCCTCGTCCTCGCGCGGACCTACAACCAGAGCCCGACCGGGACCTACGGCCAGTCGATCCCGGCGGACGTCCGCGACTGCCTGCTGCCGGCCGGCACGACCGCTCACCTGTCGGGCGTGGTCGGCGGCGACTTTCGCTCGAACGCTCTGTTCTTCAACGCCGGCGGAGGTCCGTCGGTCCTCAGCTTGACCCTGATCTCGGGGGCCGGATCGTCGGTCGGAACCAGAGGCTACAACCTCGAGCGTGGGGAGATCGATCAGATCAACAACGTCGTGGACTTCTTCGGGGCGAGCGGCGACGGTCCCTTCACTCTCCAGGTTGCCACCACCTCGGGCGGCCCGATCTCGGCCGGGCTGTCGGTCATCGACCGCCAGTCCGACGACCCGACCTTCGAAGGCGCGGCGCCGATCTGGTTCTGCACCGGCGGCGGCGGCGGCGGCGGTGGTGGTGGGGGAGGCGGTGGCGGTGGAGGCGGTGGAGGCGGTGGTGGTGGCGGTGGAGGCGGTGGTGGCGGCGGCTGCGTTACCATGCCCTACCCGGCGGCGGGGATCGAGGTGACCTACGACATCATCGGCGAGTACGACGGCACGTCGTATGAGGGCGAGATGGTCCGGACCCAGCACAGCGCCGGTCCCACCGAGAGCCACGACACGGCGGTGATCACCTTCGAGACCATGGGCCTGAGCGTGAGCATCACGACCGAGTCCTGGCAGACGCACCGCGTGCTTTCCAGCCCGCAGGGGCACGGCGAGCTGCTCTCGACCGAGTCCGACATCTCGGGCTCGGCCGGCGGCTTTCCGATCCCGGTGTCCAACGTCGTCACCTCCTACAGCCCGCCCCAGTATGTCGGGCCGTTTGTCCGGTGGTGCGACGGTGAGGTCTGGACGAGCCCGTCGGTCACCCAGACGGTGACCACGACTCCCGGCGGCACCACCACCGAGCCGACCGAGCCGACCGCGGGCGAGGTGGTGGGCGTCTCGGAGAGTGTGACGACGCCCGCCGGCACCTTCGACTGCGTTCACTCAACGGTCGAGATCACCTCCGGGTCCGACGACGGAGGCCGGGCCGTCTCGTGGATCTCCAAGGCGCTCGGAGTCCTCGTCAAGGAGGAGGTCTACACCCCTGACGGGGCGCTCGTCGGGAGGCTCGAGGCGAAGGCGATCGTCGTCCGCTGAGACCCGAGACGGCGCGACAGTCGCGTCCGGGCCGGTGCCCGGTCCAGGCACGGAGCCGGATACCGGCCACCGACCGGGCCCGGCGAGGGCTATGATGCGGCGGTGAGACCGAGATACCGGATGGCCGCCGAGGTCCGCTCGTACGAGACCGATGCCCGGGGCCGCCTCCGGCCCCAGGTGCTCTGTCGCTGGCTCCAGGAAGCGGCGACGGTGCACGCCGCCGAGCTCGGGGTGTCGGTCGAGTCGCTGATCGACGGCGGCGTGGCCTGGGTGCTCAGCCGCCTCCAGGTCGTCGTTCGCCGCTGGCCCGCTTCGGGAGACGAGCTGGTCATCGTGACCTGGCCCGAGGCGCTCGACCGGTTGACGACCGAGCGGCGGTTCGAGCTGTCGGATGGCGCCGGCGAGGTCGTCGGGTCCGCCGTGACATGGTGGCTGGTGCTCGACCTCGCCACCCGGCGGCCGGTCCGGTTCCCGGCAGCTGTCGCCGGGCCCCTGACACGCCACCAGCTCGGCGACCGGCCGGCGCGACCGCGGGCGCTCGCGGCCTCCGAACCGGACTCGAGCGGTGTCGAGCTCGTCGTCCGCCGCAGCGACCTCGACCTGGCCGGCCACGCCAACAACACGAGCTATGTCGAGTGGGCTCTCGAGGCGGTTCCGGACGAGATCTGGGAGAGCTGCGACCTCGCCGAGCTCGACGTCGACTTCCGGTCCGAGTGCCACCGTGGTGCGACGATCTGGTCGAGCGTGTCGGTGAGCGAGGTTGCCGGCGGTCACGAGATCGGTCATCGGCTTCTGCGCTGCGACGACGGCGTGATCGCGGCCCTCGCCCGGACACGGTGGCGGCGACCGACCTGACGAGGTCAGGCGTCGCCCCGCTGTGCTACCGTTGTCCGCCGGTCGAGGGACGGGTCCGCCGGCCGGGGAGAGAGCAGATGAGGTCTCGAGACGGTTTTTCGGTAATGGTGCTTCTGGTGGCGATCGCCGCGGCCTCGGTGGCGCTCGCGGACCGGATGGAGGAGATCGCCGTGCTCGTCAACGGCGAGCCGGTCTACACCTGGGAGCTCAAGCTCCTGGTGCCCCAGATCGAGACCGAGATGAAGGCCCAGGGGCTCGAGACCCGGGGAACCGATCTGGTGAGGACCACGCTCGGCCGGGCGGTGGACAGCGAGCTGCTCGCCCAGGCGGCTCAGAAACGCGGTTTCACCGTCAACGAGCAGCGGGTCAACGACAAGATGCGCAGGCTCGCCGACGGGGCCGGCGGCCCGGCAGCGCTCGAGGCCGAGCTCATCAGGTCAGGGGTGACCTATGAGCAGCTCAGATCTTCCGTCGTCGAGGCCGATCTCGTCCAGACGTTCGTCGAGACGGTGGTCGCCCCGACGATCGTGATCTCGGATGACGAGGTCGCGGCGTTCTACGAAGCCAACCAGGAGATGTTCAGGGGACCCGACCGGATCCACGCCCGCCACATCCTGTTCCTGGTCGCGCCCGACGCCTCCGCGGAGCAGCGCGAAGCGGCTCAGCGCCGGGCCGAAGCGGCGCGCCAAAGGGCGCTCGCCGGTGAGGACTTCGCGGCGTTGGCGGTCGAGCTGTCCGAGGGCCCGGATGCGGAGAGGGGCGGCGATCTCGGCTTCACCGCGAGGGGTCAGATGGTCGAGGAGTTCGACGATGCCGTGTGGCAGCTCGAGCCAGGCGCGATCTCCGACGTCGTCTCGAGCCGCCGCGGCTACCACGTCATCAGGGTCGAGGAGATCAGAGCCGGCGCCGTCGTACCCCTCGACGAGGCGCGCGAGCCGGTCACCGACCTGCTGCGCCAACAGCGGCTCGCCGAGGCCCTGCGGACGCTCCTGGGAGAGCTCCGTGCCGAGGCCGAGATCCGCGAGCCGTCGTCCTGACGCGCGGCGGGCGCGATCGATCGGACACGACAGGAGGACGACATGGCCGCAGGCAGGGTCGAGAAGAACGTCGTCGTCGGGATCGCCTACCGGCTCACCCTCGACGACGGCACCGAGGTCGACAGCACCGACGAGCGGGGCCCGATGGAGTACCTGCACGGCCACGGCAACCTCATCCCCGGGCTCGAGCGTGCGCTCGAAGGCTGCGAGGTCGGGGCCGAGCTGGCGGTGTCCTTCCCGCCCCACGAGGGCTACGGTCCGCACGACCCCGCCCGGATGGTCGAGGTCACACGGGGGCAGCTGGGCTTCGAGCCCGAGCTCGGGACGGTGGTCGCGGCACGGCTTCCGGACGGCCGCGAGCAGCACCTGCTGATCGCCGCGGTCGATGGCGACCGGGTGACCCTCGACGGCAACCACCCGCTGGCCGGCAGGACCCTGAACTTCGAGGTCCGGGTGGACTCGCTGCGCGAGGCGAGCGCCGCCGAGCTCGCCGCCGAGACGGTCGAAAACCAGCCGGTCTGAACCGCTCGCCCGGTTGGCTTGCGAGACGCCGGCGGGTGGACGAGAATCCGGTGGTGACGACCTTGCTGATCCGGAACGCGGCGGTCCTCCAGTGCGAGTCGGACGCCTGCCGCATCCTCCGCAGCCACGACATCGCGATCGAGGGGAATCGAATCGGTGCGGTGCGACCGACCGAGCCCGGAGCGGTCGCCGGGGGCTGCGACATCGTCGACGCGGACGGCCAGCTCGCCATCCCCGGTCTGATCAACACCCACGCCCACGTCCCGATGGGGCTGTTCCGCGGCCTCGCCGAGGACGTCGACATCGTCAGCTGGTTCAACGACCACATCTGGCCCCTCGAGGCCAATCTCACGGCGGAGGACGTCTTCTGGGGGATGCAGCTCGGTCTCGCCGAGATGATCGCCGCGGGCGTGACCGCGGTCGCCGACCACTACTTCTTCATGGATCGCGCCGCTGAGGCGGTCGAGCTCGCCGGGAGCCGCGCCGCCCTCGGCTGGGCGGTGTTTGGCAGCCAAGGCGCCGAGGGCGTCCGCCGCACCGCGTCGTTCGCCCGGGAGTACAGCGGCGCGGCAGGAGGGCGGATCACGACGTGGCTCGCGCCGCACGCCCCCTACACCTGTGATGACGACTTCCTGCGGGCGATCGCGGAGGAGGCCGAGCGTCTCGACCTGGGAATCCACATCCATGCCGCCGAGACCGTCGCCCAGACCGAGGCGAGCCTGGCGACGAGCGGTCGCACGCCGATCGGGGTGCTCGCGGCGACCGGAGTGCTCGATCGGCCGACGATCCTCGCCCACTGCTGCGGCGTGACCCCCGGCGACATCGAGCTGATGGCCGGCCGCCCGTGCGGCGTGGCGCACGCGCCGAAGACCTATCTCAAGCTCGCAATGGGCGCCGCTCCGGTGCTCGAGCTGCGCCGTGCCGGGGTGCCGGTCGGGTTGGCCACCGACGGGCCGGTGTCGAACAACACCCTCGACGTTCTCGAGTCGTTGCGGCTGATGGCCATGGTCGCCAAGCACGAGACCGGGGATCCGCGCGAGATGCCGGTGGGCGCTGCGCTGACCGTCGCGACGCGGGAGAGCGCCAGGGTCTACGGCCTGCCGGACGATCTCGGGCACCTCGCTCCCGGTTACCTCGCCGACATCGCCCTCCTCGACCTCGGCGGCGCCCATCACCAGCCCCTGCACGATCCGGCTGCGAGCCTCGTCTACTCGGCGCGGGCGTCGGACGCGCGGACCGTGATCTGCGACGGTCGCCTGTTGATGAGGGATCGCGAGCTCCTCACCCTCGACCTCGAGCGGATCCGGGCGAGGGTGGGGGAGAGCATGGCGCGGCTCGCCCACCGCGTGCCCGAGTCGCGGATCCAGCTCTACCGGGGGTGACGGGGGGACAGCGGCCGATCCCCGTCCCTCTCCCTCTCCTGATCCCGCGTCCGAGTCCGAGTCCGAGTCCGCGTCCGATATCAGAGGCAGTGCGGGGGCCGACGGCTACGCGTGGAGTTGAACACCCCGGAGGTGACCATGCCGCCGCTGGCGCTGACATCGGACACGGGCACGGATACGGGCACGGACTCGGACTCGGACGCGGACGCGGACTCGGACGCGGAGGATGCCGCCGTCGCGGATCGGAACAACGAAGCGCCCGCTCCCCGGAGGGAGCGGGCGCGGTGGTCGTTCCGAGAGAGTTGGGCTAGAACCGGCCGACGAACTCGACCCCGATGATCCGCGGGTCGTTGGTGAAGCCGGTCAGGTTGTTGAAGTCGATGCCGCCACGGACGATCTCCTCGTCGAGCAGGTTGCGGCTGAACAGCGCGATCTCGTACTTCGCGAAGTTCCAGCCGTAGCCGAGCCGCAGGCCGACCTCGAAGGAGTCGTCCTGGAACTCCTCGGACTCGTAGAGGAAGAAGTTCTTCTCCGAGTAGTAGGCCCAGTCGAGGGTCGCGAAGAGGCCCTTGTGGACCGGGTTGGACCGGAAGTTGATGATGCCGTTGAAGACGATCTCGGGAGCGTGGGGCAGCGGGTTGCCGTCGATGAAGGCGAGCCCGCCGACCACCGGATCGTTCATCGTGCAGCCTCCGCCGCAGGCCGCGACGGTGAGGTTCGGGTCCTTGATCTCGGTCGGGTTCCAGCTCGCGCCGAAGGTCATGAGGACCCGGCCCGAGGGGGTCCACTCGATGTCGGCCTCGAGGCCGTGGCCCTCGGTCTTGTCGGCGTTGAGCAGGGTCGCGGTGTTGTACTCGCCGCCGACCGCAGTGATCTGCTGGTCCGAGACCTCGAACCAGTAGGCGGCGAGGTTGAGGCGGAGCCGGTTGTCGGCGAGGATGGTCTTGGCGCCGAGCTCGAAGGAGAGGATGTCCTCGCTGTCGGCCACCGAGACGCAGTTGGTCGCCGGGTTGAGACCACCCTCGAAGTCGGCGCAGAACAGGATCCGGCCCTGGATCGACGGGGCGCGGAAGCCCGTCGCGACGCGGCCGTAGACGTTGACGTCGCTGCTCGGCTTGTAGGTGGCGCTGAGGTTCCAGCTGACGTTGTCGTCCTCGGTATGGCGGGTGATCGGCGCGAAGGTGGGAAGCTGGAAGGTCGGGTCGGGACGCTCGGCCGAGAAGTCCTTCTCGTCGTCGGTGTAGCGGATCCCGGCCTGCAGGTCCCAGCGCTCGCCGAGGTGGAAGTCGAGCGAGCCGAAGAGGGCGTACGAGGTCGACTGCTGGGTCTGGAAGGCATAGCCGTCGCGCGGGTTGCCGGGCGCCAACGAGTTGAAGCTGTAGGTGTCGGCCTGGAAGTCCTCGTCGAAGTAGAAGGCGCCGAAGATCCAGTCCAGGGTGTCGTTGCCGTTGCTCGCGAGCCGGAGCTCCTGGGTGAACTGGTCGAGGTCGGGGATGCCGTCCGCCGATTCAGAGGCGAAGGGGATGAAGCCCGGTCCGGAAGGGGGCGCATAGACCGCGCCGAAGCCGCCGTCGATGTCGCCGCGGCTGAGCATGTTGTCGATCTTCTCGAAGGCGGTGATCGAGGTCAGGGTGGAGCCGCCGAGGTCCCAGTCGAAGCGCAGCGAGCCGCCGTAGGACGAGATGTCCTGGCTGTTCTGGCCGTCGAGGTAGACCTCCTCCTGGTCGAAGCCGTCGACCAGGCCGCCGCCGCCCGGCTTGAGGATGTTCGCCCGGAAGACGCGGGCGGTGCCGTCGACGTCCCAGGTGTGGAGGTTGACGAGGGCGTCGAAGCTCTCGGTCGGGCTCCACAGCAGCTGGAAGCGGCCGGCGCCGATGGTGTGGCCGCCGAGCTCGTCCACCGGACCCGGCTCGTACAGGTTGTCGATCCAGTCGTCCTGCTCCTGGTACAGGGCGGAGAACCGCATGGCGAGGTGATCGCCGACCGGCACGTTGACGCCGCCGGAGACGTCGAAGCTGCCGTAGGTGCCGTAGGAGGCGCGGAAGGAGCCGCCCGGGTCGCCGATCACCGGTCGGCGGGTCTCGAACTTGACGACGCCGGCCGGGGTGTTACGGCCGAACAGGGTGCCCTGCGGCCCGCGCAGCACCTCGACCCGGTCGAGGTCGAAGAGCGGCATGCCCTTGACCACCGGGTTCTCGAGCACGACCTCGTCGACCATCATCGACACCGGCTGCGAGGCGTTGAGGTCGAAGTCGGGGTTGCCGAGACCGCGGATGTAGAAGCGCGGGAAGGCCCGTCCGAACGACGACTCCATCACCAGGCTGGGCACCCGGCCGGAGAGGATCCGGACATCGGGGGCGCCGACCATCAGAGTCTCCAGGTCCTCTCCCTGCAGCGCGGTCAGCGCGAGCGGGACCTCCTGGATGTTCTCCTCACGCCGCTGGGCGGTGACGGTGATCTCACCCACCATCACAGCCATCTCGGTTTCGTCCGTCGCTGCCTCGGCAGGCTCCTGCGCAACGGCCGGCAGGCCGATGGCGAGCACCACGAGGGCGAGCAACATGAAGCGGAACAGGCGCCCCGTCGATTGCGTGTCCATGGTTTCCTTCCCCCTTTGCGTGATACCGGTCGTCTGACCGTCCTGATGTCGCAGAGAATAGCAGAGCCGGAGGGACGGCGTCAGGGGCGACGCGGTGTCAAGTTCCCGGTCCAGACCCCGGTTTTCCGGTCCTGGAGAGCGGCAATTCTCCCGGTCTCCGGGGTGTTGCTCGGCGGTGATGGAGAAACGGGCAACCGACCAGCCGGCGAGGCTGCGGCGGGAGCGGCGGACGGTCCGCGCGATGATCGGGATCTACTGCCGACACCACCACGGCGGCGCCCCCATGTGCGGCGCCTGCGCCGAGCTCGCGGCCTACGCCGATCGTCGTCTCGACCTCTGCCCGTACGGTCCTGACAAGCCGGCCTGCAGCAACTGCCCGATCCACTGCTACCGGCCCGAGCCGCGCGAGAGGATCCGTGAGGTCATGCGCTTCGCCGGGCCGCGGATGATCTGGCGGCACCCGTATCTCGCGATCCGGCACGTGCTCGACGAGCGTCGGACGGCGGGGGAGCCCCCGACCAGCCGAACGCCCGGGTGACCGGCGGCATCGGAGGTCGGAACTGACCCGGCGGCGAGACCTTCGGGAGTGCGGCGGGTCACTGACCACGTCCGGGGTGGAAGGGGTAAGCTCGGTCCATGATCATCTCAGAAGCTCGCTGGCCGGTGGCGGCGGTGGTCAGCCTGCTGCTCGCGGGTCCGTGCGCCGCCCAGAGCGCCATCTTCACCGGCGACTTCGAGTGGGGCGACACCGGCGACTGGTCGGTCGCCGAGCCGCCGCGCTGCGACCGGCTCGAGGCCTTCGGTCGCGGGCTGAGACCGACCCATGCGATCCACGTCGCCACCTGGGGCAACAACACCACCGGCGACGGCTCGCCGGCCAGCCCCTACGCCACCATCGGCCGGGCCGCTCAGGACGCCGCGCCCGGCTCGGCGATCAGCGTCCACTCGGGCACCTATGCCGGCGGCGTCTACCTCTCGGACGTCACGGGCTCGGCCGACGCCCCGATCTGGATCGGCGGTGTCGCCGGCGAGCCGCGACCGGTCCTCGAGGGCGGCGGCGAGGGGCTCCACCTGACCCGACCGCGGTATGTGGTGGTTCACGATCTCGAGATCCGCAACGCCGCCTCCAACGGGCTCAACTGCGACGACGGGGGCGACGTCGGCAACCCGCTCGCCGCCCACCACGTCACCTTTGTACGGCTCGACATCCACGACATCGGCGGCGGCGGCAATGAGGACTGCCTCAAGCTGTCGGGGCTCAACGACTACACGGTGGCGCTCTCCGAGCTCGCGGCGTGCGGCGGCTCGGCGTCGGGCAGCGGGGTCGACCACGTCGGCTGTCACCGCGGGCTGGTCGCCCGGAGTACCTTCCACGACCTCTCGGCCAACGCGGTCCAGTCGAAGGGCGGCAGCGAGGACATCGAGATCCGCTGGAACCGCTTCACCGACACCGGGGCGCGCGGGCTCAACCTGGGCGGCAGCACCGGCTTCGCCTACTTCCGGCCGCCGCTGTCGACCACCGAGCCGAACGCCGAGGCGCGCGACCTCAGGGTGGTCGCCAATGTCTTCGAAGGGGCCGAGGCGGCGATCGCCTATGTCGGCTGCGTCGGTTGCGTCGTCGCCAACAACACCATCGTCGACCCCGAGAGCTGGATCCTCCGCATCCTCCAGGAGACCGTGACCTCGCCGCCCTACGTCTTCGAGGCGTGCCGCGACGGCGTGTTCGTCAACAACCTGGTGGTGTTCGACCGCAGCGCGCTCTCGACCTGGGTCAACATCGGGCCGGACACCGCGCCCGACACCTTCACCTTCGCCTCCAACCTCTGGTACGCCTGGGACAACCCCTCCCAGTCGCAGCCGACCTTGCCGGTCATCGAGAGCGACGGGATCTACGGCGAGGACCCGCTGCTCGGCCCGGGCTACCGGATCGGGCCGGCCAGCCCGGCCGCCGGATCCGGCACGCCGACCGCCTGGACCTGGGGCGACCTCGACGGCTTCTGCTACGCGACGCCGCCGAGCCGGGGGGCGTTCGAGGCGAGATAGCCGGCCGACGGTGGCAGCCTCCCGATCAGAAGCCCCAGGTGGTGTAGAGCCACAGCTTGGTCGTGTCGGTGGCGTGCTCGTCGGCGTCGTAGCCGGCGTACTTGAGCGCCAGCTGCTGCTTCCAGGGCGTCGTGTAGGCGATCTCGGCGTCGAGCTCGGTGCCCCAGGCGGCGCCGCCGGTGTCGGCCGAGAAGTCGTGGTAGACGGCGGTGAGCTTGAACCGGCCGATGGTGGCTCCGACCGACCCGAAGAGGTCGCGCAGCCCGAAGCTCGGGGTGACGAGGAACTTGTCGGCCCAGCCGTTGAACCCGTGCAGGGTGGCGAGCGGGGTGTTGAGCTGACCGTCCTCGGGCGAGCCGCCGAGCACCTCGTAGGCCGCGGCGAAGGTGAACCTGGAGACCGTGAGCGACAGGTCGCCCCGGAGGTAGTCGGCGTCGATCCGCACCGGGTTGTTGGTGTCGGTCTGGTGGGCGAGCTCGAGGCGGTAGCCGAGGTCGAGGGTCTCCGAGAGCTTCGTCGTGCCTCCGAAGGAGGCGCCGAAGGTGGTCGAGTTGAGGGTCGCCCTGCCGGGGTTGTCGAAGTCGAGCAGCAGCGCGTAGCCCTTGAGGGTTCCGATCCCGCCGAAGGTGTAGCCGACGCCGAGGTGGCTGGTCGACATCGGTTGCGAGTCGCCGGTCACGGTGTGCTGGCGGTCGATGAACGAGTAGCTCAGGACCAGGTCGTCGATCCCGGTGAAGTCGACCCGGGCGGCCTCGAAGGTCTGGTGGTTCTGCCGCCAGCCGACGTTGCCGACGAAGCGGGCGTTGTCGATCACCACCTCCTGCAGACCGAGCCGGATCGGCAGGCTCGACATCGGCTTCCACCCGAGGTAGGCCTGGTTGAACTCGGTCAACGGCGGATCGGCGATCACCGGCCGGTCGGCGACGCCGTTGCCGAGGCTACCGGCGCCAGTGTTGTTGTGCTCGCTCGACAGGCCGAGGTCGTGGACGTCCTCGACCTCGAGGTAGACCTGGAGGCCCTTCCACCACAGTGTCCGGTAGGCGGCAACGGTGCGCAGCGTCGATGCCCGCCCCGACTCGTCGAAGCCCTCCTGGTCGACGTCCTCGTACCGGTAGCGCAGGTTGAGGCTGAAGTCGCCCCGGCTGACCGCGTCGAGGAAGCGGTCGGACGAGTCGTCGGCGGCGACCGGCGTCGCGAAGGCCGCCGCGAGAATCGCACCGGCGAGGGTTGCCGCGAGTGGGTGCTGGCGTTGAATCGGCATGACCTTCCTCCACCGGCCGCCGAGGGGCGGCGATCGGCTCAGTTCTCGACGGATCTCAGGAACTCGTCGCGCAGGTACTCGTGCATCGGCCGGTTGCGCGCGCCCTCGACCGCCGGGTCGAGGTAGGCGAAGGGCGCCGCCTCGCCATAGGCGAGGATCGAGTGGCACAGGGTGCAGTCGTCGGAGATCCAGCCTCCCTCGGCGTCGCGCAGGTCGCGGGTGTGGCAGCGGAAGCAGCCCGGGCTCTCGCGGTGGCCGAGAAAGCTCGGGTAGGCGCCCCAGCCGACCCGCATCCCGGGGTGGACGTTGCGGGCCCAGACCTCGACGAGCTCGTCGGCCGCGGCGTCGATCCGGTCGAGCCACGTGGCCAGGTGGTCGGGATAGGCGCGACGGTAGAAGGCGCCGAGCCCGGCGCGGATCCCGGCCTCGGCGGCGTCCCGCGACGGGTAGTCGCCGCGCAGGGCCTTGACCGCCTCGCGGCGGATGAACGGCAGGCTGCGGTCGATGGCGCCGAGCCGGATCAGCGCGTCGACCGCGTCGTCGGGCCGCTGGTAGATGTGGGTCGCGCGGTTGTGGCAGTCGACGCAGTCCATGACCCGCTGCCCGGTCTCCCCGGATCCGGCATCCGGCGTGAGCCGCGTGTTGACCCAGCGGCGAACGCTTCCGTCGGGCTGCCGGGCCTCGACCCAGAGCATCTCGCGGCGCTCGTCCCGGACCGAGGCGTAGCGCACCTGATTGCCTGCGTCGACGTGCCAGTGGACGCCCGCGGCGCCGGCGGCGCCGGGGTCGATCTTGAGGTTGAGGGTCGTGTAGCTCGGGGTCGAGGCCTCGTCGTCGGCGAAGGCGACCCGGCTGATCAGCCGGCTGCCGTAGAACTTCTCCGGCCAGTGGCATCTCTCGCAGGTCTCGCGGGCCGGGCGGAGCTGGTGGACCGGGGTCGGGATCGGGCGCTCGTAGAGGTCGAAGGCCGCGGACACCATCTGCCAGGCGCCGTTGAGCTTCGAGTTGACGAGCGCGCCGACCCCCTCGCCGACGTGGCACTCGACGCAGGCGACGCGGGCGTGCGGCGACGCCTGGTAGGTCGACCACTCGGGGCTCATCACCGAGTGGCAGGCGGTGCCGCAGAACTCGGCCGTGTCCATGAAGTGGAGCATCATCAGGCTGGCGATGCCGAGGATCAGCACGTTGGCGAGGGTGAAGACCGCGACCGTCCGGAACACCTTCGAGCCCGCGATGTCCGCCTCGACGCCGTCGGGGCCGAACCGGCGTTCGAGGAGCTCCCGGGTGGTCAGCCCGGTGGCGCGCCGCCGCCTCATCCAGGCGATCGGGATGAGCGCAAGCCCGAGCACGAAGAGCAGCGGGAAGAGCAGGTAGACGATGAGACCGACATAGGCGTTGCCGACGATTCCGAGCAGGATCGCCGCCTGCATCACCACGAAGGTGATGAACGAGGTCGTGACGAGAATGACCCCTGCCCGGCCGAGACGGTCGACGGCGACCGCCCGGATGAAGTCGAGGTAGGTGCGGAGCATGGTCACTCCCCGGCTTCGAAGAACCTCTCGTAGACCCTCTGCATCTCGCCGGAGCGGATCTGCTTCTTCAGGTCGTCGGTCTGCTCGCGCACCCAGCGGTGCATCGGGTCGGAGGAGAGGATCCGGTCGACGTAGGCGTCGACGTCGGGGTCGCCGAGCTCGCGGGCCTCGGGGAGCAGCTTGAAGTAGAAGTGCTGGGCGATGTCGTAGAAGCCGTGCCACCACGTGTAGTCGGGCCCCATCATGGCGGCGCCGTGCCGGGCCCTTCGGCCCTCGTGGTGCCAGATCTCCCAGTAGGTCCACTCGATCTTGTTCGAGAAGCTCGCCGGGTTCTCGAGGAGCTTCTTGCTCCGCACGATCTTCATCAGCTCGGTCGCCGGCTCGGCGAACTTCTCGTTGTACAGCCGGACCGACGCGTCGAACTGGTGGAAGTGGCCGTCGGTGAAGGTCCTGGTGTGGCAGGCGGTGCAGACATCCTGCATGTTGGCGCGCTTGGCCTGCCAGCTCTCCTTGTGCTCGGAGACCGGCGGTCTCAGCGTCCAGGCGATCCGCTGGCCGACGTCGTGGGTGACGCCCTGGGTCCTGGTCGCCGACATGTGGCAGCTCGCGCAGGTCGGGGCCTCGGAGTAGTCGACTCCGACCACCCACGAGTCGGCCTCGAGGTTCATGTCGTCGACGTTGGTGTAGTAGGTGTTGCCGTGCTTCGACTCCTCGTAGACCTCCTTCTGGGGGTGATCGGGACCGAGGTGGCACTTCGAGCAGGCCTCGGGCTGACGGGCCTGCGCCTTCGAGAAGCCGTGCCGGGTGTGGCAGGCGTTGCACGAGCCGAGCGAGCCGTCGGGGTTGATCCGTCCGATCCCCGAGTTCGGCCAGCTCCGGCGGGCGAGCCGGTTCGGGCTCTTCGGGTCGATCTCGACCTTGCCGCCGTGGCAGCTCTCGCAGCCCAGCACCGCGACCGGGTCGCCGGCGGCGACGTGGGCCAGGTAGGCGTCGGCGGAGTCGAGGATCTGGCCGGCGGTGGCGTGGTAGGAGGCGCCGACCTCGTCGGCCGGCCTGGGGTGGCACCGACCGCAGTCCTTGGGCGTCACCAGGGTCGCGATGATCGCGTCGTAGTGGCTGAAGGCGTCCGCCTCGCCGCGCTCGGCCTGGTGGCAGCTCAGGCAGGTGACGTTGTGCGCCGCGTGCTCCGACTCGAACCACTGCTTGTAGAGCCCGGGCGACTTCTCCTTGTGGCAGGTCATGCAGGCGCCGGCGACCTTCGGGTCGTCGGCGGCGCCAACGACGGGCGACGACAGGACGATCAGACCCACGACCATGGCGATGCGACGCATCTTCCACCCCCAGCTCGTTGTTGGAGAGATCCTACGCTCGCGATCTCGTCTCGACAATGGCGGGGTTGTTGCGTCGCGACCTTGACCTCGGTCAAGTCGGCAGCCGACGGGGCCGAGCGCGACAACGCCCCGGCGGGCGCCGGGGCGTGCGGTGAGCGCTCGGTCGGTTGTCTGAGCCGGCTACTTGCCCTTGCCGGCGATGATCTTGTGCCACTTCTTGCCGAGCTTCTCGATGATGCTCTCGACCTGCTTGACCTGCTTCTCGGGCGCGTCCTTGACGGTCACTGTCCCGGTGCCGCGCCACACCATCTTCTTCTCGGCCGCATCGTAGAGGTCGAAGATGAGCGTTCCCTCGACGTAGTTGTGCGCCATGGTGGTCGACGACGCCATGCTCGGCCCGTACCCCCAGCCGCCCCAGCCGCCCCAGTAGCCCCCGTAGCCGAAGCTCGTGGTCGAGTAGGTGGTCTGCTCCTCGGTCGTGAGGTGGTAGGTGATGTAGACGTCCGGATCGGCGGTCGCCTCGGTGAGACCGCCGGCGATCAGCCGTGCCTTGATCATCGACACGATGCGGTCGTGCATCATCGGGTTCTGCGCTTTCGACTCCTCGTTGTCGACGTACGAGAAGGTCTTCACGTCGGCGAAGCTGAAGTCGTGGGCATAGTCGATGGTGACCTTCTGGGCCAAGGCCGGCGTGGCGGCGAGGCCGAGGGCGATGGCAATCCCGAGTGCGCGCTTCATGAGAGCTCTCCTTTTCGTTTCGTGCCGGGTTTCTAATGGGTCGTACGCTTACCGGAGGATCCAGCCGGGGATCGACCTACCGATTCTAACAGCCGGCCGCGGGCGTTTATGTCCGACCGGTACGGCCTCCCGTCGGAACATCCTGCCGTCCGTCGGGCCCGAGCCCTTGACACCGAGGCGCCGCCGAGACAGCGTGTGGTATAGATGATCAAGACGACGACAACGGGGTTATCGCAACTCGCTGCGGGAAGGAGCGGGGTATGGCGCTCGATGTCATCGGTACCGGACCGGCCGGGTTCACCGCCGCTGGGCTCGATCTCCTCGGTGAGCGGGTGCTGGGCCGTCTGGCGCTGCCCGCCGATGCCGAGGTCTCGGTCGAGGTGCCGGCCTTCGCGGTCATCGCCGCCGACGTCTACTCGGCCTTCCTCGAGCGGAACCTGCTCGAGGTCGACGCCCTCGAAGGCCTGTCCGACCGCCAGATCGCCCGACGGTTCGTCCGGGCCGAGCTGCCTCCGGGGCTGGCCGACGAGCTCGCGGCGCTGGTTCGGCAGCTCGACGGACCGCTCGCGGTCCGGCCCTCGAGCGTGCTCGAGGCCGAGATCGGACGGTCGTTCGGCGGGGCGTATGTGGCGAAGCTCATCCCAAACGCCGGAGCCGACCTCGAGCGGCGCCGGCGTCAGCTCGCCGACGCGGTCCGCCTGGTCTGGGCGTCGACCTTCTTCGCCGATGCGGTGAGCGCCCGGCTCGGCGCCGGCCACCCGTCGGCGTCCGAGCGGATGGCCGTGGTCGTCCAGCGCGCGGTCGGTGCGGCGCACGGCTCGCGTTTCTACCCGACGGTGTCGGCGGTCGCCCGGTCGACCAACCACTACCCGGTGCCTGGGAACCGCCCCGAAGAGGGTGTCGTGACCCTCGCCCTCGGGTTCGGTGGGATCATCGCCGAGGGCCACGCCTGGAGCATCTGCCCGAAGCGCCCGACCGCGCCACCGCCTTTCAAGAGTACCGGCGACCTGCTCAAGTACTCCCAGACCAGCTTCCTGGCCCTCGATGTGAGCGGCGAACCGACGGCCGAGGCCGACCGGGAGGACGAGTTCCTCCGGCGCTGGGGTCTCGGCGACGCCGAGGCGGACGGGGTCCTGGCCCTCGTCGCCTCGACCTACGACGCCGAGTCCGACCGGCTGCGCGCCGGGATCGACGGCCTGGGTCCGAGGGTGCTGACCTTCCTGCCGCTGCTCCGCTCGCGGTCGATTCCCTTCGTCAGCGTGGTCCAGAGCATCCTCGACCAGGCGTGCGCCGAGACCGAGAGCGAGGTGGAGATCGAGCTCGCGGCCTGTCTCGACCCGGCGACCGGGGTTCCGGTCCGCTTCGGCCTGGTCCAGCTCAAGACGATGCCCGCGCCGACCGGCGAGGCCTCCATCGAGCGTGGGGACCTCGACGGAGAAGGTGTGATCGTGGCGTCGGAGAGCTGTCTCGGCTGCGGGGTGCGGACCGACATCGACGATGTGGTCTACATCAAGCCCGAGGCCTTCGACCGGACGCGGACGCGGATCATCGCGTCGGAGCTCGAGGCGGTCAACCGCGGTCTGCTCGAGGAGGGGAGGCCGGCGATCTTCATCGGCTACGGCCGGTGGGGGACGACCGACGACCGGTACGGGGTTCCGGTCCGCTGGGGCCAGATCTCGGCCGCGCAGGTGATCGTCGAGCTCGCCCTCGCCGATGCGCCGCTCAACCTCAGCCAGGGGACGCACTTCTTCCACCACCTGCTGAGCCAGAAGGTCCTGGTCCTGTCGATCGAGCACGGCGGCGCGACCCGGGTGTCCCTCGATCGGCTGGCCACGGCCGAGCCGGTGTGGGAGGGACGCCACGTCCGTCACGTCCGGTTCGCCCGGCCGCTCGAGGTCGTGGTCGACGGCTCGAGCCGGCTCGGCGTGATCCGCCATGGCTCGGGCGGGTGATGGTGGTCGGGGTACAATCGCGGTTGCGCGCCTTCGGGAGGATCGGATGTACGAGAAGAGCATCGAGCTGCTGAACACGGCGATCGCCGACGAGCTAGCCGCCATCCACCAGTACATGTACTTTCACTTCCGGCTCGACGATCTCGGCTACACGCCGCTCGCCGTCATGCTCAAGCAGACCGCGATCGAGGAGATGCAGCACGCCGAGATGATCGCGGAGCGGATCCTCTTCCTCAAGGGCGAGGTCGAGCTGGTGGTCGGGCGCGAGGTCGAGAAGATCCACGACGCCCAGGAGATGCTGCGCAAGGCGGACGCGCTCGAGCAAGAGGCGATCGCGATGTACAACCGGTTCGCGGTCGAGTGCGCCGCCAACGCCGACTCCGGCACCAAGAAGCTCTTCGAGGATCTGGTGGCCGCCGAGGAGGGGCACTGGGACGCCTTCGACCGGCAGTCGGACAACGTCAAACGCTTCGGCGAGAGCTATCTCGCTCTCCAGTCCTTCCAGGGCGACGCGAGCGGGCCGGCCGAGTAGGGGAGAGCCCTCGGACGCGGGTCGGCGCCGCATCTGGTACGATCCACGCGCATGTCGGATCGGTCGGGTCGTCCGCGCAGGATCGTCGTCGGCGTCAGCGGCGCCAGCGGGGTGGTGTACGCGATCCGTCTGCTCGAGGTGCTGCGCACGGTCGACGACGTCGAGACCCACCTCGTGCTGACCAACGCCGCCAAGCGGACGATCCAGCTCGAGACGTCGCGGTCGGTGACCGAGGTCGAGGGCCTCGCCGACCACAACCACCGGGTCAACGACATCGCGGCCGCCATCGCCTCCGGCTCCTTTGTCACCTCGGCGATGGTGGTCGTTCCCTGCTCGATGAAGACGCTGTCGGGGATCGCCAACTCGTACGCCGACAACCTCCTCATCCGGGCCGCCGAGGTGACGCTGAAGGAGCGGCGCCGGCTGGTCCTCGTGCCCCGTGAGACCCCCCTCCATCTCGGCCACCTGAGGCTGCTGGTCCGGGTCGCCGAGCTCGGGGCGGTGGTCCTTCCTCCGATGCCTGCCTTCTATCACCTGCCGCGGTCGGTCGAAGAGATCGTCGACCAGACGGTCGGTCATATCCTCGACCTGATCGGCGTCGAGCCCCCGGAGGGTCTCCTCCACCGATGGGCGGGCCCGGCGACGTCGACGCCGCTCGACGACGAGGGCCCCTAGCCGCCGATGTCCGAAGCCTCTCGATCTGGTGTTGTGGAGGCTGACATGTATACATACAAATATGTATATGATACTCTCGATCCACTGATGCGGCGAAGGGAGCGGCGAGGCAGCGATGGGGAAGAGCACGGCGACCGCAACCCGGACGGAGATCGCGGGCGGGGCCCGGCCGGACCACTTCTCGACCTATGTCCCCCGCGAGGTCGTTCGTCGGCTGAAGGTCGTGGCGACGATTCGCGACGTTCCTCTGTGGGCAGTCGTCACGACGGCCCTCCAGAGCTATCTCGAGGTCTTCCAGAAGGAGCACGGACGGCTCCCGGCGCTCGACGAACCGGCGGAGCGGAGGAGGGAGTAGACGATGGAGGCGAGACCGTTGTGGCACGTGCTCGTCATGGACTGGTCAGCGGTCGAGAACACCCCGCCGACGGCGCGGCGTCCGCTGGAGATGCAGCGCTGGCACTTCCGGGTCGAGCGTCTGGCAGAGATGCTCGGCCGGCCGACCGGCGAGCTCGTCGTCGAGCTCAAGGAGGAGGCGAGGCTCCACGCCCGGAGGCTGCGCCGAGAGATCGAGTCGGCGCTCGCCCAGGACCTCGCGGTGAGCCGCGCCCAGGGCCGCAGGCCGACCCCACCCTGGCAGCGCAAGCTCAGGATGCTCGCCGAGATCGAGGGTCGGACGAGCGAAGACGTTCAGCAGCGGGTCGCGGCGGCCGCCGAGTCGATCGTCGTCGTCGAAGCCCGCTGAGGCTACCGGTCAGTCGTCGCCGCGCTCGAGCCGCATCTTCTCGAGGTAGGCGGCGGCGAGGGCCTCGGGCTCGTCGATCCGGAGCAGGCGGGCGACCTGGAGCACGAAGCCCCGGACAAACACCGGCGCCGGTAGAAGACGCCAGGTCTCGCGTTCGATGGCCTCGAGCAGGTTGGGCCGGACCTTGGTCTCGACCGAGACCTGCTCGAGGGTGAGACCCGAGACGAGCCGGTGATGGCGGAGGTAGGCCCCGGGGTCGCCGACCAGATCGGTCGGCGTTCGGAGCCCGGCCAGCGCCTCGTCGACAAGCTCGTCGTCTGCCCCCGATCCGCCCTTGGCGGAGGCCAGATAGGCAGCGGCGTTCGAGATCCGCATGAAGGCCTCGTCGAGCCGTGCCAGGAGCTCGTTGCGCTCCTCGGTCCTGAGCAGCGAGTAGGTGGCCAGCGAGCTCGGGGAGAAGAGGCTGCGACGGGTGTGGTAGGCGCGGTGCACCTTTTCGAGGTCGGCGCCGGGCTCGATCCCGAGCACCTCCCAATCCTCGCGCCGGATCTCCTCAACCACGGGCCGCCCCGTCGAGGTTACTCGCGAGCCGGCGGACCGCGATGGCGAACGGACAATCGGGGTGGGTCTGGACCACCGGCTCGCGGTCGATCACCGAGCGACCGACGAGGGGGTCGGTGGGCAGGGTCCCGAGGGCGTCGACCGCGATGCCGTAGTACTCGCGGCACGCCATGCTCATCTCGGCGGCGAGGCGCTCGTGGCTCGCGCTCGAGGCCTGGTTGACGACGACCGAGGCGCCGAAGGTCGCCGCGGCGGCGAGCACCGCGGCTCCGGCCTCGGCGTCGATCACCATGATGTCCGCGACCAGATCGCGGGCCGATCGCGTCGGACGACCACCGGCGCCGGCCGCGGCGCGCCCGAGGGCCGCGGCGATCTTCCGCCGGGGCTCGGTCTGGTTGAGACGGCGGGCGAAGGCCGCCTTGATGAACTGGTAGGCGTTCTCGACCGAGGTCGGCTGGGGGACGACGACCAGGATGCCGCGGTGCGAGGCCAGGAAGAAGTCGAGGACGTTGACGCCGGACCCGGCGCCCAGATCGAGGATGACGTGGTCCGCCGAGAGGTCGCCGAGATGGCGGAGGATCCTGAGCTTCTGGCCGCTCTTGAGGTTGGCCATCTCGGCCAGGGCGTGGGCGCCACTGACCAGGCGGAGCCCTGGAATCGACGTTTCGAGCACGATGTCGGCGAGCGATCGGGCGCGACCGCCGACATAGTCCGACAAGGTCAGCTCGGGGTCCGGTATGCCGAGGATGGTGTGGAGGTTGGCGCCGCCGAGATCGGCGTCGACGAGCACCACCCGCTCCCGGCGCTTGGCGAGCACCACCCCGAGGTTGGCGGCGAGCACCGACTTGCCGACACCACCCTTCCCGCCGCCGATCGCCCAGATCCGCGGCCCCTCGCTGGCGGAGTCGTCGTGGAAGACATCGATCATCGTTCGCAGCGCGGCGGCCGCAGCCTCGATCGCGAGCCGGCTCCGGCGCCCCCCCAGGGGATGGTACCACTTCGGTCGTGACGCCAGCCGATCGGGGGCCGTACACAGGGTGAGGTCCTGCGGGGGACGGTCAGGAGCAGGTATGAGCCGCAGGAAGCCGAGCCGTCGAGTCGACACCGAGCCATCGCGCCGCCGGCGCCCGCGACCGGACACCCCGGCCGAGATCCAGGCCGCCGAGCTGTCGAGCCCGCTTTTCGCCGAGGTCTGGCACACCTCGTCGAAGATGACCTGGGCGCAGTTCGTCGAGCGCTGGGAGCGGAGGTTCCACCGTCCGTCGTAGACCGGTCCGGGCGGAATCGCCCCCCAAGTGGCACGGGCCTTGCTACCTTCTCCGTGGGACTGCTTCGCGCGTCGGAGGCGTCATGCGGATCCAGACCAGGTTGTTTCTCGGGACCGGGCTGCTCGTGCTCGCCCTGGTGGCGGCGCAGTGGTGGCTCCAGCGGCGTCAGCTCGAAGCGGTCGGGGAGGGGCTCGGCGCGGTCGCCGAGGCGGTCGGCCGGGACCTCCTCGCCACCGGGCCGAGGATGGCGATCCCCGGTAATGGGACCGAGCCGGGGCAGGAGAAGATCGTCTGGGTCGACAGCGGCGACGAGAGCGGCGAGATTCGCATGGAGCGGATCCTCGAGCATGACGTCCGGGTCCAGGTGGTTCCGGAGGATGGCGGCGACGGGACCGGAACGGGCCCGCCGGTCGCCGATCGGACAACCCGGATCTCGCCTGACCACCCCGCGGGTCCGGGTGAGAGTGAGATCCGGCTCGAGGCCCACCGCATCGAGCTCGAGCCTGACTCCGGAGTGGAGATCGTCGACCAGCTCCTCGACGCCGAGGGCGACCGACGGTTCGTGTTCAAGGTGGCCGCCGAGGGCGTCGGCGCCCACCGGGTCCTGATCATCGGCAGCGACCAGGGCGTGCTGCGGAGGATTCCGATCCCGGTCGAGCCCGCGGTCCGCTCGCTCGAGGCGACCCTTCGTCAGGGCGCGGTCGTCAGCGTGGTGCTCCTGGCGTTCGGCCTGGTCGGGGCGGCCCTCCTTTCCAACCGGGTCGCGAGACCGCTGCGTGGGCTGGCCGACGGCGCCGAGGCGGTGGGTCGCGGCGAGCTCGGCATCCAGGTCCCGGTGACCGACGGGGGCGAGATCGGCGAGCTCCAGCGCTCGTTCAACGCCATGTCGGTGCGGCTCGCCGAGCTCGAGACCGAGCGCGACCGCTGGCGGCAGCGCGAGCACCTCGCGCAGCTCGGCGACGTCTCGCGGGGCCTCGCCCACACCCTGCGCAACCCGCTCAACACCCTCGGCCTCGCGGTCGACGAGCTGGCGGCCGGGGGGGCCGGCGGCGACGACCTGGTCGCGACCGCGCGGGCCCAGATCCGGCGGATCGACCGCTGGCTGCGGTCGTTCCTGGCGCTCGGCGCCGAGGACGCCGCCGAGCCGGCGACCGAGGACCTCGCCGACCTCGCCAGGGCGGCGGTGCTCGAGGCGGTCCAGCAGGGGCGGGACGTCCGTCTCGTCGAGGGCGGTGAGCCGGTGCCGGTGCGGGCGGTGGCGAGCGCGCTGCGGGCGGCTCTCGCCAACCTGCTCGACAACGCCATCGAGGCCTCCCCGCCCGACGAACCGGTCGAGCTCGAGGTCGAGCGTCGGGGCCGCTCCGGGATCGTCACCGTTCGCGACCGCGGCCCGGGGCTGCCCGAGGAGGTCCGGCGGCGGCTCTTCGAGCCGCACGTCACGACCCGGGTGGGCGGTTCGGGGATGGGGCTCTTCCTGGCCCGGCAGCTCGTGGTCGGGATGCATGGCGGCGAGCTCGATGTCGCCGATCGAGAGGGAGGCGGTACCATCGCCGTCGTGCAGCTTCCGATCGCCCACGCCGAGGACGGCGACGATGCCTGAGCCGGGGCCCGCGGTCCTGGTCGTCGAGGACGAGGCGCCGCAGCGCCGTTTGATCGTCGAGATCCTCGAGCGCGCGGGCTATCAGCTGCGCGCCGCGGCGACCGTCGATGAGGCCCTCGAGGCGATCCGGGAGGCGGTACCCGATCTGGTCCTGTGCGACTGGCGGATGCCGGGACGCGACGGGGGGCAGCTGCTCGCCGAGGTCCGGCGGCTCGGCCTCGGGTGCGGCTTCATCGTGATGACCGCCTACGGGTCGATCGCCCACGCGGTCGAGGCGATCCGGCTCGGCGCCGACGACTATCTCGGGAAGCCGTTCGAGCGCGAGGCGTTGCTCCTGGCGGTGCAGCGGGTGCTCCGGACGCGCCGGCTCGAGCGCGAGAACCGGCGGCTGCGAGAGGCGGTCGACCAGGGCGCCGGGGCGGCCTCGCTGATCGGCGAGTCCCCGGTCATGCAGCGGCTCTACCGGACCATCGCCAAGGTCGCGGCGAGCGACGCCACGGTGCTCGTCCTCGGTGAGTCGGGGACCGGCAAGGAGCTGGTGGCGCGGACGTTGCACCGCTCGAGCCACCGTGCCGACCGGTCGTTCGTGGCGGTCAACTGCGCGGCGATCCCGGAGACCCTCATCGAGTCCGAGCTCTTCGGCCACGAGAAGGGGGCGTTCACCGGCGCCCACCGGCGGCGGGCCGGCAAGTTCGAGGAGGCCGACGGAGGAACCCTCTTCCTCGACGAGATCGCCTCGATGCCGCTGCCCCTCCAGGCGACCCTGCTCCGAGTGCTCCAGGAGCGACGGATCACGCCGCTCGGCGGCCGCGGCGAGACCGAGGTCGACGTCCGCGTGGTGGCGGCGTCGAACCGCGATCTGCCGCGGCTCGTGCGGGAGGGCCAGTTCCGCGAGGACCTCTACTACCGGCTCAACGTGGTGCCGATCGAGCTGCCCCCGCTGCGCGACCGGCGAGACGACGTCCCGTTGCTCGCGACGGCGTTTCTCGAACGGGCGGCGGCCCGCCACGGACGCGAGGTCGGACCGCTCCCGAGGGCCATCCTGCACCGGCTGGTCGAGCACGGCTGGCCGGGCAATGTTCGGGAGCTCGCCAACGCCATCGAGCGGCTCGTGCTGCTCGCCGAGGACGGCGTGCTCAGCGAGGGCGATCTGCCGGCCGCGGTCCGCGGCGGCGAGCACGTCGCTGGAACGGCGATCCGGCTGCCGGCCGGCGGTCTCGACTGGGAGGCGATGGAGGAGAGCCTGCTCCGCCAGGCCCTCGAGCGCAGCGGCGGCAACCGGGCGGCGGCGGCGCGGCTGCTCGGCCTCGGCTACAAGGCCTTTCTCTACCGCCTCGACAAGCACGGCCTGGCCGGCGAGCCCGAGGCGAGCGGGTAGCTCCCCAATTCGGGATGTGGGCTCCCGATCTCGGGAGACGCCGGGTCGGCGGCGGTGCGGCAGGGCTGGCATGCGGGTTGCTCGGTGGACGATGTGGATCGGAATCACGACAACCGCACATTGGAGGTCGAAAGATGAGCAGGAAGACATGGGTTCAGCTGGTGCTCGCGGCCATCGTGGTCGTGCTGGTCGGCGCGGTCATCGCGGCGGCCGAGGAGAGGATCGAGGTCCGGGTCGAGAAGCAGGGCGGCGACGAGGTGTCGGTGGACATCAACGGCGTGACCGAGGTCATCAGGCTCGACGACCTCGCCGAGGGTGAGAGCCGGACCTTCGACGTCGGCGACCACCAGCTGGTGGTGACGAGGCTGGGCGACGAGCTCGAGGTCGAGACCACCGGGGGCGGGATCGGTCACCTCGCCAAGCACGGTCAGGACCTCGACACCCTGGTGTGGGTCACCGAGGACGGCGAGCGGATCGAGCTGCCGGGGGACGGCGAGGGCGTGCAGCGGAAAGTCGTCATCATGAAGGTCGACGGCGAGGGGTCGGGCGAGCCCCAGACCATGACCGTCTTCCTCGACGGCGACGACCTCGTGGCGGGCGACGGTCACGCGGTCGAGATCGACGAGATCGTCGAGCGCCACGGCGGTGGAGCGCCGCACGCGGTCTTCATCACCAAGGACGGCGAGGTCCATCATCCCGATCTGCTCGGGCTCGGCGGCGACGTCGTCCGTTACCGCTGTGAGGAGACCGGCTCGACGCTGGTCGTCAAGAAGACCGACGACCTCGCCGACAGCTATCTCTGCCCGGTGACCGGGTGTCTCATGGTGCGGGTCGAGGAGCCCGCCATGCGGGTCATCAAGCTCTCCAAGCGGGTCGAGACCGACGAGGAGTAGACGCCGGCCCTCCGGGCCGCCCCGGCCGGGGCGGCCCGGTGTTGACTCAATCGCCCCCCCCTCTCGCTTGCCCAATCCCGCGTCCGAGTCCGCGTCCGCGTCCGAGCCCGGTCCAGCGTCAGCGACAGCGGTCCCGATCTGCTGCCGTTGCCGCTGTGCCGGCGCTCCGGGGAGGCGTACGGGTGCTCAGGAGCACCGGCCTTCCGGTCCGCGCGGCCTGGACGGCCGCGCGGCCCGGCGTCGCGCCGCCGGCACGGTCGCTCGTGGCGAACTGGGAGAGCTGCGACCGCGCCGGCGACGCGAGCGGCGGCCTGCCTCGTTGCTTTGGCACCTGCTCAGTGGCGCGCCTCCCGGGGGAGCCAGGCTGGACATTGTGCGTGAGGCGTCGCGGTCGTGAGCGCGTTGCTGAGCACAATGTCGAGCGTGGCACGCCCGGTGAGCGGCGGTGCTCAGGGAGAACCTCGGTCGTCGCTCCGTTTGCTGCCGCGGGCGCTCCCGCTGCCGCTGACGCTGACATCGGACGCGGACGCGGACGCGGACTCGGACGCGGACTCGGACGCGGACGCGGACGCGGGTTTCTCGGTCCCCCGTACAATGGCCGTCGAGAGTGACGATCCGGGGAGGGGGCAGATGACGGTCGATCTGACGGGACGGACGGTGCTGGTCACCGGCGCGACGAGCGGGATCGGCGCGGCCTGCGCCGAGGCCTTCGCCGGCGCGGGCTGCCGGTTGCTGCTGGCGGCGCGGCGGCTCGAGCGCCTCGAAGCGATGGCGGTCCGGCTCCGCGAGGAGCCGGGAGTGGAGGTCGCGACGGCGAGCCTCGACGTCAGGGATCGCCGGTCGGTAGAGGCCTGTGTTGGGGGTCTCGCGCCGGCGTGGTCGGCGATCGACATCCTGGTCAACAACGCCGGGCTCGCGCGCGGCCTCGCGCCGCTCCACGAGGGCGAGACCGACGACTGGGAGGAGATGATCGACACCAACCTCAAGGGGCTGCTCTGGGTGACCCGGGCGGTCCTCGGCGGGATGGTCGAGCGGGGCTCGGGCCACGTCGTCAACATCGGCTCGATCGCCGGGCACGAGACCTACCCGGGCGGCAACGTCTACTGCGCCACCAAGCACGCCGTCGCCGCCCTCAACCGCTGTCTCGGGATCGACCTCCTCGGCACCGGGGTCAGGGTCAGCTCGGTCGACCCCGGGATGGTCGAGACCGAGTTCTCCCTCGTCCGCTTCCACGGCGACGAGGAGCGCGCGCGGGCGGTCTACCGCGGGCTCGAGCCCCTCTCGGCCGGCGATGTCGCCGAGGCGGTGCTGTTCTGCGCCACCCGCCCTCCCCACGCCAACGTGCGCGAGCTGATCCTGATGCCGACCGCGCAGCCGGCGGCGATCCACATCCACCGCCGGGGTTGAGCGGGTGCCGCGACGCGCCCTCTTCATGGCGACCGGAGCCAACCGGGGCTCGTGGTACGCGGGGCTCATGGGCCCGCTCCAGGACGCCGGGATCGGCTTCGAGCTCATGACCGGCGTGTCGGCGGGTGGGATCGCCGCGGCCTGGTTCGCCGCCGGCGACCGCGAGGCGCTCGTCGACTCCTGGCGGCAGGCCGATCCCTACCGGGTCGCGATTCACCCCGCCCTGAGTTTCGGACGGCGACGGACCGTCGACCACCTCATCCGTAACATCACCCTGAAGACCATGGATCTCGGGGCGGCGCGGACCTCGGCCGTCGAGGTCCGGATTGCGGCGGCGCGGGTCGAGAGCCCCGGTCTGCCGCTGCCCCGGTTCACGCTCGAGGTGCTTGGCAACCGGATGGCCCGCGACGACGAGCACTTCGGGCTCATGCTCCGGGCGACCGGTTTCGTCCCGTGGATCAACGGATGGCGCGCGGCGGTCGAGATCGACGGCCGTCGCTTCATGGACGGAGGCCTGGTCAACCGGACGCCCCTCGAGATGGTCCCCGAGGGCGTCTACGACGAGCTCTGGATCGCCGCCTGCTCGCCGAGCGGCTTTGGCGAGCTCCGCCGCGAGCTCGCCGCACACCGGCGTCCCGAGCGGCTGATCGTCGTCACCCCGGGCGGCGACCTTCCGGCCGGACGCTGGACGATGGACTGGCCGACCCTCGAGCGGACCATTGAGGTCGGCCGGCGGGACATCGTCTCGACGATCGACGAAGCCCTGACGACCCGCGACCATGTGGTGCACGGGAAGAGGGCCGACGAGCTCCGGCGGGTGATCGGCTGACCGCCGTCGGCATCGAGACGCCGGCTCAACGCCGACGCGAGGGCGCCGGAGGCTTCGCTACAATCGGCCGATGAAGCTCCCCTCACACTCCATCATCGGCAACCGCGAGATCGAAGGCCCGCGGACGATCACTTCGTTCGACCCCGCCACCGGGCGCGAGGTCGGCGCCGTGACGGCGCTCGACGCCGACGGCGTCGGGCTCGCCGTCGAGGCGGCGCGCCGGGCCTTCACGGGCTGGGCCGCGACCCCGGTCGCCGGGCGCGCGGCGATCCTCCAGCGGTGGCTCGAGATCATGATCGCCGAGGCCGACGAGGTCGCCGCCCTGGCGACCGCGGAGAACGGCAAGCCGATCTCCGAGGCGCTGCTCGTCGACATCGTTCCCGCCTGCGCCACCCTCGAGTACTGGGCCGGCCACGCGGAGCGCCACCTGGCGTTCCAGAGGGTCGCCCCCGAGCAGCTGCTCTTCGCCCACTGGCGGCTCGCCGGCTACCGCCTCGACCCGCTCGGCGTGCTCGCCGCGATCACGCCCTGGAACTACCCGGTGGCGATCCCGATGTGGGAGATCGTTCCGGCCCTGGTCGCCGGCAACACCGTGGTCTTCAAGCCGGCCTCGGCGACCGTGCTGACCGGTCTCGCGCTGGTCGACCAGGCGCGCCGGGCCGGGCTGCCCGAGGGCGTGCTCAACGGCGTCGCGCTGCCCGGCTCGGTGACCGACGCGCTGGTCGACCACCCCGGGGTGGCCAAGGTCTTCTTCACCGGTTCGGTCGGGGTCGGCCGGCACGTCGCCGGCCGTTGCGCCGCCCGGCTCGCCCCGGTCCAGCTCGAGCTCGGCGGCAACGACGCGGCGGTGGTGGCCGCCGACGCGCCGCTCGAGCGGACCGCCAGGTCGCTGGTCTGGGGCGCCTTCATGAACAGCGGCCAGAGCTGCGCCTCGGTCGAGCGGGTGTTCGCGGTCGACGAGATCCACGACCGGCTGGTCCGGCGGATTGTCCAGCTCACCGCTGAGCTCAAGGTCGGCGATCCGACCCGCCGCGACACCGATCTCGGCCCGCTGACCACCAGCGAGCAGCGGGACACGGTGGTCGCCCATGTCGCCGACGCCGTGGCCAAGGGCGCCCGGGTCCTGTGCGGCGGCGCGGTCCCGGACGGCCCGGGCTGGTTCTACCCGCCGACCGTGCTGGTCGACGTCACCGACGAGATGCTCCTGATGCACGAGGAGACCTTCGGTCCGACCCTGCCGGTGATCCGGGTGCGGGATCTCGACGAGGCGATCGCGCGGGCCAACGACTCACGCTTCGGCCTGACTGCGTCGGGCTTCACCGCCTCGCACGAGACCGCGGCGCGTCTCCAGCGCGAGCTCGCGGCCGGCGTGGTCGGCATCAACGAGCACGGGATCGTCGCCGCCGGCGAGGTGACCGGGAGCTGGGGCGGTCTCGGCGAGAGCGGGATCGGGCGGGCCCACGGCCCCTTCGGCCTCCACGAGATGGTCAACGTCAAGTACGTGTTCACCGACCCGGGCGACGACCCGGCAGCCCCCTGGCACTACCCGTACGACGAGGACTTCGCGCAGTTCATCGGCGCCGCGGTGCCCTACCTGTTCACGGCGGGCATGGCCAAGCACGCCCACCTCAGGGCCCTCGCCTCGACCCGCCGCTTCGTCGAGAGGGTGCGCAAGACGACCCTGCTGCGCCACCTCGACAAGCTGGTGTAGCGCACGGTCGGCGGCGGAGACCCGAGAGCCGGGGGCCGAGCCAGTCAGCCCGCGGGGATGCCCTCGACGAGCACGACGCCGTAGGTCGGGTGCTGGAAGGGGTGGATCTCGGGCATCGCGGCGAACAGCCAGCCGGTGAAGTCGTCCTTGCCGGCCTCGCGGATGACCACCCGGGCCGCCGGGTTCTGGGGCTCGGCCGAGCGCGAGGTGATGCCCTCCTCGCTCATCACGAAGTCGGGGATGAAGGAGACCACCTCGAGGGTGAGCCCGCTCCCGCCGAGGGCCGCCGAGCCGCCGATCGGGACCTCGTGGACGCTCTCGGCGAGGGTCGAGAGCTCGACCACCCGGACCCTGACCGCCCGCCAGTCGTCGGCGATCGCCGGGTCGAGGGTGATCTCGGCGTTGATCCCGCCGCCCGAGTGCATCGGGCCGCCCATCGCTCCGGCCATCGCCGAGCCGTGGACGTCGTCGTCGGGCATTCCGTGGGCCGCGTCGGCCGGCATCTCGCCGTGCGCGGCGGTCGAACCGGCCGCACCGGCATCCGGCTCGGGGTCGCCGCCGCATCCGAGGGCGACGAGGGCGGCGATCATCAGGCAGGGAGTGAGAGTGCGCATGTTCATCCTCCGGCGGCGGATTATACACACCGGCTCGGTTGCTCGCTTGCTCATGCCGGGAGCGCCCGGTAGCATGATCGGACTCGACCGCCGCCCGGGCGCTAGGGAGGATCATGGACCGACTGTACGAAGCCGTCAGCAGCCTGATCGTGACCGTCTCCAACTTCGTATGGGGTTGGCCCGAGCAGCTGCCCTTGCTCGTCGTGCTGCTCGTCGGAACCGGGCTCGTCACGACCTTCCGGCTCGGCTGGATCCAGGTCCGCTACTTCCGGCACGGCGTCAGGGTGATCCGGGGCGAGTACGACGATCCCGAGCACGAGGGCGACCTGTCGCACTTCCAGGCGCTGTCGACCGCACTCTCGGCGACGATCGGGATCGGCAACATCGCCGGCGTCGCCACCGCGATCCACTACGGCGGTCCGGGCGCGCTGTTCTGGATGTGGGTGACCGCGGTGTTCGGCATGGCTCTCAAGTACACCGAGTGCACCCTGGCGATGAAGTACCGGATCATCCTGCCCGGGGGCAACGCCGCCGGCGGGCCGATGTACTCGATCGAGAAGGGCCTGGGGAGATCGTGGAAGCCGCTGGCGGTGGCCTTCGCGGCCTTCGCGGTGATCTCGTCCTTCGGCTCGGGCAACGCGGTCCAGAGCTTCACCGTGGCCGACCAGTTCCGCCAGGACCTCGGCCTGCCGACCTGGATCACCGGCCTGGTCATGGCGAGCCTGGTGGCGCTCGTCATCCTCGGCGGCATCCGCCGGATCGGCCGGGTGACCTCCAAGCTCGTCCCCTTCATGTGCGTGTTCTACATCGTCAGCGCGATGCTGGTGCTGGCGGTCAACATCGAGCACGTGCCCTCGACCCTCGCGCTGATCTTCAGCTCGGCCTTCCAGCCGGCGGCCCAGATCGGCGGCTTCGCCGGCGGCACCTTCGTCTTCATGCTCACCTGGGGGGTCAAGCGAGGGCTTTTCTCGAACGAGTCGGGACAGGGCTCGGCGCCGATCGCCCACGCCGCCGCGAGGACCGACGAGCCGATCCGCGAGGGCATGGTCGCGATGCTCGGACCGTTCATCGACACCCTTGTCGTCTGCACCATGACCGGGCTGGTCATCCTCATCACCGGGGTCTGGACCGACAAGCAGGAGCAGCAGATCGTGGTCAACGAGCAGGCGGCAATCGTCGCCGTCACGGCCGGCGCCGAGGTCGGGGTCAACGGGACGGTCGCGACATCGGACCTCGCGACGGGCCGGCTCGCGGTCGTCGATGGCCGGCCGCAGGGCTTCAGCCTGATCCGCAACCACGCGGTGGTCGACGAGCCGGTGCTCCTGGTCAGCGCCAACGCCGTGGTCGTGTCGAGCCCGACGCCGTTCGACGGCGTCCTCGAGCTCCCGACCGGGGCCGAAGGCAACCTCAACCAGGCGATCCTCGAGGGGGCCGACGGCCGGCCGGTCAGCGGCGCCCTTGTGCTGCGCGGGCGGGCGTCGCAGAACGGGTCGCCGCTGACCGCCTGGGCCTTCCAGCGCGGGCTCGGCCGGTTCGCCGGCGGGCAGGGCCACCTGCTGGTCACCGTCGCGGTCTTCCTGTTCGGGCTGTCGACCGCGATCAGCTGGTCCTACTATGGCGACCGCTCGATCCTCTACCTGGCCGGCCCGCGCTGGGTCCTGCCCTACCGGATCGCCTTCTGCATCGCCCACTTCCTCGGCGCGGTCTACTCGCTCGAGCTGGTCTGGGCCTTCGGCGATCTCGCCCTCGGGCTGATGACGATTCCCAACCTGATCTCGATCCTGCTGCTGACCGGGGTGCTCAAGGGCTGGACCCGGGAGTACGTCGCGGCGGGCAAGCTCGAGCCTCCGGCCGGTCTCGCCGAGCGCACGCGCGGCGCCGCCCGTCGTCCGAAGGTCTGAGAGCCGAAGGGGGTCTTCGGGTCGTCGCATCGGGATCGGGAACGGGATCGGGATCGGTCAGAACCCGAGCGATCCGAATAGGCACGAGCCGGGCCATGCCGATCCCCTTGAGTCAGGGTGGGGGTTCTTTCGTTCCCGATTCCGACTCACGGGCGCCCCGGCCGTCGGCATCTCGATCCAGTCGATGGCCGAGCTGCGAGCGGGAGGCCCGCGTCACGAGCTCCTTCGTGCTCGCCTTCGTGTCTTGGTGTCTTCGTGGTTGCGACGGACTACCGGACGTCGCATCGGGATCGGGATCGGGATCGGGATCGGTCAGAACCTGAGCGATCCGGATGGGTATGGTCCGGGCTATCTCTGGCAGCGAGGGCACCAGACGGTGGCGCGGCCGGCGATGCGGGTGTCTCGGAGCGCCGCTCCGCAGCGGTGGCAGGGCTCGCCGGCGCGACCGTAGACCTGGAGCTCGACGGCGAACGACCCGAAGTCGCCGGCGGGCGTCACATAGTCGCGGATCGTGGTGCCACCCTGGGCGACCGCCTCCTCGAGCACCGAGCGGGTGGCGGCCGCGAGCCGCCTCAACCGCGGTGTCGACGTCCGGCAGCCGTGCCGCGTCGGCCGGACTCCGGCGCGCCACAGCGCCTCCGCGGCGTAGATGTTGCCGACCCCGGCGATAAGCCGCTGGTCGAGCAGCAGCGTCTTGAGCGGCGCCCGCCGGTCGCGCAGCAGCGGCGGCAGGAGCTCCTCGATCCCGGGATCGAGGGGCTCGAGCCCGAGCGCGGCGAGCGCCGGCTCGCGCTCCTCGTCGCCGGGTCCCAGCAAGACCGCGAGCCCGAAGCGTCGGGGGTCGACGAAGCGCAGCTCGCGGCCGTCCCCGAGCTCGAGCACGAGGTGGGTGTGGTCGAGCCGCGGCTCGCCCGCGTTGCCGAGGAGCAGCCGGCCCGACATCCCGAGGTGGAACATCAGCGAGCCACGGTAGCCGACGTCGAGGAGCAGGTACTTCCCCCGCCGCCGGGCGCCGGAAACGCGCGCCCCGTCGAGGCCCGCCGCGAGGCGCGCGATGTCGAGCGGCCGGCGCATCCGAACCGGGCGACCGGTCGCCCGGCGCACCGTGGCGCCGGCGAGCCCCAGCTCGAGGGCCCGTCTCACCGTCTCGACCTCGGGGAGCTCAGGCACTCGGACGCCTCACCGTGGGGTCGCCTCGCGCTGCAATGCGAGGTCGCGTCGATCGTACGCCATCACTCCTCCGAATAGCCGGGGATGTCCTCGAGCCGGATCCGGCTCCTCATGAACGAGCCGGTGCCCCGGCCGACGAGGTGACCCCGGTCGTCCCGAAGCTCGGCGTCGGCGATGAGCAGGTTTCTGGTCGCGCTGACCAGGGCCCCTCGGGCGATGAGGGCGCCCTCCTGGACTGGGCGGAGCAGGTGGATGTTGAAGCTCGTGGTGCGCACGAAGACGTCTTCGACGACCGAGCTGGCGGCGAAGAACGCCGCGTCGTCCAGCGCTTTGAAGTACACCGCGCCATGGACCGCGCCCGCGGCGTGGAAGAAGTCGGGGCGGACCGCGATGCGGATCTCGGCCGCGCCCTCGCCGATCTCGACCTGGGGTCGGAAGTACTCGTTGATCGCGGCCGCGGTGAGGTACATCCGCTCGAGCCGGCGCCAGTGACCCGGGTTGCCGCTCATCGCACCAGCTCGAGGGAGATCGGGCAGTGGTCGGAGCCGGGGACCTCGGGGTGGATCCGGGCGTCGATCACCCGGTCGAGGAGATCGGGCGAGATGTAGAAGACGTCGATCCGCCAGCCGACGTTGCGCTCGCGCACGCCCGGCCGGTTCGACCACCAGGTGTAGGCGCCGGCGAGCTCGGGGTTGCGGTGGCGGAAGACGTCGATGTAGCCGTGGTCGAGAAGGCGGCTGATCCAGGCCCGCTCCTCGGGCAGGAAGCCGGTGTTCTTGCGGTTCGACGCCGGGTTGGCGAGGTCGATCTCGGCGTGGGCGGTGTTGATATCGCCGCAGATGACGATCGACCGGCCGGCGGCCCGCTGCGCCTCGGCGTGCTGGAGCACCGCCTCGGAGAACTCGAGCTTGTAGGGGACCCGGCCGAGGTCGGCGCCGCCGTTGGGGAAGTAGCCGGTGTAGAGCAGGAACGAGCCGTAGTCGGCGATGATCAGCCGGCCCTCGGAGTCGAAGCGGTCCTCGCCGAGGCCCCCGAGCGTCACCGCCGCGGGCTCGAGAAGCGAGAAGAGCGCGACCCCCGAGTAGCCCTTCTTTTCGGCCGGGTGAAACCACGTCCGGTAGCCCTCGGGCTGGTGCAGCTCGCTCTCGAGCTGCTCGGGCAGCGCGCGGGTTTCCTGCAGGCCGAGCACGTCGGGCCGCTCGGTGGCGAGCCACTCGCCGAAGCCCTTGCGGCCGCAGGCCCGCAGCCCGTTGACGTTCCAGCTGTAGAGACGGACGGTCGATGGGTCAGGCACGTCATCCTCCGCCGAAGAGAACCGGCTCGGCGTCGTCGGTATTCGCCACCGCGAACCCACACCGCCGGGCGAGCGCGTGCTCGCGCCCGGTGTTGAACCCCCAGCCGGCGAGCACCGGGCGGACCCCCAGGGGAGCGACCGCGAGGAGGTGGTTGACCTTGTCGTCGACGAAGGTGATCGTCTCGAACGGCGCGCCGGTCCGCTCCCGAACCGCGGTCAGGTGCGCGGTCTTGGAGACCCCGGTCTCCTTGTCGAGGACGAGGTCGGGTCGGAACAGACCGCCGACCCCGAGGTGGTCGAGCAGCAGCCGCGCCGAGCGCCGGTCCTTGGCCGTGACGAGAGCGTAGGTGGCATCGCCGGCGCGTCGCCGGAGCAGGTCGAGGACAGCGGGGTAGGGGGCGTGCAGCGCGATCCATGCCCCGGGGTCGATCGCCCGGGCGGAGGCGCGCTGCTCGTAGAACGCCCGGTGGAACCGCTCGAGCCAGGCAGCCTCGAAGGTCGTGTGGAACGCGTCGTAGGCTTCCTGGTCGGCGAGCTCGACCCGGTCGTCGGCAGCGCGCAGCGCCACCCCGAAGTCCTCCGCCCGGTTGCCGAGCGGCATCAGGTCGGTGAAGAGTCGTATGACCGGGTCGCCGGCGAGATCGAGGGCGTGCCACCGGCCGTCTCCGTGGCGCGCGCGCAAGCCGGCGATGAGCGGCGAGCCGGGGGTCATGGCCTCGTAGGTCGCGAGCGCCGTGGCGAGCACCTCGCGGAGGCTGTCGCACACCACGCCGTCGAAATCGAGCGCCAGGACCTTCACAGCCGGCGAGTCTACCGCAGCCGCTCGCCGCCGTCGGAGCCCCGCAGCGTGGCACAGCGAAGAGGCCAGGAACGCGAGGTCATAGGAACATCGCACCATCGCAGCCATTGCGATTTAACGCAGAGGCGCAGAGGCGCAGAGCCATCGCATCATCGCAGGCATCGCGCCATCGGAGGTTGAAACGCAAAGACGCAAAGACGCTCAGCCATCGTGTTTCGGCCTGCGATGCTTCGCGTTCGTCGCGTCTCCGCGGTCCAACCTACGGTGTGACCCAGACGCCGCCGACGACCCGGGCGAGCTCGAGCTGAGGCTCCGGTCCGCCCTCGTAGATCGCCGGTACCGGGATGCCGGTCGCCTCGAAGACCTCGACGATCCTCTCCTGGACCCGCGCCGCCGCGGCGCCGCGGATCGCGATGCACACCGTCCGGGCGCTGTCGTCGGGGGCGGCCCCCTTGTAGACGAGGCAGCCCTCCCAGTCGGTTTCGGGTTGGATCCGCGCGAGGATCGCGAGCACCAGCCCCCGGGTGCCGATCTCCTGGAAGACCCGGGCAGCCTCGGCCCGGTCGTAGGTGAAGCAGAAGACCTCGTCGCTCATGGGCCGGGTAAGCCCCCCCGACCGGCGGAAATTCCACCCGCGGCCCACCGGGCGACCCGCCGCCGCCGCGATGGTGTGAGCACCGCCGCGCCGACCCCGGTCAACCGCCGCTGACCAGCTCCGCCGGATCGGCGGCGGTCGCCCGGAGCACCGGCCCGAGGGCGCCGAGCACGCTCGCGAGGGCGGCGACGCCGAGGGCGCCGGCGAGCAGCCAGGCCGGGAAGACGAAGAGGCTCTCCGGGGCGAAGGGGAAATCGGGCAGACGATCGAGCCGGAGGCGGTCGGCGACCTCGGCGATCGCCACCGCGCACACCAGCCCGGCGGCGCCGGCGGCCAGCCCGACCACCGCCGCCTCGATGACGAAGATCGACCGGATGTCGCGGCGCGAGGCGCCGACCGCGCGCAGGACGCCGATCTCGCGACGGCGGAACATGGCGAGGAGCGCGAAGACGTGCATCACGTGGAGGGAGGCGACGGCGAGCACGGCCGCACCGACTGCGGTCGCGATGGCGAGGACCACCGCCAGCGCCGTGGCGATGCGACGCGCTCCCCGGTCGCGGACCTCGAGCCCGAGCGCCTCGATCGCCGCCGTCACGCCGGGCGCCGCGTCGGCGGACCGGATCTCGACGACCGCCGAGTGGTAGCCGTCGGCCGCGCCGGCGGGCCCGAGCTGGCGGTTGAGGCGTTTGACGAAGCCGAGGGGCAGGGTCACGCCGAGCGGCATCGCGGCATCCGAGAAGCCGACCAGGACGAGACGCTCGCGGACCGTCCGCCGTCCGGTCGGGCGCAGGCTCGAGGCGCCGAAGTCGACATCGAGGCCGAGACCGATCAGCGCCTCCGGGTTGATCTTGGGCAGCCGGTAGGCGCGGCTGAAGGCGCCGTTGTAGAGCTCGACCATGTGCTCGGAGACGATGACCGGGATCGGCTCCCGGCAGGAGCCGGAACGGAAGGAGGTGGCGCCGACGCACGCCGTCCCGCTCGGGCAGCCGCCGTCGCCGGTGCACGGGACCGACGCGTTCCGAGGATCGACGGTCGGGTCGTGAAAGGCCCCGCCGACCCGGTCGGCGACGAGGGAGGGGTCGATGCCGTCGGCGACGAGCTCGGTCTGCATCGCGGTACCGAGCAGCGCCTCGCCGCCGGTCGCGACGGCGGGGGCGAGCAGCCGCATCTTCGGGTAGACCGCGGCCACGCCTTCGATTCCGCCGATCGCCGCGAGCTCCTCGTCGCCGATGGTGTCGCTGCCGAGCGCGAGCTTGACCGCGAGCAGGTTGAGCTCGGCGGCTCGCCGGTGGACCTCGACCCGATGGAGCGGGAAGACCTCGCCGAGGAGAACCCCCCGCACGCCGAGCCACAGCGCGACGAAGAAGGCGAGCGCGGCGATGGTCAGCGCGATGCCGGCGCCGCCGGCGACGAGGTGCCGCCAGTGGCGACGCAGGTCGCCCCCCACGGCCCGTGCGAGGTTCCCGCCGGTCATGGCCGGCCCCGCGGATCGTCCACGATCAGCCCGTCGGTCATCACCAACCGCCGGCTGCCGGCCGCGACGATGGTCGGGTCGTGGGTCGCGGCGAGCACGGTCAGGCCGCCGGCTCCGTGCAACGCGCCGAGCAGCTCGAGGATCTCGCCGCCGGTCGTCGCGTCGAGGTTGCCGGTCGGCTCGTCGAGGAGCAGCAGCGCCGGTCGGTTGAACAGCGCGCGCGCGATGGCGACCCGCTGCCGCTCGCCCCCCGAGAGCCGATGGGGTCGAAGGTCGCCGACACCGGCGAGACCGACGAGCTCGAGCACCTCGTCGGCGCGACGACGCCGTGCTCTCGGTGTCGAGGTCGAGCCGCTGCGTCCGAACAGCGCGCTGATTGCCACGTTCTCCGCACAGCTCAGGTGGTCGAGCAGGTGGTAGGCCTGAAAGACCACGCCGACGCGCCGTCGTCGGTAGTGCGCGAGCTCGACGTCGTCGAGCTCTCGGAGGTCTCGACCGTCGATCTCGACGTTCCCGCTGTACTTCGTGTCGAGCCCGCCGACGATGTTGAGCAACGTCGTCTTGCCGCATCCGGAACGGCCGACGAGGGATGCGATCTCACCCGCGCCGATGACGACTCGAGCTCCGGCGAGCACACGACGGTCGTCAGCCGGGTAACGCTTCTCGAGGTCGGTGATTCGAATCACCCGCGGAGTATAGCGACGGTGCGACTCGGTGCGTGAAAAAAAAAGTCTGGACGAATTTCGATGGGAGTGTGTAAAAATTCCGAAAAGTTGGTTAGAGTGTTTTCAGTTCTTTGGTGGTTCCGAAACTGCAACCGGTTCGAACACTACGGAAGGTAGGAATGATGGCACAAGCGAAGGCGAAGAAGGCGTCGAAACCGGCCGCGAAGAAGACGGCCGCCAAGAAGACGGCGGCGAAGAAACCGGCGGCGAAGAAGAAGCCAGCGGCGAAGAAGCCGGCGGCGAAGAAGAAGCCGGCGGCGAAGAAGCCGGTCGCCAAGAAGAAGCCGGCGGCGAAGAAGCCGGTCGCCAAGAAGAAGCCAGTCGCCAAGAAGAAGGCGGCGGCCAAGAAGCCGGTTGCCAAGAAGAAGGCGGCGGCCAAGAAGCCGGTCGCCAAGAAGAAGCCGGCGGCGAAGAAGCCGGTCGCCAAGAAGAAGCCGGCCGCCAAGAAGCCGGCGGCGAAGAAGCCGGCCGTCAAGAAAGCCGTCGCGACGCCGGCGGCTCCGGCGCCGCTGCCGCTGCCCGAGCGGCCGATCGCCTTTTAGGACCCGCGACCGCGCCCCGTCGAGGGGCGCGGGTCCGCACCCCTCGACGGGTCGATCCCGAGGGAGCAGCGGCGGAGGGTCAGCGCCGGGGCGGTGCCGTCGGCTGCCGGAGGGTGGCCGCTCGGCGCATGGGTAACGTGTCGCGCCAGCAGCCGTCGTGAGCGTGGAGCGCTCCCGCCACCGCGGCCGCGGTCGGAACGAGGCCGATCTCGCCGACCCCTTTGGCGCCGTAGCCCCCGACCTCGTCCGGCACCTCGACGAGCACGACCTCGATCGGTGGGGTGTCGGCGGCGCGGAGAATCCCGAGGTCGCGCAGGAGCAGTGAGTCGGGCACGCCATCGGTGCAGGAGAAGTCCTCGCTGAGTGCGTAGCCGAGACCCATGTGGACCGCGCCCTCGACCTGTCCGGCGCAGAGCTGGGGGTTGACGGCGCGTCCGACGTCGTGGGCCGCCACCACCCGCTCGATCCGGCCGTCGTCGTCGAGGATCACGACCTGGGTCGCGTAGCCGAAGGCCATGTGGGTCACCGGCTCGTCGACGTCGGCGCCCGGCGGCGTCGTGAAGTCCACGATCATCTCTCCGAGAAACGACCTGCCGGCGAGCTCGGCGAGAGCCCCACCCGCGAGCGCGGACGCGAGGCTCATCGCCGCGCGTCGTCCTGCGGCGGCGCACAGGGCCGTCGCCCGCGAGGCGGTGGTCATCCCGCACTCGACCCGGGGATCGCTGGTCGTGCGGACCGCCATGGTCTCCGGGTCGAGGCCGGTCTCCTCGGCGACGACCTGGCGGAGGATGGTGTGCAGACCCTGCCCCATCTCGGTGAAGCCGGTGAGGATCGACAGCCGGCCGCCGGGGAGGACCTCGATGAGCACCCGGCCGACGTCGTCGAGCCCGTTGCCGATCCCGGTGTTCTTGATCCCGCAGGCGATCCCGGCGACCCGCGCCGACCGGTAGGCCTCGCGCACCGCCTCGAGGGTGCGTCGGATGCCGCAGCTCGCGGTCATCCGCTGGCCGGTGGCGAAGCGGTCGCCGGGCGAGAGCACGTTGCGCTCCCGGATGTCGTAGCCGTCGAGCCCGACCCGGTCGGCGAGCCGGTCGAGCACGCCCTCGATGGCGAAGGCCGCCTGGTTCGCGCCAAAGCCGCGCATCGCGCCGCACGGCGGGTTGTTGGTGTAGACCGTCCGAGCCTCGACGTCGACCGAGGGCACCCGGTAGGGTCCGCAGGCGTGGCCGGCGGCGCGCTCGAGGACCTTGGCGCCGACCGAGGCGTAGGCGCCGGTGTCGCCGACGATGCGCGCCTCGACCGCGGTGAGCCGGCCCTCGGCGTCGCACCCGGCGCGGTAGCGCAGGGTCAAGGGGTGGCGCTTGGGGTGGATGCGCAGGCTCTGCTCGCGGGTCAGCACGACCCGCACCGGCCGGCCGAGCAGGTTTGCGGCGAGGGCGGCGTGGCCCTGCACCGACAGGTCCTCCTTGCCGCCGAAGGCGCCGCCGTTGGGAACGAGCTCGACCCGCACCCGCTCCGTCTCGACGCCGAGGATCGCCGCGATCTGGCGCTGGTCGTCGTGGACGCCCTGGCCCTGCGAGTACACCGTCAGACCATCGCCCACGGGCACCGCGAGCGCCGCCTCCGGCTCGAGGAAGGCGTGCTCGACCCGCTGGGTGCGGAAGGTCGCCTCGACGGTGTGGGCCGAGGCGGCAAGGGCCGAGGCGACATCGCCGCGCCGGTAGCCGCATACCTCGAGCAGGTTGCCCCCCTCGTGAACCGCGGGCGCGGTCGGATCGAGCGCCAGCTCGGGATCGGTCACCGGCTCGAGGACCTCGTACGACACGCCGACGAGCTTCGCCGCCGCCCGCGCCCGGTGCTGGGTGTCGGCGACCACCACCGCGAGCACGTCGCCGATGTACCGCGTCGTCTCGCCGGCCGCGACGAGGAGCGGCCAGTCGCGGACGATCAGCCCGTGCCGGCGGTCGCCGGGTACGTCGGCGGCGGTGAGCACCCGCACCACCCCCGGCGCCGCCTCGGCGGCCGAGGCGTCGATCGCGAGGATGCGCGCCCGTGGGTGCTCGGCGAGCGCGAGGGCGCCGTGGAGCATCCCCTCGACCCGCAGGTCGGCGACGAAGTCCGTCTCGCCGAGAACCTGCTCGCGGCCGCGGTAGCGCGGGCTCGAGGAACCGACGCCGTGCCGCTTCAAAGGCGGGTCGGAGGGTCCGCCCGAGCCCGCGAGCCCGATCGCGTCGACGATCCGGTGGTAGCCGGTGCACCGGCAGAGGTGGCCGGCAAGGGCGCGCCGCACCCGGTCGCGGTCGGTGGCGAGCCCGCGGTCGACGAGGTGACTCGCCCGCACCGCGATCCCCGGTGTGCAGAAGCCGCACTGCACCGCTCCGGCGGAGACGAAGCTCGCGGCGAGGAGCTCGCGCCGCGCCTCCGGCAGACCCTCGAGGGTCGTGACCTCGCGGCCCGCGACCCGCGCCGGATCGAGGAGGCAGGCGAGGGCGGGGCGCCCGTCGAGCAGGATGGTGCAGCAGCCGCAGGTCCCCTGGGGAGCGCAGCCGTCCTTGGGCGAGGTGATGCCGAGGCGCTCGCGGAGGACCTCGAGCAGGTGCTCGCCCTCGTCGTGGTCGACGACGACCGCGCGGCCGTTGAGGATGAAGGCCACCGTCGGCATCAGATCTCGACCCCGTTGCGCAGGGCAACGAGCTCGGCGGCCACCGAGATCGCGATCTCCTCCGGCGTGTGGCTGCCGATCGCGACCCCGATCGGCGCCCGAACCCGAGCCAGGGCGGCCGGGTCGGCGCCGTCGCGCTCCATGTCGGCGAAGAGCTTCTTCACCTTGGCGGCGCTGCCCATCAGACCGAGGTAGCGCAGGTCGCGGCCGAGCAGCCGCTCGACGACCTCGCGGTCGTGGCGGTGGCCGAAGGTCATCACGACGACCCACGACCGCTCGCCCTCGGGCACCTCCTCGGCGATCCGCTCGAGGCCGACGACCCGACGCTCGTGGGCGTAGGTGTTCTGGTTCATGGTCGGAAGATCGGGACGGTCGTCGAGGACGACGATGCGGAAGGGCAGCGTCGCCATGACCCGCGACAGGGCGAGGGCGACGTGCCCGCCGCCGACGATGGTCAGCGTGTCGAGCAGGCCGATCGGCTGGGTGAAGCGCCACCCGTCACCGTCCCGATCGAAGCGCTGGGGCCGGGCCTCGCCGGGCTGGAACTCCATCCCGTCCGGGGTGAGCGTGAGGGTTCCCGTCAGATGGCCTTCGAGTGTGGCGACGACCTCCTCGACCGCGGTGCGATCCGACCGTGTCAGGCGGAGGAACGAGAAGCGCTGCACGCCGCTGCACAGCGTCCCGTCGCCGCGCTCGGTGTGGACGAACTCGACCAGGGCGGAAGGTCCGGAGAAGGCGCGGGCGCGGCTCACCATCGCGTGCTCCGCCGCGCCGCCGCCGACCGTCCCGGCCTGGCCGCTCGGCGTCACGACGACGAAGGTCCCGGTGACGCCCGGTACCGAGCCCGAGTGCTCGACCACCGTCACCAGGGTCGCCGGCTCGCCGGCGTCGACGGCCTCGAGGGCGAAGCGCCAGGGCCCGGCCGATGGTGTCGGTAGGGTCTTCATGGGCACATTGTACGGCCGCCCCTGTTACGAGGGAGGTTGATCGGATCGGTCGCGGCGAGTCGTGAGGCATCGAGCGTCGCTCGAGCGAGCGCCTCGGCGGAGCGGTGCTGCCTCGACCGCCGAGCCGGTCCCGGGCCACGCCGAGACCGCCCATCCGCGCTGCGACAGAGTCGGATCTTCGCACTACGCCAAGCTGTGCCGCCCGACATCGCGCCCGCCACCTCCTCGTCGCGCCCCTCGAGCTCCACTTCGCCGGTCGCTCCGACGACGCGGACCGGCACCGGGAAGGGCTCTCGGAGCGCCGGTGCGGCCGCCGGGGGGCTTCGTCGACGCGCAGCCGCTCGTTCTTTCGGCGCGCAATCGACGGATGGCGGTGGTCGTTTCACCGAGGTCGGAAGGAAAACTCCCGATCGTCGTTCCGGTTCGCCGAGGACCTGGGTACACTCGGGCGAGGGCAGGGGCCGAGACTCGGATGCGAAGCGGTTTGAACCGTTGGGTACGTCACGTCGGCGCGGCGATGGCGCTGGTCGGGGTGTTGAGCACCCTCGGCGCGGCCCGGGCCGGGGCGTCGGCGTTTCGGAGGATCGGTACCACCAACGGGCTGAACGCCAGGGTCGTGCCCGCGGTTCTGGTCGATCGGCAGGGGTTTCTGTGGGTCGGATCGCGGGAAGGGCTGTTCCGCTACGACGGGTACGGCGCCGTCGCCTTCCTCCCGCGGCACGACGACGAGCGATCGATCTCCGACATCGACATCCGAGCTCTCTACCAGGATCCGCACGGCACGCTGTGGATCGCGACCAACACCAGCGGAGTCAACCGGTTCGACCCGAATGACGGGACGTTCGCGCGGTTTCGGCACGACCCCGCCGACCCCAAGACCCTGAGCCACGACAGCGTGTACGGGATGTCGACCGGGCCCGAGGGCGATCTCTGGGTGGGCACCCAGATCGGGCTCAACCGCTTCGACCGCGACAGTGGGACCTTCACCCGCTACTCCCACGACCCCGACGATCCCGGGTCGCTCTCGAACAACTACGTCTTCACCCTCCACCTCGATCGGAGCAACTCGCTCTGGGTCGCGACCGTGGGCGGTGGTCTCAGCCGCTGGCAGCCCGAGTCGGGGAGCTTTCGTCGCTATGACCTGGCGAGCATGGCCGGCGCTCCGGCGGCGGTGAACGACGTCTTCGCCATCTGGGAGGATGCGGACGGGGCGCTGTGGGCCGGGACCCGCTCGGGCCTGGTGCTCGTCAGCCCGGACCGGGAAGAGGTCGAGTGGGTCAGGGTCTCGCCGACCGGGAGCCCCGAGCCGCTGATCACGTCCATGGCGCCGGCCGGGGGATCTCGAGTCTGGTTGGGCACCATGAACCACGGGTTGATCGTCTACGACGCCGCGTCCAGGGAGGGCTTGCAGCTGTCGGACGCGGACATCCCTCCGGAGGCCGGCATCATGAGCCTCGCGTCGGCCCACGGGCTCGTCTTCGCGGGCACCTGGGGCGGGGGTGTGTTGGTCGGCAGGCGTCTCGAGAATCGCTTCCTCCTGCTCGACACCGCCAGCACCGGGGGCCAGCTGAGGGCCAGGAACGTCACGGCGGTCATGGCCACTCGCTCCCCCGGCCGTCCCTGGATCGGCAGCTTCGGCGGCGGACCGCAGCCGGTGGATGTCGAGCTCCGCTCGATGGCGACGCTCCCCGACGAGCCTGCCGACCTCGCGACGGACGGAGTCCTCGCCATCGAGCGAAGCCCGGACGGCCGGACCTTCGTCGGCACCATGAACGGCCTCTGGGAGCTCGGTGCCGACGGACGGTCCGGCGCCTTCCGCCACCACGAGCCCGGCAGCCCGGACGGACTCGGCAAGGGCTATGTCACCAGTCTTCAGTCCGACGAGCACGGGCTGTGGGTCGGCGTGGGGGGGAGCGGGCTCCACCGCATGGACTTCGGCGACGAGCGCGTCGTCGTCCACCGACACGATCCGGCTTCGGCATCCTCGCTGTCGGGGGACTTCATCACCGCGCTGCTCGAGGAGCCAGGGGGCTCGATCTGGGTCGGGACCCGATCGAACGGCCTCAGCCTCTGCCGGATCGAGCCCTGGAGCTGTCGTCGGTTTCCCCTGAACGGCGGGGCTGGCGAGGGACTGCAGCTCTACAACGTGAGCTCGCTCCTGCGCGACAGCCGGGGACGGCTCTGGATGGGAACCCGTGACAGCGGTCTCCACCGGGCCGTCCGGGACAGCAGTGGCGAGGTCAGCGAGTTCGAACGGCTCGGTGATGCCGGCGGGCCGGTCGGCCTCAACGTCCTGTCGCTGGCCGAGGACGACGACGGGACCTTGTGGGTGGCAACCCGTGATGGTCTGACCCGGGTCGACCCCATCGACCTCAGGGCCCATCGTATCCCCAACGCCGAGCTGTCGGTGGAGAGCTTCAACTCGGGGGCGGCCGATCGCGACGCCCTCCACCTCTACTTCGGAGCGGTCAACGGGCTGCTGGTCGTGCCGGCGGGTTCGGCCTTCGAGCCGGGCGCGCCCTCGCCGGTTGCCCTTTCGACGATCGAGATCCCCGGGCCGCGGGCCCGCTCGTGGATCCAGATGGGCGAGCTCCGCGAGCTGGCGCTCGACTACGGAGAGGTGCTGCAGGTCGAGTTCGCGGTGCTCGATTTCGCGGAGGCGCCGCATGAGTACCGGTACCGCCTCGGCGAGAAGGCACGCTGGACCGATCTCGGGCCGAGGCGGTCGCTGACCTTCGCCAGCCTCCCGGTCGGCCGCCATGCGCTCGAGGTGCAGGGGAGAGGGGCCAACGGTCTGTGGAACCGGGCGCCGTCCGTCGCGGTCGAGGTCGTCGCGCCGTTCTGGCTGACCTGGTGGTTTCGGGTTGCCGTGACCGTCGGCCTGGTCGGCGCGGGCCTGGCGTTCCATCGGGTGCGTGTGACCTCGATCGAACGACGGAATCGCGAGCTCACGCTCATCAAGGAGCAGAGGGGCAGAGCGCTCGATCAGGTGAGGCTCCGCGAGACCGAGCTCGAAGACGCGTATCGCGGTCTGAGCCTCTTGGCCCAGGGCCTCGCGACCGCGAAGGAGGAGGAGCGGCGCCGGATCTCCCACGAGCTGCATGACGAGCTGGGCCAGACCCTCACCGCGGCGAAGATCAACCTCAAGCTGCTGAACCTGGGGACGCGCGACGGGGTCGGCGGCGGCCGACTGGACGAAGCCATCGCGATGGTCGACGCGATGATCGATCAGGTGAGGTCCATCGCGCTCCGGCTCCGTCCCCCGCTTCTCGACGAGGCCGGCCTGGTGTCGTGCCTGGAGATCCACCTCGACGAGACCGCGGCGACGACCGGGGTGCCGATCGAGCTCGAGGCCGCCGGGCGTCTCACCGGACTGACGCCGGATGTGGAGCTCGTGCTCTTTCGAGTGGTCCAGGAGGCGGTGGGAAACAGCCTGCGCCACGCCGGAGCCGACCGGATCACCGTCGAGGTCGACGGGACCCTCGACGACCAGGTCGTGGTGCGCGTCTCGGACGACGGCTGCGGGTTCGAGGTTGCCGAGGTCCGCAGGCGGGCCGGTCGGGGCGACCACCTCGGCCTGCTCGGGATCCGGGAGCGGGTCCGCAGCGTCGGCGGACGCCTCGAGCTCGACTCCTCCCCTGGCCGGGGAACGCAGCTTCGAGTTACAGTACCGAGGTGACAATCCGTTCGACGACGGTGGTTCTCGCGGACGATCACGCCCTGGTCCGCGCCGGGATCCGCGCGGTGCTCGGACATGTGCCGGGCATCGAGGTGGTGGGCGAGACCGGCGACGGGCTCGAAGCGCTGAGGCTGGTGGAACGTCTTCGACCTGACGTGCTGTTGCTGGACATCACCATGCCCGGCCTCAACGGCTTCGAGGTCGCGGGACGGGTTCGCAGGATGAGCCTCCCGACGAAGGTGCTGGTCCTTTCGATGTACACGACGCCAGAGTACGTGGCGCGGGCGCTCGGCGCCGGGGCTGCCGGGTACCTGGTCAAGGATGCAGCCGTGGACGAGCTGTCCGAGGCCCTCGACCGGGTCCTGCTCGGCCGTCGTTTCCTGAGCCGGGCCATCAACGCCGAGGTGGTGGATCGCGTTCTCGAGGCGAGCAACGATCCCGACGCCGAGCTGGCCGTGCTCACCTCCCGCCAGCGCGAGATCCTCCAGCTCATCGCCGAGGGTGAGTCCACCAGGAGCATCGCCGACAAGCTCTTCGTCAGCGTCAAGACCGTCGAGACCCATCGTGCGCAGCTCATGAGCCGGTTGGGGATCCACGACGTGGCCGGCCTGGTGCGGTTCGCCATCCGGACCGGAGTCGTCACCCCGGACTCCTGACCTCTCGCGCCCCGGGGCCGGGCGATGGCTGCGCCGCCGCCGGGGCCCACCCCTCCATGTTTCGATCGGTCGCCGGCGATCTCCGCCTCCCTCGACATGGGTGGAGCCCGCCACGCCGGGCGGAAAACCAGGAATTCCCTGATAGGCGGCCGCCCTGTCGGTCCCCTAGGATGAGCCCGGCCTGTGGCTTCCGGAGTGCACGGCCATCCCGGATGCGGCAGGTGGACGCGAGCGACCGACCGGGCCCGTGGTGATTGTCGCGGGAGAGGTTGGAGTCGGAGCCTGCGTCCACCCGGCGTCGGTCGATTCTCGACGACGGCGTGAAACGTCCGGTGACGGCGGCGGTGACCTGGAGAAAGGAAGTTGAAAATGGAGATCAAACGCATCGCAATCATCGTCGGGGTCGTTCTCACCGGGGCCATGCCGGCCCTGGCGCAGGGGATGTTCTGGTCGTTCCCCTATGCCACCAGCGGGTATGCCGAGGGGGTCAGCGACAACGGCGTCGTCTCCGGCTCGGGTGATGGCGCCGGCGGCTTCTTCATCTGGACCGCCGGCGGCGGCCTGGAAGCGATCGGCGGCAATCCCCCCGGTAACGGGCTCGGAGGACAGGGCAAGATCTCGAACGACGGCGCCCGGGTGTGCGGCAACTCGACCGACTCGGTCACCGGCCTTTCCGAGCTGTCGCTCTACGAGGTCTCGACCGGGACCTGGACTCCGATGGGCGGCATCGGAGGCTCGTCGGGCGCCGAGACCAGCTCGGGCTGGAGCATCTCCGGCGACGGACAATCGGTCGTCGGGCTGGGCTGGGTCGACGGTGGCACCGCCCATGCGGTCCAGTGGGACGAAGGCGTCGGCCTGTACGACCTGGGCTCCACGGTCGCCGGCCAGTCGACTCGGGCGAATGGGGCCGACCTCGACGGTAACGTGGTGTGCGGCTGGCAGGACGGCAACGGGCGTCAGGGTGCCGTGTGGGTCGATGGCGTCCAGGAGCTGATCTGGGTGGAGGCCGGCGTGCCGGCGCAGGAGGCGTTCGCGGCCTCCGACGACGGCGAGTACGTGACCGGCATCGGTTACGGCGACTTCGCCACCCCGGGGAACGCCTACCGCTACAACACGGTGACGGACGTCTACGAGGTGGTTCCGAACCTCGCGGTCGGAGGTGAGCAGAACATGGCCGGCGCCGGCATCACCGCCCACGGCTCGACGATCGTCGGCGGCACCTGGCCGTTGGGCCCGGCCAGCTGGGGCAAGGCGGTCATCTGGCGGGAAGGCGTCGGTACCATGCTCCTCTCCGACTACCTCGACGAGATGGGCGTGGCCTATCCGACCGGGTACACCTTCAACTTCGCCTCGGACGTCTCGTCGGACGGTCGCTGGATCATCGGTTGGGGCGGTTCGGGGTTTTTCGCCGACGAGAACTTCGTCGTGTACGTGCCGGAACCGGTCCTCTTCGCCGATGGCTTCGAGAGCGGGACCACCGGAGAATGGGACCTCGTCGCGCCCTGACGTCTCGCCGGTAGTGGCGACGACTCCGGCGGGTCGATGCCGGTCGTCGGACCCCGGGCTGGCGGCCGGCCGGGTCGCCCAGCCCCCGGGGTTCGATGGGCAATCCTCCAACGAGCATCGTCGTGGGTGGTTCCAACGGGTCCGCGAGGCGAAGGCCGCGGGTGGCCGGCTGGATCTCGGGTCGAGCGCCAGCTCGGGGTCGGTCACCGGCTCGAGGACCTCGTACGACACGCCGACGAGCTTCGCCGCCGCCGACCGTCCCGGTCTGGTCGCTCGGCGTCATGACGATGAAGATGCCGGTCGGCCCCGGCACCGAGCCCGAGTGGACGACCACCGTCACCAGGGTCGTCGGCTCGCCGTCGTCGATGGAATCGAGGGCGAAGCGTTAGGGGTCGACCGACGGTGCCGGTCGGGCCTTCATTGGCTCATCGTACGGCCCTGGGTACGGCGTGGTCGATGCGACCCTCAGGTATCTCGAGAGCATGCAGGCGCGGGAGGCGCGAGCGCCGCCGAGCTGAGGGGGGGGGTGGGGATCCCAGAGCGGGTCGAAGTCATGGAGGACGCGCGGTCGGGAAAGGCGCGTCGCCGTCGTTCGGCCGAGGCCTACAGCTCCTCGAAGCGGCCCTGGAAGAAGCGCAGCTTGGCCGGCTCGTATACGAGCTTCAGGCCGCGGATCTCATGGCGCCGCTCGTGGAGCCGGATGATCCCCTCGGCGACCGCGCGCATGTGGTCGTTGGTGTAGACCCGCCTGGGAATGGTGAGGCGCACCAGCTCGAGCGCCGGGCGGTAATTTTGACCGGTGTTCGGATCACGCCCCTTCGACACGTTGCCGCGCTCCATCGCCCGCACGCCGGTCTCGACGTAGATCTCCGCCGCCAGCCGTTGTGCCGGGTAGCAGTCCTGATCGATGTGCGGCAGAAAGCGCTTGGCGTCGACGAAGATCGCGTGGCTGCCCGGAGGGGTGACGATCGGCACCCCGGCCTCGTGGAGCAGCGACCCCAGGTAGTGCGTCTGCCGGATTCGCGAGCGGATGTAGCGGTCGTCGAGCATCTCCTCGACACCCCGGGCGATGGCGGCGAGCTCCGCGGCGGGGAGGCCCCCGTCGGTGACGTTTCCCTCGTAGATCCGCAGCATCTCCTCGGCCTTGCGCGCGAGCTCGGCGTTCTCGCGGAAGCAGAGCACGCCGCCGATGTTGATCAGGAAGTCCTTTTTGCCGCTGATCGTGCAGCCGTCGCCGTAGAGCATCATCTCGCGGACGATGTCCTCGACCTTCACGCCGCGGTAGCGCTCGTCCCGCAGCTGGATCATGCAGGCGTTCTCCACCACCCGGGTGGCGTCGAAGTACACCGGGATGCTGCGCGCGCTGCAGTACTCGTAAACCTCGCGCATGTTGTCCATGCTCACCGGCTGGCCGCCGGCCATGTTCACGGAGTGCTCGAACGAGATGTAGGCGATCTTTGCCGCGCCGTGCTGCGACACCAGCGCGTCGAGCTTGCCGAGGTCGATGTCGCCTTTCCACGGGTAATCGCTCTGCGGGTCGTGCGCCTGATCGACGATGACGTCGGCGAACACTCCACCGGCGAGCTCCTGGTGCAGCTTGGTGGTCGTGAAGTACATGTTCCCCGGCACCAGCTGGCCCTCGGTGATGCTGCTCTGGCTCAGGATGTGCTCGGCGGCGCGCCCCTGGTGGGTGGGGATGATGTGCTTGTAGCCGAAGAGCGCCCGCAGGCGGTCGACCAGCCGAAAGTACTCCTCGCTCGATGTCGCGCTGGCGCGGGCCGCGTCGTAGGCCGCCCACTGGTCGGTGCTCATCGCCGAGGTGCCGGAGTCGGTGAGCAGGTCGATCGCGACATCCGCGGAGCGGAGCAGGAAGGTGTTGTACCCGGCGGCCCGGATCGCCTTCTCGCGGCCCTCGCGGCTCAAGCTCCCCACCCGCTCGAAGGTGTGGATCTGATAGGGGAAGGTGTCGAAGCCGTAGACCTCGATGTCCGGGAACACCCAGCGGTACTCCATCTGATCGCGCCAGTGTCCGAAGGCGGTGGCGTGCAGGCCGGAGATCCGATCGCGCTGCCGGTAGAGGGCGATGATCGCGTCCGCCACCTGGTCGAGATGCTCGTTGGTGAGTGCGAGCCGTGGCACCTGGACCGCCACCAGATCGTCTCGCCCCACCATTCCGTGGGCCAGCGCCCGCACCCCCGAGCTCAGGTAGAGCGCGGCGGAGAGGGTGTCTTGGGCGTGCTCCCCGGCATGCGGGAGGAACTCGCCGGCCCGCAGGTAGGCGCCATCGCAGCCCCGCTCGATCGGGACCCCGCCGTCCTTCAGACGCGCGGTGAAGCGCTCGGTCTGGTGCATCACCCAGTGGACCTCGTCCTCGTCGCACATCTCGCCGAGGCCGCGGGCGAGAAGCTCCATGGTGCGGCCGGCCATCCCGCCGTAGGTGTGCAGCCCCTCGTAGACGACGACCTCGTTCATGAACTTCTCGTGATCGGCCGGGTTGTCGGTGGTCAACAGCCCGCCGGTGGTGCACTTGGGGTCCTGCGCGCCGTCGATCTGGAAGATGTGCGAGAGCTTCACCATCTGCTTGACGATGGCGGCGATCGGATGGGTCGCCTGGCCCGGCTCGTGGCGCTGGATGAACCAGGCGTTCTCGATCACCCGCGAGCCGTCGCAGATCACCTTGACACCGTAGCGGTCGGCGAGCGCCCGGGCGGCCTTGAGGTTGGCGAGGCTGATCGGGTGCTGACCGTCGGCAAAGGCCTGGAGCCCGACCAGTGCCACGTTCCCGGCGCCGAGCGCCTCCTCGAGCCGGGTGAGGTCGAAGTTCCCGGTGAAGACCTGTTCCCCGTGGTCGCGGACATCCGGGTACGAGACGCCGAGCCGGCTGAGCTGGTCCATGCGGGTGCGGGCGTTGGACGGCAACGCCGAGCCCGGCGCGACGAGCGTTGCGACGACCAGCTTCACGCAGCCGAGCACGTTGTGGGTCGGACAGACGTAGCTGTGTCCGAGCACCTCGTGGACCGCCCGCTCGAGCTCCTCGAAGTTGCGCGAGCCGGCGTAGGCCTCGTCGCCCACCAGCTGCCCGGCCAGCTGCTCCTGAGAGACGGCACTGGTGCCGAGCGAGCACATGTCGAAGCTCACCTGGGCCGGCGTCAGCCGGAAGACGTTGAAGTGGGCCTCGCCCAGGTTGCGCTTGCGCTCCTCCAGGCTCGGGAACGAAACCAGCCGGACGGTCTTGATCTTGTGCGGCTCGTGGCTCGCCATGCGCGCTCTCCTCCATTGGTGTGACGGCCGGGTGGGACGGCGCCCGGGCGTCACGGCTCCGGTGCTCGGCGGGATCGTATCGCAGAACACCCCAATCGAGCAGCTTTGCAGAGCCGGGGGCGCTGTCTCGGGGGATGACGGGCGAGGTGCCTTCAAGCCGGAGGAAAGGAGATCCCCTTCCGATGGCTGCCCGGTGGATTGCGCCACGTGGTCGCGTTGACTGCGTATCGGTCTTGGTTTACCCTGCCGCACCGATTACTCGAATGCACCGGATTCGACCAATGAGAAGAGCCTGTACGAGCGAATCAGCACGAAGGGATGGAATGAGTTGGTTCCTGTTTTCTCTCGTGATTCTGTTGTCATCAGTACCATTCGCCGAAGGCGATCAGAAGGACTCTCAGTTTCCGGGAGTGATCGGGCCGAAGGCGTGCGCCGAGCAGTCGGGACCCGTGTGGGTCACAGCCGCGCGGGCCGTCGACGCCAACGGCAACATCGACTGGTCGCTGCTCGGAGAGCAGGCAAGACGGAGGTTCGAGACAGTTCTCCAACGGGAAGAGTTGGAAGCTCGAAATCGCGCTCATGCCGAGACGAGAGTCCAGCCGCTATTGGAGTCGAAGGGCTCTGACTGTCTGAATCTCGCTGACTCCATCGCTCCAATGACTGGGATCTACAGAGGTCGAGTCACGGCCGAGACCCTCATCAAAGGTGCCGCCGTCGTGTTCCACGGGCGCATTTCGGCGATCGACTTTGGCTTCTACCTCGGTCGACCCGGTTCGCTGTTGAAAGTCGTTCCTGATTTCCAGGCGAAAAGCCACCACACGATGGACCCGTTTTCGTTCTCGTACGTCTATTTCTTCAACGGGAGCTTCACGGCCGGAAACACATCGTTCTGCAACGAGCACTCTCTGTTTCCATACAGTCCCGTCGTTGGCGATGAGATCACTGTGGTCTCCACCGTCGGAGGAGTCGGCGAGGACGGTCGGTTTTTTGAGGCGGACGGATTCGTGTTGTTTCCGTCCCCGGACAGAGCGCTTCTGTCTCCGATGTTGACCTCGTCCTCCGATCTGAAAGCAGCGAGAACGTCAAACGATGTTGAGCAGTACGTCCTTAAGGTGCTGTCTTCACCTCGCGGGGAAGATGAACCCGAGGTGTACTGATGGGCTTGCTACATCTTGGACAGACCTTAACGAAGTTGGTTCGAGTGGTCCTGGGGGTCGGACTTGCGTTCATGGTTGATCCGGTGATGGGGTGCGAGACCGGGGGGCCTTCGGGCTACCTCGAAGGTGTTGACTCGATAGGTCTTGTCTTCGATCCTGCCTTCTCAGCAGCGTCGATCAGCACAGCACTTGGAGTATAGGATGGCTGCGCGAGCTTCGGTGTTACCCCGGGGGTAGACTTCCCTGATTTCGTCGCAAACCCAGGCCCAGGGCAGGTCGATTCCGTCATCGAGGTGACCTTCGTAAGCCAACAGAGCCCCTCAAACGCATGTGGGGGGTACGTCATGGGCGAAGTCAGGATATACGCACAGACCAGCACCGGTCAGACCTGCTCCTGCGGAGGGGACTACGGTCCGACGATCGCACATGAGATCGGGCACATTATGGGTCTCGACCACACGGATTGTGTCGGTTACCTGATGTCCCCAACGGCAAACGCGTGTGAAACAGATCTCCATGGCAGCGAATGTCAGGCTGCGGACTTCGCAGCTGTCACCACCCCAGAGCAGAATCCTCCCGACCCGCCACCCCCTTGCCAGGGGGGCGCCAGCGGAAGCAACAGCGCGGGTGGTCCGAGGAGCGGGCGCCCCAGTCTCGGGTTTGCATTGCACGAGACTCGTGGTGGAGCCAGTCCAAAGGACGCCGGCTCTGGATCGGGATCTGGAAGCCCGTGCACCGGATCGAACGGACTCCTTCGGCTGACCTACTACAGCCCGATCGTTGTCGACCTGGACCGCGGCGGGTTCGCGTTCACCGGACTCGAGGACGGCGTCTGGTTCGATCTCGATGCAGACGGTGCAGAGAACTGGGTCGCGTGGATCGACGAGGAGGTCGGTGACGCGTTCCTGGTGCTCGATCGGAACTTCAACGGGCGGATTGACGACGCTTCCGAGTTGTTCGGGAGCTTCACCCAACAACCACCGTCGGACGAGCCCAACGGTTATCGTGCGTTGGCGGTGTTCGACCAACCAGAGTACGGCGGGAATGGCGACGGTCTCGTTTCTGACGCAGACGCGATATTCGTACAGCTCCGCCTTTGGGTCGACGTCGATCACGACGGGGTTTCGCAGATCGACGAGCTCTCGACGGCGATGCAGCACGACATCACGGCGTTCGACTTGTCGTTCGTCACCTCAAACCGGCGGGATCGGCACGGCAACCTGCTGCACTTCAAGAGCAAGGCCTATCTGACCCACGGAGGAGTCCTCCAGACGACAGATGTCTTCTTGTTGGGATATATCCCGTTCGAGTGATCCCTCTTGAGGGGCCGGCCTTGAGCCACGAGACTACTCAGGAGGGGCGCCACGGTCGTTGCGGTGTGCTCATGCAGGGGAAGACGTCTACCGATCCGCGTGCAGGAAGAGCAGCGCCTTCTCGGGGGTGAGGGGGGCGTCGTAGACGCCGGGGCGGTCGGGGCGGAAGGCGCGCAGGGCGTCGAGCAGGGCGAAGTAGACCCCGATGCCGTACATGAAGGGCGGCTCGCCGATCGCCTTCGACCGCAGCACCGCCTTGGGGTTGTCGGCGTCGGCGAGGAAGCGGCCGTCGATGACCGGGGTGCTCGGCAGGTCGGGGATCTTGTAGGTCGAGAGTGTGTCGGAGAGATTGCGGCCGTGTGAGAAGACGAGCTCCTCCATGGTCATCCAGCCGAGGCCCTGGACGAGACCGCCCTCGAGCTGGCCTCGGTCGACCTCGGGGGCGAGGCTGCGTCCGCCGTCGTGGGCGATCCGCACGCGGTCCACGACATAGGTGCCGCGCAGGCAGTCGACGGTGACCTCGAGGACCGCCGTGCCGAAGACGTGGTAGGCGAAGGGCTCGCCCCGCTCGGCCTCACGGTCGTACCAGATCCCCGGGGTCGCGTAGTGGGCGTGGGCCGAGAGGTTGACGCGGCGCGAGTAGGCGGTCCGCACGAGCTCGTCCCAGCCGAGCTCGGAAGGCCGGCCGGCCACCGTGACCACGCCGTCGGCGATCGAGAGATCGGCGAAGGGCGCGTCGAGGCGCTCGGCCGCCACCGACAGCAGACGGTCGCCGATCGCCCGGCAGGCGAGCTCGGTGGCGCGACCGTTCATGTCGGCCCCCGAGGAGGCGGCGGTCGGGGAGGTGTTGGCGACGGTGCGGGTGGTCGTGCTCTCGAGGCGAATCCGTTCGGCGGGCAAACCGAGGGTCGCCGAGGCCACGGCGAGGATCTTGGCGCTCACCCCCTGGCCCATCTCGACCGCGCCGGTCGAGACGCTCACCGAGCCGTCGGTGTAGACGTGGACCAGGGCGCCGGCCTGGTTGAGGGTCGTGTTGGTGAAGGAGATGCCGAAGCACACCGGCATGACCGCGACGCCCCGCTTGCGCCACGGCTCGGCGGCGTTGGCGGCCGCGACCTCGCGCTGGAGGGTCTCGAGGTCGGCGAGCGCGACCGCCTCGTCCCAGCTGCGCCGCGCCCGGGCGCGCTCGACCCGCATCCCGTAGGGGAATGGGTCGCCCTCGTCGAGGAGGTTGCGCGCCTGGATCACCGTGCGCGGGATCCCCGTGACCTCGGCGGCGCGGTCGATCGCCGCCTCGATGACGAACATCGCCTGCGGCGCGCCGAAGCCGCGGAAGGCGGTGAACGGCGGCAGGTTGGTCCGGCAGCTCGCAGCGTGGATCCGGGCGTTGGGCACCCGGTAGGCGCCGGTCGCATGGAACATCGAGCGCTCGAGGATCGCCGGCGACAGATCGGCGGCGGCGCCGGCGTTCTGCCACAGCCGGGCCTCGTAGGCGATGATCCGGCCGTCGCCGGCCAGGCCCAGCTTGAAGTCCGACGAGTAGGGGTGGCGCTTGCCGGTGCAGACCATGTCCTCGTGGCGGCTCAGGACGAGCTTGACCGGCCGGCCGGTGCGGCGCGCCGCGAGCGCCGCCATCACCGCCCACGGCGTCGCCTGGTCCTCCTTGCCGCCGAAGGCGCCGCCGAGACGCGTTACCTCGACCTCGAGCATGTTCATCGGAAGGCCGAGCACCCGCGCCGCGATCCGCTGCACCGCGGTCGGCGCCTGGGTCGAGGAGAAGATCCTGATCCGACCGCCCTCCTCGGGGATCGCCATCGCCGCCTGGGTTTCGAGGTAGAGGTGCTCCTGCCCGGCGGTGTCGGCGCGGCCCTCGACGATCACCTCGCAATCGGCCCAGGCCGCGTCGACATCGCCGCACTCGAGCATCCGCTGGGCGGTGATGAGGTCGCCGCGGGCCGCCGCCTCGCGGGGGTCGAAGACCGCCGGCAGCGCCTCGAGCTCGAGGGCGCAGGCGCGGGCCCCGAGGCGCGCCCGGTGCGGGGTGTCGGCGACGACCACCGCCACCGGCTGGCCGACGAAGTGGACCGCCGCGGTGGCGAGGAGCTCCTCGTCCTGGACGATGCCGCCGATCTGGTTGGTCCCCGGGATGTCGGCGGCGGTGAGCACCGCGACGACGCCCGGCGAGGCGAGGGCCGGGGCGGGGTCGAGCCCGATCAGCCGGGCGTGGGGCAGGGGCGAGGTCACCGCCGAGGCGTGGAGCAGCCCGGCGGGCTCGGGCAGGTCGTCGACGAACCGCGAGGTCCCGAGGACGTGGGCGATGAGATCCGGGTGGCTCACGACGCCGCCTCGACCAGCTCGGCGCCGAGGCCGAACAGGCGCTGGAAGTGGCCGAGGACGAGCTGGCGCAGCAGCAGCCGCTTGTACTCGGCCGAGCCGCGGACGTCGTCGATCGGCGTCGCCTCACGGGCGGCGCAGCGCGCCGCCGCCCAGGCGGTGGCGGCATCCGGCGCCCGGCCGAGGAGGAGCCTCTCGGTCTCGACGAGCGCCAGCGGGACCGGCGCGACCCCGCCCGCCGAGAGCCCGGCGGCGACGATCACGCCATTCTCGACGACCAGCGAGACCGCCGAGTTGACGCTCGCGATGTCGAGGGTGGTGCGCTTGGAGACCTTCTCGAAGTTGAAGAGGCGGCCGGGTCTGCGGCGGATGCGGATCGACTCGACGAGCTCGTCCGGGGCGAGGTCCATCGTCTTGTAGCCGAGGAAGAAGCGGCGCAGCGCGACGCGGCGGCGGCCGCGGCCGCCGACCAGCTCGAGCCCGGCGTCGAGGGCGAGGAGGATGATCGTCATGTCGCCGATCGGCGAGGCGTTGACCAGGTTGCCGGCGACCGTCGCGCGCTCGCGGATCGGCAGCGAGCCCATGAGGTCCATCGGGCGGACCATGTCGCCGAGCTCGGCGGCCAGGATCTCGCTCCGTTTGAGATCCTCGGCGGTGGTGCGGCCGGAGAGCACGATCTCGTCACCCTCGAGCCGGATGTCGCCTCGCGACGTGTCAACGAGGGCGACGTGGCGATGGGCGAAGTCGTCCGGGCGCTGGACGTAGAGATCGGTCCCCCCGGCCACCGGCCGGTCGCCGGCGCCGTGGCCGGCGGTCGCCTCGGGGCTCCGGACGAGGGCGCTCGCCTCGAGCAACGCGGCCGGGAGGAAGCCCTCGCGGACCAGGGCGGCGAAGCGGGGCTCCTCGGGGTCGATGCGCTCGGCCACCGACCCTAGCACCCGCTCGGTGGCGCGCCGGATCGAGGCGTAGCCGGTGCACCGGCAGATGTTCCCGGCGAGGGCGGTGAAGGCCGGCGCGACCTCCCAGTCGGAGCAGGTGAGGAGGTGGCCGGCGAGCGACACCAGGAAGCCCGGCGTGCAGAAGCCGCACTGGGACGCCCCCTCGTCGACGAATGGCTGCTGGAGAGGTCCGATCCCACCGGTGTCGAGCCCCTCGACGGTGATGACGTGACGGCCGGCGGCGGCGGCGACCGGCATCAGGCACGAGGTCACGGGGCGGTAGCGGGCGACCCCGTCCCCGGGCTCGCCGACCAAGACGACGCACGAGCCGCAGTCGCCCTCGCGGCAGGCGTGCTTGGTGCCCTTGAGGCCCGCATCGTGTCGAATCACGTCGATGAGCGGCCGTCCCGTCGGGCCGTCGAGCTCGACGATCGCGGTGTTGAGGACCAAGCGGATCGGTAACGCCAAAGCCTGCAAACCCCTCAGCTACAGATAGGTTGAGGGTAGCACGTCGGGACCCGGACGAAGGCCCCCCGCTCGGGCTCGGATCACTTGCGGCCGCCGAGGTGGAATCCCCTCGCTTGGCGCCCGATCAGCGCGGCGCGTTGAGCAGCATGTACTCCAGGCTGTCGATCCGCACCGCGCCGGTGATCGCCTCGACGGCGCGGGTGAGCTCGGCATCGTGGCTGAGCAGGGCGCCCTCGATCATGAAGGTCCTGAACTCGAGCCGCTCGGCGTCGAAGTAGGTGCGGAGCACGCAGCCCACCGCGCTGAGGCCGACCAGAAAGACGGTGTCGCAGCCCTGGTCGCGGAGGATCGTCTCGAGCTCGGTACCGACGAAGGCGCTGGGGCGGTTCTTGACCACCCTGGCGTCGCCGTCGGCGATCCGGATCTCTGCCGGGAACTCGAAGCCCTCGCTGCCCGGCGCCGGACCGCGGTCGGGATCGGTGTGGTAGACGACGATGACCGGGAGGCCGCGCTCCCGGAACTTCGAGATCGCGTAGTTGACATACCGCAAGGCCTGTTCCTTGCCGTCGTCGTCCATCATCGGCAGGTAGGCGTTCTGGATGTCCATTACCACCAGCGCGGGCTTGCCCTTCGGGGACGCCGGCGCCTCCTCGGCCGCCGCCGCCGCACCCACCGCCAGTACCAGGATCGCCAGGGTCGAGATCGCGAGTCGTCGCATCGTGTGTCCTCCTCGGTCGGTTCATGACCGACCGCATCGTGGTACGACGGACGCTCGGGCCGGTTTCAGGGGTGATGGTCGTGGCGTCGACGGGATCGTCGGGGGGGGGAAGCGGCTCACTGCAGGCCGATGAGCACCGCCGCGGCCATGAACAGGGCCGCGAGGCCGAGCAGCTGGGCAAGCAGCGGCGCCATGAAGCGAAGCCAGCGCCCATAGGGCACGCCGCCGAGGCCGAGCGAGGCCATCAGGATCCCCGAGGTCGGGATGACCGTGTTGGAGAAGCCGTCGCCGCAGGTGAAGGCGAAGACCGCGGTCTGGCGGGTGATGCCGAGGACGTCGGCCAGGGGGGCCATGAGCGGCATGGTCACCGCCGCCTGACCGGAGCCCGAGGGGATGAAGAAGTTGAGGGCCGTCTGGAAGGCCAGCATTCCCTCGGCGGCCACCAGCCGCGGCACGTGGGCGAGCACGACCGCCGCCGATTGGATCAGGGTGTCGAGGATCAGGCCGTCCTCCATGACCACGGTGACCGCGCGCGCGAAGCCCACCACCAGGGCGGCCACGGTCATCTCCTCCATGCCCTTGACCACCGAGCGGGTGGCGTCGGCGACCCGCATCCGCGACGCGGTCACCGCCACCAGCCCCATCAGGATGAAGCCGCCGGCCATCTCGGGCAGCCACCAGCCCATGGCCTGGACCGCCCACAGGATGAAGGCGAAGATCGCGACGCAGGCGATCACGGTGGCGACATGGGCGCGGGTCAGGGCCGGCGCCTCGGCGCCGGGCTCGACCTCGATCTCGTCGCCCGCCACGAAGGAAGCCGAGGGGTCGCGCCGGACCCGAACGCCATAGCGCAGCATGTAGACCAGGGTCACCGCCATGCAGCAGGCGAAGAAGGCGATCCGGAAGCCCATGGCGCTGTTGAGGGGCAGCCCGGCGATGCTCTGGGCGATGTTGACGGTGAAGGGGTTGGTGGTCGCGGCGGCGAAGCCCACCGCGCCGGCGACGTAGACCAGGGCGACGCCGTAGATCCGGTCGCAACGGATCTCCCGGGCGACGACGAGGAAGATCGGGACCAGGGGGATGAACTCCTCGCCCATGCCCAGGGTCGAGCCGCCGATCCCCATCAAGAGCATGAGCACCACGGTGAGCAGCTTCCAACGGTGGCGGAGCCGGTCGAGGACCGCGTGGAGCACCGCAGGGATGGTGCCGGTGGTCTGGAGGATGCCGAAGACCCCGCCGATGATGAAGATGAAGAAGATGATGTCGGCGGCGGCGATCATGCCGCGGGGGATCGCGCTCAGGAAGCCCTCGAGGCTGGTCGGCGTCGCCATCCCCGGGACCCGGCGCTCGAACAGCAGGCCCGCCGGCGACAGGTGCTTGGGGACCGTCTCGAAGGTGCCCGGCACCACCATGGTGCGCTCGATGCCGCCTACCTCGCGGCGCTCGCGCTCGAACTCGCCCGACGGCACCACCCAGGTCAGCAGGCTGCACGCGAAGACCACCCCGGTCAGCAGCGCGAACACATGCGGAATCGTGATTCTCATGCTTCGAATCTCGATCCCGAATGATGAATGATGAATGATGAATGATGAATCACATCACACGTATACCCGGTGTGGAACTGAAAAACGATCAACGCGAGATCCAATTGCCACCTCACAGCTTCCGGTACCGGTTCTCAGCGACGCCTGCGATGGATTTCATCATTCATCATTCATCACTCATCATTCAACTCAGCTTCCTTCCGGCATCACGTCGGGGTCGTCGGCGAGCACCTTACCGATTCGCGCGAAGGCGTCGATCGCCCGATCGGGATGACGCGCGGCGACCGCGGTGGCCAGCGCGTTGATCACCACGGTCATGGCGGCGACCGCGTTGGTGAAGGTCAGGTTGTCGCTGCGCACCGCGAGCGCGAGGTCGGCGGCCCGCGCCGCCGGAGCGGTGAGCCGGTCGGTCAGGGCGACGGTGGCGATGCCGAGCCTCCGGGCGGCGTCGATCAGGTCGAGGCTCTGGCGCGAGTAGGGGGGCAGCGAGATGACGAGCACCAGATCGCCTCTACGGGCCGCGACGAGCTGCTCGGCGGGCGAGGAGTAGCCGGTCGAGAGGGGGCTCGCGGAAACCCCGATCTGGACCAGGGCGTAGGAGGCGAGCCCGGCGAGGTGGGCCGAGATCCCCATCCCGAAGGTGTGGACCCGCTCGGCGGCGAAGATCCGCTCGGCGATGGCGTCGAACACGACCCGGTCGATCCGGTCGACCGTCAGCCGGATGTTCCGGTCCTCGTGCCCGGCGACCGTCTCGAGGACGTCGCCGCCGAGGTCGCCGGGCTCCCGCTCGTCGGCAACACCGAGGCGCTCCTGGAGAAGGTCGACCAGCGCCCCCTTGAGCTCGGTGAAGCCGGAGAAGCCGATGCGCTGGCTGAACCGCACGATCGTCGCCTCCGACACCCCACAGCGCCGTGCCAGCGCGGGCACCGACAGAAAGGGCACCGAGTCGAGGTGGTCGAGCAGGTAGTCGGCGATCGAACGCTGCTGCGGCGGGAGCTCGCCGACGTGGCCGAGGATGCGCTCCCGGAGGTCGGTCGGGACCGGTTCGGTCGCCATGATTGCTGTCTCTCCCTCGCCCGGGCGGGTCGCGTAACCCCCACTGTAGCCGATCGGCCGGTCGATCGCCGCCGGCAGGTTGACAGGATGCCAGCCGCGCCCTATCTTCACGGTATGATATCGAGAATTTCATCTTCGTCCAACAACGAAAAGTCTATTTCATGTTCGAGAGGAGGAACCATGAGAGCAGCGAAAGGGCTCGTGATCTGGGTCGCGGTCGCCGTGATCGCCCTGTGCTCGGCGCAGGTCTCGGCGCAGGGCACCACCTCCGGGAGCATCCGCGGTACCGTCACCGACCCGCTCGGCGGGGTGATGCCGGGCGTCACGGTTCGTGCGATCTCCGACGCCCTGGTGGGCGGGCAGCTCGCGGCGGTGACGAGCGAGCAGGGGGTCTACCGCTTCCCGTCGCTGCCGGTGGGCGTCTACGTCCTCGAGGCGAGCCTGCCCGGCTTCCAGTCGGTGCGCCAGGAGAACCTGAGGGTCAGCCTCGGTCAGACCCTCGCCGTCGACCTCCAGCTCGGTGACGTCACGGTGAGCGTGGAGATTGTGGTCGTCGCCGACGCGGTCCAGGTCTCGACGGTGGACAACAACGTCGGCTTCAACCTGGGCGACGCGTTCATCGAGCGCCAGCCGGTGCGTCGCGACCCGACCGACCTGATGAACTACGCCCCTGGCATCCAGGACGACCAGGCCTACGGTGCGCCGTCGACCTACCAGAATGCCTACAACGTCGACGGCGTCGACGTCTCCGACCCCGAGCTCGGCTCCCAGTGGGTGCTCCCGAGCATGGACTGGGTCGAGGAGGTCCAGGTCGCCGGCCTCGGGGCCGACGCCGAGTACGGCGGCTTCACCGGTGCGGTGGTCAACCTGGTCACCAAGTCCGGCGGCAACGAGTTCCACGGCGACGCCCGGGTCTACTACTCGGGCGGTGGCCTCAACTCGGAGAACGCCGTCGAAGGAGCCGAAGGGGTCAACAAGGTCGACTCGGACGTCGACGCCAGCGTCAGCCTGGGCGGCCCGGTGGTCCGGGACGAGCTCTGGTACTTCGTCTCGGGCAACATGCGGCAACGGCAGGTCGAGCCGTTCTACACGGGAGGCGCGCCCCTCGACGACCGCGAGGACAGCGACCGGACCGAGAGCCGGGTCCTCGCGAAGCTGACCTGGCAGGCCAGCGACTCCAACACGGTCCGCGGCTTTGTCGACTGGGACGACGTCGTCCACGACTACCGTGGGGTCGGCGATCTCACCCTGGCGAGCGCGTCGCAGCGTCAGGAGTCGCCCAACTGGGTCTACAGCCTGGGTTGGGACTCGCTGGTCAACAGCTCCAACTTCCTCGAGCTCAAGCTCACCGGCTACACCGGCGGCGACGACCGGTTGCCGTACCATGGCGACATCCCCAACCGGCTCGACGCCGACACCGGCTTCGACTGGCAGAACCTCGCCCAGACCTCGAACAAGGACGTCGACCGGCTCGCCTTCGACGCCGCCTGGAGCCTCTTCGCCGACGGGCTGATCGGCGGCTCCGACTCGCACAACTTCAAGTTCGGGCTCAACTACGAGCAGTCGCACAGCGACTACATCACCCGGCGCAACGGCGGCTTCTCGTACTACGACGACTCGTACTACTGCGACTCGCTCGAGGACTACTTCGCCGACCCGTTCTGCGGCGTCTTCTCGTCCGACCGGGGCAGCGAGTGGAACCTCAAGGCCGAGATGGAGGGGCTCCACGCCTTCGCCCAGGACTCCTGGCAGATCGGCAACTTCGCGATCAACCTGGGCGTCCGTTACTCGAAGTACACCGGCAACTTCGCCGATCCCGTCTCGGCGCCGACCTCGGGCGGCTCCGACGTCTACGACGTCGACACGTGGGCGCCGCGCATCGGCTTCGTGTGGGACATCCTCGGCTCGGGCAAGCTCGTCTTCAAGAGCCACTACGGCATCTACTACGAGGGTCTGACGGTGACCATGTTCGACCGCGAGGCCTCCGGCGACGCGCTCTCCGATGCCGAGTACTGGGACTACAACTTCGACACCGGCGAGTTCGACATCGACGCCGGCGGAGCGGTCCAGGCGCGCGCCCAGATGGACCCGGGCATCGACCACCCGTCGGTCGAGCAGCTCGTCGCCTCCTTCGAGTACCAGCTCATGAAGGACATGGTGATCGGGCTCGACTACATCCAGCGCGACTACCGGGACATCAACGTCATGGTCGTCTCGAACGTCGGCGACTACGACGCCCAGGTCACGACCGCGAGCCCGGGCGATAGCCCGCTGGCCGGAGGTACCCTGCCGTTTTACGACCTGCTCGAGCCCCAGGAGTACCTCATCACCAACATCGACTTCGCGACTCGCGAGTACTCGTCGGTCGCCCTGCGGGCTCACAAGCGGTACTCGAACGGCTGGTCGATGGACGGCTCGCTGGTCTGGTCCGACTCGACCGGGACCGCCGACTACGACGTCGCGGGCTACGGCAACGGCTTCGACGACCTCAACGGCTTCACCAACGCCGACGGGACGCTCCCCGGCAACTCCGAGTGGGTGTTCAAGGTCAACGGCTCGGTCGACCTGCCGTGGGGCATCATCGCCTCGGGCTTCTACCAGTGGCGAAGCGGCGAGTACTGGACGCCGTACGTCAGGCTGCGCGGTCTGTACTTCAACGACCGCACCACCGCGTTCATGACCCCGCGCGGCTCCGAGCAGTACGACGACCGCTCGGTCCTCGACCTGCGGCTCGAGAAGAGCTTCAAGCTCGGCGGCAGCATGGCGCTGGGTCTGTTCGTCGACGCCTTCAACGTCCTCGACTCGGACACGGTGACCGAGGTTTCTGAGCGGTGGGGAGACTACTACTACGACTACCTCGACCCGGCGGCCGGCGAGTGGGTCGAGAGCTCGACCTATGGCACGCCCCTCGACATCCAGACCCCGCGGGAGATCCGGCTCGGCGCCAAGTTCTCCTGGTAACCCGACCTCGAACCCCGGGGCGGCCTTCGGGCCGCCCCGGGTTCGTGACTCGCGGCTCGTGACGTGAAGGGTGAGAGGGTGAGGGGGTGAGAAGGTGAGAGAGTGAGAAGGTGAGAAGGTGAGAAGGTGAGAAGGTGAGCGAATCAGGCGCGTTCCATCCCTCTGACGTTCTCACATACTGACCTTCTGACCTTCTCACCTCCTCGCTTCCCGACCTCCCACCTCTCGACCACGACCTTTCGACGCGTTGAAGGGAGTGTCCGTTGGGGATCGATCTCGAACATCGTCGCCCGCTCGTTGGCCGGCTCGTGGTGGTCTGGTTGGCACTAAGCGTCGCCGGCGCTCCCACCGATGCCGACGAGGTCCGCGGCCACCTGGTGCTCAACGGCGGAGGAGCCAAGCCGCGGGAGGTCATGGAGAAGTTCGTCGAGCTCGCCGGCGGGCCGGATGCCGCGATCGCGGTCTTTCCGACCGCGTCGGAGGAGCCCGACACCGGTCAGTACTACGTCGACCTGTTCACCGACGACTACGGCTGCAGCAACGTCTTCGTCGCCGACGTCAGGACCGCGCAGGACGCCCAGGACCCGGTCCTCGCGGCCCGGGTGCTCGCCGCCGGCGGGATCTTCTTCTCCGGCGGCGACCAGCGACGGATCACCGAGGCCCTGATCGGCACCCCGGTGGGCAGCGCCGTCCGCGAGGCCTTCTCACGCGGCGCCGCGGTCGGCGGCACTTCGGCCGGCACCGCCTGCCAGAGCCCGCTGATGATCACCGGCGACGGCGACTTCACGGTCATCGCCGCCGACAACGTCGAGGTCCGGGAGGGGCTCGGTCTCTTCCCCGGCGTCGTCGTCGACCAGCACTTCGTGGCCCGCAGCCGCCACAACCGCCTGATGACCGTGGTCCTCGAGCACCCCGAGCTGCTCGGGGTCGGAGTCGACGAGGCGACCGCGGTCTGGGTGCGGCCCGACGGCACCTTCGAGGTCCTCGGCGACGGCTGGGTGGTGGTGTACGACGCGCAGGGCGCCGAGATCCACCGCCGCGAGGGGCCCGGCGGGCGGAGCGACATCGGAGCCCACTCCCTGCGAACCCACATCCTCCTCCCCGGCGAGGCCTTCGACCTCGGCCGGCGCGAGCCGGTGGTCCGGGTCCGGGACGGCGGCCGGCGGTGAGCATGGACGCGATCGCACCGACGACGGCCCTGGAGCGCTCGACCGCGCTGCTCGAGGCCCTGTGCGCGATCTCGTCGCCGAGCGGTGACGCGACGGGCCTGCGCCGCTGCGCCGAGCGGCTGGGTCGCGAGCTCGAGCCCTTCGGCTTCGCTTTCGAGATCGAGGACGAGGCCACCGCCGCCGGCGAGCCGCAGCCGCTGCTGGTGGCCCGTCGACCGACCACCGGCGGCGGCCGGCTCCTGGCGGTCGGCCACCTCGACACGGTCCTGCCGGCGATCACCCCGACCCGGCTCGGCGATCGCCTTCACGGAACCGGCGCGCTCGACATGAAGGGCGGTTTCGCGGCTCTCGTCGGCGCTCTCCAGACCCTCGCGGAGCGCGGCGCAGACCCGCCGCCGGATCTGGTGGTGCTGGCGGTACCCGACGAGGAGGTCGGCGGTCCGATCTCGGAGGCCGCCATGCGGCGGTTCGGCGACGGGGCGCGAGCGGTGCTGGTGCTCGAGCCCGGGCTGCCCCGGGGCGATGGCGAGAGCCTCGTGGTGGGCCGGCGCGGCCTGTCGGTGTGGCGGCTCGAGGCACGGGGCCGCGCCGCTCACTCGGGCCTCGCCTTCGCCGAGGGGCGCTCGGCGCTCGCCGCGGCCGCCGGCTGGGCGGCCGAGGTCCAGGGGCTCTCCGAGACCGGCGCCGGACCGATCGTCAATGCCGGACGCATCGTCGGGGGCGACAGCGAGTTCGTCCAGGACCTCGGCGAGGAGCACCGCTTCGTCGGTACGTCGCAGCGGCTCAACGTCGTCGCGGACCGGTGCATCGTCGAGGGGGAGGCGCGCTACCTGACCCTGTCCGACCGCGACCGCGTGCTCGATGCGATGCGCGATCATGTCGCCGCGGCCGCGGCCAGGTGGCAGGTCGAGCTCCACTTCGAGGTCGTCGACGAGATCCTCCCGGTGCCGCCGTCCTCGGCCGGCGCCGGGCTCGCGGCGACGCTCGTCGAGGCCGCCGCCGCCGACGGCTGGACCCTCGAGCTCGAGACCGACCGCGGAGGGGTCTCCTTCCCGAACTTCCTGCCCGATCCGTCGGCGGTCCCGGTGATCGACGGGCTCGGTCCGGTGGGCTGCGGCATGCACACCCGCGACGAGTACGTGAGCCTGCGGTCCCTGGAACGGCGGATCCACCTCATCGCCCAAGCCCTGGTGATGCTCGCCTGAACCGCATCGATTCTCGATTCTGAGCTCTGGTTTCTCTACGTTCATCGAAACCCCGATCGCGCCTCCGTGGTGAAGCGCTTCAGGGCTCGTCGACACGGAGAAATCAGAGTTCAGAATTGAACTTGGAGAGAGGTCGGTCGAGCGGTCCGCTCACAAACCGACCTTCTCCAGAATCCTGTCCAGCGCCTCGAGTTCGCCCTTGGTGGTGTAGAAGTGGGGCGAGAAGCGGACCGAGCCCTGGCGGACCGAGCACACGACCTTGCGGTCGGCGAGGCGGTCGGCGGCCTCCTTGGGGGCGACCTTGGGATGGCGGGCGGCGACGATGCCGGCGATCGGCTGGCCCGAGCCCGGCGAGAAGACGTCCCAGCCGTGCGCCAGGAGGATCCGGGTGAGCAGCCGCGCGAGGGTCTCGACCCGGGCGTGGATGTTGTCGAGGCCGATACTGCTCAAGAGGTCGAGGGCGGCGGCGAGACCGGCGATCCCGACCGCGTTGACCGCGCCCGGCTCGAAGCGGCGGCCGGTCTCGAGCGGCTCGAGGTCGTGGAGGAAGAAGCTGCCGGGCTCGCGCCGGATGTTGCGCCAGCCGGTGATCGCCGGCCGCAGCCGCCGCCGCAGCTCGGCCGAGGTCGCCATCAGCCCGGCGCCCTCCGGGCCGAGCAGCCACTTGTGGCCGTCGGCGACGAGCGCGTCGGCGCCGACAGACCGGAGGTCCATCGGCAGCACCCCGAGGCCCTGGATGGCGTCGACGACGAGGAGCACGTCGCACTCCCGGCAGAGCTCGGCGATCTCCGGGAGGGGGGCGATCCAGCCGCTGTGGAAGGCGACCCACGAGACGCTGACCAGGCGGGTGCGGTCGCTCAGCCGGCCGGCGATGTCCTCCGGGTCGATCCGGCCGTCGGGCTGCGGGTAGCGGACCACCCGTACGCCGCGGGCCCGCAGGTTGAGCCAGGGTGCGACGTTGGCGGCGAACTCCTCGTCGCCGACCAGCACCTCGTCGCCCTTCTCCCAGTCGATGCCCTCGGCGATCAGCGACAGACCCTCGGAGGTCGAGCGGATGATCGACAGGTCCTCGGGCGGGCAGCCGATGAGCTCGGCGCCGAGGTGGCGGCAGGCGAGCTCGGCGTTCCGCCACTCCTCGTCCTTGGCGTATCCGGTCTGCTGCTGCTCGGTCACCCGCCGCCGCATCGCCTCGGCCACCGGGAAGGGCAGTGGGCAGACCGCGGCGTGGTCGAGGTAGAGACAGGTCTCCCGGATCGGGAACTCGGGCAGCCAGCGACCAATATCGAAGGACACCCCAGGATTGTACCGGGGCGGAGATCCCGGCGTGCGTCGGACGATCCCGGCCCGGTGGCCGGGGTCACCGAGGGTCGACCAGCAGGTACTCGGCGAGGGCGCCGAGCTTCTCGACTCGTTCCGGGTCGCCGTACCCCGGGCTCTTCCCCGAGGAGGCCGGCATGCGGATCGAGTACTGGCCGGCGACCCGGGCGAGGCGCGGGCTGGTCCTGATCATCGCGTCCGGGTCGGTCAGGTAGCTGACGAGCTGCTCGGCCGACCAGTGCTCGGCGAGGCCGGTGAGGGCGGGCCCGGACCGTTGACCCCGGCGGTCCTCGCCGTGGCAGGCCGCGCAGTTGAGATCGACATAGGCCCTCCACCCCGCGAGCTGGACCTTGTCGAGCCCGGGCGGCGGCGTCGGCCGGTCCGCCCCGCAACCTGCCACGTAGGCGAGCAGGATCCCAGTGGCGAGCACGAGGGCGATTGTGGATCTTCGCTGTGGCACGTCGCACCTCGGTTCCGGCGATGGGCCGAGAGCTCGTTCCGAGCCGCCTCAGATCCCGGGCAGGAGGTGGATCCGCTGGATCTGGAGCAGACCGGCCCTGACCAGCGACTCCGAGTCCTGGAAGGCGAGCGGCACGAGATCGGTCTCGGGGATGTTGGCGGTGTCCATGTGCGGACCGCGCAGCAGGCCGAAGCCCGAGGCCGGCCCGGTGCGGTCCCCCCGGTCGCTCATCGCCCGCGCGAGGTCGATCAGGGTCTGCCACTGGTCGACCGGGAAGTTCGGCTGGGTCGAGAGCGGGTAGATGACATAGCCGACGTTGGTCCTGAGACCTGCGGCTCGGAGCAGGTCCGAGCGACCGGCCATGGTCAGGAACCGCTGGGCGACGACGTAGGCGTGCTGCGGGTCGATGTCGCGCAGCACCACGAGGTGCTCCCGATCGGACAGCTTGAACGGGATGTCCGAGTCGCGCATCGCCTCGCGGAGCAGCTGACCGACGTGGATCCCGATCTGGTTGCCGCCCTCGATCGAGGACGGGAACCAGTCTCCGGCGACCGACTGGAGACGGACCAGGTACAGACCGACGAAGGTGCTCGACAGCGCGTATCTCGGGTCGCTCTTGCCCATCATCGCCCGACGCTGGGCGAGCCGGAGCTCGTAGGGCATGAAGATCTCGAGGAAGTCGAGATCGGGCATCGGGAGGTCGACGCGACCCTGCTCGGCGGCCATGTCTGATCGTCGCAGAATCGGGATCGGGCGTCAATTTCTCACGGCAGTTTTCAGTTATCAGTTTTTAGTTTTTAGTTGCCATCGCAGGGTCACCGGGCTGTGTGAGAACCCGCTTGCGATGGAACAAAATACTGAAGACTCGACCTCGAAACGACAACGCCCCGGGGCGGGTCCCCGGGGCGCGGACGTCGTGGCAGACCGGCGGTCTATCTGGTGCGCAGGACGTTGAGCGCCGATCCGGCCTTGAACCACTCGACCTGCTCGGCGTTGAGGCTGTGCTTGAGGGTGATCGTCTCGTCGCTGCCGTCGCTGTGGTGGATGATCGCGGTCACCGGGCGCCCGGGGGCGAGCTCGGCGAGCCCGGTGATCGAGATCCGGTCGTCGGCCCGGACCCTGTCGTAGTCCGCCGGGTCGGCGAAGGTCAGGGGCAGGACGCCCTGCTTCTTGAGGTTGGTCTCGTGGATCCGGGCGAAGGAGCGGACGATGATCGCCCGGCCGCCGAGGTGGCGGGGCTCCATGGCGGCGTGCTCTCGCGACGAGCCCTCGCCCCAGTTCTCGTCGCCCACCGCGACCCATGAGACGCCCCGCCTCTTGTACGAACGGGCGAGCTCGGGCAGGGGGACGATCTCGCCGGTCGCGACATCGACGCCGTGGCCCGGGTCCTCGGCGAAGGCGTTGACCGCGCCGAGGAAGAGGTTGTCCGAGATGTTGTCGAGGTGGCCGCGGAAGCGCAGCCACGGGCCGGCCTGCGAGATGTGGTCGGTGGTGCACTTGCCCCGGGCCTTGAGCAGCACCGGCAGCCGGTCCAGGTCCCCGCCGTCCCACGGCTCGAAGGGGGTGAGGATCTGGAGCCGCTGCGAGTCGGGGCGGACCTTGACCTCGAGGCCGGCCGGGTCGTCCGGCGGTGCGAGGTAGCCCTCGGCCTTGAAGACGAAGCCGTCGGGCGGGATCTCGGGGGCCGGCTTCGGTGGGGCGAGCCTGAAGGGACCGTCGGCGCCGTCGACCGGGTCGGTGAGCGGGTTGAAGCTGAGCCGGCCGGCGAGGGCGTAGGCGATGACGATCTCGGGGCTCGAGATGAAGCTGTGGGTCTTGGGGTTGCCGTCGTTGCGCTTGGCGAAGTTGCGGTTGAAGGACGAGAGGATCGAGTTGGTCTCGCCGTCGGCGATGTCGTCGCGCTTCCACTGCCCGATGCACGGGCCGCAGGCGTTGGCGAGCACGGTCGCGCCGAGCTCGGCGAGGACGCCCATCTGGCCGTCACGCTCGATCGTCGCCTCGACCTGCTCCGAGCCCGGGGTGACCCAGAGCGGGCACTTGATCGTCGCGCCGTGGTCGAGGGCCTGGCGGGCGACATCGGCCGCCCGGGTGATGTCCTCGTAGGACGAGTTGGTGCACGAGCCGATGAGACCCGAGGTCAGCGTGTCGGGGTAGCCGTTGAGCGCGATGTCGGCGGCCATCTTCGACACCGGCCGCGCGAGGTCGGGGGTGTGCGGGCCGACGATGTGCGGCTCCAGCGTGTCGAGGTCGATCTCGACGACCAGGTCGTAGTACCGCTCCGGATCGGCGAGGCACTCCGGGTCGGCGGTCAGGAGGTCCCGGTTCGCCTCGGCCAGGGTCGCGATGCGGGCCCGGCGGGTCGCGTCGAGATAGGTCTTCATCCGGCGGTCGTAGGGGAAGATCGAGGTCGTCGCCCCGAGCTCGGCGCCCATGTTGGTGATCGTGCCCTTGCCGGTGCACGAGATCGACTCGGCCCCCGGGCCGAAGTACTCGATGATGCGGTTGGTCCCGCCCTTGACGGTCAGGATGTCGAGCAGCTTGAGGATCACGTCCTTGGGCGCCGCCCAGCCCTTGAGCGAGCCGGTGAGCCTGACCCCGACGACCCACGGCTGGAGCACCTCCCAGTTGAAGCCGGCCATCACGTCGACCGCGTCGGCGCCGCCGACGCCGACCGCGACCATCCCGAGCCCGCCGGCGTTCGGGGTGTGCGAGTCGGTCCCGATCATCATCCCGCCCGGGAAGGCGTAGTTCTCGAGCACCACCTGGTGGATGATCCCCGAGCCCGGGCGCCAGAAGCCGAGGCCGTAGCGGGCCGAGGTCGACTGGAGGAAGTCGTAGACCTCGCGGTTCATCTCGATGGCGGCCTTGACGTCCTCCTCGGCGCCGGAGCGGGCGAGGATGAGGTGGTCGCAGTGCACCGTCGAGGGCACCGCGGTGGTGTCGCGTCCCGAGAGCATGAACTGGAGGAGGGCCATCTGGGCGGTCGCGTCCTGCATCGCCACCCGGTCGGGCCGGAGCTGGATGTAGGCCTTGCCGCGCTCGAGGGTCTCCCCCTCGGGGTCGGCGAGGTGGCCGAACACCACCTTCTCGGCGAGCGTCAGGGGGCGGTTGAAGCGACGGCGGATGACCGCGAGGCGCTCGCGCGAGGTGTCGTAGACGCGTTGGACGAGCTCCGGGGTGGTCTCGATGGCTGGCATGGGCTTCCTCCAGGGGGTTCCGGGCGCAGTGCCGGAGGGCTCGAAGCGCCCGCGATTGTACCACCGGCGGGGGGGCGAGACCGAGTATCATGGATGTGGTTGGGGGGATGAGAATGACCGCGTTGCCGCGCGTCGTGGTGGGGCTGCTCGCCGCGGTCGGGAGCATCGCCTGCGGGGCGCCCGACCCGGGCTGGGCGCGGCTGTGGCCCGACGAGTGGGTCTGGCACCATCACGGCGAGCGGTGGGTGCTCGGCGTCGATGCCGGCGGCCGGAGCTTCTTCTACGAAGGCACCGGCGCCCTGCTCCGCGGTGAGCTCCTCAACCCCGGAACGGCGCCCGCGACGGTCCGGCTCGGGATCTCGCGCGATCTCTTCGAGTGGACGGTGGGGCCGGGCGAGTCGATGGCGATCGAGGCGAGGTTGCGCCGCGGCGAGGCGCGGATCGACGCGCCGCCCGGCGTCGTCCTCGGCGGCCCGCGGATCGGCCGGCCGCTCGCCGATCCTCGCCGGCTCGTCGTGGTCCTCGTCGACACCCTGCGCGCCGACCACGTGACGCCGGAGCTGATGCCCCGGGTGACCGCGGCCTTCGCCGGCGGCCGCCGCTGGCTCGACGTCACCGCTTCGAGCTCGTGGACCCTGCCCTCGGTGGCGACCCTGTTCACCGGTCGGCCGGTGCTCGAGCTGACCTCGCCCGAGGGCGAGGTCGTCGGGATCCCCGAGGGCCTCCCCACCTGGGCCCAGCGGCTGCACCGGGCCGGTTTCGAGGGCGGTGCGGTGGTCGCCAACTACACGGTGCACGCGCTCAACGGGCATGCCGCCGGGTTCTCGAGCTACACGGTTCCGGACGGGCACGGGACCGCCACCGCGCCCGACGGGAGCTGGGTGGTCGGCGAGGCCCGCCGCTGGCTCGCCGCCCACGCTGGCGAGGACGGGTTCCTCTATCTCCATCTGATGGACCCGCACGAGCCCTACCGCGACCACTCGGGGGGCGCCGTCGCCCCGCCGCTCGGTCCGCTGGCGACCCGCGAGCGCGAGGCGACCGCCGAGGAGGCACGGCGGCTCCGGGAGCTCTACGCCGGCGAGGTGCGACACGTCGACGAGGTGCTCTCGCCGCTGCTCGCCGAGCTCGGGGACGACGCGACGGTGGTCCTGACCTCGGACCACGGCGAGGGGCTCGGCGAGCACGGCGCCTGGGCGCACGGGCTCACCCTGTGGCGCGAGGCGGTCGAGGTGCCGCTGCTGGTGCGGGGCCCCGGGGTCGCGGCCGGTGAGGTCGCCGAGCCGGTGCAGCTCGCCGACCTCGCGGCGACCCTCGTCGACCTCGCCGGCCTGCCTGACGACGGCTCGCTGCCCGGCCGGTCGCTCCTCGACGGCGGGTCGGCGCGGCCGATCGTCAGCGCCACCTTCAGCGCCGGCCCGCTGCGCTGGGCATGGCGTCGCGGGTCGCAGCGGGTGATGCTCCGGACGGCGGCGCAACCGGGGCTCGGCGCGGCGAGCCGGGCGCGGCTCGAGGAGGTCCGACCGTTGCCGCCCGGGGCGTTCGTCGTCGACCTGGCGGACGACCCGGCCGAGGAGCGTCCGGGGGTAATCCCCGAAGAGCTGGAGCTCGAGCTCGCGACGGTCTTCGCCGCCGACGCCGGCCGGATGGTGCCGGGGCTGCAGGTCATGGCGACGGGGACCGACGGTCCGGCGACGGTGGTCCTCGAGGTCGGCGGCAGGCCCGAGGTCGTCCAGGCCTGGAGCGTCGGGCCGATCGAGGTCGTACGGGACGGCCGCGGTCTCGAGATCCGCTGCGCCGATGCCGCGCCGCTGTGCGCGGTCGCGCTGTCAGCCGCGTCGACCGGGGCCTTCCTGACCCCGGTCGCCGGGCAGGTCGAGTGGCGCGGGGTCGTGGCGGGCGTCGCGATCGACCCGCGCGAGCTGGCGCCTCCCGACCGCATCGACCGCGGCGCGTGGCTGTGGTGGAACCCGGAGCGGCCGCTCGTCGTCGGCGGCCACGCCGAGACCCTCGAGCGGCTGCGCGCCCTCGGCTACATCGACTGAATGCCGGGACCGCGCTTTCTCTGCGACGCGATGCTCGGAAGCCTCGCCCGGTGGCTGCGGCTGTGCGGCCACGACTGCCTCTACCTCGGCACCGAGCCGGCCGACGCCGAGCTCGCACGGATTGCCGAGGCCGAGGGCCGCTGGCTGCTGACCCGCGATCGCGAGCTCGCCGCCGCCGGGCCGCGGACCCAGATGGTGGCGGCCGGGACCCTCGAGGGCCAGCTCGCCGAGGTCCTCGGCCGGCACCGTCTGCCGCCGCCGGAGGACCTCGAGGCGGCGCGTTGCGGCGAGTGCAACGGGGCGCTCATCGATGTCGGTGCGAGCGAGGTCGCAGCCGACGTGCCGCCCTATGTCCTCGCGACCGCCGAGCGCTTCCGCCGCTGCGCCGGCTGCGGCCGCATCTACTGGCCGGGTACCCACGGCGAGCAGATCCACGTCCGGTTCGCCCGGGTCCGCCACCTGATGGCCGGATCGGGGTAGCATGCCCAGGTGAACGACGACCGACCCGACCCGCTCACCGAGCTCGAGGAGAACCTGGGCTACCGGTTCTCGGACCGGGAGGTTCTCACCCGGGCGCTCCGCCACGGCTCGTCGGTCGCCTCCGACCTCGCCGGCTCGTACCAGCGTCTCGAGTTCCTCGGCGACGCGGTGCTCAGCCACGCGGTCGCCCTCATGCTCTTCGAGCGCTTCCCGCGCGACGACCAGGGCGACCTGACCCGCAAGCGGACCCACCTGGTTCGCTCCGAACGCCTCGCCGAGCAGGCCGCGCTGCTCGGCCTCGACGGCTGGGTCGAGGTCGGCGCGAGCCTCGAGCGCGGGGGCGGCCGCGGCTCGACCAACCTGCTCGAGGACGTCTTCGAGGCGGTGATCGGGGCGATCGCGATCGACGGTGGCTGGGAGCAGGCGCGGGCCTTCGTCGAGCGTCAGCTCGGCGAGGAGGCCGACGCCCTCGACGAGCGCACCCTGGCCCTCGCCAACCCCAAGTCGGCGCTCCAGGAGGCGGCCCAGGCTCAGGGGATGCCGCTTCCCGAGTACCGGCTGATCCGCAAGGGCGGCACCGACCACCAGCGCCGCTGGGTCTTCACGGTCGACTGGAACGGCGAGGAGATCGCCCGCGGCGAGGGCCGGTCGAAGCGCGACGCCCAGCAGCGCGCCGCCCGCCGCGCCCTCGTCCGCCTCGGGCTCGTCCCCGAGGAGTAGGGACGATTCGTCGGACGAATCGTGGTGGCGCGTCAGACGCGCCAGTCCGGACACCCTGCGAGCCCATGGAAGTACCGAAGCTCGTCGACGTCGCGCGGACCCGGTGCCTGGCCCTCGATGCGTCAGACGAAAGGGCGCCTCGATAGGAGGTCACATCGAGTGCCAGGCCTTTGAACCTCAGGATGTTCCCCAATCGGCAACTTCCTGAGGTTCTAAAGCCTGTCACCGAATACGGTTTCGTCGGTCTGGGCATTTGATTCGAAAGGGCCGACTGACTCCGGCCTCGACCCAACTTCGTTAACCTGGTTCTCCAGGCACGGATGGGCACGGAGGCCCGATAATCACAGGTTCCCCTCTGATTGAGGGTTCGTCTTGCTTCGGGGGGAGAGGTGTGCTGAATTTGTAAGAAGACCCCAGGGTGGATGAACTACCCGGGAGTCCTAAGCAGAGCAACCTACAAGAAGGTCAACGTGCCTGCACACAACATACGCAGAGTTCCGATTCTACTAACCCTGCTCATCTTAGCGTCCGTCTGGGCACCGGCAGGAGAACCCAGGCGGGTGGCTGCTTCTGGGGAGGTTGAGTCCGTCCAGTTGACCAGGGTGCCGGACAGCCAGCCTCGGGACATCCTAAAGGAGATCCGGAAGGAAGAGCAAACCGCTGCCCGTGAAGACCGTGTTCTTCGGGCTAGAGCACAGATGGGAACCGGTGGGGTACCGCTCAAGACCACAGCCTTTACCCTGACCTCAACCGGGCTGTGGTGGTATGAAGCGTCACCCGGAACGATGTACGTGATGGGGGAGCTGGTCAACACTGGAAGTTCTACCGCGTCCTTTGTGCGGGTCACCCTCAACTTCAGAAACTCGTCTGGGCAGGTGATTGCCTCCGAAGACTCCTTCATCTGGGGCACATGCTTGAAGCTCTCAGCAGTCCAAACCGGTACCTGCCTCAAGCGGCTTGAAGTGGGGTTCTTCGGGATGTACGTGGATGTGAACCCCAATCAAGTGGCTAGCTTTACCTATAGCGTGGATGCTGAATACTACCCAACGTACCCACCCAATGCAAACGTGGCCCTGGATGGGACGCTGTATCAGTCTCCTTGGGGCTGGAACGAGGATAAGCTGAGGTTGACCGGGGACCTCAGAAACTCGGGCACAGTAGCCTCCACGTTTACCATTGTGGCTATTCTGGTGAAGACCACCAATGATGAGTTTCTGGACATTGAGTGGGGCTTTGTGGACGGGTCATACATCAACGGTTCTGATACAGGGATTTGGCCCAACCGGACAGCACCGTTTGAGCTGCTCACAGATGCCCCTAAGCTGTTCCAAACCTATCTGGACTTCTCCCTTCGGTATGACTGGACGGACTACGGGACACCGCCCTCAACACCAACCCCCACTCCAACACCAACTGCCACTCCAACGCCTTCACCAACTCCTACTCCAACCCCGACACCACCGTCTTGTACCTTCGAGGTGCGACCACTTACCATTCCGATGGACCACACCGGGGGAAACGGTATCATCAGCGTTACCACTCAACCGGGGTGCTCCTGGACCGCTAGGGTGAGCAAGCTATGGGTTACTCTGCCCGTAGGAAATTCAAGGGTAGGTTCAGCCCCGTTGCCCTTCCACGTTGACCCCAACTCAGGAGATGAGCGGGAAGCCTTGATTACCGTTATTGAGGCTAACCAAGCATGTCTAATCAAACAAGCCGGATACCCGGAGACCCCTCGAGTGAGGGGCACGAACAACCCCGGGCGGGTAGTACCTACCCCCTAATTGAAGGTCCATCGCGCAAACAACGGGATTGAGAAGGTACCAAAAAGGGTTCCTCGGTCACGCTATTGCGCAACTGCGCCGCCCGTCAGCCGCCCTTCTCCGTAACAAACCCTTAATAGCGTGACTGGCACCTTTAGGCTGTTACCGCTCCGGTGGATTGCGTTGTTATGCCCATGTCAAAACGGGATGTCATCATCCAGATCATCGAATCCCGTGGGCTTGGGGCCCTTCTTGAGGACGAACAAGGATTCATTCCGCTCGACCCAGTGCCAGCCGTGATCTGTCAGGCGAGCAGCCTCGTAGGATTCGCCGTGCTCGTCCATCGTATCTATAGTCTCGATCAACCCCTTACTTAGTAGTCGACGAAAAGCAAGCGAGAATCCAATAGACGTCAACCCTGAGCGTTCTGCACTCCTCTTTAGTGAATATAGAGGCGAACTGCTGCCCGGGAGCCCTGTATCGCCAGCGAGAATTGCAAGAACCACAAGTTCCGGCTGACTAAGCCCGTGGGTTGGCGCGACCTGTTCCGATTCCACTATCTGACGGAGCGCCTCCTTCTTGCTAAGGAGCGCCATGAGTTTCTCACTAAGCTGTGCACGGAGGCGTTCGAAATCACTGGGCGCCTCGACAGAATAGTTGAGAACTGTTCGATGCTGTATGTCGAAGGGATACCTATGAGTCGTTCGCTCCTCAGAGCAGACCATTACGACCGGGCGTCCGGACGCGAAGGCATATCCAAGCTCGTACCAAACGTTGGGATTGTCTGTCGTAATGTCGGCCAAGCAGATGGCGGCGTTTTTGATTCCATCTTCAATGGCTTCGATCGGTACCTCCACATTCGGATCGCGATCGACACGATACGCTTCCAGTCCGGCCTCCTTGATCGCCGGGGCGAACACGTCATCGAAGCGCTTGTCGAACTTTCCGGAGTCGAAGGGCTGGATCACGAAGCAGGTAGGCATGTACCTTCCCTATGGGGCATAACGACTGGAGTTCAGCGGACGCGGCCCGCGCTCGCGCGGGTCGCGGTCCGCCTGGAACGGGTGGTTAGGCGCGTTCATGATTGGGGTATTGGTTCCGTATGAAAGTAGATGTTCTTGACATCGGCTGCCCTCAATGCCTTGATTACTATGTCAACGTGATCGTACGGGGTATCTCGATCGATCTTCAGCAAGAACGGACGGTCGGGGAACGAACGGACGATCCCCTCGATCGCTTCGTGTAGTTCTCTTTCCGTGTGCACTGGGATCGCAACCTCCTCGCCGTTCGAGACCCGGAAAGTCTCTTGCCGGTCGATGCTGATGATGGCTGCGAGGTCTGGAACTCGCTTTCCGGTGACAGCTGTCGCGGGTCTGTATCGATTCCCGTAGTTGACGGTGCCCGGCAGCTTCAACCCTACCAAGAAGGGTATCGAAAGAAAGACGACCAACCCCCCAAGCAGCAACCAGGTATTCCAGGGTTTCCCCCTGGCATCGGAAGATTGGTCCGCGTCTTTGGTTGAGAGTCTCTTCCTTAGATCCATCTGGCGCTCCCAGGAGTGAGACTACTGCCGACCATTCGGGTTCCGAGCCTAACTCTAATTAGCGATACTACGGGGATTGGTGGAAACGTGCTTCATCCTGGTCGTCCCGCTTCATCTTGTTCGGGTGGTCCTGGGGTGTCAAGTGCTTGGTGAGCATGCATGTTCGGGATTGGCGGGAGAAGGTTGTTATCGTGCTCGATCGGGTCGATAACAGGAGGGATGTTCTCGTGCTCAGGGGCGCACTTCACCCTCGTGAGCGGGGAATTCGGATGGGCCGACCCGGTGCAGGGTGACGGCAGGGCTGACGATCCCGCGGCCTCCGGACGGGTCGAGGATGTGGGTGGAGATCATCGTCTTGACGTCCCGGTGGCCGAGGATCTCCTGGATGGTTCGGATGTCGTCGCCGGCCCTGAGGTGGGGGGAGGCGGGTCGGCCGGTCGGCTTGGTGATGACCGGAACCCGTGCCGGCTGTTTGGCAGCCTTCTCGACGGCCGACTCGTCGAGATGGTGGCGGCGGGCTTCGACGGGCCGGAGATCCGGGTGTCGGGACGAGGCAGGGAGGGGATGCGGTAGCGCCTCGACGGTTCCGAGCTCTCGGGAGGGGAGGAGAGCGAGAACGGCTCGCCGGGCCCTGGTCAGGATCGCGCCTCCGTCGCGGAGACGGGCGCCGAGACGGGCGATGGCGCGGCGCATCCACTCGATCGGACCGAGCCCATCGGCGCGGGGGGTGGTCGCGGGCGGGTGGGCGACGACGTTCATGGTGTAAAGAAAGGGTAAGTTGGTGGAACGCGGATGTCAAGGGGACGCTGCAGGCACCCTCCCTCCCCCTCCCGCTCCCGCTCCCGCTCCCGAGGTTCTCCGTCGACCGCAGCCGCGATCGACGGAGGTGCTGGAGAAGGCGTGCGGGCGAAACGCCCGCAACACCAAATCCCTTAGTGCCTTCGTGGTTGCGACGGTGCTTGGGTCATCGCATCGGGAGCGGGAGCGGGAGCGGGAGGGGGAGCGAGCCGTCGCATCGGACGCGGACGCGGACTCGGGCACTCTTGCGAAACCTAAAGGTACCGGTCACGCTACTACGGCGTTGTAGCGATCCAAACGGGAAGGGTGCGATCGCCGGTACCATCGCAATCCGGCAACGCAGTGAAAATTGTGCCTACTCGACGGTCTCGCCGGCGTGGAGGTGGTGGAAGAGGTGACGGCCGAGGCGGGGCCCGAGGGCGCGCTGGAGCTCCTCGGCGGTGGCCTGCTGGACGCCGCGCACCGAGCCGAAGCGGGTGAGAAGGGCCTTCGCCCGGCCGGGACCGATGCCGGGGACGTTGATGAGCTCGGTCGCCAGGGTGCGCTTGCCGCGGCGCGCGCGGTGGCGGCTGATGGCGAATCGGTGGGCCTCGTCGCGCGCCTGGCGGAGCACGAGGTGGGCGGGGTCGGTCGATTCGAGACGGAGCGGCTCGGGCGCTCCGGGCAGCCAGACCTCCTCCTCGCGCTTGGCCAGGCCGGCCATGGCGAGCTCGAGCCCGAGGGCGTCGACCGCCGCCATCGCCGCGTTGAGCTGGCCGACGCCGCCGTCGATCAGCACGAGGTCGGGCATCGTTGAGCCCTCGTCGCGCAGCCGCCGGTAGCGCCGGGTCACCGCCTCGGCGATCGAGGCGAAGTCGTCGATGCCTTCGACCGAGCGGATCCGGAAGCTGCGGTAGGCACGACGGTCCATCCGGCCCGAGCGCCAGACAACGCACGAGGCCGTGGTGTCCTTGCCGCCCGAGTGCGAGATGTCGAAGCACTCGAGGTGCTCGACCGGACGATCGAGGCCGAGCGCCTCGCCGAGCCGGCGGGCCAGATGCTGTGCCTGGGACCGCGGGGCGCGGAAGCGCAGCTCGAAGGCGGCGCGGGCGTTGTCCCGGGCGAGCTCGACCCGGCGGGCCCGCGGCCCGCGTCTCGGCGTGGCGATCTCGACCGCGCCGCGGCGCCGGTGGGCGAGCCATGAGCGGAGCGGCTCGCGGTCGTCCTCGGGGAGCTCGACCGCGGTCTCGACGGTGCGCGGGATCGCCGGGTTGGCCTCGTAGTACTGGGCCGCGAAGCTGGTCAGCAGCTCGGCGACCCCGACATCGCCGACCCCCTCGAAGTGGAACTC